>JBILDO010000005.1:0-143172 GCA_044352585.1 Verrucomicrobiales bacterium
GGAATACATCACGATGGTGTTCTCATCGAGGCCGAGCTCCTTGAGCTTGTCGAGGACCTGGCCGACGTGGCCGTCGTGCTCGACCATCCCGTCGGCGTAGATGCCGAGACCGGTCTTGCCCTCGGACTCTTCCTTGAGGTGGGTGAAGATGTGCATCCGGGTGGAGTTCCACCACAGGAAGAAGGGCTTGTCCGCCTTCGCCGCTCGCTCCATGAAGTCGAGGGCCTTCGCGTTGACCTCCTCGTCGATCGTCTCCATGCGCTTCTTGGTGAGCGGGCCGGTGTCGGTGATGCGGCCGTCGGCGAAGCTGTGGATCACGCCGCGGGGTCCGAAGTTCTTCTTGAACGCGGGATCCTTCGGGTAGTCGGGGTTCTCCGGCTCCTCCTCCGCGTTGAGGTGGTAGAGGTTGCCGAAGAACTCGTCGAAACCATGGGCGGTCGGCAGCATTTCGTCGCGGTCGCCGAGGTGGTTCTTGCCGAACTGTCCGGTCGTGTATCCCTGGGCCTTGAGCAGGGTGGCGAGGGTCGGATCCTCCTTCTTCATGCCCTCGGGCGCGCCCGGGAGGCCGACCTTGGTGAGGCCGGTGCGGATCGGCGACTGGCCGGTGATGAAGGCGGCGCGGCCGGCGGTGCAGCTTTGCTGGCCGTACCAGTCGGTGAAAATCGCGCCTTCCCGGGCGATGCGGTCGATGTTCGGCGTCTTGTAGCCCATCATGCCCATGTTGTAGGCGCTGACGTTGAACTGGCCGATGTCGTCGCCCCAGATGACGAGGATGTTGGGTTTCTTCTGCTGCCCGAAGGCGGCGGAACCGATCAGCGCCAGTCCGAGGACGAGCGCGAGGCATTGGGATCGCGGATGGTTTTTCATGGTGGGTTCGTCAGGAATCTCGCAGTGGTCGGCACCGGCTTCAGGCCGGGACCGCGGAGAGGGGGGAGGGGAGCGCCCAGCGGACCGAGTCGAGGAGCGCCTCGGGATCGACGGGTTTCCGGAAGAGGGCCGCGGCACCGGCGGCGCGCGCCTTGAGCCGCATCGCGTCGTCGTCCTCGGTCGTGAGAAGGATGAAGGGAATCCCGGGGTGTTCGAGTCCGGCCCGTCGCATCAGCTCGAGGCCGCCGATTCCGGGAAGGCGCGTGTCGGCCACGACGCAGGTCCCGTGCCGGTCGCGGGGGGTCCCGAGGAATTCCTCGGCGGAGGCGAAGGCCTCGGTCGCGAATCCCGCCGCCGAGAAGACCCGCGAGAGGGCGCGGCGCACGCTCGGGTCGCGGTCAATCAGGGTGATCGTGGCGCTTTGGGAGGACACCCTGCGAGTGTGGCGGGTCGGGCGGAGTCACGCAATTGCCCTTTGGTGCAATGCCGGTCAGGGCGGGGCGGCCCCGCGGAAGCGCACCGCGTCGCAGAGGCGGACGAGTTCGGCGACGGACGACACCCCCATTTTCTCCATCACCTTCGACCGGTGGGCCTTCACGGTGCGCTCCGCGATGTCGAGTCCGGAGGCGATCTGCTTGTTCAGGGCACCGGTGATGACCCAGGACATCGTCTCGCGCTCGCGTTCGGACAGGGTCGCGATGCGGCGCCGGATCTCCCCGGCCTGCAGGTCCTCGGAGAGGCGCCGCCGGTGGGTCGCGAGACCCTCGGCGATGGCCGCGAGGAGGTCCCCGGCCTCCATCGGCTTGGTGAGAAAGGTGACGGCACCGCCGCGCATCGCCCGGACCGTCTCGGGGATGCTGCCGTTGCCGCTCATGAAGACGACGGAGCAGGGTCGGTCGCGCTTCATCAGTTCCTCCTGCAGGTCGAGACCGCCGAGGCCCGGCATCTGCAGGTCGATGACGGCACAGGCCGGTCCGGCGGAGGCGGGCGTCGGGGAGGCGAGGAATTCCTCACCCGAGGGGAAGGTTTCCACGGCATGGCCGCAGGCGCGGATGAGCCGGGCAAGGCTGCGGCGGACCGAATCGTCATCATCGACGATGAAGACCGTGCCTGGGTTGTCGCCGGGTTGCTTCATTTCGGATCGGCCGCCACTTTGGACCGTTTCGGTGGCGGAACGCAAGCCTTCTCCACTTCCGGGAGCGCGGGGAGGCGGATCCGGAAGACGGCGCCGGTCCCGGGTTCGCCCGGGAGCGCCTCGAGGCCGCCCCCGAATCGCTCCACGAGGCCACGGCTGATCGAGAGGCCGAGACCGAGACCGCCCCGATCCGACTTGCTTGAGAAAAACGGCTCGAAAAGACGCGTGCGGAACTCCTCGGGAATACCGGGACCGTTGTCGGAGACTTCAACGAGGACGTCCGGTCCGGCGACCTCGATCCCGACGCGGACCCGCGGCTTCCCCGGCCGTTCGCCCGCGCGGGCCGGGGGAAGGGCGTCGAGGCCGTTGAGGACGAGATTGATGAGGACCTGCTGGACCTCGACGACGCGGGCGAGGACCCGGGGCGGGGGCGAGGCTGGCGTGAAGTCGACCCGCCCCTTCCGCGCCACGACCTCGCTGCGGATCAGGGAGAGCGAATCGCGGACCGCGGCGTTGAGATCGACCGGGACGAGTTCCGGTGCCGTTTCCCGCGAGAAGAGGGCCCGCATCCCGTGGATGATGCCCCCGGCCCGCTTCGTGTCGGCGATGATGTCGTCGAGGATGTCCGCGGTCTCGGCGAGGTCGGGAGTCGCCGAGGCGAGGCAGCGGCGTCCGGCCTGGGCGTTGCCGAGGATCGCGGTGAGGGGTTGGTTCAGCTCGTGGGCGAGCGATCCGGAGAGGGCTCCGAGGGTCGAGACTCTTGAGAGAAGGGCCAGTTCGCTGCGCTGCCTCGCCGCCTCGGCTTCAGCCTCCTTGTTCGCCGTCACGTCGATCGCGATGCCCCGGACGAGCGAGGCACCGCCCGCCGGGTTCTTTCCGCCCCCGCCGGACGCCGAAATCCAGCGCGCCTCCGCCGCCGGACCGATGCGGAACTCGGCCGAAAAGCCCCCCGTTCCCGCTGCCGAGGCGGCCACAAGTCCCGCGACCCGCCCGCGGTCGGCCTCATGCACATGCCCGAGAAACTCCCCGAGGCCCAGCGACGCGGTCGGCGCAATCCCGAAGATCTCCCACCCGTCCTCCGAAATCCAGAACCCGTCCCCGGCCGGATCCCATTCCCAGAAGGCGAGGCGGCCGGCCGAGCCCGCGAGGGAGAGACGCCGCTCGCTCGTCTCGAGCGCCACCGCGAGGCGTGCGGTGCGGCGGAGCTCGCGGCTCATCTCGTAGCTGATCGCCAGCACCATCCCGAAAAAAGGGAAGCTCACCAGCATCGGCGCACGCAGCCTTCCCGAGGAGATCAGGCCCGTGACCGCCATCGCCACCAGAAAAAGCAGCACCGTGCTGCCTCCGATCGCGGCGGCCCGTCGACGGTTGATTTCCCCGCCCTTGCCCCAGAGACGCAGGGAGGCGTCCGCGACGTAGGCGATCTGGGCGATCGCGGCCAGTTGCCCGAGACGGACCCAGGGGTTTTCGACCGCCTCACCGATGACAGAGACCGTTTCCCCGATGAAGGAAACCTGCCCGAGGGTTTCGATTGAGAGGAAATGCAGGCTCGCTCCCGTGGTGAAATTGGCGATGACCGCGGCGGTGCGCAGACCGATCGCGACGAGGAGGAGCCAGGTCCGGCCCGTCCCGAAAAGAAAATGGACGAAGAGCAGGCTGGCCGGCACCACGATTCCAAAGAGAAGGTGGCCAAGGCGGACGATCCCCAGGGCGGCCGGGGGCGAGGTCGACCGCATCAGGGCGAGTTCGCACGCGCCCAGCGCGATGATTCCGAAGGCGATCACCGGAAACACCAGGTTCGGCAGCGAGCGGCCGTCCCGTCGCCATACCAGCAGGTGCATCAGCGCGAGGATGAGGCAGGCCCCCATGCCCGCGTACCAGATGGCGGTGATCCAGTTCATTCGCCCCACAGCATGGCCCCGGCTGCGGGTGGCGTCAACGTCCCGGCGCACCGCCGGGATCGCGTTCATCTTCCTCCTTCGGATCCCGGGGGCTTCGTTCCCAGCGCAAGCAGCGTCTGGAAAAAAGGAGGCTCGGGTTCACGATCGACCACCGAAACCTCGATCTCCTCGAAACCGGCGCCTTTCAGGAAGCGCGACATCTCCAGCTCACTGAACCCCGGCCACAGGTCGGCATAGAGTTCCTTCGCGTCCTCGAACTGGTGCTTCAGCAGGTCGAGCACGATGAGGCGTCCGCCCGGCTTGAGAATGCGAAAGGCGGCGGCGATCGCCGCATCCGGGCGCACCGCGTGGTGGAGCGACTGGCTCAGGAAGGCGAGATCGACCGAACCGGGCCCGATCGGCGGATCCTCGATCCCGCCGAGCCGGTATTCGAGATTCTTGCAACCGTTCTCACGCGCCACGTTCGTGCCGTATTCCACCATCTTCTCCGAGTTGTCGATCGCGATGACCTTTTCGGCGCGCTGGGCGAGAAGCTGGGAAAGGGTCCCTTCCCCCGCGCCGAGATCGGCGATGACCTGCGGCGGCATCAGTTTCAGGAGGGCCTCGCCGAGCGCTTTCCACGAGCGTCCCGGGCAGTAGGTTCGGCCGAATTTTCCCGCGAGGTTGTCGAAGTAGGCCCGCGCCTTGTCGCGGCGTTTCCCGAGGATCAGCTCCAGCGCCGCCGCGTCGTCCGCCGCCTCCGGCACCTCCGCGGCGGCGAGATCGAGAGCCTGGACGAGCCGCTCGTCGAGCGGGGCCGCGTCGTTCCCGAAGGCGTAGATGATGTTTTTTCCCGAACGCCGGTCCGTCACCAGTTTCGCCTGGCGGAGCTGGGAAAGTTGCGACGAAATGCGCGACTGCCCCATCCCGAGGACCTCCTGGAGCTCCACCACGGAAAGATTCTCACGCCGCAAAAGCCCCAAAATCCTGAGCCGCGTCGGATCCGCGATGAGACGCAGTGATTTCAAGATTGACGACATGGCGGGACTGCCTATGGTATCAACCAATCAAGATTTGTAAATACATCATGGCAAACTCCTACATTTTCTCGTCCGAATCCGTCACCGAAGGTCACCCCGACAAGGTGTGCGACACCATTTCCGACGCCGTCGTCGACGCGTGCTTCTCGCAGGACCTCAAGTCCCGCGTCGCCTGCGAGACCATGGTCAAGGACAACCTCGTCGTCCTCGGCGGTGAAATCACCACCTCCGCGAAGTTCGACTACCGCGAGGTCGTCAAGGCCGCCATCACCGAGATCGGTTACACCAACGACGACTGTAAGTTCAACGCCGCGAACTTCTTCTTCATCAACGCTCTCGGCCAGCAGTCCCCCGACATCGCCCAGGGCGTCGACGCCGCTGCCGCCGATGGCAAGGAGACCGCCGAGCAGGGTGCCGGCGACCAAGGCATCATGTTCGGTTACGCCGTTAACGAGACCCCCTCGCTTATGCCCGCGCCGATCCTTTACTCGCACCAGCTCGGCCGCGCCATCACCGAACTCCGCAAGAGCGGCAAGCACACCTGGCTCCGCCCCGACTCCAAGACCCAGGTCTCCATGGAATACGTCGATGGCAAGCCCACCCGCGTCACCGCCGTCGTCGTCTCGACCCAGCACGCCGCCAGCATCGGCACCGCCGAGATCCGCGAGATCCTCAAGAAGGAACTGATCGAGGCCGTCATCCCCGGCGAACTCCTCACCGACAAGACCGAGTATCACATCAACCCCACCGGCCTTTTCATCATCGGCGGACCCGAGGGTGACTGCGGCCTCACCGGACGCAAGATCATCGTCGACACCTACGGCGGCATGGGCCGTCACGGCGGTGGCGCCTTCTCCGGGAAGGATCCGAGCAAGGTCGACCGCTCCGCCGCCTACATGTGCCGCTACGTCGCCAAGAACGTCGTCGCCGCCGGCCTCGCCGATCGTTGCGAACTCCAGCTCGCCTACGCCATCGGCTACCCCCAGCCCGTCAGCGTCCACGTCGACACCTTCGGCACCAACCACGTCGACAACGACAAGATCGTGAAGGCGATCAAGGAGATTTTCTCCTTCAAACCCGCCGATTTCATCCGCGAGCTGAATCTGCTTCGCCCGATCTATCGTAAAACAACGAACTACGGCCACTTCGGCCGCGAGGACGACACCGACTCCCTCACCTGGGAAAAGACCGACAAGGCGGAAGCGCTCAAGAGTGCCTGCGCGTGACGTGAACCAACGCAAACCCAAATCCATCCTGACAATACCACCATTATGAGCGCAAACGTCGCCATCAAGGGAGACTACAAGGTCGCCGACATCGGCCTGGCCCACTTCGGCCGTCTCGAAATCGAAGTCGCCCAGCACGAGATGCCGGGCCTCATGGCCACCCGTGCCAAATACGCGGCCTCCAAGCCCCTCCAGGGCGTCCGCATCATGGGCTCGCTCCACATGACGATCCAGACTGCCGTCCTCATCGAGACCCTCGTGGATCTCGGCGCCGACGTCCGCTGGTGCTCCTGCAACATCTTCTCGACCCAAGACCACGCCGCCGCCGCCATTGCCGCCGCCGGCATCCCCGTCTTCGCTTGGAAGGGAGAGACCCTCGAGGAATACTGGGATTGCACCGAGGCCGCCCTCACCTGGCCCGACGGCAAGGGACCCCAGCTCATCGTCGACGACGGCGGCGACGCGACCCTCCTCATCCACAAGGGTGCCGAACTCGAGGAAGGAGACACCTCCTTCATCGACAGCCCCTCTGAGAGCGAGGAGGAAGCCATCATCAAGAACCTCCTCCGCCGCATCCACTCCGAGGACCCCATCAAGTTCACCAGCTACCTGAAGGACTGGAAGGGCGTCTCCGAGGAGACCACCACGGGCGTGCACCGCCTTTACCAGATGTCGCAGGCCGGCAAGCTCCGCGTCCCCGCCATCAACGTGAACGATTCCGTCACCAAGTCGAAATTCGACAACCTCTACGGTTGTCGCGAGTCGCTCGTCGACGGCATCAAGCGCGCCACCGACGTCATGATCGCCGGCAAGGTCGCCGTCGTCTGCGGTTACGGCGATGTCGGCAAGGGCTGCGCCCAGACCCTGCGCGGCTTCGGCGCCCAGGTCGTCGTCACCGAGATCGACCCCATCTGCGCCCTCCAGGCCGCGATGGAAGGCTACCGTGTTCTTCCCATCGAAGATACCCTCGGTTGGGCCGACATCTACGTCACCACCACCGGCAACAAGGACATCATCCGCCTCGACCACATGCTGGCGATGAAGGATCAGGCCATCGTCGCCAACATCGGCCACTTCGACAACGAGATCCAGGTCGCCAAGCTCAACGCCGCCCCCGGCGTCAGCAAGACGACGATCAAGCCCCAGGTCGACCGCTACGACCTGCCCGGCGACAAGCAGCTCTTCATGCTCGCCGAGGGCCGCCTCGTCAACCTCGGCTGCGCCACCGGCCATCCGAGCTTCGTCATGAGCAACAGCTTCACCAACCAGACCCTCGCCCAGATCGACCTCTGGAAGAACAAGGAGGTCTACGCCCCCGGCGTCTACATCCTGCCCAAGAAGCTCGACGAGGAAGTCGCCCGTCTCCACCTCGACAAGATCGGTGCCAAGCTCACCAAGCTCACCGACGACCAGGCCAAGTATATCGGCGTGCCCGTCGAAGGCCCCTACAAGCCGGAGCTTTATCGCTACTGAGCCATCCCCGGATTGGCAATTCATTCAAAAAAGACCGGCGGGTAACCGCCGGTCTTTTTTGTTTGGTAATCGGCCTCACTGGGGCCGGGAACCTCCGTTCCGGGAACCTCCGTTCCGGGAACCTCCGTTCCGGGGCACTGACCCCGGCGACAGGGCGAAATGCGAAAGCCTTTAGCCGGCCTCAGTGAGGCCGGGTTGCACGCCCATCCCGGGGTCACTGACCCGGTCCACAGGGCTATCCACAAAAACCCGTCTTTCCAATCCCTCACATTCGCATTGTCACCCCCGCCGCGCCTCCCTATCCTACCCGCCATGTCACTGCTGACCCCGGAACAGACTGAAAAACTCACCGCCCTCGCCGCGGCCCTGATCGACCAGAAGGCCGCGCGCGTTCTCGTCGAACCACTCGAGCGGAGCACCGGATTCTGGTTCGGCGGCGGCAACGTCATCCGCGACCGCGACGGGTCCATCCTCGTCTGCGGCCGCTACCGGGTCTACGGGGATTCGCGCACCGGGGTCCATTCGGGCGAACGCGGCAAGGAGGCGGTGATCTTCCGCGCGTCCGGATTCGAGGGTCCCTTCGAAAAGGTCGCGACCTTCTCCAAGGCCGACCTCTCCTATCCCGACCGGCAGGTCGTCTCGATCGAGGGCGTCGCCCTGCATCTCACGGAGAAAGGGATCGAGTTCTTCGTCTCGAGCGAAAAGGACATCCCCTATCCCGACCAAATCGCCAAATTCCTCAAACCCGGCGCCGGCGTCTGGAGCATCGACCGCCTCTCCGCCAGTTCCCTCGCCGCGCTCTCGCCTGCCAGCCTCGAGGAGGTCATCCCGGCCGGCCTCCACGATCCGGCGCGGCTTCACACGAAGGATCCCTGGCCCTTCGACCTGCCCAACGGAGACCTCGTCCTCGGTTATTGCACGCACCCCTTTTCCTGGTCGAGCAGCGGCACCGCCCTCGCCCTGCGCCGCAAGGGAAGCACGACCTGCGAGACGATCACCAACGACCTCCTCCGGCGCGGTCCGGTCTGGGACATTGCCGCGGCCCGCGTCACGGAACGCCTCGCCATCCCGAAAGTGGGGGTCTTCGCGAACGCGCCGGACCTCTCGCTGTATTTCTACGACAGTTGCGAGTGCCTGCGTCAGCTCGATGAGAACCCCAGGGCCGTCTCGCGGCCGCGGGGATGGTCCTGCGAAGAGATCGGCGGCATCGCCGTCGGTGCCGACCGAGATCTGACCCGGATCGAAAGCCTCAGCATCGAGGCCCCGCTATTCATTTCGCCCCATGGCACCGGCTGCTCCCGCTACGTCGCCACCTTCGCCGACGAAAGCGGGATCTTCGCCACCTGGCAACAAAGCCAAAACGACCTCTCCCAACCCCTCGTCGGACACTTTTTGCCGATGGATCGCGTCCGCGAACTACTCTCGTGAATTGCGGATTGCGAATTCTGAAACCACCGATTTCTCTCGAAGCATTCCAACCTTTTACTTTTTAGCTTCCCACCTTTTACCCTCCCCCTTCCGCCTTCCCGCCTTTTACTGGAGCGAAAGCTCCGCTTTCGCTCCCGCATGCGCCTTTCCCTCAACGCCTCGACAATCAAACCAACCCCGCTGCTCGAGAAGATCCGCGTCGCGGGGGAGGCGGGTTACCACGGCATCGAACTCTGGGCGGTGGAGCTCTACGAGCATGTCGGCCGCGGCGGCGAGATCTCGGACGTGGAGAAAGCCCTCGCCGATCACGGACTCGTTGTGCCCTGTTTCATCGCGGTGCGGAACTGGGGCGAAACTTCGGGGTGGGAATACAAGCTCGCCATGGACGAGGCGCGCCGCCGTTTCGAACTCGCCGCGCGGGTCGGCGCTCCGCTGATGGTCTGCACTCCGCCGATGGAGCGGCCGGGGACCGAGGGCCTCGCCCGGGGCTACCGCGATCTTCTCCAGATCGGACGCGAGACCGGGGTCCGTGCCGTGCTCGAATACATCAGCTTTTTCGCCAGCCTCAATCACGTCGCCGACACCGTCGCGGTGCTCGATGAATGCGGCGATCCGGATGCCTGCCTTATCCTTGACGCCTTCCACAACTGGAACCAACGCACCACCTTCGACGACCTCCGCGCCCTCGCGCCGGAGCGCATCGCCCACTACCACATCGACGACGCGGCGCCGGGAATCCCGAGTGGCTCGCAGAAGGATCCCGACCGCGTCATGATTGGCGACGGGGTCATCGACCTGCGCACCGAGATGGCGATCCTCCGGGAAAAGGGCTACGACCGCTGGCTCAGCCTCGAGCTCTTCAACGCGGAATGGTGGGCAAAGGATCCGATGGAAACCGCCCGGGTCGGCCTCGACCGGATGCGCGAGCTTTGCGCGGAAACGGGGATCGTGGTGGAGTCACAACCTTAGCGGAGGAAGCGGGTCGACGACCCAAGGACCGTTCAGGCCGAGGCCGATCCCGGTTCGGGGCGTTTTTCCGCGGGCTTGGCCGGACCCTCGCCGGGGCGCCGGTAGGCTCCTTCAAGTTCCTTCTCGCTGACGAGGCCGTCGGCGTTTTCATCCGCCTTCGAAAGCTTTTCCCACATTTCGGCGGGCACCTCGGACTTGGCAAGCTTGCCGTCCTTGTCCGCGTCGTAGCGGGAGAACATGGAGCCCGGCCCGCCCTGCGGTCCGCCGGCTCCGGGGCCGCCGGGACGGCCACCCGGTCCCCCCGGTCCCCCCGGTCCCCCCGGTCCCCCCGGTCCCCCCGGTCCCCCCGGTCCCCCCGGTCCCCCCGGTCCACCGCGTCCGGCCATCATCGCCGCCATCTCCTCCTTGCTCACGGCGCTGTCGCCGTCCTTGTCGAGCTTGCCGAGCCGCTCCCACGCTGGCGCGGGAACTTCGTCCTTGGAGACCTTGCCGTCGCTGTTCTTGTCGGCGTTCTTGAAGAACTCACCGGGGGCACCCGGGCCGCGTCCCGGACCGGCCCCTTCCCCGGGCTTGCCCGGACCGGCCCCTGGACCATTCGGACCCCCGGGACGCCCGGCCATCAGTTCCTGCATCGTGACCTTGCCGTCGCCGTCCTTGTCGAGCTTGCCCATGCCCTGCCAGCGCTCGCCCGCCTCGGCCTGGGAGATGGCCTTGTCGCCGTCCTTGTCCAAGTTGCGGAAGAAGGAACCGTCGCCCTTTCCTCCGGGGCCTCCCGGACCTCCGGGACCGCCCGGTTTTTTCGCCCCTTCCGGAGCGGGTTTCGTTTCCTCGGCCCCGAGGGGGGCGAGGGACAAAGTGCACAGAAGCATCGCGAGCGTCCGGGTTTTCATGGGAATGAAGGGGTTGATTTCAACCCTTCAAACCCGGTGGTCCCGTCGCGGTTTCAAAATTTTTTTCGCCCGCGCCGGAGCCTGCCTCACCCTTCGCGAGAGGCCGAGCCCCGGTGCCGGTTCACGATGCGCTTGGCGATCTCGTCGCCGATCGCGCCCGCGAGAATGACCCCGCCGATGACGGCATACTCGATGTTCTTCGGAATCCAGTCGACGAGGTTGATCATGTTGCGCAGCAACTGGATCAGCGCGGTGCCGATGACAATCCCGAGGATGGTGCCGGATCCGCCCCGCAGGCTGCAGCCCCCGAGGACGGCCGCCGCGATGGCGAAGAGCTCGTAGAAGTTTCCGAAGTCGACCGGCTGGGCCGAGTTCGTGTCGAAGACGAAGAGGAGCCCCCCGAGCCCCGCGAGGAGCGAGCAGATCACATAGGCGAGAATGATGAGGCGCTTCGTGCGCACGCCGCTGAACCTCGCCGCCTCCTCGTTGTTGCCGAGGGCGAGGAGGTGGCGTCCCGGGACGGTCCGGTTCAGGAAGAGGCCCGCCAGCGCCGCCACGAGCACGAAGATGAGGCAGGGCACCGGAACCCCGAAGGTGGCGGTCACGGGAATCTCCCCGGTCGCGAGCCAGCGGAGCCCCTTCAGGTCGTTGCCGAAGCCGACCGGCTGATCGCCCGTGAAACCGCGCGTGATGCCACGATACATGAGGAGGCCGCAGAGCGTCACCACGAAAGGCTGCAGGTTCATCGAGGTGACGAGCACTCCATGGGAGAGACCGACGCACAACGCGGCGGCGAAGACGAGGAGAAGACAAACCGGGACCGGCAGCGCGCCCTGCGAGACGAGCCAGGGGAATCCGACTCCGACGAGACAGATCACCGAACCCACCGAAAGATCGATGCCGCCCGTGATGATGACGAAGGCCACTCCGATCCCGATGATGCCGAAGAGCGCGGTGCGGCGGAGGAGGTTCTCCTGGTTGCCCGGGCTCATGAAGCTGCCGCGCCCCGTGACGAGGTCGCTCATCACCCAGGTCGCGAGGTAGACGACGACGAGGAGCACGAGGATGCCGAGGATGCGTTTCATGGGGCTCCGGGAGCATTACCGATCCCGGCGCTTCCTGTCAACGTCCATGCGGAACGCATCGCCGCCCGGCGCGAAATTCGTCCTTTGCGTTTCCCGCCGGCGCGGGCCAGAATCGGACATGCCGGACGACACCGACACCGACAGCGAAGCGGCCCCGCCCGACCGGGGGTCGCCCTTCCCGGGATGTTTCATCCTCATTGCCATCCTCACCGTCTTCGGAGGCCTCGTCGTCCTCTACACCGTCGTCGGGGTCTACCAGCACCGCGCCATCGGCACCTTCACCCAGGAAACGGCCGCGTCCCTCGGGCTCCCGGCTCCGTCTCCGGAGGCGGCGGCCTCCGCGATGGGCAAGCTGAAATCCGTGGGCGGGGCGGTCGCGGCGGGCCGGTCCGAGCGCGTGCTCTTCTCGGCGGAGGATCTCAACGTCCTCATCGCGAGCCTCGACGAGGCCAAGGATTTCCGCGGAAACGCCCGCCTCGAGCGGATCGAGCCGGGTGGGCTCGTGGTGGCGATGGCCCAACCGGTGCGGAAGGGGCTTTTCCAGAAGGGATTCCGTTACCTCAACGGCACCTTCGTCCTCGAGCCGCAGCTGCGCGCCCGCACCATCGCCTTCAAGGTGGTCGCGATCCGCCCCGCCGTCGGCGAGGTGCCCAAGCCCTTCGTCGACAGCTACGCCGCGATCGATCTCTTCAAGCTCGATCCCGAACTACCCGCGATCAAGAAGCACATCCCCTCGCTCGCCTCGGTCTACACCGAGGACGGGAAGCTGGTCGTCGAGACGAAGACGGGGGGAGGAAACTGAGTTTTCCCGTCGTCGCGACCGGCATCGAACCCGGCCGCCTCAGCTTCCCATCGCCTGGAGTTGTTCCAGTTCGCGGATGAAGCCGGGATAGCTCGTCTCGATGCACTCGACGTCGCGGATCACGGTCTCGCCCTCGGCGAAGAGACCGGCGATGGCGAAGGCCATGGCGATGCGGTGGTCGCCGAGGGAAGGGATCTCGGCCCCCTTGAGCGGCGCGCCGCCGGTGATTTCCATCCCGTCGGCGAATTCATCGACCGTCACGCCCATGCGGCGGAGGCTCTCGGCCACGGCGGAAATGCGGTCGCTCTCCTTCACGCGGAGTTCCTGGGCGTCCCGGATCACCGTCTTGCCCTCGGCGAGGGCGGCGGCGACCGCGAGAACGGGGATCTCGTCGATCAAGGTGGGGATTTCGGCCCCGCCGATCCCGGTGGCCTTCAAACCGCTGCCGGTGATCTCGATCGAGCCCATCGGTTCGCATCCGGACTCGTCGATCCGCTCCACGATCTTCGCCCCCATCCGCGACATCACCTTGAGCACGCCGATCCGGGTGGGGTTGAGTCCCACGTTGTGGATCATGAGACGCGCCCCTTTCCGGGCCGCCGCGGCCACGATCCAGAAGGCCGCGCTCGAGATGTCGCCCGGCACCTGGATGTCGCGCGACTCGGGCACCTGACCGCCCCAGATCGAGACGGTGTTCCCCTCGCGCACGTTCTTCACGAGGAGGTAATTGAGCATGCGCTCGGTGTGATCACGCGAGGGATAGGGCTCCGAGACGCTGGTGCGGCCTTCGGCGGCGAGACCGGCGAGGAGGATGGCGCTCTTCACCTGGGCGCTGGCGACGGGGGAATCGTAATGGATCGCGGTGAGCTTCGACCGGCCCGTCACCTTCAGAGGGGGCGTGCAGCGGTCGCCCTGGCCCTTGATCCGCGCTCCCATCCGCTCGAGGGGGATCGCGATCCGGTTCATCGGGCGCTTCGAGAGCGATTCGTCCCCGGTGAGGGTGACCTCGAACGGCTTCGAGGCGAGGATGCCGGCGAGGAGGCGCATCGTCGTGCCGCTGTTGCCGCAGTCGATGGGGCGGCCGGGATCCTTGAATTCGCCGCGGCAGCCGTGGACACGGATGTGGGTGCCGCCGGAACCGAGTTGCTCGATCTCCACGCCCATCGCGGCGAGGGCGTTCATCGTCGCGAGGCAATCCTCGCTCGCGAGGAATCCGGTGATCTCACAGGGACCGTTGGACAGCGCCGAGAACATCAGCGCCCGGTGGGAAATGCTCTTGTCGCCCGGCACGGTGAGTTCCGCCGAGAAATCCTTTGCTTTTTTGACACGAAGATCGGCCATGATGGGGGGAGGGGCGTGCCTCAGGTTGCAGGGTCCGGAGAGGGGGAGGGAGTTCTCGCCGGGAGGGTCCCGCGGAGGCGGCGGGCCTCGCACAACAAGTCGCGGAGCCGATCCCTGTCAAGCGCGTCGAGGGCGTCCTTCCAAGATTGCAGTTCGTCGAGGTAGGCCGCGAGCCGCCGTGAAACGGCCTCGCGGTTGTCCGAGAGGATATCGGCCCACATCTCCTCGGGGCCGCCCGCCACACGCGTCGTGTCGCGGAATCCGCCGCCGCTCAGCGAGACCGCGCCGGGTTCCCACGAAAGGACGGACCGCGCCAGGGCCGCCGCGACGAGATGGGGAAGGTGGCTGATGCCGGCGACGAGGTCATCGTGGCGGTCCGGAGCGAGGCAGGTGACGACCCCGCCGAGGGTTCTCCAAAAGTGTTCGAGCCGCGGGAGATGGGAAAGGTCTTCTTCCTCCGGGGTGAGGACGACCGCAGCCCCCTCGAAGAGTCCCGCATCGGCGTGGGCGAGCCCCTTTTTCTCCGAACCGGCCATGGGGTGGCTGCCGATGAAGATGCCGCCCCGCTCGCGCACGAGGGGGCCGACCTCGCGCACGACCGGCGCCTTGACGCTGCCGACATCGGTGACGATCACGCTCGAACCGGCGGGAAAGGGCCCCATCGCCGCCACGGTCGCGGCCATGTGGACCGTCGGCATCGCGAGCACGAGGCAGTCGGCGCCGGCGATGGCCTCGTTCACCTCCGTGGAGGCGAGATCGACCAGGCCGGACTCTTCACGAAGCTCCGCGACCGCCGCGGGCCGACGTGCCCAGGCGGTGAGCCTCGTGCCGGGAGCCTTGGCGCGCAGGGCGCGGAGCAGTGAGCCCCCGATCAGCCCGGGAGCGAGCACGGCGACGTGGCGAAAAGACTCTCCGCTCGACGTGCTCAGGGAACCTTGAAGTAGATTTTCTTCCCGGGATTGTTCGGGTCGGGAATCTGGACCTGCGTGCCGCGCTTCAGCGGTTCGCCCGTCGGATTGCCGGCGGAATCATACTTCTCGATGGAAATCTGTCCGAGCGACGAATGGGAACCCGGGAGGGTCACCACGAGCGGATTGCCGGGGACGGCGTTGGCAAAGGGCATTTCGGAAGCCGAAGGCGTGGTCGGGGCCGGCGGAGCCGTCGGCTTCGTTTCTGCCGGGGGCTTGGGCGTGTTCGTGGCCGGATTCAGGTCGCGCACGTCACGCATTCCGGGAGTCGCGGGGGTGCCGGGAGCGCCAGGGGCGGCGGGCTGGTTGGCACCGGTGTAGCCAAAGCGTCCACCGGGCTGGGCGGGTTGTCCGGGAGCGCCTGGAACCCCCGGAGTGCCCGGAGTGCCCGGAGTGCCCGGAGTGCCCGGAGTGCCCGGAGTGCCCGGAGCGCCGGGGACGCCGGGGATGGGGGCGTTCGGATCCCCGGGTTGGCCCGGCATCCCATACTGGGCCGGAGGCACCGGAACCTGGGCGGCGGGAACTTCCGGAGTCTTCGTCTTGCAACTGGTGGCCAGGGCAGCCAGGGAGAGAGTCCCGGCAGAAAGGAAGACAATCGAGGAAGACTTCAGGTTCATGACACGCGGCAAAAATAAAGGAAGACGAGAAGTTGGTAAAAGTTTTAAACTTCTCAAGGGGGAAATTACGCTGATTTTTGGGAGTTCGCGACGAAAAATCCGAGGCGCAAGCCCGGAAATGGGAATTTTTTTGCAAAAACGCCAAAATTTCCGAGCCTTTCCAGCGATCCCGCCGGGCTCACTCCCCTTTCAACTCGCGAAATTCGCCGCCCGTCCCGCGGACGATCCGGCTCCATTCCTTCGCATCGTCCGGTTTCGGCTGAAAGGCGATGAAATGCAACGGGATCCTGCCTTGGGGCGAATCCTCGAGCGGTTTGACCCCCTTCTTGATTTCCTCATAGGGAACGTTGACGAGACCGCCCGCGTCCGGCGGCCGCCATTGGAAGCTGGCGTCGGAGATGAGAAAAACGACTTCCGGACTCATCGTGACGGCCCGTTCGAGGACACCGACGACTCCGTGGAGATTGTTGACGACCCCTTTTGTGGCCGAACTCATCGTGCCGCTCGTGACCCATTTGTCGCGCACCCATTGTTTGGCGAGGTCCTTGTTCGCCGGCGTCGCCGCGACCAGTTCCTCGGTGAAGGGCATGTAGTTGCCGGTGAATTGGATGATGGAGAACTGCGCGTTGATGGGGAGTCCCTCGATGAGTTTCAGGGTCTCCGCCTGGATGCGTTCGAGGGGAATGCCGGCGGCGTTGGCCTTGTTGACCACGCTCGAGGAGACGTCGAAGAGCAGGAGGATGCGTTGTCCCGCGGTCTGCACTCCGAAGAAGCTCATGCCCTCTCCCGTGCCGCCGCCTCCAGCGAGTCCCTGGCCGAGCCCCGAGCCCAGCGCAGCGCTCCCGACGAGCCCGTTGACCTGGTCGGAGATCAGTTCCGAGGGATCGAGCGGCAGCATCTGGTCGAGATTGATCTCGGGCATCTCCGGCAGCGCGAAGGGCGCGGGACGGGTGCTCACGAGCTTTTCGGTGAAGGTCGGTTTCGGAGCCATCGCCTCGTGCTTGGCCACGTTCATTTTGTGCTGGGGCGTCTTCGGCGGGATCTTCACCGTCTTCTTCACCTCGAAGCGCGCCCCGGGACGGGTGAAGTGCTTGGCCACTGTCCAGATCCCGAAGAGGAGCAGGATCACGAGGTGGACGATGATGCTCGAGATCACGATCGAGGTGACGAGGGCGCGGCGCTGGCTCCGTTCGCGGGTGACTCCGTCGGGCCGGGCCTTCGGCGGCCTCGTCTTTTTCGGACGCGGGGGTTTCGGCGATTCCGGATTCAGGGAAACGGAAAGTTCACTCATCCCCACCTCCTCCCGCGAGGCTGACTCCCCGGATTCCCGCCTCGGCGCAGGCGTTGAGGACATCGACGAGCCGCTGGTGCGGCACCGCGTCGTGCGGGGCCAGGGTCACGAGGGCCTCGGAGCGCGCGTTCTCCGCGGAAAGCCGGAACCGGGTGAGCACGGCCCGCAGTTCCGGCAGATCCGAACTTCCGGGGGTGTCGAGATTCCGTTCGTTCAGGACGACCTGACCGGACGGCTCGATGATGACGCGGGCCTCGTCGGGAATGTCGACCACCTTGGCCTGGGCCACCTGACCCGGCAACCCCATGGGGATGTCGCGCTCCGGCTGCACCGGCTTCGCCGAGACCATGAAAAAGACAAGAAGGAGGAAGACCATGTCGATCATGGGCGTCATCTGCATCTCCACCGCCTGGACTTTTCTGGTTCGTCTTCGTCTCATCGCGGAATCCGGCCGACCCCACCCTGCCGGGTCGTCGACCTTACCGGGTCGGGTCGTTCAGTTTCCTGCACTCCGAAGATCAGGTCGATCGCCCCCACCTCGGCGGCCATGTCGACGAATTCGCGGATCTTCTTCGAGGGGGTGTTGCGGTCGGCCCGCAGATAGATCTGCAGGGGCGGATCGTCGCGGAACTTCACGCGCAGATGGGCGAGGACCTCCTCGGTCGAGGCGCGCCGGTCGCCGATGTAATAGTTTCCGTCCCCGTCGAGGTTGATGACATCGCGCTCGACCTTCTCCGGTGTCGCCGCCGTCACCGCCACGGGGAGGCGGATCGGCACGCTCAGTTCCTGTTCGGTGATCTTCTGCGTGACCATGAAGAAGATGAGAAGGAGGAAGGTCATGTCGATCATCGGGGTGAGCTGGAAGCTCACCTCGTCCTGGGCTTTGTGACGGCGTCTGACCATGGCCCGGTTTCGTTCAAGCTTCCGCGTCGGAGGGTTCCGGGCCGGAACCGGGCGGTTCCGCCGCGCCCTGGAGCCGGATTTCCCCCGAGAGAATGTCGATCGCGAAGCTCGCGTGTTTTTGCACCGTCGTCATCACGCCCTGGAGCTTGTCGCGGAAAAAGAAATAGAAGAACATCGCCGGGATCCCGACGATGAGCCCCCCGGCCGTCGTGATCATCGCGACCTTGATGCCGGAGGCGAGGCCCTTCGCGTCGCCGCTCTGCGAGGCGAGGGCGTCGAAGGCCTCGATCATCCCCCAGACCGTCCCGAGCAGGCCGACCATGGGGGCGAGGGTGGCGAAAATGTTGAGGTAGTTGACCCAGACCATCTGCCGGTGCTCCTCCTCGTCGAGGACCTCGGCGGCGGCCTCCATCATGCTCGCCTTGTTCGCGAGATCGCGGTCGAAGTTCACCTTCAGGAGCGCCCCGGACATGACGCGCGCATAACTGCTGGGATGGGCCTGGCAGGCGCTGTAGGCCGAGACGACGTCGCGCGCCGCCATCGCCGCGTTGACCTGGTCGACGAGCCGCTGCGGCGCCATTTTTTTCCGCGAGATCTGGATGAAGCAGTAGACCACCGCGGCGATCGTTCCGATCGAGCAGAGCAGGAGCACGTGCATGAACCCTCCGCCCTGGTGGTAGAGGTCGAGGGCGGAAACTTCCTGGGCGACCGCGGCGGCCGGAGCCGCCGGGACCTCCTCGGCGAGGAGCGGCGGAGCCAGAAAGAAAACGGCCGCGAGGAGCGGAATCCAGCGTAGTGGTTTTGTCAGGATGGGGTCTCGGTTCATCGGGCTTTGGCCGGATCGGCCGTAGGTTGGGGTGTGGAAGCGAGTCGTTTGCCCGCCTCGGCGGCGAAGGGGGTGGTGGGATACAGTTTCACGAGGTCGTCCCAGCGGGCGCGAGCCTCGGCGGTCTCCCCGGCGAAGAGGAAGAGCTCCGCGGCAGAGAAAAGTCCGCGGGACGCCGCGGCCTCGCGCGTCGCGTGGAAGAGGTGCGGCTTGAGAAACCCGTCGAGGGCGCGGTGGTAGAGTTCCTCACGACGGGGACGCACCTCGTCATCCTCGATCCATCGCGGATGCTCCTCCTCGAGGGCGCGCAGGGCCGCGAAGTCGGCGAGGGCGAGAAGATGCTCGACCTCGAGGAGCAGGGCGGGATCCTCCGTTTCCTTGGCAAGAATCCGCGCTTCCCCGGTCGCGGTGGCGAGATCGCCCTTCGCGATGAGCGATCGCAGCCGCCCCTCCTTCGCCGAGGCGACTTCGTCGGGCGCCCAGGCCTTCGCGATGAGGTGGTCGAAGACGGAGAGGGCGCGCCCCGATCCCGTGGCCGGATCCTCGCGCAGGAGGGCCGCGCCGTAGGCGATCCCCCAGGCCGCGGCGCGCGACCGGGGCCGGTGGACGTGGGGGAACCAGAGGTCCCACCAGGGCTTCAGCTCGGCGGATCCGGCCTCCTGGCGCCGGGCGAAGAGCGCCTCCTCGCCGACACGGAACTCCCATTCGAGCCGGTCGACTTCACCCATCGGCAGGGTGCGCCGCGCCGATCCCGCTCCGCCCGCGACGGTGAGGGTCACGTTGAGGATGTTGTCGGTGACTTCGTCGATCCGACAGGCGACGGTCTGCCCCGATTTCAGGAAGACCACGTCCTGAGCGAACGCGGAACCGGCCGCCAAAGAAAGGAGCATCAGGAACCCGCAGGCCTTCACAGCGTTTCCTCCTTTCCTCCGTTCGCTTCTTCCTTCGGAAACCGCGGACGCAGCGAGGCGATGCGTTCGGCGGCTCGTTTCGATTCCTCGAACCGGGCGAGGTCCTCACGGGCGACCAGTTCCTCGTAGGTCTCGAGAGCTTCCCGGTCGAGCTTCAGTCGTTCGAGCGACTGACCGCGCTTCCAGTAGGCCCGGGCGTTGAGTTCGGAAAACTTCCCGTAGGCGACGTAGAGCCGCTCGAAGTAGACCACCGCTTTCCCATGCTCGTCGCTCGCGGCGAAGGAGTCGCCAAGGCGCAGGAGCGTCCTTGCCTTGACGTCGGCCGACACTCCCGCGGTCTCGAGGGTCTGTTCGAGAGTGGCCCGCGCCTCGCGCTCGTTGCCCGCGGCGGCGTGAAGGTCGGCCATCTTCAGGCGCACCTCGCCGAGGTGGACCGAGGCGGCCGTCTCGCGCTCGAACCGCTCGTAGAACTCTATCGCGCGTTTCCGATCGCCCGCGGCCGCGGCGATCTCGCCGAGGGCGCGGTAAATGCGGTCGCGCTCCACCGTGCGCGGATGCCATCGGCGGATCTCGGTGAAGAGCTCCCCCGCCACGGTCCGGTTGCCGGAGGCGAGCTGGGCTTCGGCCACGGCCACGGTGATGGCGGGCTCGTGGCGTTTCGGATCGACCCGGTCGGTGAGCTTGAGAAGCTGGATGCGGGCCGCCTCCGCGTCCTCGGCCACGAGCGACAGGGCCCATCCGGCGCGGAGGGAGAGCGTGGTTTTCCCCGTCACCGCCGAGACGCTCTCTAGCAGCTTCAGCTTGGTGTCGAGATCCCGCCTCGCCTCGTCGCCGCCCTTCGCGTAGACCTTCGGCAAACCGGCGAGGA
The DNA here is from genome assembly GCA_044352585.1 of Verrucomicrobiales bacterium. Lineage (GTDB taxonomy): Bacteria > Verrucomicrobiota > Verrucomicrobiia > Verrucomicrobiales > DEV007 > Arctic95D-9. The sequence continues at coordinate 20,521 of JBILDO010000005.1, forward strand.
GATCGGTCATGGTGAACCGATCGGGATCGTCGCCGAGCGCCTCGATCGTTTTCCAGTAGATGTCGCGGGCGCGCCCGGGCTCATCCTCCTCGAGGTGGGTCCAGCCGATCCAGTAGACCGCCTCGGGCAGCCGGCCGCTGTCGGGATGTTCCGCGACGAATTTCTCGAAATGGACCCGCATCGCCGGGATCTCCTCGAGCAGCTTGAGGGCGTTGCCCTTCTTGAACCACGCCTCCTCGAAATAACGCCCGGATTCGGGCCGGACGCGGTCGTAGGCCGCGAATCCCTCGTCGTTGCGCTCTTCGCCGAAGAAGGCGTCGCCGAGGAGGAGGTTGGCCTCGTCCGCGAGCGGATCGCCCGGGTAGGCCTCGAGAAAGGCCCCGAGCTTCGCGATCGCCTCCCCGTATTCCGCGAGCGAGAAGGTGCAGACCGCGATGCGGAAGACCGCTTCCTTCCGGTATTTCGGAGTCTTGTGGCGTTTCAGGTAGCCCTCGAGATGTTCGCGCGCCTCGGCGTAGAGACCGGAAAACGAATACGCCATGCCCGTCCAGTAATCGGCGTCCTCGGCCATTTCCGAGCCGGGATACTGGCGGCGGAGCTGGTCGAACTGGAAGAGGGCGCCCTCGTTGTCATCCTGCTGAAGGTAGAGGAACCCCTGCATGAAGGAGGCCTTCGCCGCGAAGGGATCCTTCGGAAATTTCTGCACGAGTTCCCCGTAGGCGCGTTGCGCGGCACCGTGGTCGAGGGTTTCGCGCAGGGCTTCGGCCCGGAGGAACAGGACCATCGGCAGCGACTTGCCGTCGTCGCCGAAGACCTTCTCGTAGCGCTCCGCCGCCGCCGCCGCGCGGAGCCAGTGCCTCGTTTCCATCCAGCATTGCACCTCGGCGAGGGACGCGCTCTCGACGACGGGATCGGGCGGCATCGTCGCGAGCATTTCCCCGAGGATCAGGGCCGATTCGCGGTAGCGTCCCAGCCCCTGGTAGGCCATCGCGAGGCGGAGCCGCAGGGCCGAGTCGAAATGCTCGACCTTCGCGAAGTTCTCCAGCTCCCGCTCGACGCGTCCGAGGATGGAGCGGAGCTGGAAGACAGTGCCCTGGGTGTTCGGCCGGGCCTCGAGCAGGGCGATGCGCTCCCCGATCTCCCTGATTTTTTGGTTTTGATAGTCGAGGAGTCTTTTCCCCGGCCAGATTCGCTGCAGGCAGGTGATGGCGTCGTGGTAACGCTTCTCCTCGAGGAAGGTCGAGCCCAGTTGCAGGGCGAGGGTCTGGAAGGTGATGACCTGGGTCATCTTCCCGAGGCTCGCGTGCTCGCGGCGGATCACGGCGAGGGCCTCGTCGTGCTGGCCGGCGACGAGGCGGCAGTGCAGCTCGAGGACGACGGCCCGGCTCGCGGCCTCGGGCGAGGCCTCGCGCACCTGGGGCAGTTGCGATTCAAGGAAGTCCGCCGCCTCCGCCGGAAAATCCTGCATCAGGTAGAGGTTCGCGAAAAGGAGGAGGGCCTCGTAGCGCTTGAAGGGATTGTGGGATTCGTCCGACCAATATTCGCCGAAGGCCCGCTGCGCCTCGACGAGCCCGCCCGAGGTCATCAGGCAGATACCGCGCCAGAAGCGGAGCTCATCGGCGACCGCCCGGTCGATTTTGGGATCGGGAAGCGATTCGTCGATCCACCGGATCGCCTCGGGATACTTCTTCAGGCCCACCTTGCAGATCGCCACGAGGGGACGATGCAGGCGCACCGCTTCCTTCGCCTCCGGGGCGGGTCCGTAGTCGGTGATGAACCGCTCCAACGCGGTCTCGGCCGTGGCGAAATCGTTCGCGGCGAAGGCGGCGCGGCCCCGTTCGAGGAGCTGATCGGGCCCTTCCGTCTCGACCGCAGGTGCCGCGGAAGGCGCGGGCGGCGGCGTTTTCGGGGGAACCGCTTCCTGGCCAACGACTCCCGCTCCGGCCAAGAGGCACAGGGCGGCGAGGCGTGGGAGAAAGCGGGACATCTGGCGGATCGAGTCAGCGGATTTCGCACCGCATCAAGCCAGAAAATCGGACAACCCGTCAATCGAAAGCGATCCGTTGACGCGATTGTGTCATTTTTTTCTCATAAAATCGTCACCTCGGTCCGGACCGAGTTCGCGAGGAAACACTCGTGATGGGCCTTGTCATGGAGCGACGCGAGGTCCTCCGGCGAGGGTTGTTTCTCTCCGGAAAAGGTAATCTCCGGGCGCAGCTCGATTCGCGAGAGCCAGGGTTTTCCATGGTCCCCCTTCTCGAGAAATCCGACGGGGTGGTCCACGTAGCGGTCGACGACCAAACCGCTCCGCGAGGCGATCGCGAGAAAGGTCAGCAGGTGACAACTCGAAAGGGCCGCGACGTAGGCTTCCTCCGGATCGACACAATCCTCCGCTCCGAGAAAGGCCGGGGCCGCGGCGGCTTTCACGGTCTGACCGCTGCGGGGAAAGGTCCAGAGGTGAGTGCGGGAGTATTCCTTGTAGCCGAAGTCGGCTCCGTTCCGAGCCCACGTAAGGGTCGCATGGTGTTCGCTCATGCCAAGGAAGTCGGGCCGATCCGGGCGGGAGGCAAGCGGATTGCGCCAAGACCAACCCCGACAAAACCCGCATTGACAGGAGCGGAACTTCCTGCCACCTTCCCACTCTTCGAGTTTACGCCCCGGTAGCTCAGTTGGTAGAGCAGTTGACTCTTAATCAATTGGTCCCTGGTTCGAGTCCAGGCCGAGGCACCTTCCTCAAAATGAGGAGGTTACGGAAGAGAGTGAGCGAGTCTTCCGGAGGGTGAAAAACGCGATTCGGGCCAATTTCGGGCCAATTTTCACTTCCACGGCGATCCTTTGGCCATTCCTTCGCCTGGGAGCCGGTTGGCGTTGTGCGACCTCTATCGGCGGCGGTGGGACATCGAGGTGTTCTTCAAGCCGGTCAAGCAGAGCCTGAAGCTCTCCAGCTTCCTCGGGGACAGCGCCAACGCAGTGCGCTGGCAGGTCTACGCAGCACTGCTGGTCTACGTGCTGCTGCGCTATCTGGCACACCGATCGGGGTGGGGGCACAGATTCACGCGCCTCTTCGCGGTGGCGCGTTCGGCCCTCTGCGAGCGATCGCCCTGCTCGCCCTGCTCAAATCCTATGGGACAGCATCCGGGCGAATGCGGGTGGTCGGAGCGCTCCACGACCCGTGGTTGCCGGGTTTTGAACCGTCGCGACGGTAGCCTCATGGGACAGCATCGGCCCGCCAACACTCGCTTACGAGCCCGCTCGGGAAAAACTCGCAATCGCCCCTCCCGGAAAAACCACTCCGAACCACCACCAGATCAGGCCCGGGCTTGCGTCAGCGCGAACCTATGGGATGACTGTGTTTTGAAGCCTATTGTGCAAGAAAGCCGAAAGCCCCGCTCGTTGTGCTGACGGACCAAGACTTCCCCTCGCGCCGCATCATCAAATGTTGGGTTTTTTTAGTTGTATTGATAGAGGCGCGGTGACTCCGGATTGTGTCACGCTTCAGAGGGGGGCTTTTCCGGAGGGCGGGGAACCTGCCGTGAACCACGGATTCAGGCAACCGTTCGTGCTTCTTCTCTTCCTCGCCTGTCTTCTTGCCGGATGCGAGCGTTCCGCCCCGTTACCGGTCGCGGCTTCGCCGAATCACCCGCGGCTCCGCGAGCTCGATTTTTCGCCCTTTACCGAATCGCTCGACCGGATCGGCCGACACCGCCTCACAAGGATCGAACACCTCGTGGCCTCGGCGACCATTCCCGAGGTTCAGGAGGCTTTCGCGGCGGGCGAGCTCAGCTCCGAGGAACTCACTCTCTGGTTCCTCGACCGCATTCGCCGTCACGACGAAACCCTTCGCAGCTACCTCGAGCTCAATCCCCACGCGCTCGATGAAGCCCAAGAGGCCGACCGGCTCCGCGCCGCAGGCGAAACAAAAGGCCCGCTCCATGGCATCCCCGTCAGCATCAAGGACAACCTCGCCACCGCCGCACCCATGCACACCACCGCCGGAGCCGAAATCCTCCTCGAACACATTGCCCCGGCCGATGCGAAGGTCGTGCAACACCTCCGCGAGGCCGGTGCCGTGATCCTCGGCAAGGCGAGCCTATCCGAACTCGCCGGGGCGCTCACGACCGAACCTCCCGGCTTCAACGCGATCAGCGGACTCGGCGTGAATCCTTATCGCGTCGACCTCCCCGTCTCCGGATCGAGCAGCGGCTCGGCCATCGCCACAAGTGCGCGTCTCGCCATGCTGAGTGTCGGCACGGAGACTTCGGGATCGCTCATTTCACCCGGTGCGAGCAACGGGGTTGTCGCGATGAAGCCCAGCCACGGCCTCGTCAGCGGAGAGGGCATCGTGCCGCTGATCCGCTTCCAGGATTCCGCCGGACCAATCGCCCGCTCCGTCACCGATGCGGCGATCCTCCTCGGCGCGATCGATGAGACGGAGACCGACTACGCCGCTTCTCTCGATCCGAAGGCCCTCGAGGGGATCGCGGTCGGCGTCCTCCGCAAGGCCATCCTCGACGAAGAAACGAACGCAGCCTTCTGGCTGAACCGCATCGACGAAGGCCTCGCCCGCGCTGGCGCGAAAACCAAGGACCTCGACGAGACCTTCGCGGACAAACCCGAGCTTCTTCCCGTGATCTTCCTCGGCCTTTCCTGCGACACCCTTCCCTACCTCGCCGCGGCCGGGGCTCCCGTGAAAAGCGTGTCCGACTTGCAGGCCTACAATGAGGCCGATCCGGAGCGCCGCATCCCACGCGGACAAAACATGGTCGATCTCTCCGTCCGCGTCCTCGGAGCGATCCGCGACGACGCGGGCTTGACGGAGGAGGGAATGGAACCGCTCTACGGGGAGGCCGCCCTCCACGTGCGCGAGGGAATGGCCGCGATCCTCTTGCGGACTTTCGCTGAGAACGAGGTCGATTTGTTGGTCAGCCTCGCGAACCAGCACTCCATGCTCTATGCCACCGCGGGTTATCCCGCCATCACCGTGCCGCTAGGACTCGATGAGACGGGTGTCCCCAACGGCGTCACCCTCATCGCCCGTCCCGGTGAGGAGGCGAGGCTGCTGGCCTGCGCCCATGCCTTCGAAGAATCGACGCGGTATCGGGTTGAGCCCCGGACCGACTGATTGCATCAACCTTGCCCGTGCCGGACCGGAGCAGGAGTCACCCGGCTTTGGGCAACTTTCCGACGTATCGCGACGCGGTGATCGAAACCGGATTCCGGCGCTCTCCCGTCCCTTCCCTCCGCCCCGGAAACGTGTCATCTTTCCGCTCGCCGATTCCACGGCACCTTCCGATGTCTCCCCATCCCGCCACCCGCCCTTTTTGCCTCCTTGATCCGGGTGCACCAGCTCCGCTTCGCGAGCATCAGCTCGGGATCAACCGTCGGCAGTTTTTCGGCCGCACCGCCACGGGGATCGGGACCGCAGCCCTCGCTTCGCTGCTTTCGAAAGAGGGACTGCTCGCGGCGGAATCGGATCCGCGGGGCCCGGCGGGGTTTCCTAACCAACCCCCCAAAGCAAAACGGGTCATCTACCTTTTCCAGAACGGCGGCCCCACCCACGTCGATCTCTTCGATTACAAGCCGCGCCTCCGCGAGGTCCACGGGAAACCGGTGCCCGACGGTTACCTCGGCGGAAAACGCTTCAGCACGATGACGGGCGACCCCGGCGGCAAGCTGATGCTGCAGCCGGTCGAGCCCTTCCGGCAACACGGCCAATCGGGCGCCTGGATCAGCGCCTTCATGCCCCACACCGCGAAGATCGCCGATGAGCTCTGCTTCGTGAAGAGCCTCCACACCGACGCGATCAACCACGCCCCCGCCATTTCCTTCCTTCTCAGCGGAGCGCAGATCCCGGGTCGTCCGACAATGGGAGCGTGGCTCAATTACGGACTCGGCGTCTCCTCGGAGGACCTGCCCGGCTTTGTCGTGATGACCTCGGTGAGCAAGGGCACGAGTTGCGGCCAGATCTTCTACGACTTCTACTGGGGATCGGGTTTTTTGCCGACGCGTTTCCAAGGGGCGAAGTTCCGTGGCAGCCGCGATCCGGTGCTCTACCTGAACAATCCCGACGGCATCCCGTCCGCACTGCGCCGCGGCCTCCTCGACGATCTCGCCGAATTGAACGCGATGAAATTCAGCGCCGCGGGCGATCCCGAGATCGAAACCCGCATCGCCCAATACGAAATGGCCCACCGCATGCAGACGAGCGTGCCCGAGTTGACCGATTTTTCCGACGAACCCGAGTCCGTCCTCGCGATGTATGGCCCGCAGGTGCGCGAGCCCGGCACCTTCGCCTACAATTGCCTCATGGCCCGCCGCCTCGCCGAGCGCGGCGTCAACTTCATCCAGTGCATGCATGCGGGCTGGGACCAGCACAACAGCCTCACCACTGAGCTCTACACCCAGTGCCGCGACACCGACCAGCCCAGCGCCGCTCTCGTTCTGGACCTGAAAATGCGCGGTCTCCTCGACGACACTCTCGTGATTTGGGGAGGGGAATTCGGCCGCACCCCGTTCATCCAGGGCGACCTCGCGAACCGCGAACGGTGGGGTCGCGACCACCATCCCTACGCGTTCACGATCTGGATGGCGGGCGGCGGCGTCAAGCCCGGCATGACCCACGGTGCCTCGGACGACCTCGGCTTCAATGCGGTCGAGAAGCCTGTCCACGTCCACGACCTCCAGGCCACGATCCTGCATTTGCTGGGAATCGACCACGAGCGCCTCACCTACCGCTTTCAGGGAAGGTATTTCCGCCTCACCGACGTGCACGGGCATGTCGTTCGCGATGTGATCGCATGAGCGCATTCCGCACGATCCTTCAACCCGGCCGGGTCGTAAAAAAGTTCGGATGAACCGAGATCCGTCTCCGGAATGATGAACACCTGATCCAACGCCCCTCCCGATGGCCTGGCGACCGAGAAAAAGCTTCACCCTGGGCAAGGGATTCCGCATCAACCTCAGTCGGAGGGGCATCGGTTGGAGCGTCGGGATCCCAAAACTCTTCCGCTTCGGAGTCGGTGCCGACCGTCGTGTCCGGAGCTCGTTCGGAAGCGGGCTTCTGCGGCATGAGTTCGACCACGGTCGGGCCGAGGCCGGCAGTGGCGGGAGACGTGGTGGCTGCCGCGGCTGCCTGTTGCTCGTCCTGATCTCGGCCCTCGCCCTGAGCCTTTTTGCACATTTCTCAGGCATCACCTCCTCCGTCCCGGAGTATCGGCCTTCCTCCCCGAAGGACCGCGGAACGACGGGCTCGCGAAAGTCCACGGAATCCCCGAATCCCGCGGAAAAAGGGGGCCTCCGGGTAAACACCAAACCCGGACCACGACCGGCCGCGGCCCCGGTGACCGCATCCGTTCCTCCCGTGCCCTCGCCCGCCGTCACGGCGGCAACGGGCGCTGCAGAAGAGGCCGGCGCGTTTCGGATTCCCACCGGAGTCCGAACCTGGAGGAGCTCCGACGGCAGGACGCTCGAGGGACGCATCACCGCAAGCGACGGTGCCTCCGACACAATCACATTGGAGCGTATCGACGGCGCGGTCTTCCACGGGGTGCCGCTCTCGAGGCTGCATCCGGAAGAAGCGGCGCGCGTGCGAGCCGCAACCGCGCGGTGAACGTTTCCGTCGGACGCCATCGCTTCGATCCTCCCCTCCCGATTTCGAATTCCGGTCGGCGTCCATCGTTTTGCTGATCCTTTCGGGACGGCTCGAGCGGACGGATCCACGCGCCCGGCGGCGGCAAGGCGGGAACGGAAAATGCGGGACGAACCTGGTCACCCCAAAATTTCCGCGATGACCTTCGCCCCCTCCACTCCGCTGAGCCTCGCGTCGAGCCCCTGGAACTTCACGCTGAAAGCATCGTGCCGGATCCCAAGTCTCTCCAGCATCGTCGCGTGGAGATCATGCACGGTCACGACCTGATCGACGGCGGCGTAGCCGAGTTCGTCGGTGGCTCCGAGGACAAAGCCGGGTTTCACTCCCGCCCCGGAAAGCCAGATCGACATGGCCTTGTTGTGGTGATCGCGGCCCACCGACCCCTTGTTGCCCTGCTTCATCGGGGTGCGCCCGAATTCCCCGGCCCAGACCACGAGGGTGTCGTCGAGGAGGCCGCGCTCTTTCAGATCCGTGACGAGGGCCATGCAGGCGCGATCGACCTCGGCGGCACGAAGGGGCAGTTCCTCGCGGAGGAGACTGTGGTGGTCCCAGTCGCGGTGGTAGAGCTGGATGAAGCGCACCCCGCGCTCGGCGAGGCGTCGCGCGAGGAGGCAGTTCGAGGCAAAGGTGCCGTCGCCGGGTTGGCAGCCGTAGCGGCCGAGGGTTGCGGCGCTCTCCCCGGACACGTCGACGAGGTCGGGCACGCTCGCCTGCATGCGGAAGGCCATCTCGTATTGGGCGATCCGGGCGGCGATCTCGGGATCCCCGACGAGCGATTCGTGACGTCGGTTCAGCACGTTGATCGCGGTGACGTCGGCGCCCTGACGCTCGAGGGTGACGCCGGGAGGGTTGTTCAGATACAACACCGGATCGCCCTTGGCGCGGAGCTGCACGCCCTGGTATTTCGAAGGAAGGAAGCCGCTGCTCCATTGCCGCGCCGCGACCGGCTGGGGCGAGCGACCCTTGCCTGTCGACATCAGCACGACGAAGCCCGGAAGATCCTCCGCCTCGGAGCCGAGGCCGTAGGTGACCCAGGCCCCCATCGAGGGCCGCCCAGCGATCTGAGAGCCCGTGTTCATGAACATGTGGGCCGGATCGTGGTTGATCGCGTCGGTCGTCATCGACTTCACGATACAGATTTCATCGGCGATCGACCCGAGGTGGGGGAGCAGCTCGGAGAGCTCGGTGCCGTTCTTTCCGAAGCGCCTGAACTTGAACTGGGGACCCTGACAAACCAACCGCTGCCCCTGCAACTGGGCGAGCTGCTGGCCCTTCGTGAACGAATCCGGTATCGGTCTGCCATCCATCTCCACGAGCTTCGGCTTGTGATCGAAGAGCTCGAGCTGCGAGGGGCCTCCCGCCATCGTCAGCCAGATGACGCGCTTGGCGCGCTGCGGCAGGGGCGGGTGGCCGAGGACGCCGCGTGAGGCGGCCCGGGTCAAAGAGGGAGCAATGAGCGAGGCCAGCGCGACCGAACCGAGTCCCTGCGCGGACCAGCCGAGGAAGGTTCTTCGGGGGAGGGAATGACGAATTCCGAATGACGAATTCCGAATTTCCGTGGATTTGCTTTCAGAAGGCTTCGCGTTCATTCGTCATTCGTCATTCGTCATTCGTCATTCGTCATTCGTCATTCGTCATTCGTCATTCGTCATTCCACCACGGTGTTCCGGAAGATCGTCGCAAAAATCAAATTCAACTCGTGCGCCTCACGCCACAACTCCCTGGCTTCGGCACGTTGTTCTGGAACCGCTGTTGCCATCATTCTGAGGAAAAACTTGCTCTCGCGTGATTCCTTCCGGCAGGTGCCGATTTTGTTCCGGAAATCACGCTTCGAAACGGCATCGTCCGCCTCGCAATAATTTGCACCGACGCTCGTCGCCGCGCCGACCAATTGATCGATGAGGCGATTGGTTATGGGACCTTGTGGAATCTTCTTCAGAAATCGAATGATCGCTTCCCCATATCGCGCGGTCCGCTCCTCCAGATCGTATTTTCTTCCTCCCGATGCATAAGCGACCGTGTCCTCACGGAACACCACCTGATCGTCCGGAATCAGCGGCACCCAGAAGTCATCATCAGGGAGCGCCATCTCCAAATCTTCAAAATCATCTTCGTCATTCGTCATTCGTCATTCGTCATTTCCCACCCTCACCCCCGCGTCACGCTCTCGTGCAGATTCAGCAACACCCGCGCGACGTGGGTCCATGCGGCGAGTTGGGCCGGGTCGAACTTCTCCGGCAGCGGGGCCAATCCGACCTTCAGCAGCTCGCCCGCCGCCGCGGGATCGGCCCGGTATTCGGCGAGGTGTTTGGTGACGAGTTCGCCGACGAGCTTCGCCTCCTCGGCATCGGGATCGCGCTGGAGGGCGGCCTGCCAGGCCCAGCGGAGGCGGGTCGGCGCGTCACCCTGACATTCCGTCAAGATCCGTGCCGCGAAGGCGCGGGCGGCTTCGACGTAGGTGGGATCGTTGAGGAGGACGAGGGCCTGCTGGGGGATGTTGGAGCGGTTGCGCTCGGCGGTGCATTCCTCGCGGCTGGGCGCGTCGAAGGCGACCATGCTGGGATGGAGGAAGCTGCGCTGCCACCAGGTGTAGAGCCCGCGCCGGTATTGGGAATCGCCCGTGTCGTTCTGATAGGTGCGCGCGGGGAAGTTGAGGTTCTCCCAATAGCCTTCCGGCTGGTAGGGCTTCACGCTCGGGCCGCCGATCTTCGTCGCGAGCAATCCGGAGACGGCGAGGGCGTGGTCGCGGATGAGCTCGGCGTCGTGGCGGAAGGGGCTCTGGCGCGCATTTTCGCGGTTGTAGGGATCGGCCGCGACGAGTTCAGGCGAGGCGACCGAGGTCTGGCGGTAGGTCTCGCTCATCACGATCGTCCGCACCATCTGACGGTAGTCCCAGCCACGGTCCATGAACTCGCAGGCGAGCCAATCGAGGAGGGCGGGATTCACGGGCGGCTCGCCCTGGGCACCGAGGTCGTCGAGGACCTTGCTCAATCCGGTTCCAAAGAAGTGTTTCCACATCCGGTTCATCACGGTGCGCGCGGTGAGGGGATTCTCGCGTGAGACGAGCCACTGCCCGAGGTCGAGGCGGTTGGGGACGCGTCCGCCGAGATCGGGTGCGGGGAGGTAATGCGGCAGGGCCGCCTTCACGATCTCGCCGCTCTCGTCCATCCAGTTGCCGCGGGGAAGGATGCGGACGATACGATGGTTCGTGTCGCTGACGGAGACGATGCACTTCGGCGCGGTCGCCTCGAAATCGGTCTTCGCCTTCTCGGCGGTGGCGAGTTCGGCGCGGAGCGACTCGAGTTCGTGCGCGATCTGGCGGTAGGCCTCGGCGAGTTTGGCGTTTTGGTCGGGCTTGCGCTGCGCCGCGTCGGTTTTCAGGATCGCGGTGATCTCCGGGGAAGGCAGGGCGGCCCCGGGAGCGCTCGCCGGATCGGCGGCGGTGGTGTGGGCGAGGCGCAGGTTCGCAATCTCGTGGTTCTCGCCCCAGGCGAAGGCCAGGGTGAAGGTGAGATCCTCCGTCGTCCCGTCGAAGGGCTCGGCGAGGGCGAGGTGCAGCGCCTGATCGGCTCCGGTCCCGCCGAGGACGGCCCATCCGTTGTCCTTGCCGTCCGCTTTTCCGTCGATCGCGCCGGACGCGGGGAAACCATTCTGTTCAAAGGTCGCGGCCGCCTTGGCGAGGGCGAGCTTGCGATCCTTTCCGGCGGTGACGGTGATCTCGGTGAGGACGAAATTGCCGTTCGAAGCGAGACCGACGCCGGGCGACTTGTCCTTCACCGCGGTGAGGCGGAATCCGGTGATGCCCTTTGCGGGGATCTTTGTGGTGAGGGTGTAGGTCTCGGTGCCGTCGTTCTGTTTCCGCGCGGTGCGGGTCGGATCGATCGTGCCGCGCACCGTGCCATCGGGATCGGCCTTGAGGGTGACATTGCGTTTGGCCGGGACCGCCTTGAGCGCCTTCACCGTCTGCCAGGAGGCTTCTTTGGAAATGGCATCGAGGGCCGACTTTTCCCAGGCGGCCTGTCCCGCGGCGAGTTCGGGACGGGGTTTGGTGAAATCGGCCTTCAAGGAGGCGACCTTCGCGGTGAGTCGTTCCAGGGTCTTTCGTCCAGCCTCGTCGAGGACCATCATGCCGTCCTCGCGGCGTCCGAGGATGGGCTCCTTGATGTCGGCGAAGAAGGCGCCGAGGGCGTAGAAGTCGCGCATCGAGAAGGGATCGAACTTGTGGTCGTGACATTGCGCGCAGCCCGTGGTCTGGCCCATCCAGGCGGCCCCGACGGCGCGGACGCGGTCGGTCAACATGCGCTGCTCGTAGTCCTTGGCCTGGGCTCCACCCTCTTCGGTGCTCAACAAAAGACGGTTGAAGGCCGATCCCACGCGCGTCTCCTGCGTCGCATCGGGAAGGAGGTCACCGGCGAGCTGCTCGATCGTGAAACGGTCGAAGGGTTTGTTGGCATTGAAGGAGGCGATGACCCAGTCGCGGTAGGGCCAGACATTGCGCGGGTTGTCGCTGTGATAACCGATCGTGTCGGCGAAGCGGACCACGTCGAGCCAGCCGATCGCCATGCGTTCGCCGTAACGGGGATTGGTCAGGAGCTTCTCAACCAGCTTCGCGTAGGCGTCGGGCGAGGAGTCCGCGACGAAGGCGGCGACGTCCTCCGGCTTTGGCGGCAGTCCGATGAGGTCGGCGTAGAGGCGGCGGATGAGGGTGCGCTTGTCGGCCTCCGGCGAGGGCTTCAGCCCGATCGAAGAGAGTCGCTGCCGCACGAGGTGATCGACGCCGTTGGCCCCCGCCGGCACCTCCGCCTTGACCGGTTTTTCGTAGGACCAGTGCTGCTGGTATTCGGCGCCCTGCTCGATCCATTTTGCGAGGAGGTCCTTCTGGCGCTGCGTCAGCTTCTTGTGCGAGTCCGGCGGCGGCATCAGTTCATCCTCGTCGTCGCTGAGGATGCGGAAGACGAGTTCGCTTTCCTTCGGTTTCCCGGGAATGAAGGCCTCCTTCGCGAGGGCCTCGTCGCGGAGATCGAGACGCAGCTTTCCCTCGCGGTGGTTCGGGTCGTTGCCGTGGCAGTAGAAGCAGTTGTCCGAGAGGATCGGGCGAATGTCTCGGTTGAATTCGACCTTGGCTGGCAAGGGCGGCTCGGCGGCGTTGAGGGTGAGGCCGGAGAGGGAGAGCAGGGCGAAGGCGCGGGAGAGGGAAACCGGATGCATGGGACTTTCCCTATTGAGCCCGAAACCGGGCCCGGTCGCAATGGCTTGTACAGGGGAATGACGCGGCTGTCAAAACCCGGCCTCACGGATGCCGGCTACAGGCTCACACATCAACCCTTCCCTTTTCCCTTCCCCTTCCCACTCTTTTGGCCGCCCTTTTGTCCACCCTCCATCAGATCGGGCAGGGGCAGGTAATCCCAGTCGAGGATCATCTTTTCGGCGAGAACTTCGCGCAGTTCCTTTTCCACTTTCGCGAACTCGGCTTTGCCGCTGAGATTGCTCAATTCGGACGGATCGGACTCGAGATCATACAACTCGTAGACGGGCCGTGGCGTCGTGAAATAGGTCGCGCTCACTCCGGGAGCGAGTTTGCCCGCAGCATGGGCCGCCTGGATCTGGGTCCAGCCCGCGCCTCCGGCGGAATCGACGGGCGAGTAGGGGATCCAGGGGGTGCAGTTGTAGATCAGCTTGTAGCGATCACTCCGCACGGCGCGGCCGAGGTCGTAACCGGCGTTGGTCATGTTCGTGGTCACGGGAGCCGAGCCATGGGGGCCGCGCTCGACGAAGAGATGTTTCCGCGCAGTGAAGGCCTCGCCCTTGAGCAGGGGAACGATGCTGATCCCGCTCATCTTCGGACCAGGTTCAAGTCCGGCGGCCTCGAGCAGGGTGGGCGCGAAGTCTTCGCCGCTGACGAGGACCTGCGATTCGCCGCCGGGCTTGACCACGCCGGGCCAACGCACGAGAAAAGGCACGTTCGATCCGGGATCGTAGAGCGAACCCTTGCCGTGGGGCAGGGCGGCGCCGTTGTCGCCGGCGAAGACGACGAGGGTGTTGTCCTTCAGGCCGCGTTTTTCGAGTTCGGCCAGGACCGCGCCGACGGTGCGGTCGACGCGGTTGATCTCGGCGAAGTAGTCGGCGAGCTGCTCGCGCATCCCGGGCAGGTCGGGCCAGTGGGCGGGCAGCTTCAGGCTCGCGGGATCGGGTCGGAATTCGGCGGGGGCGTTCCACGCATGGTGGGGATCGCTGAAATTCGCCCAGAGGAAGAAGGGTTTGTCCTCCGGACGCTCGTCGAGAAACTTCGCGACCTGTCCGGCGACCTCGGGATCAGGGCAGGTGTTCAGGAAATCGACGCGGTCGGCGAAGGTCTTCAGGGCGTGCTCCTCGAAGACGCGCGCGGCGGCGGCACCGATCTTGGTGGCTCCGTCGAGGTGGAAGCTCCTTCCGCAGATGCCGGTGTGGTAGCCGCCCTTTTCCCGGAGCAGTTCGGGCAGGGTGATCTCGTCCTTCGGCAACGGCGCGGAGAATCGGGTCATGCGCGCGGCGACGGCGGAGCGGCCGGTCATGTAACAGGCGCGGGAAGGTACGCACTGTGGGGCCCCGGTGAAGAAGCGGTGGAACTTCATCCCCTCGGCCGCGAGTTGGTCGAGCACCGGCGTCTTCACATTCGGATCGCCGTAGGTGCTGAGGTAGGGATAGCTGTGGTCGTCGCTGAGGAGGAAGAGGAGATTCGGGCGCGACGGGGCGGCGTCGGCCGAGCCGGCGAAGGCGAGGAGGGCGAGCAGGGGAAGGATCGTTTTCATGGGAGTGAGCAACTCGAGGTCCGGTTGGCTGTATGGTGCCACTGAGGGAAGGAAAACACCGCGTCCGTGATCCCGTTCCTTCGTTTGTCAGGAAAACCCGGTTCGGGCGGCCGCGGGCGAGGAGGGACTTGTTTTTGTCGATGAACGGGGCACGATACCCGGCATGATGACACGCCCGGCCGCTTGCCTGCTCCTTCTGTCGGTCCTCTCCGTGTTTCCCCCGTTGGGCGCGCAGGAACCCGATCTCGCCGCGCAGATGGAGAAGGCGATCGCGCTCCTTGAGAGTTCCGGCTCCGCCGAAACCGATCCGGAGTCGCTCTCAATGATGCTCAATGCCTGCGCCGAGGGATACATCCAGCGGGGCGACTTCCCGAAGGCGCTCGACCGGGTGCAGCGCTCGCTCGTGCTCTGCCGCAAGCACGGACTCGATTCGATGACTTCCTTCTTCACCGCCTCGAAGATCCTCAGCCAGGTCGACGATCAGGAGGCGACCGACTTCATGATCGGCGAACTGCAGGCTCCGGGCGCGGCGCCGGCCTACCGGAAGGGGCTGCTCAAGGCGCTCGAGATGCACCTCGGCCTGCAGGGAGACCCGAAGCTCGCGGTCCTCGCGAGTTACGAACTCTGGCAGATGCACCATGCCGAGTCGCCCGATTCCGAGGCGGAGTTCTGGGCGCTCTTCCAGTACGGCAACCACTGCCTCGCGAACCGCATCTTCGACAACGCGGCCACGGCCCTGACCGGCGCCCGGGATCTCGCCCTGCGCATCGGCAAACCGGAACTGGCCGCGAATTGCTCCCGCTCCCTCGCCACCGCCCTGCTGGCCGCGGGCGATCCGGAGGAGTCGCTCAAGCTGTCGCGGGAGGCGGTCGAATTCCGCCGCGCCGCGAACGACCGGCTTTTCCTTGGCTTCGACCTCCGCTCCCTCGCAGAGATCCAATTGCTCTTGAATCGCTTCGCGGAGGCGCAGATGTCGCTCGACGAGGCCGCTACCTTCGCCAAGACGGATTTTGACAACGGAATCCTCCGGGGACTCGCCGCCAATCTGATCTTGAAACGATCCCTCGTGGAGGACGGCCGGCCCGACTACGCGGCGGTGATCGCGGCTCAAAAGGCGGCGGTGGCGGCGAAGCTGAAGAACACGGCGGCGGGCGAGTCCTTCGCGAAACTCGGGGCGACGAACGACTTCATCGCCCTTGCGGCTTTCCAGGTCCAGGCGGGATTGTTCGACGAGGCCGAGGCGACCCTGCGCGAGGCGGCCGCGGGCACCGATGCCTGGGAGGCGAACTCCCGCGAGGCACAGAAGGCGGCGGTGTTTTCGGCGGATCAGGTCAACCTCTCCATGGCCGAGGTCCGTTCGGGAATCCACGAGCAGCAGCAGCAGATCGGGATCCTCCGGGGCGATCCGGTCGCAGCCCTGGTCGCGGCGGAAAATGGCCGCGGTGCCGCCCAGGCCGCCCTCTTGCGGGAGCAGCTCGGGCTCGGACCGGAGCAACGGGTCGTGAAGTCGCTCACTGCGGAGGAGATCCGCGACATCGCGAAGGAACGCGGAGGCACTCTCGTGGTTTATTCCGCGGTCCATCCCTTTGCGAACGACACGCGCCGCCATTTCCGGCCTGGTGAAACCGTCGGCCCCCCGTCGCAACTGTATCTCTGGGTGATCGGCCCTGATGGAACGATGGAGTTCCGCTCCGTGCCCCTCGCCGCCCCGCTCGGGGAGCTCGTCCGGGCCGCGCTCACCGCGATCCGCGAACCCGGCGCGGCGGAGGGAGGCGGAAAGGACGCGCTCGCGCTGCTTTCGGGACTGCTCCTCGATCCGGTTCGCGAGTTTTTCCCCAAGGAGCCGGGATCGCTCGTGACCTTCGTCCCGCAGGGGGAGTTGTTCCTTGTTCCCTTCGCGGCCCTGCCCTTCGGCGAGGCGGGCAAAACCTTGCTCGACCAACACACCGTCACGGTGACGCCCTCGATCGAATTGCTCCGCCTCGCGCGGGAGCAGGGACGTACCGTCGCCGAGGCGGGGAACTCGGAAGTGCTCCTCGTCGGGAACCCGACGATGCCGGGATACCAGGCGCGGCCCGACCGTTCCGCGGAGGCGCTCTCGCCCCTGCCCGGAGCCGAGGCCGAGGCGAAACATCTCGCGGGCATCCTCGGGGCCTCGCCGCTCATCGGGGACGCGGCCACGGAGGCGGCGGTGGTCGAACGCATGGGCAAGGCGCGCTTCCTCCACTTCGCGACCCACGGGCTGCTCGAGGCGGAGAGTTCCTTCAACCAGTCGCTCCTCTCCGCCCTCGCCTTCGCGCCGAGTCCCGGCGAGGATGGATTCCTCACCGCGAAGGAAGTCTCGCGCCTCAAGCTGCGTGCGGAACTCGCGGTGCTGAGCGCCTGCGATACCGGACGCGGCGCGATCACCGGCGACGGGGTCGTGGGATTGTCCCGCGGCTTCATTACGGCCGGAGTTCCCACGCTGGTGGTGTCCCTTTGGCCCGTCAGCGACGAGGCCACCGCCGCCCTCATGGGCCATTACTACGGGGCGATGAAGTCGGGAACGGGCAAGGCCGCCGCCCTGCGCGAAGCGATGCTGCGGACGAAGGAGCAGTTTCCCGAACCGGTCAAATGGGCGCCTTTCGTCCTCTACGGATTGCCGGGGGCGGAGGAAGGAGCGGAGTGAGATGCCCGTTCAGGTCGGAGTCTCGCGTCCCTTGCGGGAGACGTAACTCCGGGTGAAGGGTTCCTTCTTCCGCGCCCGTCCCTCACGCCCCATGTCCGATCTCCACCCCGACCCGTCCGCGCAACGCCGCAGCTACGAGCGCGGCTCGCTCACCCGCGACCAGCTCGATCCCGATCCCGTGGCCCAGTTCCGCGCGTGGTTCGCCGACGCCACGGGGACTCCGGAGGTCGTGGAGCCGAACGCGATGACCCTCTCCACGGTCGACGCGGAGGGGCAGCCGAGTTCACGCACCGTCCTGCTGAAGGCCTACGACGAGCGCGGCTTCGTGTTCTTCACCAACTACGAGAGCCGCAAGGCCCGCGAGATCGCCGCCAACCCGCGCGTGGCGATCCTCTTTCCCTGGCTCGCGCTGGAACGCCAGGTCAAGATCCAGGGGATCGCCGAGCCGGTCAGCCGCACCGAGACAGTGAAGTATTTCCTTTCCCGTCCGATCGGACACCGCCTCGGGGCCTGGGTCTCCAACCAGAGCCGCGTCGTCTCCTCGAAGACCCTCCTCCTCGCGAAGCTCGAGGAGATGAAGCGGAAGTTCGCCGACGGTGAGATTCCCTGCCCCGACTTCTGGGGCGGTTACCGCGTCGAGCCGGTCCGCTTCGAGTTCTGGCAGGGCGGGAAGGACCGCATCCACGACCGCTTCGAATACCGCCGCGAGGACGGAGGCTGGCGGATCGATCGCCTCGCGCCCTGATCCGTCGATCCTGACGGGATCAGTCGGGCCGAAGCCATGCCCTCGGCGCAGGAGATGAAGACCAAGCCCATCACCGGGTGTCCCCCGCTGTGTCATGGTCTGAAAGGGAAGCGGTAATCGGGCGGCATCTTTCGGTTGCGCGGGCGGTGTATTTGTCAAAGCTTTGACGGTCCCGTCCGTTCCGGCGAACGCGGGAACCTTTCCCATCGTGTCCATGCGGGTCGGATTCTTCACCATTCTCTGCTTGCCGGTTTTCGTCATCCTTTCGTCTCCCGACGCTGCGGAAAAGGGAAGGGGCTCGAAGAAAGGTGTGCCCGCGAAGCGAACCAACATCCTCCTCGT
This sequence comes from Verrucomicrobiales bacterium, assembly GCA_044352585.1. Taxonomy (GTDB): domain Bacteria; phylum Verrucomicrobiota; class Verrucomicrobiia; order Verrucomicrobiales; family DEV007; genus Arctic95D-9. The sequence goes on from JBILDO010000005.1 coordinate 38,712, forward strand.
GATGTCCGACGACCAAGGCTGGGGCGATGTCGGCTACAACGGCCATCCCGTGCTCCGCACCCCGAATCTCGATGCGGCGGCAGCCTCGGGACTGCGGCTCGACCGCTTTTACGCGGCCGCCCCCTCTTGTTCTCCCACGCGCGCCAGCGTTCTGACGGGGCGCCATCCCAACCGCATGGGGGTTTTCAGTTGGGGACATCCCATCCGGCCCCAGGAAATCACGCTCGCGGAGGTGCTTCGCGGGGCCGGTTATGCGACCGGTCACTTCGGCAAGTGGCATCTGGGCCAGGTTCGCGCCGACAGCCCCGTCAGCCCCGGGGCGAATGGATTCGAACGCTGGATCAGCGCGGAGAACTTTTACGATTTCAATCCCGAGATGAGCGACCAAGGGAAGCCGGTCCGTCTCGAAGGCGAGGGCAATGCGGTCACCGTCGATCTCGCCCTGCAATGGATTCGGGAACGAGCCGCCGGCGAGGCTCCCTTCTTCGCCACGGTTTGGTTCGGTTCCCCGCACTTTCCCCACAAGGCCCTTGCCGAGGACGCCGCGCTCTATCCCGGCGAGTCGAGGAAGGAACGCGAATACCTCGGCGAAATCACCGCCCTGGACCGGGCCTTTGGCCGCATCCGCGCCGCCCTCGCCGAACTGGACCTCCGGGACAACACCCTCGTCTGGTTCTGCAGCGACAACGGAGCCATGCCGGTGGGCGAAGTCGGCGACGCCCGCGGCGGAAAGCATGTCCTCTACGAGGGAGGGCTCCGCGTCCCCGCCTTCATCGAATGGCCCGCCGGGATCCCGCAGCCGGTCGTCTCTCCGGTCCGGTGCGTCACCTCGGACATTTTCCCGACCGTGCTCGAGATCGCGGGAGTCCCCGCTCCGGGCCGGGTCCTCGATGGCATGAGCCTCGTTCCCCTCATTCGCGGCGAGATGCAGGTGCGTCCTTCCGGACTCGGATTCTGGAACGCGGGGATCCCGGGGCATTTCACCAATCCTGCGGGCGTCATGGACAAGCTCCTCCCAACGATCGAGAACTGGAGCGACAACAAGGTCGAGCGCGTCACCCGCCGGGTGGAGAAAATTCCCAAACTGGGTTTTCCGGCCGAGGTGTATTCGGGGCACTCGGCCTGGATCTCGGGGGATTGGAAGTTGCATCGTGTTTCCGCGACCGATGGCGGGATGGTGAGGTGGAGTCTTTACAACCTCGCGAACGACCCCCGTGAGCAGGAAGACCTTTCCAAGGAATATCCGGAGGTGGTCTCCGAACTCGGGGCGCAGTTGGAAAAGTGGCTCTCCGGCGTCGTCGCGAGTCTTCGCGGAGCGGACTACTGAACCCGGGAAATCGCCTCGTTCACCGACCTCGCAGCCCGGGCTTGAGGAGCCGGCCCCAGAACCGGTTGTAGGGATGAACCTTGGTTGCCGCGTTCTCGTCTCCATCGACCAGGGGGCGCTCTTCGTTGGCCCACTGGAAAATGCCCCCGACGAGGTAGGCCACCTCCCGCACGCCACGGCGCGCGAGAATCTCCGTGAGCTTCGCGGACCGGGCACCCGAGGAATCGTAGAGAATGACCCGACCCGTCCGTTTCGAAAGGGCGACCGCGTCATCCGCGTTGTCGCATCGCACCGCTCCGGGAAGGTGGCTGAGGGCGAATTCTTCCGCCGTGCGGACATCGATGAGAAGGGGTTTGTCAGGACCGGCGAGCATCGCGGCCAGTTCCGCGCCGGAGACCGCTTGCGCAGCGGGAAATTCTCGGTGAACCGCCTCCACCGCCGCGTCCATCGACTGCATCGCCGCGATCCGGCGATAACCCCTTTGCCCGAGCGCGATCAGGACGAAGGCGGCGACGAAGAGTCCCGCGACGATGACGAGTCCCCGTCGGCTCATGCGGAGGCAGGCGGATCAGACGGTCGCGTTTTCCTTCCGCGCCGCTGCGGGCTGGCGGAAGGCGGAGACGATGAGCAATCCCGCCGCCACGCAGATGCAGGAGTCGGCGACGTTGAAGGAGGGGAAGTGGCCGCCCGAGGTCTTGTCGATGAGGTCGTAAAAGGGGAGCTTGAAATCGAGGAAATCGACGACATAACCGCGCCCCGGGAGGAGGCGGTCGGTGAAGTTCCCGAGGATGCCGCTGACGAGGAGGGCGGCCGCCGTTTTGGAGACTTTGTCAGGAAAGGCGCCCTTTCTCCAGAGCACGGTGATGCCGGTGAGGGCCGCGACCCCGATCGCGCCGAAGATCCAGTTCGCGTGCTCGAATCCGTTCAGCACCCCGAAGGCCATGCCCGTGTTGTGGACGCGGACGAGATTGAAGAGCCCGGGGATCACTTCGATGAGATTCTCCGGCGCGCCGTATTTCGGGAAACGCTGCAGAATGAGCCACTTCGTCCATTGGTCGAGGACGAAGAGGGGCAGGGCGAGGACGAGGAGATAGCGGATCATCGGGTCAGGAGGCGACCGGTTCGAGGGCTGCGACGACGTCGTTGCAGCGTTGGCAAAGCCCGCTCGCGACGAGGGGGAGGGAGCGGCGGCAACGCGGACACTCCGCGTGGGAGGTCGCGGAGACGGTGGCCTTCGCTTCTCCTCCGTCGGCAAGGCCGAAGTCCGAGATCATGAGGAACTCGAGGGCCTCCGCGCGCGCCCCTTCAAGCAGGGCGCGGGCCGGATCCCCGGCGGGCAGGTGGAAGACCACCGATGCAGATTCGCGCTTCTTGAACTCGTCGGCCTTCACCGCCGCGTCGATCGCGACCTGGGCGAGGTCGCGGAGGCGCGAGAGCTGGGCGATCGGGTCCGAGGCGGCCGTGCCGGCATACGCGGCCTCGGGCTCGGGGAAGAGCTCGAGGTGGACGGACTCCGTTTTGCCCGCGTATTCCCAAGCCTCGTCGGCGGTGAAGGAAAGGACGGGCGCGAGCAGCTTCACGAGGGCCTCGAAGACCCGGTGCATCGCCGTCTGCGTGGCGCGCCGGCGCGGGGACGCGGCGGCGTCGCAATAGAGGCGGTCCTTCGTGATGTCGATGTAGAGCGCGCTGAGATCGACCGTGCAGAATTGATTGAGGGTGTTGAAGACCTTGCGGAACTCGTAGGACGCATAGGCCTCGCGGCACCCGACGACGACCTCGTGGAGCCGTTCGAGGATCCACCGGTCGATGAGAGAGAACTCCGTGTCGGCGACGGCATCCTTCGATGCGTCGAAGTCATACAGGTTCGCGAGGAGGATGCGCAGGGTGTTGCGGAAGCGGCGGTAGGGCTCCGCGGTCTGCTTGAAGAGATCCTCGCCGAAGGGCACCTCGTTCTGCCAGTCGACGCTGCTGACCCAGAGACGGAGGATGTCGGCGCCGTATTTGTTGTAGAAGTAGGCGGCATCGACCGGCTTGCCCGACTTCGCGGCTTCGGACTTCGAGATCTTCTTCTTGTCCTGATCGACGACAAAGCCGTGCGTCATCACCGCCTTGTAGGGCGCGGCGTCGCGCACCGCGACACTGAGCATGAGCGAGCTCTGGAACCAGCCGCGGTGCTGGTCGGTGGCCTCGAGGTAGAGGTCGGCGGGACAGTGCAGCTCGGGATGGCGGTCCATCACCGCGACGTGGCTGGAGCCCGAGTCGATCCAGACGTCGAGGGTGTCGGTGCAGCGGGTCGTGCCTTTCGGCAATCCGAGTTGCTCCGCCCACCAGGCGTCGTCCTTTTCAAACCAGAGATTCGTGCCGCCCGACTCGGTGAGATCGGCGACGCGGCGTGCCAAGCCCGCGTCAAGGATGGGCTCGGAGGTCTGCGCGTCGTAGAAGACCGGCAGGGGCACGCCCCAGGTGCGCTGGCGCGAGATGCACCAGTCGGGACGCGACTCGACCGTTCCGTAGATGCGGTTGCGGCCCCAATGCGGCAGCCACTGGACGCGGTCGATCTCCTTCAGCGCGGTGCCGCGGAGGGCGTCGATGCGGATGAAGAACTGCGGCACCGAGCGGAAGATCACCGGCGTCTTCGAGCGCCAGCAGTGCGGGTAGCTGTGGAGGTAGTTCTCCTTGCCGACGAGCGCGCCTTTTTCCGCGAGCAGCTTGATGATGGGCACGTTCGACTCGTGGACGTGCTGGCCGACGAGAAAATCGACGCCGACTTCCGCGGTGAACTTGCCGAGGTCATCGACCGGGGAAAGGAGGCCGAGTCCGTTCTGTTGTCCGGCCAGGTAGTCCTCCGATCCGTGGCCCGGGGCGACGTGGACCGCGCCGGTGCCGGTCTCCGTCGTCACGAACTCGGCGAGGATGAGCCGCGAGGTGCGCGGCAGGAAGGGATGCTGCGCTTCGGCGCCCTCGAGCTCCGCGCCCTTCAGTTCGGACAGTTCGCCCGAGGGAACGAAGCCGGTCTTTTGACCGAAGGTCTCGACGAGTTCGCGGACGAGGATGAAGTTCTCCGTCACCCCCCGTTCGGCGTTGGTGAAGGTTCCGCGGACGTAGGTGAAAAGCGGATGCACCGCGATGCCGAGGTTGGCCGGCAGGGTCCATGGGGTCGTCGTCCAGATGACCATGGCGCTTTCTCCCGCAAACTTTCCCGTGAGGAGGGGGAACTTCACGAAGATGGCGGGATCCTTGACGTCCTTGTATTCCACCTCGGCCTCGGCGAGGGCGGTCTGGGCGCCGTAGCTCCACTGCACCGGTTTCTGGCTTTGATAGACGAGGCCTTTTTCCACGAGCGTCGCGAAGACGCGGATGATGTCGGCCTCGTATTCGGGCGAGAGGGTGAGATACGGATTCTCCCAATCGCCCAGCACGCCGAGGCGGCGGAAGGAATTGCGCTGGATGTCGATGTATTCGCGGGCGAAGGCCTCGGAGCGGCGGCGGATCTCGGCGGGTTCGAGGCCGCGGGTCTCCTTCACCACCTTGAACTCGATCGGCAGCCCGTGGCAGTCCCATCCGGGGATGTAGGGGCACTCGTGCCCGGCCATCGACTTGCTCTTGAGGACGAGGTCCTTCAGCACCTTGTTCAGCGCCGTGCCCATGTGGACGTCGCCGTTGGCGAAGGGCGGACCGTCGTGGAGGATGAATTTCGGCAGGGCGGCGGCGCGGCGGCGCTCGACGATGCGGTGGTAAAGGCCGTCCTTTTCCCAGCGGGCGAGGCGATCGGGTTCGCGCGTGACGAGGTCTCCCCGCATCGGGAAGGCCGTGTCGGGGAGGTTCAGGGTCGCCTTGTAGCGGGAGGAGCCGTCGGATTCGCTCATGAAGGGGCCGGGGTTCGAAAGGCGCCAAGCCTAGCACCCGCGGCGGGACGGGTCAAAGGGCGAGTGCCCCTTCCCCTCGCAACCTTTACCCGATGCGATCGCGCTTCAGGTAAGGCACGAGGGCCTCGGGCACCTTTATACTGCCGTCCTCCTGCTGGTAGGTCTCGAGGAGGGCGACGTAGAGCCGGGGCAGGGCGGTGCCGGATCCGTTGAGGGTGTGGCAGAAGCGGTTGTTGCCGTCGGCGTCCTTGAAGCGGAGGCGCATGCGGCGGGCCTGGTAATCGACGAAATTCGAGCAGCTCGAGACCTCGAGGTAGGCGCCGTGGCCGGGAGCCCAGACCTCGATGTCGTAGGTCTTCGACGAGCTGAAGCCGAGGTCGCCGGTGCAGAGCTCGATGGTGCGGTAGTGGAGCCCGAGCCGCTGGAGCACGGCCTCGGCCTCGGCGGTGAGGATCTCGAGCTGGGCGAAGGACTGGTCGGGATGGACGATGTTGACGAGCTCGATTTTGTCGAACTGGTGCATGCGGATGAGACCGCGGCTTTCGCGTCCCGCCGATCCGGCCTCGCGGCGGAAGCAGGGGGTGTAGGCGGTGACCTTGAGGGGCAGGTCCGATTCCTTCAGGATCATCTCGCGGTAGAGGTTCGTCACCGGAACCTCGGCGGTGGGGGCGAGGAAGAAAGCGCCTTCCTCGAGGCCATACATGTCCTCCTCGAATTTCGGGAGCTGTCCGGTGCCGAACATGCAGTCGCGGTTGATGATGTGCGGCGGCGCGACCTCGGTGTAGCCGTGGAACTCGGTGTGGAGGTCGAGGAGGAACTGGATGAGGGCCCGCTCGAGCCGCGCCCCGGGCCCGGTGAAGACGACGAAGCCGCCGGTGCTGATCTTGGTGCCGACCTCGAAGTCGAAAAGCCCGAGCCGGGTCCCGATCTCGACGTGGTCTTTCGGCGCGAAGGCGAAGGCCGGCTTCGATCCCCACTCGCGCACGACGGGATTGGCGGTCTCGTCGCTGCCGACGGGACAGGCCGGATGGGGCAGGTTCGGAATCTGGAGGAGGAGGCTGGTCTGGCCGGCCTCGGCCGCGTCGGCTTCCTCACCGATGGCCTTGATGCGCTCGCCGATGCCACGGACGGTGGACTCGAGCCCGGCGCTGTCCTTGCCCTCCTTCTTCATCGCCCCGATCTCCTTGGAGAGGCGGTTCCGCTCGCCCTGGAGGGTTTGCTTCTCGGTCTCGCCGGCGCGGCGGCGTTCGTCGCAGGCGAGGACCTCGTCGACGAGACGCCAAGCCTCCCCGTTGCGGTTCTGGAGGCGGGCCTTGATCCCTTCGGGGTCTTCGCGGAGCTGGCGGATATCGAGCATGGCGCGGGGATTGTAACCCAGCACCGGGACCCGTCAACGCGGCTTGGCGGGGATCACTTGCGCTCGAGTTCGGCGATTTCGGCCTCCAGTCTGGCCCGCTCGCCCTTGAGGCGCTCCAAGGCCGAGTTCAGGGATCGCATCTTGATCGAGGAAGGGGTCTGATTCAATTGGGTCGAGATGTCCTCGATCTCCCGATCCAATTCCTTCAAGGCACCTTTCCGCAGCTTGACGATCCCGCCCGGTTCCGGATTGCGGCCGACCGGTTCGGCGGGAGCCGGGGTCAAGGGCAGTTTCGCGACCTGTTCGCGGTCCGGTGGACTGAGGCGGTCGAGCGGCAGGTCAAAGCGCTTCCCGTCACTATGGCGCACGATCGTGATCGAATCCGACTGGCGGCCGATAATCGTGGCGGTGATGGAACGACCCTGCGAATCAGTCAAGGTCCGGTCGACCGGGAGGACGATGGGTTTGTTCACGGCCTTGGGCATAGGCACGGGGACCTCGGGGGCTGTCTTCACCTTGAGCGAAACCGGCTCGGTCCAATCACCGCAACCGGGAAGAAGAACAGACCCCGCAAGGGCAACTCCGAGCAACAGGCAGGATGGTCGGTTACACATCGGAACTATTTGAGCAAAACTTCGCCGACTCCGCAACCGGAACCCTTCACCGCAGGGGCCTTTGCGGGAATTGTCGAAGCCACCCACAGGATCCGCTCCAAAAGACGGAGTGCCCCGGGGTTTGTTTGAATTTCACCGATTCCGCCGTAACACTGCCACCCCATGCCGCAGCCCGTCGAACTCAGCCGCCAATTCCTCTCCGACACCGGTGGGTGGAGGGAGATGAAGGAGGCACGCGCGATCCACGCGGCGGGCCGGGTCGGCGCGGCCTCGTATCGCGACGGGATCCTCGAGGCCGAGGTGCGCGAAGGGGTGAAGACGCTCAAGGTCCGTGCCGAGATCCGCTCGCGCACCGACGTGGTCAATCATTGCCCCTGCTTCCGCGCCCGGCGCGACGGAATCATCTGTGCCCATGTCCTCGCCGCGGGCCTCGAAGTCCTTGAACCCTCCGCCCCGAAGGCGGAATCGCGCGGCTCCGCACCGGGTGCCTCCGCACCGGGTGCCTCCGCACCGGGCAGCTCCCCTTCCCCGGCTTCGGCAAAAATACCGCTGCATCCCGCTTGGCCCACCGGCACGGAAGAGGCGGAGGACGCGGCGGTCCCGGCCGCGCTGCATCTCGTGATCGCCCCGAATCTGGCGGCCGCCTTGGAAAAAGGGCGCATCACCGTGGGGATCGAGGTCGCGCGGGAGGGCGGACGGACCCTCCTGAAGGCCCTCCCGGCCGGGACGCGCCTTTTCCTCGATGCCGGCGACGCGGTGCTCCTCCGCATGCTGCAGGAGCTCTCGCCCGCGGAGGTGCCGGGCGTGCTGATGCTGCCGCCCGACGACCTTTCGCGTCTCTTCGCCGCGATCCCCGGCCATCCGGGCGTCACCCTCGGGAAGAACGGCCCCCTGCGGATCGGACACCTCCCCTACCGGCCCGTCCTGAAACGCAGCGGAGGCCTCCGCTTCCGCGTGGAGTGGGCGAAGGGCCTCGTCCCACTGGTGACGCCGGCGGGGAGCTGGGTCTTCGACGGGAAGGACACCGTGCAGCCGGTCGCCCACGGGCTCGAGGGCGCGGCCGGGCTCCTCGCGAAGGGTGCGACGGTCGGGGCGGAGGTCTTTCCCGAAACGCTCGCGACGTGGCGGAGACATTTCGATCCCGGCGCCCTCGAGGTGACCCGCGCGGCGCCGGTGGTGCGTTTGTTAGTCGAGGGATCCCTCAACCATCTCGACGCCGACCTTGTCTTCGTCTACGGAACGAAGGAACATCCCGCCGCCGCGGGCCGGCCCGCGGTATGGGAGGACGGGGACCGCCTCGTCCTCGCCGACACCGGAACGGAGCGGGCCGCCATCGCGGAACTGGAGGGCGCGGGCTTCGAGCGGCGCGGCGACGGGGGGCGTTTCGTGCTGAAGGACAAGGAAGCGATCCTGCAATTCCTCGCCCACGGCTATCCCGCTTTCCAACAACGCTGGGAGACGCGGCCGGGCGAGCGGTTCGAACACGCCCTCGGCCAGGTCGAGCCGATCGTGCCGACGATGCGATTCCGCCCGGGCGGCGAGGATTGGTTCGCCCTCGAGGTCGGATTCGGGACGCCCTCGGGCGATCAGTTCTCGCGGCAGGAGATCCAGCGGCTCCTCGAGTCGGGACGCCATGGCAAACCGGGAGCGAAGGGCCGCATCGCCGTGCTCGACCCGCGCTTCGCCGGTCACCTCGGCGAGATCCTCTCCGACTGCGATCCGCAGCAGGTCCAGCCGGGCACCTACCGCGTCGACCGGGTCCAGGCCGGTTACCTGCGCGAGACCGTGGCCGATCACGGGCTCCGCGCCGAGGGCGAACTGCCCTGGCAACGCGTCGGCGAGGGTGCCGTCTTCGGCGAACCGGATCCGTCGCTCGCCGCGATCCTGAGGCCCTACCAGCGCGAAGGCCTCGCCTGGATGCAGGGCCTCGCCTCGCGCGGGCTCGGCGGCATCCTCGCCGACGACATGGGACTGGGAAAGACCCTCCAGACCCTCGCCTTTCTCTCGACCGCGGGGGGGCGCGCCCTCGTCGTGTGTCCGTCGTCGCTCGTCCACAACTGGATCGCCGAGGCGGAGAAATTCACGCCGCATCTCGAGGCCGTCGCCGTCGAGGGGCCCGACCGCGCGAGAATCCTAACCGAACACCCGACCGCGTCGCTCTACGTGACGAGCTACGCCCTCCTCCGCCGCGACGAGGCGCTCTGGGCGGAGCGCGAGTTCGACGTCGTCATCCTCGATGAGGCCCAGCACATCAAGAATCCCGAGGCCCAGGTCAGCAAGGCGGCCCACCGTCTCCACGGCCGCCTCCGCTTCGCCCTCACCGGCACCCCGGTGGAGAACTCGCCCGAGGATCTCTGGTCCATCCTGCGCTTCGCCCTGCCGGGCTATCTCGGGAGCCGCGAACGGTTCGCGGAGCGCTTCGTGAAGCCGCTCACTTCGTCCGATCCGCCCGCCGCGGTGCGCGAGCGCCTCGCGCGGCGCCTGCGACCCGTCGTCCTCCGCCGACTCAAGGGCGAGGTCGCGCGCGATCTGCCGGAGAAGATCGACCAGGTCGTGCGCTGCGAGCTGACCGTGAAACAGCGCGAGGTCTACACCAAGCTCCTCCAGGAAAGCCGCCGCTCCCTCCTCGAGGCCGAGGGCGGAAAGAAACGCATGCTCGCCCTCACCGCCCTGCTGCGCCTCCGCCAGACCTGCTGCGACCTGCGTCTCCTCGGGATGCAGGACCTGCCGGAGGAGGAGGTCTCGGCGAAGGTCGAGGCCCTCGGCGAACTCCTCGACGAGGCCGTCGCGGGCGGACACCGCGTCCTCGTCTTCAGCCAATTCGTCGGCATGCTGCAGATCCTCGCGGGCGAACTCGCGGGCAAGGGGCTTTCCTTCTGCTATCTCGACGGTTCGACGAAGGACCGCGCCGCCGTGGTGAACCGGTTCCAGACGGGCGACGCCCCCGTCTTCCTCATCAGCCTGAAGGCCGGCGGGGTCGGGCTCAACCTCACCGCGGCCGACACCGTCATCCACGTCGATCCGTGGTGGAATCCCGCGGTCGAGGCCCAGGCGACCGACCGCGCCCACCGCATCGGGCAGGAACGCGTCGTCACGAGCTACCGGCTCATCGCCCGCGACACCGTCGAGGAGAAGATCCTGACGTTGCAAGAACGGAAACGCTCCCTCACCGAGTCGCTCCTCTCCGAGGCGGGCGACGCGCACCTCTCCGAGGGCGAGCTGATGAGCCTCTTCGAGTGACCGTCACGCCGCGGTTCACGCGTTCTTCGCCCGCTCGAGCGCCGCGGCGATCTCGCGCTCGATCACGTCGAGGGGATTGAGCAGGGTGAGCGGGTCCGGCACCGCGGTGACCTCGTTCGTCTCCGGATTCCAGTTCACCGGACCGTAGCGGCAGGGTTCGGGATTGCCGGTGAGGATGTGCCCGCCGGCGTCGCCCTTGTTGAAGTGCCAGAACTCGAAGGGGAAGTGCATGAACCCGCGCGCCTCCATCACCTCGGTGATGGCGAGGCGGTTTTCGAGCTCCTCCGCGGTGATGTAGGGCGAACGCATCGGGGTGCGCTCGCTCATTTCCAAATAGGGCACGCCGCGCCAGACCTCGCCCCCGCCGTCGCGGCGGAAGACGGAGATGTCGATGGCCGAGCCGGACATGTGGGTGCCGATCTTGGGCAGGTTCGCGGTGAGGACGATGGCGCGGCGGAAGACGAACTCGGCCGAGGGAATCTCTCCACCGAGCTCCCAGAGGCACTTCTTCAGGACGTTGTCGAAGACGGAGGGACGGCGCACGAGCTGGCGCTGCATCTCGAGGCTGCGGAATCCGTCCTCGATCTTGAGGATCCATCCGCGCGCGTTCATGTCGCGGCCGATCCCGACGACCTCGCGGGCGAGGCTTTCGCGCATGAAGAAGACCCGGTCGAGGTCGCCGGCGATCTTGCTTTCGGAGAATAGCATTTCCACTCCCGCGGCGGCGGCGAGGTCGGGCAGCGAGGCGAATCCCTCGCCGCATTCGTTCACGGGAAAGGCGATGAGCTGCTCGACCATGGCGTAGCCTTGTTCCATCTGCTCGGTCCAGTAGGCGCGCCGGGCGGCCTCGTCTTCTTCGGGGCTAAGAGTGCGAATCATTCTCCGATGCTGCTCCCACCGACGGAGTTCGGCAAGACCCGGAATTGACTGGATCGCGGGAAGGAGCCAGATGGTAAAAATATATTTTTCATAAATATAATATCAATCATGTTCCGAATCGGATGAGATCCTTCCTTAGGATCGCCATGTTGGTGGCCGCCGCGGTGATGGTCTCCGTCGCTTCCCAGATGGCGGTCCGGTGGGCTATTCCGGGGATCGCTTCCCGGCTCGGGAAAATTCCCTTCGTCGCCGAGGCGACCCCGCTCCTTGCCAAAACAACGAAGGGCCTTGTGAAAGAGTGGAAGGCCGGCCGGCCGCCTGCTCTTCCGACCGCTCCCGTGGTCGCGGGAACCTGGACCTTTTCCGACGGCAGCCGGGTGGATGCCGCCTTGATCGCCCCCGACGGGAACTCCGCCCAGTTCCGCGTCCTGGAGTCCAACGGCGTGGGACAGATTGAACTTTCGATGCTGTCCGAGGGCGACCGTTCCCGAATTTTTTCCCGGATCCGGTCGAAAGGAAAAAACGGAGTCCTCGGCAATCCCATCCCGCTGAAGTCGCATTCTTGGCCGAACGGGTGGAGGGACAACGGCACCGTTTGCCTTTCCCGGCTTGCGGGGACCAACCGTTGGCGCAGTCCTCACTTTGAAATCACAAACAACGCCGGAGTCGGTCCCGAGGCGCTCGAATCGATCACCATGATCTGCGAAGCCGTGGATGGAGCTCTCGGAGCCCTGCCGCTGCCGCTGCCAGTCAACTGGGGGCATGATCCGGGCGAGCCGAGGAAGATCATCATCGAGGGCAGCGAGGCCGCCGGCAAGGATCCCAACCGTGCGGGTTACTGGGACGGCCGCACCGGGATCGTGCACATCTACGCGGATCACCTCCTCGAGCCGGACCTGCAGCGCGTCGTCTTCGAATTCAACAAGCCGGAAAAGCTGCAGAAACACGACGTCATCGCCCACGAGGTGACCCACCAGTCGACCGCGGGTCCGATCTATCTCAGGGTCCCTGCGTGGGTGCCCGAGGGGCTCGCCGAATACATGGCCGCGACCCAGTTCGCACCGGGAGTCTATGATTTCGAAAACACCCACGGACCGGTCAGGCACCATATCAACAAGGCCATCCTCGCCGACCGCATCGTGAAGGAGCGCAAGATGCGCGTCGTCCACCTTGCCGACTTCATGAACCGTGACATCAGGGCGTGGAACCGGATCGTCGAATCGAGGTCGATCGGTGCGGGCGAACTGCAATACAACCAGGCCTTGCTCCTCATCGACTATTTCGTCAACCGAGATCACCCCGACGGTCTCCATTTCCGACGCTACCTCGAGGCCATTCTCGGCGGTGTCGCCGAAGCGGACGCCCGCGAACTCCACCTTCTCCGGGGCCGCACCTACGATCAGATCGAGGCCGAGGTGACGAAGCTGTGGAAGCCGCTCGGGTTCACCTTCGTCCATCAGGACCGCGGTGAAATCCGTCGCGAGGACATCGCGATCGATTGGAGCGCGGAAGACGTGCGCCGGAGCATCGCCACCCGGAGATCGATCTCGGCCGCGGAGTTAAGCGGCGACACCACCTCGACCGGGGAAGCGAGAGGGGTCACGGGCAAGTTCCGCCGGCGCGATTCCACGCCACGCAGTCGTCGTAGCGGATGCCACTCCCCCCGAACAGGTCGAGGGCGCTTCCGATCGTGAGATCGACCCGGCCTCCGCCCAACCGGTCGACCAAGGCAAGATCGGCGAACGAGGAGGCACCGCCTGCATAGGTGACCGGAATTCCGCCCCAATGCCCCAGCAAAGCGACCAGATCCCCATCGATGCCCCGGCATTGGCCCTCGACGTCGGCGGCGTGAACGAGGAACTCGTCGCAGGAGGCGGCGAGGGCGTCGAGGGTCGCGGCATCGACGCGGAGATCGGTGAGGGTCTGCCATCGGTTCATCGCGACGATCCAGTCGTCGCCGCGGCGGCGGCAACTGAGGTCGATGACGAGGCGATCGCGCCCCACCTCGGCGACGAGGCGGGCGAGGCGCTCCGGCTGGAAGCGGCCTTCCCCGTCGAAGAGGTGGGAGGTGACGATGACATGGGAGGCACCGGCCTCAAGCCATCCGGACGCGTTCTCCGCGGTGATCCCGCCACCGATCTGGAGTCCACCCGGATACGCGGCGAGGGCGTCGCGGGCCACCCCGGTGTTCCCGGGCCCGAGCTGGATGACGTGCCCCCCGCTCAGTCCGTCCGCGGCATAGCGGGCCGCGAACCACGAGGCGGGCCGGTCGCTGACGAAGTTCGTTTTCAATGCCTCCGTGGCCGAGTCGAGGGTGCCGCCGACGATCTGTTTCACACGGCCTTCGTGTAGGTCGATGCAGGGGCGGAACCGGGCGCGGCGGGGCATGGGGGAGAGTAAAAGGTAAAAAGTGAAAGGTAAAAGGTAAGAAGCCTCAAGCGACGCAGAAAAAGTCCTCGCCTTCGACAAATCCCGCTTGGGTGACGAGCTGGCGGATCTTCCCGCGTCCCGGTTCGCGGCCGGACGCGGCCAGCATCACGGCCGATCCCGCGAAGTCCCGGACCCGGTCGGACGCGAGCACGGGCACGCCTCCGATGCGTTGTCCGATCTGCCTCACATTCACCTCGAGAAAGGCGTGGACCACGACCTCACGGAGCCTCAGCCGGCCCGCCATGTCTTTTCCCGTCGGACCCGCGCCGCAGACAACGACGCCTCTTTCGCGGACGAGAGGATGCCGGGCGAGGTAATGGGCTTTCGCTTCCTGGAACCGGGCGAGGGAATACCGTTCGATCGAACGGGTCGCCCGGTTCGGCCCGTCGAGCCAGTCGAGGAGCACGTCGTGGACCTTGCCGAGCCGATGCCCCTGCTCGAGGAGGCGCAGCCAGAGGTCGTAGTCTTCGGCCCAGGGAGGGTCGGCGTAGCCTCCGGCCGCTTCGAGCACTTCCCTCCTCAGCATCGCGGTCGGGTTCGGCAGGGGGCTGTCGATGAAACGCTCCGCGGCGATCTCCGCGGGTGAAACGACCCCGTTGACCCAGCGCTCGTAGCGGCGATACCCGTCGTCGGGATCCTCCAGTCCCGCTCCGGTCCGCTTCCGGATGCGCACCCTCGCGGCGCAGCCGGCGATCCCGGGTTGCTCCGCCAAGAAATCCCGCTGGATTCGCAACCGCGAAGGCATCGCGACGTCGTCGGCGTCCATGCGCGCGACGAGCTCGCCCGAGGCCTCGCGCCAGGCGAGATTCGCGGCTTCGACGAAGGTTCCCCCGCAGCGCAAGACGCGGATGCGGTCGTCGCGCCGGGCGAGCTCGCGCATCAACGCGGGAGTCCCGTCGGTGGAGGCGTGGTCGACCAGCACGATCTCGAAGTCCCCGAGGTCCTGCGACTGGAGGCTGCCGACGGCGGCGCCGAGGGTGGCGGCAGCGTTCCGTGCCGGAAGGACGACGGAAACGGAGGGGAAGGCCATGAATGAAAAAAGCCCCGGTCTTCACCGGGGCCTCTTCGGGAGGGTTGGAATCCAATCCGGCGTTGCCGGGTCCGATCGGTCGGGGGGAACCGATCAGGCCGCGCCCTGGGAAACCGCGGCGCGGGTCTGGGTGACGATGGCCACGAGGACCTCGCCGTCCATCTTCACGCTCACGCCCTTGGGGAGATTGAGGTCGGAAACCTTGAGGGCCTGGCCGACATCGAGGCCCTCGACGTTGTTCACGAGGGTTTCGGGAAGGTCGGCGGGACGGCAGAAAATTTCGATCTCGTGGACGAGCTGCTCGAGGAGACCCCCGCCGTTCTTGACGCCGGTCGGTTCACCGTGGAGCTCGATCGGGACGGCCGCGTGGATCACGTCGCTCTCGCTGACGGCGCGGAAGTCGACGTGGATCAGGGCACCGTTGAGGGGGTTGCGCTGGATGTCCTGGACGATCGCGAGCTTGCTCTTCTCCCCGGAAACCTCGAGGTTCACGAGGAAGTTGTGGCTGTGCTTGCGGGCGAGGTCCTGGAAGATCTTGGCGTCGACCTGGATGAGGGCGTCGGTCTGGCCGGAACCGTAGATCACCGCGGGTACGACGCCGGTGCGGCGGAGGCGGCCCGAGGGGCGGGTGCCCTTGACTTCGCGTTTTTCGACTTTGAGAGATTCTTGCTTGGCCATCGTTCCGGTGTGTTTCTGGTTTTCCGATCCCGGGAGGTGCCCCCCGGGGGATCGAGGGCGGGGAATCTAGGCGACCCTTCAGGAAATGTCAAAGAGAGAAGTGACCGACTCCCCGAAGTGGATCCGGCGGATCGCCTCGCCCAGAATCTCGGCCACACTGACGGTTTTGACCTTCTCCCCGATGGCATAAGGGGTGCTGTTCGTGGAAATGAGTTCCTCGATCTCCGATTCCGCGATGCGCTGGCGCCCCTGGTCGCCGAGGACGGCGTGGGAGACGCCCGCGAAGATCCGTTTGGCGCCCCGCTGACGCAACAGCCGGGCCGCCGAAGTGAGAGTACCGGCGGTCTCGGAAATGTCGTCGACGAGGAGGACGTCCTTGCCCTCGACCTCGCCGATGAGGCTGATGGCCTCGACCTCGGTGGCGCTGACGCGGTTTTTCGCCACGATCGCAAGCGGCGTGCCGAGGGCCTTCGAGTAGGCGTGGGCCATCTTCATGCCGCCGACGTCGGGGGAGACGACGACGAGATTGTCGGAGGCGCCCTTGTCGCGCAGATACTTGATCAGCACCGGCATGGCGTAGAGATGGTCGACGGGAATGTCGAAGAACCCCTGGATCTGCCCGGCGTGGAGGTCGATCGTGAGGACGCGGGTGACGCCGGCGGCGGTGAGGAGATTGGCGACGAGCTTCGCGGTGATGGGGACGCGGGGCTGGTCCTTGCGGTCTTGGCGGGCGTAGCCGAAGAACGGGATCACCGCGGTGATGCTCTCCGCGCTGGCGCGTTTCGCCGCGTCGACCATGATGAGCAGCTCCATCAGGTTCTGGTTCGTCGGCGGACAGGTGGGCTGGACGATGAAGATGTCGCGCTTGCGGATGTTCTCGTTGATCTTCACGAAGGTCTCTCCGTCGGGGAAATGCTTCACCGTGGCATCCGAACGGCGGACGCCGAGGTATTGGGCGATTTCGTCGGCGAGTTCGGGGTGGGCGGTTCCGCTGAAGATGCGCAGGTCCAGGTGCATGGCGGTCCCATCCTCGCGAAAACGTGACAAAACGCCAGTGGAAATTCCCCGTTCGCCCCGATCCCCGGGGAAGCGCGGCGAGTTCCCGTCTGATCAAGCCGCCGCGTCGGATGAACCGGATCCGGCCGGGGTGAGGGGCTCCGGTTTCCGGCTCCCGACAAGGCGCTCGAAAATGGGGGAGGCCATCAGGGTCGTGACCACGGCCATGATGACGAGGGCGGCGAAGAGCCCCTCCGAGATGACCCCGCGCTGCAGACCGATGTTGATGATGATCAACTCCATGAGTCCGCGGGCGTTCATGAGGATGCCGATGCCCATCGACTCGCGCGGGGAAATGCCGGTGGCGCGCGCCGCGAGGGTGCAGGCGGCCCATTTCCCGAGGATCGCGGCGACGAGGATGGCGAGGCAGATGCCCCAGAGATACCAGGAGTTGAGGAGGCCGATCCTGGTGTTCAGGCCCGAGTAGGTGAAGAAGAGCGGCAGCAGCAGGGCGACCGTGAGCGGCTGGATCCGCGCGACGAGATCCCTGACAAACACACCACGAGGCAGGGCCATTCCCATGACGAAGGCCCCGAAAACGGCATGGAGGTGGATCGCGTCGGTGAACCACGCCCCGAGGGCCATGAGGGCGATTCCGACGACGGTTCCGGCCTCGCCGAGTTTCCCCTCCCCGTCGATGAGGAGGTGCTGGAGCCGGGCCAGCAGCGGACGGATCACTCCGAGGGTGACCGCAACGAAGGCGACGGCCCCGCCGATGTTGTCGAGAGACTTGGCGATCTCGCCGTCGAAGCTCGCGAGGACAACGGCGAGGAGGATCCACGCCATCGCGTCATCGATCGCCCCCGCGCCGATCGCGACCGTGCCCATCGTCGTGCCGGCGAGTCCCTTGAAATGGATGATGCGCGCCAGCATCGGGAACGCGGTGATGCACATCGAGGCGCCGAGGAAGAGCATCGCCTCGAAGAGCGAGGTCTTCTCCGGAAAGAGTTCGGTGTGGTGGTAGAGAATCCATCCGAGGCCCGCGCCGAGGACGAAGGGCGTGGCCATCCCGGCGAGCGACACGGCGATGGAGCACTTCAGTTTCTCCCGCACGATGTCGATGCGGAACTCCATCCCGACGATGAACATGTAAAGGGCCAATCCGAGCTGGGAGGCGGGGAAGAGATAGCACGACGTGTCGCGGGTCTTCTGGGTGGAGTCCCAGGGAAAGAGCCATGCCTGGATCTCGGGAGCGAGCAGTCCGAAAAGCGAGGGACCGAGGAGCACCCCGGTGACCATTTCCGCGACGACCTGGGGCTGCCCGAAACGGGCCGCGATCGATCCGACGAGACGGCACGCCAGCAGGATCACCGCGATCTGCAGGAAGAACTGGATGGCGAGGTGGAGGTTGCTCATCGTGGGGGAATCGGGAACGGACCGACCCGAAACGGACTGAGGGACAGGAAATCTGCGTTTCTCTAGTAACGAAAATAGATTATTGATATGGCTTTTATGCCGGATTGGCATCAGAACATCCCATGGATCTCCGTCACCTCCGCTATTTTCACGCCGTCGCCGAGGAGTTGAGCTTCTCGAAGGCGGCGCGGCGTCTCCGCATCGCGCAGCCCGCCCTGAGCCGGGCGGTGCAGGAGCTCGAGGCCGAGATCGGGGCTCTCCTCCTCGACCGGAACCGCCGCGCCATGCGCCTGACTCCGGGTGGCGAGGTGCTCCTGCGCGAGACCGGGGTCCTCTTCGACCGGATCGACGACGTGGTCCGCCGCGTCCGCCGGGCCGCCGCCGGGGAGGACGGCGAACTGCGCCTCGGCTACATCGGCCCCCCGACCCGCGCCTTTCTCGGCAAAATCCTCAAGGCCTATCACCGTCGTTATCCGGGCGTCACCATCGTGCTCGAGGAACGGACCCCCGAGCGGGTCTGGGAAATGGTCTCCAAGGGCCGCCTCTCCGTGGGCCTGACCCGTCCCGTCCTCGCCCACGAGGCGCTTGGATTGCAGAGTCTGTTGCTTTGTCAGGAAAGACTCTGTGCCGCGGTCCCGACCGACCACCGCCTCGCCTCCGCCGCGTCGCTCGCGTGGAAGGATCTGGCCAACGAGCCTGTCGTGATCCTCGCCCGCCGCGAAGGGGCGGGATCGCACGACACCATCCTCGCCGCCTGCGCCGCGGCCGGCTTCGTGCCGAAGATCGCCCACTCCCCGAGCGTGATCGGCACGGTCCTCCGCTACGTCGAGGCCGGTTCGGGAATCGGGATCGTGCCGGAGAGCGTCACCCCGGAGACTCCGGAGGTGAAGCTGATCCCCCTGTCGCCCACCGCGACGCTCCCGGTGGTGATGGTCTGGTCGCGCGAGGGCGACGATCCCGCGGTGACCGCCTTCCGGAGGATCGTGGAGGAGTGGCTGGGGGAAAAGGTTCCACCGGGCTGATGCACGGCCACGCGGCCCGGTGTGACGCTTTCCCCGCTTGCATTCCGGAAAATTGCGCGGTCATTGCCGGCTCGCCATGTCCGACCCCACCTCCAGCCTCATTCCGCCCTCGCATATCCGAAATATCGCGATCATCGCCCACGTCGACCACGGCAAGACCACGCTCGTCGACCAGATGCTCAAGCATGCCGGATCCTTCCGCGACAACCAGGTCGTGGAGGAGCGGGCGATGGACTCGATGGACCAGGAGCGCGAGCGCGGCATCACGATTAAGGCGAAGAACACCTCGGTGAAGTGGGGCGACCACATCATCAACATCGTCGACACCCCCGGCCACGCCGACTTCGGCGGAGAGGTCGAGCGCGTCATGAAGATGGTCGACGGTGTCCTCCTCGTCGTCGACGCCTACGAAGGCCCCCAGGCCCAGACCCGCTTCGTCCTCAAGAAGGCCCTCGCCCACGGCCTTTCCCCGATCGTCTTCGTCAACAAGATCGACCGGCCCAACGCCGAGCCGCTCCTGATGCACGACAAGGTCCTCGAGCTCTTCCTCGACCTCGACGCGAACGAGGAGCAGTTCGGCGCGCCCTTCCTCTACGGCAGCGCGAAGAACGGCTACGCCGGACTCAAGCCCGACGCGGAGATGAAAGACATGGGCCCGCTCTTCGACGCGATCATGGAGCACATCCCCGCGCCCGACGCCGATCCCACGGGCGAGTTCAAGATGCTCGTCTCGAACATCGACTGGTCCGACTACGTCGGCCGCATCGCCATCGGCAAGATCCTTTCCGGCAGCGTCGAGATCGGCCAGACGGTCTGGCGTCTCATCCCCGGCGACAAACCGCAGCGCGCCAAGATCACGAAGGTTTTCGAATACACCGCCCTCGCCACGGGCGAGGTGGAATCGAGCGGCGCCGGTCACATCGTGGGCCTTTCCGGTTTCGAGGACGTCGAGATCGGCGAGACCATCGCCGCGACCGCCGAATCGGAGCCGATTCCCTTCGTCGAGATCGATCCGCCGACGGTCATGATGTCCTTCTCCGTGAACGACGGCCCCTACGCCGGGACCGAAGGCAACCGCGTCACGTCGCGCGAGATCCGCGACCGCATCTTCCGCGAGGCGCGCACCAACGTCTCCATCAAGGTCGAGGACACCGACAACGCCGGCGAGTTCAAGGTCAGCGCCCGCGGCGCGATGCAGGTCGCCGTCGTCGTCGAGTCGATGCGCCGCGAGGGCTTCGAGGTCCTCGTTTCCCGCCCCACCGTGATCAAGCGCGAGATCAACGGCAAACTCCACGAGCCCTTCGAGACGCTCTATCTCGAGGCTCCCGAGGAATCGATCGGCGGCTGCATCCAGTCCCTCGCGAACCGCAAGGGCGTCATGGAGTCGATGAGCACCCGCAACGGGCGCACCACGATCGAGGCAACGATCCCGACGCGGGGCCTCATCGGCTTCGAGTTCGAGTTGCTCAACCTCACCAGCGGCGAGGGCATCATGTCTCACCTCTTCAAGGAATATCGCCCCGACTCGGGCGACATCCGCACCCGCGCCACCGGCACGCTCGTCTCGATGGAGAAGGGCGAGGCCATGACCTACGCCCTCGGCAACATTGAGACGCGCGGCAAGCTCTTCGTAGGTGCCGGCGACGTCGTCTACGAGGGCATGATCGTGGGCGAAAATCCGCGCGCCGACGACCTTCCCGTCAACCCGACGAAGGCAAAGCACATCACCAACCACCGCGCCGCCGGCAGCGACAAGACCAGCGCCCTGACTCCGCCGATCAAGTTCTCCCTCGAGCGTGCCATCGAATACATCGAGCCCGACGAACTGGTCGAAGCCACGCCGAAGAACATCCGCCTGCGCAAGCGCATCCTCGACAGCAACGAGCGCAAGCGGCTCGCGAAGAAGGGGTGATCCGGCTCCGCTCCGGATTCCCCGAAGCCGCCCGCCTCAGCCCTTGAGCGAGGCAAGGTAGGCGACGAGGTCGGTGAATTGTTGTTCCGTCAGGGTCGCGGTGAGGCCCGGCGGCATCAGGGTGGGAATGGCCTCGCGCGCGGCGATCTCCGCCTTCGCGAGGGGCTTGATCCACGGGGTCGCGGTGTCGCGGTACCAGACGAGATCCTCGCTTTCGCGCTCGACGTAGCCGGTGAGGGCGGCCCCGGCCTTCGTCGTGAAGGCGATCGCCTGATAGCCCTCCTTGATCTGCCGGTCGGGCCAGAGGATCGACTCGACGATCTGGTCGAGCGGCATCCCGGCGCCGACGCCGTTGAGCGAGGGGCCGATCACGCCGCCGGCGTCGCCGACGCGGTGGCAGGCGGTGCAGGCGAGCTGAGCCATCTGAAAAACGGCCGCGCCGCGTTTGGCGTCGCCCTTGCCCTCGCGCACCGCGGCGACGATTTTGGCAACTTTGTCAGGATCATGTTCCGGCGCGCCGCTCTGGCGTCCGATGGCCCGGTTGAGGAGCGGGGTCAACTTCGCGTCGCTGCGCCCGAGACGGTTCATCGCATTGAGGATCTCCTGGGCGGTCGCGGAATCGGGCATGGTGGCGGATTCGAAGACAGCGGCGAGGGCGGCGGGACCTCCGTTCGCGGCGAGGAGGGTGGGGAGGAGGGCCAGGGCGGCCGGACGATCCGGCCCGGAGGCGAGGAGCGCGGCCACTGTCGTCGCGGCAGCGGTCCGATCGGCGAGAGCGAGCGCCTCGAGCGCGGTCGGACGGAGCGCGGCGGAGGTGGTCTTCGCAGCCACGAGCGATTGCAGGGAATCCGTGGCCTCGGTTCCCCGGATCCGTGCGAGGGAAACGAGGGCGTCCCGACGCACGGCGATCGATCCCTTTTCATCGAAAGCTCGGGCGGCCACGGCCTCTCCCAGTCCGGCGACTTTCCAAAGACCTGCAAGACGGATCCCCGCGGCGGCGGTTGCTTCATCCATCGCCGCCACCAGTCCGGCGAGCGCCGTTTCATCCAATGGCTTCGGCACGACGCCGCGGCTCCGCGTCGCCTCGGCAAGGGCTTCGAGCAAGGCGGGATCACCGGATGTCGCGGCCTCGGCGAGAATGCGGCCGAGGTCATCGGGACCGCCGAGCCGCGCCAGCACGACGAGCAACCGCGCCCGGTCGGCGGGTGCGAGCTCGCCTTCCAGCCCCCGTCGCGCAAGATCAGCGGAGACCTCACCTCCGTAGGTCTCGAGGACAAAGGCGAGATGGCCGGGTTTCGCAAAACGCAGTGTTCCTTCCTGCAAAGCCTGGCGCCAATCGTCCTCAAGGGCAAAGACCGCCTGGGCGAGCGAATACTCGACGAAACGATCCGGTCCCGCGTCGAGGGCGGCGAGGGCGAGTTTCAGCGAATCCGCTCCGGGGCGGTTCGCGCAGGCGATGACGGCTTCGAGGCGCGGGCGCGGATGCGGGTCGGCGAGGAGTTTCGCGAGTCGCGGCTCGGTGTCGGGAAAAGGTTCGGCACTGCGGGCGAGAAGGCGCGCGGCCACGGCGCGGACAAAGGGATCCGCCGAACCCTCGAGCCGGTCGAGCAGGGCGGCATCGGCCGCTCCGAGCGATTCGAGCACCCCGGCGGCCTCGATCAGGGCGGTTTCATCACCGGGTTTTGAACCGGCCACGAAGGCGCACAACGCCTTCACGACGGCCTCCGTCCCGGGATGGTCCGCCAGCATCCGTCGCGCCTGTTCGCGGGGCCAGCGCTCGGGATTCCGGAGTTGTTCGAGGAGTTCCCCGATTCCCATCGCCGCGAGATCGGGTCGCTTCACCGGCCCGCGTCCTTTCGCGGCAATGCGCCAGACCCGGCCGCGCGTGTAGTCGCGGTCGGGATGACGGAGTGAGACCTGGTAGTGGTTGATGATGGGATTGAACCAATCGGCGACATAGATCGCCCCGTCCGGACCCTGACGGATATCCACGGGACGAAAGCTCTCGTGTCCGCCGTAGAGCAACTGCACCGGCGGCGAAGCCTTGAAGCCAGCCCCTTCCTCCACCAGCGGGATCGCCGAGACCTCGCGGGCGAAGTAGCCGGCGATGATGGCGTGGTTCTGGATCCAGTCCGGCAAATGCGACGAGGAGACGATATCGACCCCCATGCTTTTCCCCGGGGTCTGCCCGACCTGGGCGAACTGCATGAGCTCGCGCGGATGGGTCGTGGGAACAAGTCCGGGCGTGGCGAAACAGAGATGCGGTCCGTTGCTTTTCACGAAGAGCGCGCCCCGCGGGTCGAGGGCGATGCCGCAGGGATTCTGGCTCGTCATCGAGGGGAAGCCGAAGGGATCGAGCCGCTGCAGGCGCGGATCAAAGCGCCAGAAGCCGGCGGTGTCCCCACGCGAGACGCCCCACGGCGTCTCCACTTGGGAGAAGGCGTGGAGACCCTGACTGAAGTACAAAAATCCGCCCGCGTCGAAGACGAGGTTGCTGATGTTCTGGTGGGTGTCGCCGGTCCCGAAACCGGTGAGGACGACCCGTCGCTCGTCGGCGCGGTCGTCGCCGTCCTTGTCGCGGAGGAAGAGCAGGTCGCTGTCGGCCGCGACCCAGGCCCCGCCGTGTCCGAGGGCGAACCCCATCGGCATGTTGAGTCCGCCGGCAAAGAGGGTCGACTCGTCGGCCCGACCGTCTCCATTCGTGTCCTCGAGGATGTAGAGGTGGTCGCCGGGAGTTTCGCCGGGCTTGAGTTGAGCATAGGCCATCGTGCAGAGGACCCAGAGCCGTCCCCGCGGATCCCACTGGATCGCGACGGGATTGGCGATGCCGAGGGATTCGTCGGCGAAGAGACTCGCCTCGAAGTCGGGATGGATCACGAACGACGCCAACTCCGCCGCGGGCGAGGGATCGGAGGTGGGCGCATTGTCGGGACTGATCGCGAAGAGGGGTGCGGCCACCAGCAGCAGGGCGAGGACCGCGAAAGAACCCGGCACGCTCCCGCGCACCCGCTCCCGATCCATGGGCTGGAAGCCCGAATCAGCCGGATTTTCCACGGGAAGACCTTCGCATCGACGGGTGCGTTTTCAAAGGGACGTGGGTGCGCGGGGAGGTCCCCACAGGGTGCCGCAAGGCGTCTCCTTTGTCGGCTCTTGCGGGGTCGGCTCCGACCGTTGCGGGGGATCCGACGGCGTGGAATCGAACCGATTGGCGGGGGGATGAATTCCGCCCAAGGCAAGGCGCAGGGCTTGCGGCCCGCGAGGCGGTTTCCAAGAAATCGGGACGAGATTCCGGGAATGCCCCCGATTGAGACTCGGGCCGTCGAAGTCCTCATCGCAACCATCAGACCGGTGTGCCGGCCCGATCTCCCCGAGATCAAGCTCGCGCCGCTTCGCAAGGACGCTGGCGAGGGGGGCGAGGTCGAAGCAAAAGGCGCAAGCCTGCGAAAGATCTGGTGCAATCGACTCGGCGGCGATGCGGGAGGGTGATTCACGCTAAGCCGAAAGGGGCGGCCGAGTCGTGGATTTTCGATCCGCTCGCGGATCGACCGGCCGTCTCGGCCTCGGCTTCAGCGATGCCCTCGCAGTCCGCGTTGCCACCCCACCGGGCCGAGGTTCAGCAAAGGCGGGCCACTCGACCCGGGGTGATGGGGTATTTCAACCCTTCCTCACCCGGATGTTGCGCACCGAGAAGGGCTGGCCGTGGTCCTGTATCGCGATCTTGCCGGTGGCGGGGAGGTTTTTTGCGGCGGGCTTCTTCTCGCGGAGGTTGCAATCCTGCACGCACACGCCGTTGAGGACGACGACGACCCGGTCGCCCTTCATCGAGACGGTCATGCGGTTCCATTCGCCCGGTGCCTTCGAAGCGTTCTTCGACGCGCCCTGGGTCTGGATGATGCCGCCCATGTCGTGGTGGCCGAGCTCCTTCGTGACGCCATAGGAATCGAGGATCTGCACCTCGAAGCCGGACTTCGTCGGGTCGATGTCGTCGGCGCAGCGGAAATAGAGTCCCGAGTTTCCACCCTTCGTGTATTGGAATTCGAGGTCAACGGTGAAGTCACCGTATTCGCCGGGCAGCCAGAGGTAGTGGTGGTAGCGCGACCAACCCTTCTCGCCCTCGCGCGGGGTGAGCTTCAGTGAGCCGTCGGACTGGATCTGCCAATTGCCTTCGGTCTTGATCTTGGAGAGGTCCTTGCCGTCGAAGATCACCTCGAAGCCGGCCGCGTCGGCGGCGGGGTGTCCGGTGAGTTCGTCGGAATGTGCGGGAAGGACGGCGAGGCCGGCGAGGAACAACAAGGCGGGGAGTTTCATGCCGGTATCGTAGCCGATCGCAACGCCTCCCGCCAAGCGCAATGAAGCGATGCCCGCTTCACGCCACCGCGGAAAAGCGCAGCAGGTGATGGGGGCCATGCCGCTCGATCACCTCCACGTTCGCGAAACCCGCGCGGGAGGCGAGATCGCGCAGCTCGGCGAGGCTCGCGGGCTGGTCGTGGGCGGCGACGTGGTCGCAGGCCTCCTCGATCATCACGCGGGGGAGCGTGGTCCACTCGTCGCGCATGAGCCGCAGGTATCGGTCGATGTAGCCGTCGCGGTCCTCGCCATCGTCGCGGAGGACGTCGATCATGAGCAGTTCGCCGCCTGGCAGGAGCCTCGCGGCACCGGATCGGAGAAGGCCGCCCTTGGATTCGTTCGAAAGATGGTGCACGGCGTAGCCGGTGAAGATGACCCCGCAGCGCCCGTCCCAGTCTGCGGCGAAGACGGTCATGTCCTGCTCGTGCAGCGAGACGTTTCCAATCCCGGCGAGGTAATCGCGGGCCTCGGCGAGAGCCGTGGGGGAAAGATCGACGCCGGTGTAGGAAACGGGCAGAGCGGCCTCGAGGCAGGGGGCGAGAAAACGCGCGTTGCCACAGCCGAGGTCGAGAATCGCGTCGGGGCCGCGGCGGTGGCGCTCGGCCAGGATCGATGCGACCCTCCCGTAAAGCTCGCGGTGGAACATGAAGTTCTCGGCGGTGATGGCGTCGTAAAGCGACCACGACCGCCGGAAGAGGGTGGTGTGATCATCCGTCCGGCTCATGGCTTCGCTTCCTCGACGGGGAGCCGGCAGGATTGCCAGGCGAGGAACTTCCATGCGCCGTTCTCCTCGCGCCAGACCGCGAGATAGCTGAGAGTGTTGTCCATTTTTCCCTTGGGCGACTCCGCTTGGACGCGGGCCTTGCCGGTCATCAGGGCGATGCCGGGGGCGGGAAAGGTGAACTGCCGCTCGACGTGGTCGTAGGCGAGATATTTCGTCTTCCCGGAAACGAGGATTTCGATGAAGGAGGCCTTCGTGTCGACAATCCCGTTGGAATGCGCGTAGCGCAGCTCGTCCGAGAAAGCGGCCTCGAGCGCGGCGCGGTCGGGCTGTCGCATCGCCGCGATGCGGGCGTCGTCGGCGGCGACGAGGGCGGCGGTGGCGGCAGGCGGTGCGGCCCGGAGTAGGCCGGGCGCGGGGAAGGAGAGGGCGAGCGCGAAGAACGCGCCCGGGATCGTGAATCGGGCTTTCATGTGAAAAACGGGAACCGGCGCACTGTGCCCGTTCCCATTCGTCCTCGCAAGCGGGTGACTGCGGACCGGACCCCGGATTCTCAAATCATCGAGGCGATCACGAGCGCGACCACGCTCATGAGCTTCATAAGGATATTCAGCGAGGGGCCCGAGGTGTCCTTGAAGGGATCGCCCACGGTGTCGCCCACGACGGCGGCCTTGTGGGCCTCCGAGCCCTTCTTCAGCTTCACTCCGTTCACCTCGTAACCGCCTTCGATCATCTTCTTCGCGTTGTCCCAGGCACCCCCGGAGTTCGACTGGAACAGTGCCATGAGAACACCGGTTACGGTGACTCCCGCGAGGAGGCCGCCGAGCATCTCCGCGCCGCCGAGGAAACCGACCGCGACGGGTGCAGCCACGGCGAGAAGTCCCGGTTTCACCATCTCCTTGATCGCCGCTTTCGTCGAGATTTCGACACATTTCCCGTAGTCCGCCTGCCCATGGGCTGCCTCGAAATCGTGGCGATCCTGGTCCGGCCAGTCTTTCTCGGGCCTGCCCTCGTTCCGGTTCATCGCGGCGAGACCGGCCTTGAGTCCCGGGATCTCGCGGAATTGTCGGCGCACTTCCTCGATCATCGACATGGCGGCGCGTCCGACCGCCTCCATCGAGAACGCAGAGAAAAGGAAGGGAAGCATCCCCCCGAGGAAGAGTGCCGCGACGACACGGGGATCGGTGATTTCGATCACGAGATCCCTGCCGTGGGTCGCCTCCCACGTGGTCTTGAAGGCGGCAAAAAGAGCAAGGGCGGTGAGGGCGGCGGAACCGATCGCGAACCCCTTGCCGATCGCGGCGGTGGTGTTGCCGACCGCGTCGAGCTTATCCGTGCGCTCGCGCACCACGGGGGGCAACTCGCTCATCTCGGCGATGCCACCGGCGTTGTCGGAGATGGGTCCGTAGGCATCGACGGCGAGCTGGATGCCGGTGTTCGCGAGCATGCCAACGGCGGCAATGGCGATCCCGTAGATCCCCGCGAGTTCGTAGGAGACAAGGATCGCGGCGGTGAGCACGACGATGGGCAGGGCCGTCGAAAGCATGCCGACGCCGAGTCCCGCGATGATGTTTGTCGCCGACCCCGTCACGGATTGGCGAACGATCGCGATGACGGGTTTTTTCCCGGTACCGGTGTAATATTCGGTGATGTAGCCGATCGCGATCCCGGAAAGGAGGCCGATGGCGATGCAACCGAAGACACCCACGGAGGTGTATTCCTCGCCCTTGACCGACCATTTCTCAGGCAGCATCTGATCGACGAGGATCCAGGTGCCGACGAGAAGAATGCCTCCGGCGACGAGTTCGCCGAAGTTGAGCGCCTTCTGCGGGTCGCCGCCCTCTTTCACCCGCACGAGGAAAGCCCCGATGATGGAGGCGACGATGCCGAGTCCGGAGAGAAGCATCGGCAGCAGAACGCCGCCCAGCGGAAGTCCCGAGAACTCGGGCGCGGCCACAAAGACGGTCCCGAGGACCATCGTGCCGATGATCGCTCCGACATACGACTCGAAAAGGTCCGCGCCCATCCCGGCGACGTCGCCGACGTTGTCACCGACGTTGTCCGCGATCGTGGCGGGGTTGAGCGGGTGGTCTTCGGGAATGCCGGCCTCGACCTTGCCGACGAGGTCGGCACCGACGTCGGCGGCCTTCGTGTAGATGCCGCCCCCGACCCGCGCGAAGAGCGCGATGGATGAGGCCCCGAAGGAGAAGCCGGTAATGATGACGAGCACCTTGTTGATCGAGGCTGCGTCCGTGCCGATCGAATTCGCGAACACGGCGAAGAGCGCCCCGAGCCCGAGAAGACCGAGTCCGACGACGCCCATGCCCATGACGGATCCGCCCGCGAAGGCGATCTTGAGGCCTTCGCCAAGGCTGGTGCGGGCACCCTGGGTGGTGCGAATGTTGGCCTTGGTCGCGACATTCATCCCGATCAAGCCGGAGAGGGCCGAGCAGACCGCCCCCGCGACGAAGGACAGCGCGACAAAGGGCGAACTGTTGACCGGATCCTTGATCCCGCCGAAGACGAGGAGGCCCGCGATACAAACCACGAAAACAGCGAGCACCTTGTATTCGGCGCGCAGGAAGGCCATCGCCCCCTCGGCGATGAAACCACCGATCTGCTGCATCTTTTCGGTGCCGGGATCCTGCTTCGCGACCCAGGCGGCGCGCCAGAAGGTATAGGCAAGGGCGATCACCCCGAAGAGGGGAATGGAAAGAAGGACAAGATTCATATTCGGGGAGTTAAAAACAGGGAAGCGGCTAGAATGTCAAAAACGGAGCCCAATGCAAGCGCATGATCGGCAAAAATTGTATACAGGGTTCCGATTGGCCCGTCTGTCCATGAAAAAGCCCGCCGCGACCACGTGCCGGGGTGCCGCGACCGCGTGTCCCCGGCAAAGCCTCCGCTCGGCTTCGGCGGGTTCGCCCCGACGTTCCCGACGAGAGCCGGATGGAAATTCCCTTGACCCTGGTGAAATTCCGTGGACATTGCCCGCCCTGCAGGCCCGTGCCGTCTCAATACGCAAACGGTTCGACGCCCGCCAGAACCTTTCATCGGAATCCAGCCATGTCACGAGTTTGCCAAATCACCGGAGCGAAAGTCAGCACCGGCCGCCGTATCCACCGCAGTGGTCGCGCCAAGAAGAAGGGCGGGATCGGCCGTCACGTGACCGAGACCGTGACCCGCCAGTTCAAGCCCAACCTGCGAGACAAGCGCGTCTGGGTTCCCGAGCTGGGCAAATACGTCCGCGTCCGCGTCAGCGCCCGGGGTCTCAAGACCATGGACAAGAACGGGGCCTACAAGACCCTCAAAAAAGCGGGTCTGGTCTGATCCCCCGGAGGTGTCGGATGCCTGACACCTTCCCGCCGTTCGGAGTGGCCGGTCCACTGGACCTCGAGGGAATTTCCCTCGCTCGGACCATTTCCCGCCTCGGAGTGGTCTCCGGAGCCCCGGCAACCTTTTTCTGGGATAAGTCGTCCGACCTTTCCGAAGTCTGGAACTTCTGGCTCGGGACCTGGTTTGCCCCCATTCTCGCCCCGGCCTTCGTCAACGCCCATCGCTTCGCCGGCGAAATGCGCCCCGACGAGATCGTGGCGGGCGATCTCGCGATCGACCGGGCGCTCCCCGAACCGTTCCGGCTGCGCAGCCTCTCCGCGGCAGCACCTTTCCTCGAGGGCAAGAATGACATGCGCGCACACCGGGTCTGGAGCCGCGTCTCCGGCAAGATCGCGGCGGGAGATTCCCCCGGGCACCTCGTCACCGTCTTCGCCCTCCAGACCGCACTCTACCATCTGCCCCTCGCTTCCGCCCTCGCCGCATACGCGTGGTTCGAGCTAGAATCGGGGCTCCCGCCCGCCCACCGCGACCGCCCCGGAACCGCCGCAGAAGCCCTCGACCTCTTTGCCGCCGCCCTGCCGCAGGTGCGGCTTGCGATGGGCGCGGATCGAGATGAATTTTCCAGCGACGCCCCGCGACTGCGGGCAATCTGAACCCGCCCCCGGATGACCCCGGACCTCGACGAAATCCTTCTCACGGAGACCGAGACCCTGACGGATCACGACGCCCCGTGGAACGTCATCGTCTACGACGATCCCGTGAACCTGATGAGCTTCGTCACCCTCGTCTTCCGCCGGGTTTTCGGATATCCCCTGGAAAAAGCGGAGGCTCTCATGCTCGAGGTTCACCGCAACGGCTTTTCCGTGGTCTGGTCGGGTGAAAAGGAAAAGGCCGAGCTCTACGTCCAGCAGCTCCAGGCGCACCAGTTGCTCGCGGCGATGAAAAAGGCATGAACCCCGTCCGCGCCCCCGGGATTCCTCCGATCCGGCGGGCACGAAAAAACCCGGCTCCTTGCGGGAGCCGGGTCTCGTGGAGAAAGTGAACGGGTCAATCGCTCAGGAGGCGGCTTCCTCACCCACGGCGAAGCGGCGGAAACGGGTCACGGTGACAGCGTCGCCAGAGGCCTTGGAAAGTTCGTCGAGGAGGTTCTGGATGGTCTTGTCGCCGTCCTTGATGAAGGGCTGGTCGAGAAGGCAGTTGATCGAGTAGAACTTCCCAAGCTTGCCTTCGATGATCTTCTCGATGATCTCGGCGGGCTTGCCCTTCATCTGCTCGCGGAAGATGTCCTTCTCCGCCTCGACCTTGTCCTTCGGCACCTCGTCGCGGCGGACGCAGATGGGGTGGGCGGCGGCGATATGCATGGTGAGATCCTTGGCGAACGCGACGAGGGCCTCGGATGACGCGGTAGCGGCTTTGCCGCACGCGATCTCGACGAGCACGCCGACGCGCCCGGCCATGTGGATGTAGGTGCCGACGAGACCTTCTCCGGCAATCTCGAATTTGGCGAAGCGGCTCAGGCCCATGTTCTCGCCGAGCTGTCCGACCTTGGACTTGATGAAGATCTCCAGGGTCTGGGCCGGGTCGGCGGCGTAGGGTTGGGCGAGGAGCTCGGGAAGGGTCGCGACACTGGCGCTGGCGGCGATGTGGTCGAGGATCTCATCGACGAACTTGCGGAAGTTCTCGTTCTTGGCGACGAAGTCGGTCTCGCAGTTCACCTCGACGAGGATGCCGCCCTTGCCGCCATCAAGGATGCGGGAGGCGACGACGCCCTCCTTGGCGGCGCGGTCGGCCTTCTTGTCGGCGTCGGCGATGCCCTTCTTGCGAAGGATGGTTTCGGCGGCCTCGAGGTCGCCCTTGGCTTCGGCGAGGGCGGCCTTGCAGTCCATCATGCCCGCGTTGGTCTTGTCGCGGAGGGTCTTGATCAGTTCAACGGTGATTTCAGCCATGGCAATGGGAGGTTCGTTAGTCTTTGAATGGAAATCGGCCAGCGGAATGGGGTGACAATCCGGTAACGCGCGGCCGGGGGGACGCGAAGGGTGGATTCGAGCCGGCCACGCCCGGAAAGAGGACGTGGCCAACCTAGCGGAGGGGAGAGATCACACGACCGGGAGGACCGGGTCGATGAGCTTCTTGAGCACGACGCGGATGGAGCGGATCGCGTCATCGTTCGAGACGATCGGGTAATTGATGATCTCGGGGTCGGCGTTCGAGTCGACCATGGCAACGATGGGGATGCGCAGCTTGCGGGCCTCGTTGACGGCGTTGTATTCGCGGGCGGAATCGACCACGACCATGGCGTCGGGGATACGGTCCATGTGGCGGATCCCGGCGAGACGGAGGTGGAGCTTGTCGCGCTCGCGGTTGAGGGAGGCGAGCTCCTTCTTGCTCATCTTCTTGAAGTCGGGCGACTTCTGGAGGTTCTCGAGGGACTCCATGCGGCTGACGCTCTTGCGCACGGTGGGGAGGTTCGTGAGGATGCCGCCGAGCCAGCGGTGGTTCACGTAATACTGGCCGGTGGCCTCGGCGGCCTCGCGGACGGCGTCCTGGGCCTGGCGCTTGCAGCCGACGA
This sequence comes from Verrucomicrobiales bacterium, assembly GCA_044352585.1. Lineage (GTDB taxonomy): Bacteria > Verrucomicrobiota > Verrucomicrobiia > Verrucomicrobiales > DEV007 > Arctic95D-9. The sequence continues at coordinate 70,452 of JBILDO010000005.1, forward strand.
AGAGGACTTTCTTGCCGCGGGAAACGATATCGCGGAGGAAGGCACCGGCGGCATCGATCTGATCGGCCGTCTTCGCCAGATTGATGATATGCACGTTGTGACGTTCTCCGAGAATGTAGGGACGGATTCTCGGATTCCACTTGCGGGACTGGTGGCCGAAGTGGACGCCGGCTTCGATGAGCTCGGTAAGGAGTTCGCTGGACATGTCTGGGGTGGATTCCTTTGGGCAGGAATCCTAGGATTTGGAAAGCGCCATCTGGTTTGAAACCGCCACCGGGCCCTCGCGGGCGCTCGCTTTCCTTCTGGTTCAGGGGATGGTCGGGAGCGGTCGCGACAGTAAGCGCCTTTCCCATCGGAAGCAAGGGAAACTTGCCGCGCACGATTCACCCCGGGATCCCTGATCACCGATCACGCGTCCACAAAAAGGCCCGGCCGGAATCCGGCCGGGCTCTTGCCCAACATGGGGTTGGCGGGGAAGCGGATCAGGCGAGTTCGCCCATGAGGTCGAGGGGTGAACCCTCGTCGTCTCCGACCTCCTCGGCGACGGCGTTCTCGACGACCGCAAGGCTGCGGGTCGTGTGGAAGCCGGTGCCGGCGGGAATGAGGTGGCCCATGATCACGTTCTCCTTGAATCCGCGAAGGTAGTCGATTCGACCCAGGGTGGAAGCCTCGGTGAGGACACGGGTGGTGTCCTGGAAGGAAGCCGCGGAGATGAACGACTCGGTCTCGAGCGAGGCCTTCGTGATCCCGAGGAGGACAGGCTCGCCCTCGGCGGGTTTGCCGCCCTGCTCGATCATGTCGGCGTTGATCGCCTCGAAGGTGGTCTTCTCGATCTGGTCGCCCCAGAGGAACTGGGTGTCTCCCGGATCGGTGATGCGGACCTTGCGGAGCATCTGGCGGATGATGATCTCGATGTGCTTGTCGTTGATCTCCACCCCCTGGAGGCGGTAGACGTCCTGGACCTCGGAGACGAGGTGTTCCATGAGGGCGTGGGGTCCGAGGATGTCGAGAATCTCGTGGGGGGCGACAGCTCCCTCGGTGAGTTTCTGGCCCTTGTGGACGTGGTCGCCGGGCTGGACGAGGTAGTGCTTCCCGAGCGGGATGAGGTGTTCCTCCTGCTCACCGGTTTCGGTGTTGGTGACGATAAGCTTGCGCTTCGCGCGGATCGTCCCGCCGAGGGTGACCTCGCCGTCGATCTTGGCGATCTCGGCGATTTCCTTGGGCTTGCGGGCCTCAAAGAGCTCGGCGACGCGGGGAAGACCGCCGGTGATGTCCTTCGTTTCGGACACTTTCCGGGGAGTCTTCGCGAGTTGGTCGCCGCCCTTGACGGCCTGGCCTTCCTTCACGGAAAGGTGGGCGCCGGTCGGGATCGAGTAGGCGGCGAGTTCGTCGCCGGTCTTGGCGTCCACGATGAGGATCTGAGGGTGGAGGTCCTCCTTGTGCTCGATGACGACGAGGCCCTTGGTATTGGTCTCCTTGTCGATTTCGGTGTCCAGGGTGATGCCCTGGATCATGTCGCGGAACTTGATCTTTCCGGCTTTCTCGGTGATGACGGGGACCGAGTAGGGATCCCAGGTCGCGAGGGTGTCGCCCTTCTTGATCTGGGAGTTGTCGGCGAAGCGGATCACCGAACCACTCACGATGTTGTAGGACTCAAGCTCGCGCCCGTCCTTGTCGTGGATCGAAATGGTGCCGTTCTTGTTCAGCGCGACAAAGGTGTGGTCGGGCGTTTCGACGGTGCGGAGGTTGTTGTAATGGATCACGCCCGCGGCCTTGGCCTTGATGATGGGTTGTTTGAACGTGCCCGAAGCGACGCCGCCGACGTGGAAGGTCCGCATCGTGAGCTGGGTGCCGGGTTCGCCGATGGACTGGGCGGCGATGATGCCGACGGCCTCGCCGATCTTCGCCATGGCGTTGGACGCGAGATTCATGCCGTAGCACTTCGCGCAGCAGCCGCGGCGGCTCTCGCAGGTGAGGACGGAGCGGATCTTGAGCTGCTCGTGCCCGATGTCGTTGAGACGGAGGGCGATGGCCTCGTTGATCATCTGGCCGGGGACGACGACGACTTCGTCGCCGTTGACGACCTTCTCGGCGGAGACGCGCCCGTAGATGCGGGTCTTGAGATCAACCACCTCCTCATCCCCCTCGTAGATGGACTTCACGAGAATCCCGTTGGCGGTGCCGCAGTCCTGCTCGGTGATGATGACATCCTGGGCCACATCGACGAGCTTGCGGGTCATGTAACCCGAGTCGGCCGTCTTGAGCGCGGTGTCGGCGAGACCCTTGCGGGCGCCGTGCGTGGAGATGAAGTACTCGAGGACCGACAGTCCCGAACGGAAGTTCGAGATAATGGGGCGCTCGATGATCTCGCCGGAGGGCTTCGCCATGAGACCGCGCATCCCGGAGAGCTGCTTGATCTGCTGGCGGTTGCCCCGGGCGCCCGAGTCGACCATCATGAAGAGCGGGCTCGGCAGGCTCTTGCCGTCGTTGTGCTCGATGGTGCGGAAGAGCGCCTTGGTGATCTCGTCACCGGCGTGGGTCCAGATGTCGACGATCTTGTTGTAGCGCTCCTTGTTGGTGATGACCCCGGCGCGGTATTGGTCGTTGGCCTTCTGCACCTCGGCGGTGGCGTTCTCGACCTCGACGGCCTTTTCCGAAGGAATGATCATGTCGAAGATCCCCACGGAGGTGCCGGAGCGGGTCGCCTCGCGGAAGCCGAGGGACTTGAGGGCGTCGAGGGATTTCACGGTGCCTTCCTGACCGGCGACCTGGTAACAACGCCAGATGATGTCGGAAAGCTGCTTTTTGCCGACGTTGCTGTTGAAGAAGCCGAGCTCATCCGGCCAGATCTCGTTGAAACGGACCCGTCCGGGCGTCGTCACGATGATCTTGCGCTCGCGGTCGCCGTAGACCCGGCCAGCCTTGCCAAAGTCGGGGTTGCGGACACGGATCGGGGCGTGGATGTCGATGGCCTTGTTGGCCACGGCGAACTCGACCTCGGAGGTGTCGGCGAAGAGGGGCAGGTGACGCTCCGCATCAGGGTCCCGCAGGGGAATCTGGCGGCAATAGGTGAGGAAGTAGGCGCCGAGGGTGATGTCCTGCGAGGGCGTCGTGATGGGCTTGCCGCTCGAGGGAGTGAAGATGTTGTTCGGCGCGAGCATGAGCATGCGAGCCTCCATCTGCGCCTCGACCGAGAGGGGGACGTGTACGGCCATCTGGTCGCCGTCGAAGTCCGCGTTGTAGGCGGTACAGACGAGGGGGTGGACCCGGATCGCGGAGCCCTCGATGAGGACCGGTTCGAAGGCCTGGATCGAAAGACGGTGCAGGGTGGGCGCACGGTTGAGGAGGACGGGGTGGCCCTTGGTCACTTCCTCGAGGATGTCCCAGACCTCGGATGTCTTGCGCTCGATCAGCTTCTTGGCGCTGCGCACGGTGTGCACGTAGCCGAGCTCCTTGAGGCGGCGGATGATGAAGGGCTCGAAGAGGACGAGGGCCATCTTTTTCGGAAGTCCGCACTGGTGCAGCTTGAGGTCGGGTCCGATGACGATGACGGAGCGGCCCGAGTAATCGACCCGCTTGCCGAGGAGGTTCTGGCGGAAACGACCGCCCTTGCCCTTGAGCATGTCGGAGAGCGATTTGAGGGCGCGGTTGCCGGCCCCGGTGACGGCGCGGCCGTGGCGGCCGTTGTCAAAAAGGGCGTCGACAGCCTCCTGGAGCATACGCTTCTCGTTTCGGATGATCACATCCGGGGTCTTGAGCTGGAGCAGGTTCTTGAGGCGGTTGTTCCGGTTGATGACCCGGCGGTAGAGGTCGTTCAAGTCGGAGGTGGCGAAGCGGCCGCCCTCGAGCGGAACGAGGGGACGGAGATCCGGCGGGATCACGGGCAGCACCTCGAGGATCATCCACTCGGGACGGGTCTTGGAGTGGTGGAAACCCTGGGCGAGCTTGAGGCGCTTGGCGAGCTTCTTGCGGACCTGTTTCGAGCGGGTCTTGCCCATCGCTTCCTCGAGTTCGGTGATGACCGAGGGAAGATCGACGCGGGTGAGGAGATCGCGAACGGCCTCGGCGCCCATGCCGGCGCGGAAGCCCTCGGTGCCGTATTCATCCTGGGCGTCGCGGTATTCGAGCTCGGTGAGGAGCTGTCCGGGTTCGAGCGGGGTGTTCCCCGGGTCGATGACGATGTAGTCCTCGTAATAGATGACGCGCTCGAGTTGGCGGGCGCTCATGTCGAGCATGAGGCCGATGCGCGAGGGCATGCACTTATAGAACCAGATGTGCGACACGGGCACGGCGAGCTCGATGTGGCCCATGCGCTCGCGGCGGACGCGGGAGAGGGTCACCTCGACGCCGCAACGGTCGCAGACGACGCCCTTGTGCTTGATGCGCTTGTATTTGCCGCAGGCACACTCCCAGTCCTTCGTCGGACCGAAGATGCGCTCGCAGAAGAGCCCCCCCTTCTCCGGCTTGAAGGTTCGGTAGTTGATCGTCTCCGGGTTCTTCACTTCGCCGCGGCTCCACGAGCGGATCGTGTCCGGATTGGCGACGGTGATGCGAACGTGGTCGAAGCTGTCGGATTTGCGCTCGAGACCGAAGATCTCGTCCAACTGCGATTCGGAACTGAGGTAGGGGACTGACATGACGTGAAGGGACTGAATTTCTGGTGGCTGGGTCGGCGGATTCCGCGGCGGAGTCAGAGAATGGCGAGACTGTCGGCAAGGATCTCCTCGGGAGAGCGGTCCGAGGACCCGACGCGGACGTCGAGGCCGAGGCTCTGCATTTCCTTGATGAGAACGTTGAACGACTCGGGAGTGCCGGCGTCGAGGGTGTTGTCGCCCTTGACGATGGACTCGTAGATGCGGGTACGACCCTGGACGTCGTCCGACTTGACCGTGAGGAGCTCCTGCAGGGTGTAGGCGGCTCCATAGGCTTCGAGGGCCCAGACCTCCATTTCCCCGAAACGCTGCCCCCCGTATTGGGCCTTGCCCCCTAGCGGCTGCTGGGTGACGAGGGAGTAGGGACCGACGGCGCGGGCGTGGATCTTGTCCTGGACGAGGTGGCCGAGCTTCAGCATGTAGATGATGCCGACCACGACGGGCTGGTAGAAGGGCTCTCCGGTGCGGCCATCGTAAAGCTGCGACTTGCCGTTGGTGCCGATCCACTTGTAGCCTTCGATCTGCTGGGCCTGCTTCAGGTAGTCCACGATCTGCGCCTCGGGGATGCCGTCGAAGACCGGAGTCGCGACCTTGAAGCCGAGGGCCTTGGCGGCGACGCCGAGGTGGGTCTCGAGAACCTGGCCGACGTTCATCCGGCTCGGCACGCCGAGCGGGTTGAGACAGATGTCGACCGGGGTGCCGTCCTCGAGGAAGGGCATGTCGGCCTCGGGGACGATCGTCGCGACGACCCCCTTGTTTCCGTGGCGGCCGGCCATCTTGTCACCGACGGAGAGCTTGCGCTTCTTGGCGACGTAGACCTTGACCTGCTTGATGACGCCGGGATCGGCCTCGTCCCCCGATTCGATGCGGTCGAGCTGGCGTTCCCGCTCGAGGTCGATGTCGGCGAACTTCTGCTCGTAGCTGGCGACGATCTCGAGGATCTTGTTGCGGATCGGGCTCGGGTCGATCTCGATGTTCGAGTAGTTGTCGGCGAGCTTGCGCAGGAGGGTCTTGGTGATCTTGCGGTTGGCCGGGACGAGGATTTCGCCGGTGCGGCCGTTGACCACGTCGAGCGCGATCTTCTCGCCAAGGAGGATGTCGGAGAGCTTCTCGGTGAGCTGCTCGGTGAGTTCCTCGTGGCGACGCTTGTGTTCCTCGATGATCTGCTTTTCCTGCTTCTGCTTTTCCTTCGGATCGAGACGCTCCTTGCTGGAGGCGTTGCGCGAGGAAACCCGCACGTCCATGACGATGCCGACGCAGCCCGAGGGCACGCGCAGCGAGGTGTCTTTCACATCAGCGGCCTTCTCGCCGAAGATGGCGCGGAGGAGTCGCTCTTCCGGGGCGAGCTCGGTTTCGCTCTTCGGCGTGATTTTGCCGACGAGGATGTCACCGGGCTTCACCTCGGCGCCGACACGGATGACGCCGTCCGGACCGAGATCCTTCAGGGCTTCCTCGCCGACGTTCGGAATGTCGCGGGTGATTTCCTCGGGGCCGAGCTTGGTGTCGCGGGCGCCGATCTCGAATTCGTCGATGTGGATGGAGGTGTAGATGTCCTCCTTCACGATGCGCTCCGAGATGACGATGGCGTCCTCGAAGTTGTAGCCGTTCCAAGGCATGAATGCGACGAGGACGTTTCGTCCGAGGGCGAGTTCGCCGTGCTCGGTGTTCGGGCCGTCGGCGAGGACCTGGCCGGGCTTCACTTTCTCACCGCGACGGACGATCGGCTTCTGGTTGATGCAGGTGCCGGCGTTTGAGCGCATGAACTTGCGCAGCGGGTAGACGTAGGTGCCGTTCTCCTTGTCGCTCTTCAGCTTGAAGGGATTGGTCATGAACTGCGCCTCGGAGCAGGGCAGCTCGCCGTCCTTCGTCACGATGACGATCTCGGCGGTGGCGGCGGCCACGATGCCGGAACCCTCGGCGACGACAACGGCACGCGAGTCGCGGGCGACCTTGCCCTCCATCCCGGTGCCGATGTAGGGGGACTCGGAAACGAGGAGCGGGACACCCTGACGCTGCATGTTCGAACCCATGAGGGCGCGGTTGGCGTCGTCGTGCTCGAGGAAGGGGATGAGCGAGGCGGCCACGGAAACGAGCTGCTTCGGAGAGACGTCCATGTAGGTCGCCTCCATCGGATCAACCTCGATGAACTCGCCGAGGTGGCGGACAGTGATCTTTTCGGTGAGGAAATTCCCCTTGTCATCGATCGGGTTGTTCGCCTGGGCGATGAGGTAGCTCTCCTCCTGGTCGGCGGTGAGGTAGTCGATCTTCTTGATCACCTTGCCCTTCTGGATGCGGCGGTAGGGCGTCTCGATGAAGCCGAACTCGTTGATCCGGGCGTAGCAGCTCATCGAGTTGATGAGGCCGATGTTCGGACCTTCCGGCGTCTCGATCGGGCAGATCCGGCCGTAGTGGGACGGGTGCACGTCGCGGACTTCGAATCCGGCGCGGTCACGGTTCAAACCACCGGGCCCCAGCGCGGAAAGGCGGCGCTTGTGGGTCAGCTCGGAGAGGGGGTTGATCTGATCCATGAACTGGCTCAGCTGCGAGCGACCGAAGAAGTCGCGAACGACGGCGGCGAGGGCCTTCGGGTTGACCAGCTTCGAGGGCGTCATGCCGTCGAGATTGATGTCGAACAGGGTCATGCGCTCCTTCACGAGGCGCTCGGTGCGGGCGAGGCCGACACGGCACTGGTTCGCGAGGAGTTCACCAACGGCGCGGATGCGGCGGCTGCCGAGGTGGTCGATGTCGTCGAGGACCCCTTCGCCGCGGCGGAGGCCGAAGAGATAGGCCATCGAGACGAGGAAGTCGTCGGCGGTGAGGACGCGCTCGTTCTCATCGACGTCGAGGGCGAGCTTCTGATTGATCTTGTAGCGGCCGACCCGGGTGAGGTCGTATTTCTTCGAGTCGAAGAAAAGGCGTTTGAGCAAGGCCCGGGCGTTCGCCACGGTCGGCGGATCCCCGGGGCGGAGGCGGCGGTAGATGTCCTTGAGGGCCTCCTCCTCGTTCTTCGCGGGGTCCTTCCGGAGCGACTTGATGAGGAGGTCGTCGTGCGACGCGGTGACGCAGGGCACGGACTTCACGCCGAGGGAGTGGAGCTGGGTGATCGTCGCGAGGGTGAGGGGCTCGTAGGCCTTCGCCACGACCATGTCGCCGTCAAGGACGTCGTTGAAGATGACCCGGTTCGCCAGCTCGGCCTCGTTAATGGAAGGGTCGATCTTGAGCTTCTCGATGTCATAGAACTGCTCGATGATATCCTCATCCTTCGGATAGCCGATCGCACGAAGGAAGGTCGTGGCGAGGAACTTGCGGCGGCGGCGGCGGCGGTCGAGGTAGACGTAGAGAAGGTCGTTCGTGTCGAACTGGACTTCCATCCAGGTGCCGCGGTCGGGGATGATGCGGAAGCCGAAGAGGGTCTTGCCATTGAGGTGCAGGCTGGTTTCGAAGCAAACCCCGGGGGAACGGTGCAACTGGCTGACGATGACGCGCTCTGCACCGTTGATGACGAAGGTGCCGCGCAGGGTCATCATCGGAAGTTCGCCCATGTAGACGCGCTCCTCCTTCGTGCCGGTCTCGTCGGTGAGGGAGAACGTGACATAGAGCGGCGCACTGAAGGTTTCGCCGTCTCGAAGGGCCTCGAGGGCGGTCAGCTTGGGCTCGCCCACCTCGTATTTGGCAAAGTCGAGGGTGAATTTCTCGTCGTAACTCTGGATCGGAAAGACTTCCTGGAAAACCGACTGGAGGCCCGTGGCGATGCGGTTTTCGGGAGCGACATCCTGTTGCAGGAACTCCTTGTAGGAATCGAGCTGAACCTCGATGAGGTTCGGCGTCTCGATCGCCTCCTCGATCTTGCCAAAATACACACGTTCAAGTTTCTCGGGTCTTGCTGACATAGGGGCGCTGCTGAGGTTGTTCTGGCGGTCTTCTCGTCGGATCCCGCGGAGACGATCCCCGGGCATCCCCATGGGGGTACACGTGGAAACGCCGGAGGCGGGAATCGGTCGTCAAAAGAAAAGACGACGAAGCCCGGGCGCTTGGGGGAAACACCCGGAATTCGGCGTCACTTCAGATTTTCAAAGGGGGCAAACTCCACGTTCTTCCGATTCACTACGATTGTGCCAGCGATTTTTCTTGAAAATTTCCGAAAAAATGATCCCGGCCCGGATTCCGGGCCGGGATCGAAAGGTTCGGATTACTTGAGATCGACTTTGGCGCCGGCTTCCTCAAGCTTGGTCTTGATGGCGGCCGCTTCGTCCTTGGTCGCTCCCTTCTTCACCGGAGCCGGGGCACTTTCAACGAGGGCCTTGGCCTCGGCCAGACCGAGACCGGTGATGGCCTCGCGGACGGCCTTGATGACGCCGATCTTGTTGTCACCGAAGGAGGTGAGGATGACGTCGAAGGAGGTCTTTTCCTCGACCGCCTCGGCGGCACCACCGCCGGCCGGAGCCGCGGCGATCGCCACGGGAGCCGCGGCGCTGACACCCCATTTTTCTTCGAGAGCCTTAACGAGGTCGGCGACCTCGAGGACGGTGAGTCCGCTCAATTGTTCCACTAGTGCACTGGTATCTGCCATGTTCTTGGGTGGGTATCGCCGAGTCGGAAAGCGCCCCGACAATTAAGATGCCGCGCTCGGCATTCGGCAAGGAACCCGGTTGGTTTTGCTTGGTTGGTTCAGGGCGCTCCACCGCGGAGCACCCAAATTGGGAAAAACGTCGGAAGGTTCAGCCTTGATCGGCCTTGGCCTGGAGAACGCGGGCGAGCGACGCGGCCGGTTCGTTGAGCACGGAGACGAGCTTCTGGGCGGGCGAGTTGAACAAGCCGAGCAGTTGCGCGCGGAGAATGTCGAGGGGCGGAAGATCCGCGAGGGCGAGGACCTGAGCATCCTGGAGAAGGTTCCCGTCGAGGACCCCGCCGCGGATCGCGAGCTTGTTGATCTGCTTGCCGTAGGTCTTGACGACCTTGGCCGAGGCGCAGACATCCGCCGTCCCGGTGACGACGGCGGTCTGGCCGGTGAGGAAGGCGGAGAGGCCATCGGGATACTCGACAGACGCCGCCACCTGCTTGACGAAGGTGTTCTTGGCGACCTGCAGCTTGGCTCCCGTCTCAGCGAGGCGTTTCCGGAGTTCTTCGAACTCGGAAACCTTCATGCCGGAGTAATCCACCACAAGGAGGAATGGAGACGCGCTGATGCGCGAGAGAAGGCTGTCGATGACGATTTTTTTGAGGACTTTCATCGGTTCGGAAAGGTCTGGGTGGAGGGTTTTGCGGATCAGTGCCAGGCGGTGACGTCCACCTTGAGGCCCGGCACCATCGTGGCAGTGAGGACTCCTCTGAGAATGAAGATCCCCTTCGCCGTCGCGGGGCGTGCCGCGGAGACGGAATCGATCACGGCCTTGCCATTGTCGACGAGCATGTTTTCTGCGAAGGAAAGTTTGCCGATGGGGGCGGAGATGTTGCCGTTCTTGTCGAGCTTGAAGTCGATCCGACCGGCCTTGACCGCCTTCACCGCGGCAGCGGTGTCGTCGGTAACGGTACCCGTCTTCGGGTTGGGCATGAGGCCGCGGGGTCCGAGCTGACGACCGAGTTTCCGGACTTCGGACATGGCCGACGGGGTCGCGATGACGGCGTCGAAGTCCATGAAACCACCGAGCACCTCCTTGATCAGATTTTCGTAACCGACAATGTCGGCCCCGGCGTTCTTCGCCTCCGTGGCGGCCTCGCCCTCGGCGAAAACGAGAACACGGACGTCCTTGCCGGAACCATGAGGAAGCGGGCAGGTGCCGCGCACCATCTGGTCGGATTGGCGCGGGTCCACCCCCATGCGGAAGGTGAGGGTAACGGTCTGGTCGAATTTCGGCGCGGGAAGTTTCTTCACCAGCGCGACCGCATCCTCGATCGTGTAGACTTTCTCCTTGTCCACCATCGCGGTGGCGGCTTTGTATCGTTTGCTTCGGGTCTTGGCCATGGGTATGGGGCAGTGCGTGCGGGCGTTTCCTCGCCCTCCTGCGGTTGTTCGGGTTGTTTGGAAAAATCAGTCGACGATCTCAAGGCCCATCTGGCGGGCGGTTCCGGCGAGAATGCGGCAGGCCATCTCCTCGTCGCGGGTGTTCATGTCCTCCATCTTGACGCGGGCGACCTCGAGAAGCTTTGCGCGCGTGATTTTGCCGATCTTCTTCTTGTTCGGTTCGCTCGAGCCGGAGGCGATGTTCGCGGCCTTCTTCAGGAGGACGGCGGCCGGGGACTTCTTGGTGATGAAAGTGAAGCTCTTGTCGGCGTAAACGGTGATGACGACCGGAAGGATGTCGCCTTCCCCGCCCTGGGTCTGGGCATTGAACTGCTTGCAGAACTCCATGATATTGACGCCCGCCTGACCGAGCGCCGGCCCCACCGGGGGAGAGGGGTTGGCCTTGCCTGCAGGAATCTGCAGCTTGATCTGTTTCACTATTTCTTTAGCCATCGTGCTTCTTGGTTGAAAGGTTCAAACGGAGACCGGGGGACATTCAGCCCACCTCGACCTGCCAGTATTCGAGAGGCACCAGTGTCTCACGGCCGAAGATGTTGACCGAGACCATCAGCTCGCCCTTGGCCTCATTGATCTCGGCGATGACGCCGGACTGCCCCTGGAAGGGCCCGTCGGAGACGACCACTGAGTCGCCCACCTCGAACGAAACGGCCGGCTTCACACTGCCCTCGCGCTCCTTGATCTGGGCGAGCATGCTGTCCACCTCGTGCTTGGGCATGGGCATCGGATTGCCCTTGGTGCCGGCGAAATTGATCACCCCGTCGGTTTCCTGGATGAAATACCAGGTCCGGTCAACGAGGGTGTTATCCTCGTGGAGAAGGTGCATGTTGATGATGATATAACCGGGATAAAACTTGCGGCTCGCTTCACGCTTCTGGCCACCGCGCACCTCGGAGACGCGTTCCTGGGGAACGAGGACCTCGTAGATGAAGTCTCCCATTTCCTCGGCGGCAATGCGACGCTCGATGCTGTCGCGGACCTTCAGCTCCTGTCCGGAGAGCACCTGGACCACATACCACTGGTCTTTCGCTGAGGGAATCGTGGGCATCGAAGGAAAAGCGGGGTCGGGGGTTCGGGAAAAATCAGAATCCGGTCGTGAGAAAGGTCATCGCTTGGCGCATCGCGAAATCGATCGTCGCGACGAAAGCTCCCAACAAGAGGGTGGCGACAAGCACGACAACGGTCGAGTCGATGAGCTGCTTGTATTTTTTGACCCCTTTTTCCTTGGGATCCCAGGGCCAGGTCGCTTTTTTGAGCTCCCCGCGCACCTCCGAAAGATATTTTCCCACTTTCATGTCTGTCGAAGCGCTTCAATCGCGCTCAGTCCCGAAGTTGGCAGGGCAGGCGAGACTCGAACTCGCAACCAACGGTTTTGGAGACCGCTACTCTACCGATTGAGCTACTGCCCTATGCTGAAATGGATGTTGGGTTAGTGGCGGAAAGAGGGGAGCCGAAAAATCGGGTCCCCTCCGGGCTTTCCGGGAGGGAGGCCGGGCGTTTCGCCCGGACCTCCCCGGAAACTCTGTCGCGTCCGATCACTCGATGATGTCGGAGACACGGCCCGCACCCACGGTGCGGCCGCCCTCGCGGATCGCGAAGCGGATCGTCTTCTCCATGGCGATCGGGGTGATCAGCTCGACCTCGATGGCCACGTTGTCACCAGGCATCACCATCTCGACTCCGGCGGGGAGCTTGACGGCACCGGTCACGTCCGTGGTGCGGAAATAGAACTGAGGACGGTAATTGTCGAAGAAGGGGGTGTGGCGACCGCCCTCTTCCTTCGAAAGAACGTAGACCTCGGCCTTGAACTTCTTGTGGGGCTTGATCGAACCGGGCTTGGCAATGACCTGGCCACGCTCGACGTCGTCCTTCTTGAGACCGCGGAGGAGGAGACCAACGTTGTCACCGGCGCGACCCTCGTCGAGAAGCTTCCGGAACATTTCGATGTCCGTCACGGTCGTCTTCTGGGTCGGGCGGAGACCGACGATCTCGACTTCACCCATCTTCTTGATGATGCCGCGCTCGATCCGTCCAGTGGCAACAGTGCCACGACCTTCGATCGAGAACACGTCCTCCACGGGCATGAGGAAGTCGCCATCGATGGGACGCTCGGGAAGCGGGATGTATTCATCGACCGCCTGCATGAGCTTCATGATGTTCTCCTGCTGGGCCTTGTCACCCTCAAGAGCGGCCTTGGCGGAGCCCATCACGATCGGGATCTTGTCGCCGGGGAACTCGTAGGAGGAGAGGAGGTCGCGGACCTCGATCTCGACGAGCTCGAGCAGCTCCGGATCATCAACCAGATCGACTTTGTTCATGAAGACAACGAGGGCGGGAACACCCACCTGGCGGGCGAGAAGAATGTGCTCGCGGGTCTGGGGCATCGGACCGTCGGCAGCCGAAACAACGAGAATACCCCCGTCCATCTGGGCGGCACCAGTGATCATGTTCTTCACGTAGTCGGCGTGACCGGGGCAATCGACGTGGGCGTAGTGGCGATTGGGGGTCTCATATTCGACGTGGGCGGTCGAAATCGTGATGCCGCGCTCGCGTTCCTCGGGGGCACCGTCGATTTCATCGTAGGCGCGCTTTTCGGCAAGGCCCTTCTCGGCGAGGGTGTGGGTGATGGCCGCGGTGAGGGTGGTTTTGCCGTGGTCAACGTGACCGATCGTGCCCACGTTCACGTGAGGCTTGGTGCGTTCGAATGCTGCTTTAGCCATTGTCGTTAGGTTTTATTGGTGGTGGTTCGTAAATTGCTGACCCCGGGAGGGGCTTTCGGGTCGCGACCGCGGCGGAATCGCTCTGTTTCTCTCGTTAACTCACTCAAGTGGAGCTCTTGATGGGAATTGAACCCATGACCTCATCCTTACCAAGGATGCGCTCTACCCCTGAGCTACAAGAGCCTTTCAGCACCTTGAGCTTCCAAGACCAAGTGATCCAGTAACCCAGGCATCCGAAACCGCCAATGGCAACAAGCCCCTAGCAACCTTACCCTTACGGGAGGGAGCTTCGAGGCCCGGGGCCGGTCCGGCAGAATCAGGCGCGAAAGGTAAACGAGGCTGGAAACCTGTCAAAAAAAACTTCCAGAAATCATTTAAAAATCCCGGATCCTGCATCAGGCCCCTGCCAGATCCTCGGCGAACCGACGGATCGAGAGGGCTTTTCCCGTGGTTTCATCGAGATCGATGACCGCACCACGAAGCCCGACAGGGCCCTTCGCCACCGGAAAGCGTCGGGGGGTCGAGGTCAGGAAGCGCTCCACAACCGGAACGGTTTCACGTCCGAGAACCGAGTCGAGCGGCCCGCACATCCCGGCATCGCAAAGGAAGGCGGTGCCGCCGGGGAAAATCCGCTCGTCGGCGGTTTGCACGTGGGTGTGGGTTCCCACCACGGCGGACACGAGGCCATCGAGCGCCCAACCGAGCGCGACCTTCTCGCTCGTCGTCTCGGCGTGGAAATCCACGAAAATCATGACGACCCCTTCCTCGCCACGAAGGCGCTCCGCCTCGGCACGGACTCCAAGAAAGGGATTTTCGAGGGGCGGCTGCATGAAACTCCGTCCCTGCGCGTTGATCACCCCCACCTTTCCCTTCGCCGTCTCGAGCACGATCGAACCGCCGCCGGGCACGCCGGCCGGGTAATTCAGGGGGCGGAGAACGCGAGGCTCCATTTCCATGAAATCCATGATTTCCATTTGATCCCAAACGTGGTCTCCGGTCGTGATGACCGCCACTCCGGCCCGGAGGAGGTCGATCGCGATTTTCGGGGTGAGTCCGCGACCCGCGGCGGCGTTCTCTCCGTTAGCGATGACAAAGTCGACTGCCTCCCGCTCCCGGATCGCGGCGAGGCGGGAGATCACCGACTTCCGGCCCGGCTCCCCGACAATATCCCCTAGAAATAGAATCCTGAGCATGCTTGACTTACTTCGCCCGGTTTCCCGCCCGGGAAACTGAAAATTTCGACCGGTTTGAAGCCCTTGCCAAAGTCCCGCCTTCGCTTTCCCGCGATAATTTCCCGGCTCGTGGCGGTCCCGATTCTCGCGTGGGCCCTTCATACCGGCGGGGCCGCAGCCGAAAATCCTCCCCCACCGAACCTGGCTCGGCTCGGCTCGGTCCCCGATTGGTCGAGGCTTGATCCCTATCAGCGGACCATGACCCGGGAGGAGTTCGTCCACCTCCTGAGGCACTGTTATGCCCGCAAGCCGGAGGAGGCCGATCCCGTCATTCGCATCGAGCCCGACCGGGCCCTCATCCTCCGACAGTCGAATCATCCCGAGGCGGGCTGGTATGACCTTCGCTTCAAAACCGATTCTCCCCTGCCTGCCAAGGCACCGGGGTATTGGAAAGGCCCCCTCGACCTGCACGACCTGCCGCCGAACTCGACCCGCCCGCTCGAAGGCCTCCGCATCGCGATCGATCCGGGCCACATCGGGGGTGACTGGGTGACCTGGGACGACCGTCACTTCAAACTCGGGGGCCCCGACACGCTCGAAGTTCGTGAAGGCGAGATGACCCTGATCGTCGCGAAGATCCTCCGCCATGATCTCACCCTACTCGGAGCCGAGGTCTTCCTCACCCGGGAAACCAACCACCCCGTGACCAAGGAACGGGTCGAGACGCTCCAGGAGGAAGCCCGGGCCTACCTCATCCGCCGCGGCCAGATCCCCTCCCCCGGTCTCATCGCAAGCACGGCCAAAGCCATGTTCGCGATTTCCGCCGAAATCCGGGCGCGCGGAGACCTCCTCAACAACACGATCCGGCCCGACGTCGCCCTCTGTCTCCACTTCGACGCCTCGCCCTGGCCCGGTGGGAGGCCTGTCTTCCGATCGCCCAACCATCTCCACCTCATCGTGAACGGCTGCTATTCCGGCACCGAGATGGCCGAGGACGACACCCGTCTCGAGATGATCCTCCGGATCCTCCAACGCCTCTACTACGAGGAGCTGAGCCTCGCCGACACCGTTTCGAAAACCCTCCGAGAGGAAACACGGCTGCCGAACGTGGGTTACGACGGCACGAGCGGCAAGTCCCTGAACGACAACGAGTATGTCTGGGCCCGCAACCTGCTCGCGAACCGGGTCTTCTTCTGTCCGGTGCTCTTTTTCGAGCCCTTCTGCATGAACCACCGTGAGACCCACGCCCGGGTCCAGGAGGGAGCCTATGAAGGACTCCGCGAGATCAACCGAGTCTATCGCAAGAACCTTTACCAGGAATACGCCGATGGGGTCACCGCCGGCCTCGTCCGCTACTACCGGCGGAATCGGCAGCCATCGACCCCGCCCGAGTCGCTCCCCCGCTGATCCGCACAGGACGGTCCCGCGCCTCAAAAAATCGCTGTGCCGCGGTGGACTCCCGTCTTACCCTTCCCCATGTTCACCGGCATTGTGGAAACCTGCGGCGAAGTCGCCGCCCTCAAATCCGTCGCGACGGGGGCCCAACTATGGGTGAAGGCCCCCTTCACCGCCGAGGTCGCCCTCGGCGAGAGCGTCGCGAACAACGGCGCCTGCCTCACCGTGACGGAGGCCCGCGACGGGGTAATGCGTTTCGACCTCCTCCACGAAACCCTGCGCCTCACCAACCTCGGCGACCTTGCCCCTGGCGATCCCGTCAATCTCGAGCGTTCCCTCCGCATCGGCGACCGTCTCAGCGGCCACTTCGTGCAAGGCCATGTCGATGCCTGCGCCGAAGTGATCGGCTACGAGCGGGTCGGCAACGACCACCGTTTCTCCGTCGCGCTGCCCCGCGAATTTGCCCATCTCGTCGTGACGAAGGGCTCGATATGCGTCAATGGCATCAGCCTCACTGTGGCCGAACTGCATCACGACCGGTTCGTCCTTTGGATCATCCCCCACACCCACGAGCTCACCAATCTGCACTCGGTCACGACCGGATCGCGGGTAAACCTCGAATTCGACCTCCTCGCCAAACACCTCGCGAGGCTGCGGGAATTCGACCGCTGATCGGCGCGGATTCCAACGGGCCACGGGGCGACCTCGCTTTGGGGCTTGCGCGTGAACTGCGGAAGCGATCGAATCATGACTCGTCGCATGCCGTCGGGGCGCGAACTGCAACGGAGCTTGCTCTTGCCGGCGAAGCCTGCTAGCCTCAAAAATGCATCGACGCGACTGGCTCAAGGGCACCACGGCGGCGGGAATCGCCCTTCTTTCCTCCCGCTGGACGATGGCGGCGGACTCCGCCGCAGGGATCGCCGCTCGCTTTCCCGCGCTCGCCGACGCCGTCCTTGCAAAAGCCGCCTCGCTCGGGGCGTCCTTCGCCGATCTCCGGCTCATGCAGTTCGACGAGGAGTCCCTCTTCGTGCGCGAGGAAATGGTGCAGGGCGTGAGCGCCTCTTCCTCGCTGGGTGGTTCCGTCCGCGTCCTCGTTGGGGGCGCGTGGGGATTTGCCGCGGGCGGCGAGATCACCGAGGCGCGCCTCCTCACCCTCGTCGAATCCGCCGTCGCCATGGCCAAGGGCCAGGCCGGCTGGCGCGCCCGTCCCGTCGAGATCGAGACTCTGCCCGCCCATACCGGCGAATGGCACCAGCCCGTCGCGACCGATCCCTTCACCGTCCCGCTCGAGGAAAAGGTCGGTCGGCTCCTCGGTATCAACCGCGCCGCCCTCGGCAAGGGCGCCAGCTACTGCAATTCGCATGTCGCCGCGGTGCGCGAGCGCAAGTGGCTCGCCAACTCCTTCGGAACGCGCGTCACCCAATCACGGATGCGCCTCCATCCCTCGTTCGGCGTCACCGTGGTCGATCCGAAGAAGGGCGAGTTCGCCTCGCGCGCGAGTTTCCGGCCGCCCCGCAGCGCCGGGTGGGAACACCTCGCCGACTGGGATGCCGCCGCCGAGTCGGCCCTCGCCGTCGAGCAGGCGAAGGAAAAGATGGCCGCGCCCTCGGTCACCCCGGGCCAATACGACCTCGTCATCGCGCCGAACAACCTCTGGCTCACCATCCACGAGACCGTCGGCCACCCCACCGAACTCGACCGCGCCCTCGGTTACGAGGCGAACTTCGCCGGCACCTCCTTCTGCACCCCCGACAAGCTCGACACCCTGCAATACGGCAGCGAGATCGTGAACCTCCACGCCGACCGCACCGCCGGCGGCGGGCTTTCCACCGTGATGTGGGACGACGACGGGGTGAAGACCCTCGGGAAGGAGTTCCCCATCGTCGAAAAGGGCGTCTTCCGGAACTTCCAGATGGCGCTCGGACAGGCCGCGCTGATCGGTCGCGAAGGCGGATCGAACGGCTGCGCCTTCGCCGACAGCTTCGACGCCTTTCCCATCCAGCGCATGCCCAACATCTCCCTGCAGCCCGGTCCTGACAATACCGCCAACGCGGAGACCCTCATCGCCGGAGTCGAGGACGGCATCTACATCGAGGGCAACGGGAGCTGGAGCATCGACCAGCAGCGCTACAACTTCCAGTTCACCGGCCAGGTCTTCCACCGGATCAAGAACGGCAAGCTCGACGGCATGCTCCGCGACGTCGCCTACCAGGGGAACTCGGTCGATTTCTGGAAGGCCTGCGACGGCCTCGGCGGCGAGCCCAGCTACGAGCTCGGCGGGGCCATGAACTGCGGCAAGGGCCAGCCGCAGCAGGTCGCCCCCGTCTCCCACGGCGCCCCGCCCGCGCGCTTCCGCCGGATCAATGTCCTCAACACCGCCGCCGAGTCCGGCAAGGACGTCGCCGCGAACGGCCGCGGCGGCTGCGGTGCCGGCCGCAGCGCCTGGGCCTGAACCATCCGCCCGACCGATTACGGATCACCGATTACCGACTTCCGAAAAGCGGCGGGACGCCGCTTCCCCCTTTGACTCATGACCCCCGACTCCTCCACCCCACCCCCTTCGGTCGGCGACCTGACCCTCCTGGGTCACAGCGAGAACCGTCTCCCCCGCTCGCCGGAGGAGGCCAGGCTCGAGGTCTTCGCGAACCGCAACGCGGGCCGCAACTACTGGATCGAGCTCGACTACCCCGAGTTCAGTTCGCTGTGTCCCGTCACCGGCCAGCCCGATTCGGCCCATCTCACGATCCGCTACATTCCCGACCGGCTCTGCCTCGAGACGAAGTCGCTGAAGTTCTACCTCGCCTCCTTCCGCAACCTGCCCTCCTTCAACGAGGACATCGTCAACCGCATCCTCGACGAGCTCTCCGGAGCCTGTGCCCCGCGGCGCATGATCGTGAAGGGCCGCTTTTCCCCGCGCGGCGGCATCCGCCTGACCGCGACGGCCGCCTTCCCCGATCCGGGGCTCGACGACGTGGAATGAAATGAAGGTCGTCGTCCTCGTCAGCGGCGGGATGGACTCGGTCACCGCCTTGCACGCCGCCGCGCGCGAGCACGAGGTCGTCGCGGGGCTCAGCTTCGACTATGGATCGAAGCACAATCACCGCGAGCTGCCCTTCGCCGCCTGGCATTGCCGGGAGCTCGGCGTGCCGCACGAGATCGTGGCGCTCGACTTCATGGAGCGGCTCTTCAAGAGCGACCTGCTCAAGAGCGGCGGCGCGATCCCCGAGGGGCATTACGAGGCGGAGAACATGAAGCAGACCGTCGTGCCCTTCCGCAACGGCATCCTCCTCTCGATCGCGGCCGGCTACGCGGAGAGCGCGGGAGCGGAGGGGCTCGTCATCGCGGCCCATTCCGGCGACCACGCGATCTATCCCGACTGCCGCGAGGACTTCATGCGCCCCATGGCCGAGGCGATCCGTGCCGGGACCTATGCCGGGATCGAGGTTCTGCGGCCCTTCATCGAACTCCGCAAGGAAGGCATCGCCGCGATCGGGGCCGGTCTCGGGATCGATTTTGCGCAAACCTGGTCCTGCTACAAGGGGGGGAAGGTTCACTGCGGCAAATGCGGCACCTGCGTCGAGCGCAAGGAGGCCTTCGCCCTCGCCGGGCTGCCGGATCCGACGTTCTACGGCGATGAATGAAACACGGCGTGATCGATGCGGCCGTCGGATCGGCCACGATCACGCCATCCCGCGACGGAAGATCCGGGTAAGAGTCGGTCGCACCGGAGACGATACTCGGGTGTGAACAACGAACTTCCGTTCCAGATCGAGACGGTCATCGCCGCGGTGCGGAGGGGCGAGACGGAGAAATTCCGTCTCATCGTCCGCGAGTATGGACTCCTCGTGCGCGGCTACCTCGCGGCGCGACTGCCGCACCAGGACGACGCCGACGACCTCGCCCAGGAGGTCTTTCTGATCGCCTTCGAGAAACTCGCCTCCTGCGATCCCCCGCGCTTCGCGGGCTGGCTCCTCGGGATCGCACGGAACCAGCTCCGCAACCACTGGCGCGCCCGCGCGCGGCGGGAGGACGCCCTCGCCCGCTTTCGCGAGGAGACGCTCGAACTCGTCGATCCGGAGCTCGAGACCTTGTCGGCGGGTTCCTCCCCCGCTCAGATCGAGCGGCTCCTCCATTGCATCGCCCTGCTCCCGGACCGGCTCCGTCGCATCGTGCGGGCGGGACTCGAGGGGACGCGCTCGAGCACCCTCGCCGAGGAACTCGGCATCAACCCGAACGCCCTTTATCAAGCCCGCTTCCGCGCCCACGCCGCCCTGCGCAAGTGCATGACGACTCCCGGTGCCGCGACTTCCCCCCTCGTTTCCGATGAACCCTGACTCACCCGACCCCCGTCGATCCGATCCGCTTCACCCCGGACTCGCCGATCTCCTCGCCTGCTGGCATGGCGAAACCGCCCCCGATCCCGCCGTCGCGGCCGCCTGGATCGAGCGGCTCCGTTCCGACGCGGAATTGCGACGCCAGTTCGCCGCCGAAATCCACCTCGCGGGGCTGACCCGCGCGGTCCAGGCGGGGGAACCGCGTTGGCTCCGCCTCGGCGAACGGATCGGGTTCCGCGACGCGGAGCATTCTGAGGATGAGTCCTCCGTCCTCGGGCAATTCGAGGACCGCATCATGGGTCGCCTCGACACGGCCTTTCCCTCGAAACATCGTCTGCGACGCACCGGCACCCCGCCCTGGCTCGCGGCTGCGGCGGGACTGGTGATCGGGCTTTTCGGTGCCTCGGTGGTCTGGGCCTTCGCCAATCCCAAGGCCGTGGCAACCGCATCGCGGCTTTTCACGCTCGTCGACGGGAGTTTTGAAAAGGGCGGGGGAGTGATCGCCTCCGGTTTGCCAACGTCCTTCGGCGTATGGAGCGGAGACCGTTCCGAGATCGTTCCGGACGGAGCAGCGGCTCCGACGGAGGGTCGGGGAGTCCTGCGCTTCCTCGAGGCAGAACGCGAGCCGGCCCTGCCCGCCTACGGGGCGGCCTCGTGCGACGTGTTCCAGCTCGTCGATCTGCGTTCGCTCAAATCTCCCGGAGCCGACGACGACGCCACCCTCGAATTGTCGGTGCGTTTCCGCGACGGCCGGGCCGGGAAGGGCGAGGCGCTGAATTTCTTCGGACGGATCATTCTCTTCAGCGGAGATCCCTCGTCGATCGTGCCCGGGTGGCCGTTCTCCCAGGAAAAAGCCCTCGGGACCGCCATGGTCCACGTGCCGAGCGAGGGGGGAGCGCCCGACGCCTGGCACCTCGGCAGAGCCAAAGTGCTGATGCCTGCGGACGCCGACTTTGCCGTGGTCCACATCATGGTCCACGAACCGGAGAGCCAGCCTGGCACGAAGGCGGTCTTTGGGGAACAGTATGCCGATGACGTCCGGCTCACCCTCACCACCCAACCGACCCTTCCCGTGCGTGTCGCCGAACCGTGAATGGGGAATGGAACGGACAAGGGAACGCCTTGGCACCGTTTAACTGATTGGATTTCATTCCTCCGTCCCCATTCCCCTATCCTATCCGATTTGTAGCCCATGAAAACCCGCCGCCATTTCCTCCGCAGCACCGGCACGATCATCGCCCTACCGGCCCTCGAGTCGATCGGCTTCCGGCGCTTCTCCCGTGCCGCCGCCACCCCGCCGCCGAAACGGATGGTCTTTCTCGGCTTCGGCTGGGGCGTGACGAACGAGACCTGGTTTCCTGACAAAACCAAAACCGGTCCCGGGTGGGAACTGTCCGAAGGGCTCAAGCCGCTCGAGCGCCACCGGCAGGAGATCACCGTGGTGCAGGGCTGCTCCAACAAGTACAGCAACGAGGCCCACTGGGGCAGCACCTTCTGGCTCACCGGGGCGAACCGCTACGCCCAGCCCGGGCAGAGCTTCTCCAACAGCATCAGCGCCGACCAGGTCGCGGCCGGCCATCTCGGGAGGGACACCCGTTTCGCCTCGATCCAGCTCAACACGCCCGACGCGCAGAACTCCGGTCACGGTCCCGGTCTCTCCCTGGCCTGGGATCCGCGCGGCAAGCCGCTCGCCGGGCTCGAAAATCCCGTCGCGGCCTTTCATCGTCTCTTTTCGACGGACACCACCCCCTTGAGCGAGCGCCAGGCCATGCTCGCGCAGCAGCGCAGCGTCCTCGATACGGTGATGGAGGATGCGAAGCGGGTGCAAATCGGCCTCACCAAGACCGACACCGACAAGCTCGACGAATACTTCGAGAGCATCCGCGACATCGAGACCCGGCTCGGCAAAGACGAGCAATGGCTCAGCGTGCCGAAGGCGAAGCCGGAAATGACCGAGCCCAAGACGGGCCTCGCGGGGAAGGAGGAGATCCGGGTGATGTACGACCTCATAATCGCGGCCCTGCGGACCGACAGCACCCGCGTCCTGACCTACCGCCAGCCCGTCGGCACCCTGCTGCAGAGCCTCGACCTCAAGGTGGCGCCTCACGACATGAGCCACTACAGCCCCGGCGACCGCATGGCCGCCTCGCAGAAGCGCGATGCCGTGCAGAGCGAACTGCTCGCCGGTCTCCTCGACCAGCTCAAGGCGGTGAAGGAGGCGGACGGATCGAGTCTTTTCGACCACGTCGCCCTCGCCTACGGCAGCAACATCCGCACGATCCACTACCTCGACAATTGTCCCACCCTCCTCACCGGCGGCGGGGCGAACCTGAAGCTCGGACAGCATCTCGTCCTGCCGAAGGACACGCCCCTCTGCAACGTCTGGCTCACCATGCACCACGGCCTCGGCCTCGATCCGAAGGAACACGTCCGCCACGGCGACAGCACCGGGGTGGTGAAGGAACTTCAGGCGTGAGGGCGGGGAAGATGGCCTTGTTAGGATGAAACCGCCCGCTTTCAATTATCGCCGTTCAAGGAGACAAGTATCTCGCGATGAAATCCTCCGGCAGGATGGGCTGCGGTTTGTAACCGGCATTGGCCAGTGCCGCATAGTCGGTGTCGCGGGTGATGACGAAGTCGGCTCCGGCGACGATGGCACAGTCGACGAACGTGTTGTCATCGGGATCCACCGAAATGACGCGAAACTGAAAGGAGGGCTGCACGATCTCCACGGAGCCATGAGCGGCGGATATAAGGCTGAGCCAATGCATGACCTTGGCGGCGAACGGCGACCCTCCGCGCTCTCCGGCGATTTCCTCGTATTCCAGGATGATCGCTGCTGTCACCGCCAGGCGGACCTCGCCTCCGGCGAGTGCCCGAAAAAGCCGGGCAGTGGGAGAATGCCGGGCAAACGCCGAGAGCATCACGTTCGTGTCCACCACCACGAGCATCAGCGGCCGTATGGATGCTTGGCACGATGTTCTCGAACGGCGGCCTCAATCAGTTCAGGCTCCAGCTTGCCGGCGAGCCGGAGCGCTTCGGCCTCATCCTGGATTTCCTCGGTCAACTGTGCGAGTTCGAGGCGCAGGAGGAACTGGTGCACCGCAGCCAAGGCGCTTGGCCCCAGAGAGGCCACCTTGGACATCACGTCGGGCAGGAGCAGGGCGGGATCATTGG
This sequence comes from Verrucomicrobiales bacterium, assembly GCA_044352585.1. Classification (GTDB taxonomy): domain Bacteria; phylum Verrucomicrobiota; class Verrucomicrobiia; order Verrucomicrobiales; family DEV007; genus Arctic95D-9. The sequence continues at coordinate 93,921 of JBILDO010000005.1, forward strand.
TGCTCATGTATCCATTTTACGGCATGGGCCGCTGATTCAAACAGCATTTTCACCATTGTTCGACGCGATCAAGAACCGTTCCGCCCCCATTTTCCGCCGTCCCAATCCATGAATCGTATCCTCACTCGTGCTTCGCGACTGCTGATCTTCTTGCTGCTTGGCCCGATGCTCACCCAAGCCGCCCCGCCACGGGCGGCGCTCGATGAGTCGCACCGGACCTTTCTTCGCGAACATTGCACCGGCTGCCACAACGCCGAGAAGCAGAAGGGCAAGGTGCGGCTCGACGACATTCCCTTCGTCCTCGACGACATCCCGACCGCGGACCTCTGGCAGAAGGTCCTCAATTCGGTGAATTCCGGCGAGATGCCACCCGAGGACGAGCCGCAGCCGGCCGACGAGGCCAAGACCGCCTTTCTCGACGCCCTCTCCGGCACCCTCGTGACCGCGCGCGAGGTCCTTTCCGACGTCGAGGGCCGGATCACGATGCGGCGCCTCAACCGCCGCGAATACAAGAACACGATCCGCGACCTTCTCGGCGTGGCCGTGCCCGCGGGCGAGTTGCCGGCCGATGGAGGCGCCGGGACCTTCGACACGGTGGGCTCGTCGCTTTTCATGTCGAGCGACCAGTTCGAGCAATATCTCGCGCTCGGGCGTCAGGCGGTCGACGAGCACTTCGCCCGTTTTGTCGCGCCCGTTCCGGGAAAGGAGTGGAAGCTCCGGATCGAGGTCGAAGGCACCAATCAACGCATCCAAAAGGGGTTCGAGGAGCGCACCGACGCCCGGCGGCGTTACCTCGAGTGGACCACGGCGGTGGACGCCGCCGCGGCGAAGCCGGAGAATGCCGCTCTGGCCCATCGGATCCGCGCGGAGAAGAAGGACGATCCGAGGCATCTCCATGAGGAATGGCAGCGGATCCCGGGCGCACCCTCGCCCACCGCCTTCGGTTTCACGGACGCCGTTCATGCCGAGCAGATGGGGCGGCGGGATTGGGATCATTTCGTGCCGCACCACCGCGCCTATCTGGAGCACCCGCTGACGAAGACAGGCACCTTCCTCACGATCGACGACGCCTACGTGAACTCCCGTCAGATCTTCCAACTTCCGGGCGACTGGCCGTCGGGCGATTATGTCCTGCGCGTGCGCATCGCCGCGATGGACGGCATCCCGCGCGAGCGCCGCTTCGTCGAGTTCGGTCCGCAGGATCCCAGCGGGGTCTGCACGGTGAGCAGCACGCATGAGGTCACGGGCACGGCCGCGCAGCCGCAGATCCTCGAGATTCCTCTGAAGCTCACGGAATCGAAGACCCGTCTCTTCATGTTCCGCGAGCGGGGCTCCCACGATTCGGATGCAGCAGCCAGCCGCCTCTTCGCCGAAGCGAAGCAGCGCAACGGCATGGGTCCCGAACTGGCCTTGTGGATCGACTGGATCGAGGTGACCGGCAAAGCCTCGGCGACGCTTCCGGCCGACAAGCCGCAGAAGCTCCGCAAGGATCCCGAGCAGTGGGCGAACCAATACATGCCCATCTATGCGAAGGGCTACGCCGAAAAGTACGAACGATTCCAGAAATGGTGTACCGCGATCGACGAGGCCGCGAAGAAACCCGAAAACGCCGAAGCTGTCGCGAAACTCCGCGCGGATCCGCGGCTCAAGACGCAGCCGCATCTCTTTTACAACGGCTTCGCGCAGATCCGGGGCGCGCCGGCCCCGTCTCAGTTCGGTTTCCGCGACGTGGACGACGCCCAGTTCGCACGCAGTGAATATACCTACCATTTCCGCTACTACGACGACTACCAGAAGCTCCCCGCCCGCGAGACCGGATTCTGGCTCATGCTCTACAGCCTCGGCCGCCACACCGGGATCGCCGCTCCGGAGAAATGGGCCGCCGGGAAATACACCCTGCGCATCCGACTCGCCGCTTCGGATGAATCGCCGAAGGAGCGCCGCTTCATCGAGATCGGCACCGGCAAAGCCGACGCGGCGGATTTCAACGTGCTCAGTTCACACCAGGTCACCGGTAACCTCGCGAATCCGCAGACCCTCGAGATTCCGGTCACGATCAATGCGACCGGCGACCGCAATTTCGCGATCCGCGACAAACGCCCCAACACCCGCGAGGCCGAATACGCGATGTTCCGCGAGGCCTGGGACAAGACCGGCACCGGGCCGCGTCCCTGCATCTGGATCGACCATGTCGAACTCGAGGGACCTCAGGCCACGGAGCAGCCGGCGATCACGAACACGATCCGCCAGCGCCGCGAGGTCGAGCTGCACGCCAATGCCATGGTCGGCGGCACCTACAACGGATACTTCAAGGGCGGTCACGAGGCGGCGAAGAAGTTCCTCGAGACCAAGCAGCCGCAAAAGGGCATCCCCGACGAGGCCGAGGCGAAGTTCCGCGTCAAGGTCTTCGAAGAGCACGGTACCAGCTTCGAGCGTTACCTCAAAGATCCGCTCACGAAAACGGGCGCGTATCTGACGATCTACAACGTCCACACCGAGGAGCTCATCACCCTGCCGCCCGACCAGCCCTCGGGCTGGCTCAAAACGAAACACGAGGTCGAGGAAGCCGAGCCGGGCGAGTACGTGCTCCGTTTCCGCATCGGCGCGGTGAAGGGCACGCCGAAGGAGCGGCACTTCGTCGAGCTCGGCAGCCGGATGAAGCCGGAAGAGCGGGAGGACTTCACCCTGATGCAGACCTTCCAGATCAGCGGCACCACCGACGAGCCGCAAACGATCGAGGTGCCCGTCAGCATCTCCGCCGGCGGCCCGCGCAGCTTCGTCGTGCGCGAGAAGCGGGACGTGAAGCTCGATTTCGAGATTTATCAGACCGCCCGCAAGGAGACCAAGGTCGGCCCGCCGTCCGCGTTGTGGATCGACTGGGTCGAGTGGGAGGGGCCGTTCCGAAGGTCCGCGGTGGAAACCCTGACAAAGACCCTACGCATCCAGCCCGAGTCGCGCCGCGCCGACGTCGAGCGCGGGCATCTGCGATACAAATACCTCAACGAGCAATACGCCAAATGGCAGGCCGCCGGGGCCGACGAGGCGAGGCTGAAGGAGTTCGACTTCACCGACAGGTCGCACGCCGAGTTCGCGAAGGTCGTTTGGGATCAAAACAACCGGTGGTTCCAGCAATACCTCGACCGTCCCTTGTCCAGGACCGGACTCTACCTCGACAACACCGTGCAGGAGACGAGCGAGCACGCCGTCGACCTTCCCGCCGACCTCGCCACCGGCGATTATGTCATGCGCGTGAAGATCGGCCGCGTCCCCGGCATGCCGGAGGAGCGGGCCTTCCTCTCCTTCGTCGAGGCGAGTCCGATCGACAAGGATGACCGCACCTTCCTCGCGAGCACGCAGATCACCGCGCCGATCGACGCACCCGAGGTGGTCGAGCTGCCTTTCCGGATCCGGCCCGGCGGCCCACGGAAGTTCATCCTCATGGAAAAGCGGCCGCTCAAGAAGGAGGCCATCAGCCTCCCCGGCCGCACCCGGCAGATCGAGGATCCGAAGCAACGCGATCCCGTGCTCTGGATCGATTGGATCGAATGGGAAGGGCCGGTCGCAGGGGCGGGAACGCCGGACCGCGTTCTTTCCTTGGTTTTTCCCGGAGAGACGGAGGCCCGCGCCGTGCTCGAACGCTTCGCGGCCCGCGCCTTCCGCGGCAAGACGCCCTCCGCGGCCTACCTCGACAAGTTGACCGCCCTCCACGACGCCCGCGTCAAATCCGGAGACAGCTTCGACAAAGCCATCCGCGAGCCGTTGAGCGTGATCCTGGCTTCGCCGGGGTTTCTGTATATCCAGGAAATCGGGACAAAGGAATCGGGACAAAGGAATCAAGATGCCAATTCTCCCCCCCATTCCCCTGTCCCCATTCCCTTGTCCCAAACCGAACTCGCCTCACGCCTCTCCTACTTCCTCTGGAGCGCCCCTCCGGACGACGCCCTCCTCGAGGCCGACCTCAACGATCCCGGCAGGCTCGCCCGCGAAGTCGACCGGCTCATCGCCAGTCCCAAGGCCGACGAGTTCGTGAGCGGCTTCGTCCACCAGTGGCTGCACCTCGACCGGCTCGATTTCTTCCAGTTCGACACGAAGCAGTTCCGCGACTTCGATGAGAGTGCCAAGGCCGCGGCGCGCCGCGAGGTCTACGAAACCTTCGCCCACCTTCTCCGCAACGGCGGCAGCCTCTCCCGCCTCCTCAAGAGCGACGAGGTTCATGTCAACGGCCTGCTCGCCACCTACTACGGCATCGAGGGTGTCAGCGGCGACGAGTTCCGTCCCGTGAAAGTGCCGGCGGGTTCACCGCGTGGCGGATTGTTAGGCATGGCCGCGGTCCTCGCGATGGGCAGCAACGGCGAGCGCACCAGTCCCGTCGAACGCGGCGCCTGGGTGCTGCGTTATCTCCTCCACCATCCGCCGCCACCCGCTCCACCGAACGTGCCGCAGCTCGACCGGCTCGACGGCAAGCCTGTCAGTCCCCGCGACCGCCTCCTCGCCCACCAGGAGGAGCCGCAGTGCCTCCAGTGCCACCGCAAGATCGATCCCATCGGCTTCGGTTTGGAGAACTTCAACGCCGCCGGCAAATGGCGCGAGGTCGACTACGATCCGAAGACGAAAAAGGAATGGCCCATCGACCCTGCGGGTGCCTTCCACAATGGATCTGCTTTCAAAGATTACTTCGAGTTGCGCGATCTCGTCGCGGCGCGGAGCGGTGACTTCGCGCGCGGCTTCGCCGAGGCCCTCATCGAGTACGGTCTCGGTCGGCCGTATGGTTTCACCGACGACGCCCTCGCTTCGGACATCGTGGCACGGGCGAAGGAGGAGGATTTCGCGATCCGGGCGTTCATCCGGGCTCTCGTCGCGAGCGGGACCTTCGGGAGGAAATGAGGAGACGCTGTCACCGGAGTTCGCTCTCCACCTTGACCGAAAAGTCGGGACGCACCGTCGCCCTGACCCGGTAAAGTCCCGAGGCTTCGAAATAGCCGTCCGCGGGCGGCGCATGGGTCGCGCCTTTCGCCTCGAAGGTCAGGGACAGTCCCGTGTCGGCGGAGGGTCTCACCTCGACCGTTTTCTGTTCTCCGGGCGCGAAAGAACCGAGCGGTTCGGAAAAGCCGCTTCCCGAGACTATAAGATCGGCCAGGGGATCGGCCGAGGTATTCACCACCGTGACCCGCGGATGCCGCGAGCAGGAAGTGGCGGGGATGAGGCAAAGCAGAAGAAGGAAAAGGGTGGGACATATCCGACTCATGGCTCCAGTTTCGCCTGATGCCGCAAAACGTGCATGAAGTTCCTGCGGAATTTTCCGGGAACGGCGACGATCCGACCCTCGTGGATCGAAAAGACCGTGTCGAGATTCCTTTCGCTTGGCCGTAGTATCGACGGATCTCTCATGCTGCCACCCGAAACCATCGCCGCCGTCCTGCTCGCTGAGCGTCTCCCGCTGACGGCCTACTTCGCCTCGGTCACGCGCGATTTCCATCTCGCCGAGGATGTTTTCCAAGAGATCTCGGTCAAGGCGGTGGGGCGCGCCGCGGAGTTCGAGTCGCCGGCCCATGTCCTCAACTGGTCTCGTGTCGCGGGACGGAACCGCTCCATCGATCTCCTCCGCGCCCGCGACGGCCGTTATGTGGGACTGAGCGAAGCCATGCTCGCTACCCTCGCCGCGGAATGGCCGGAGCAGGCCGAGTCCGATCCAATGCAGGAGGCGCTGCGCCTTTGTCTCGAGCCACTGACGCCGAACAACCGCGAGCTGCTGCGACTGCGCTACTTCGAGCGGCGCTCCTGCGGCGAGGTCGCGGCGATCCTGGGCAAGAAGATCGAAACTGTTTACCAGGCCCTCACTCGCTTGCACAGGACGCTGGGTGATTGTCTGAGGCACCGCATCGCTTCACCGGAGACCGCCCCATGAACGATCCCGAGTTTTTCGAAACCCTCGCGCGTTATCAAGATGGCTCGCTCGCTCCGGAGATGGTCGAGGCGCTCGAGAGCGCCCTGCGCGAGGATCCGGAGCGGCGACGTCATTTCGCCGAATGGCAACTGCGCTCGATGGCGCTGCACGATCATTTCCGACAGGAGGCCTTCCGCGTGCCTGCTGCGACTCCGGCGCGCGGACGAAAAACGACGTGGCCACCACTGCGTCCGGCCCTGGCCGCGGCGGCGGGACTCGTTATCGGGCTCTTTGGTGCTTCGGTCGTGTGGGCGATCTCGACGCCCGACTGGACCGCGACGGCCTCGCGCGTCACCGGGCTTGGGGACGCGGGGTTCGAGGAGGGAAAGGCGGGACTGATCGAGCCGGGCTTTCCCCGGACGACAGGCCGCTGGGCGGGAGATGAGGCCGCCCTCGTCGATCTCGAAGGAGCATCGGAAGGGGGATGTGTTTTGCAGTTTGTGAGTCCCGGTGCCGACGTCGCCGTGCCCGGAGGACCGGCCATTTCCTGCGATGTCTTCCAGCTCGTTGATCTCCGTTCGTTGCGCGCGGCGGCGGCGGGCGAAGGCGAGGCGATGCTCGAGCTATCGGCGAAATTCCGTGATGGACGCGCCGCCGGGACTCAGCCCTCGGTCACCTTCATGGCGCAGATCTTTTTGTTCTCGGGCGATCCCGCCACCCTCCACCAGGCGTGGCCGCACAATCTCGGCGAGGCCCTCGCGAGCGGGGCGGCGTTTGTCCACACGATCGGGGAAACGAAACCGGAATGGCATCGTCTCGGCGCGAAATGCCTCGTCCCGCCGGGAGCCGGCTTCGCCGTGATCCAGCTCGCGGCCCGGCCGAATCTGCGACCAGCGGAGTTGGAATCGCTCTTCGCCGACGGGGTCGCCCTGACCCTGACGACCCGTCCCGATCTGCCGGTGAAGGTGGTGGATTAGGGGATGGGGCATGGGATTGGGGACCGTTGTTTCCGAAAAAGAATGAACCGATGACGTTCTGGCGGGGTTTCTTCCGGGGTCTTTTCCGGCCTGCTGCCGGCTTTCCGGCTTCGTGAAGGTTCCCTCTTGATGAAACCCGTCTTATTCGCGCTGTTATTTCCGCTCGCCCCGGTTTCGCTCCTGGCAAAACCGAATGTTCTCTTCATCGCCGTCGATGACCTGCGGCCGGAGATCGGCTGCTACGGCAACTCCGTCGTCAAGACGCCGAACATCGACCGCATTGCGGCCCGAGGGATCCTTTTCGACCGGGCCTATGTGCAGCAGGCGGTTTGCAGTCCCTCTCGCACGGCCATCATGACGGGGCTCCGGCCTGATGTGACGAAGGTGTGGGACCTCGACACCCATTTCCGCGCGGCGCAGCCGGATTGCATCACGCTGCCGCAGCACTTCAAGGCGAACGGCTATCACTGCGCCGCGCTCAGCAAGATCTACCACTCGGGCTTTGAAGACGGTCGCTCTTGGAATGAGCCTCATTGGTATCCGAAGGGCCGTGCGGTGGATACGGATGAGGTCGATTGGACGAAGCAAACCATCACCAAACATGAGGTGAACGTCGAAGAATACAGTGCGCCAATGGAGGGCGGTGAACCGCGCAAGAACGGAAAAGGTCCGAAAAAAGGCCCCGCGTATGAAGTCAGTCCGAAAGAGGATGATCAGCTCCCGGATGGTGCGACGGCGGCCGAGGCGGTGAAGCGGCTCGCCGCCCTCAAGGCGAGGGGCAAACCTTTCTTCCTCGCGGTGGGTTTCCTGAAGCCGCACCTGCCCTTCGTGGCACCGAAGAAGTACTGGGATCTCTATGACACCGACACGATCCCGGTCCCCGCGATCGATCACCTGCCCGCCGGCAGCCCCGAATTCGCCGGACACACGAACGGAGAGCTCCACGCCTATCCCGGGGTGCCGGAGGAGAATCCCATTCCGGCCGACTTCGCCAAGACCCTGCGCCACGGTTATTATGCCTGCATCAGTTACACCGATGCCCAGATCGGCAAGCTGCTCGATGCGCTCGACCAGGAGGGCCTCGCCGACAACACCATCATCGTCCTCTGGGGTGACCACGGGTGGCAGCTCGGCGAGCACGGACTCTGGCACAAGCACACGAACTTCGAGATCGCGGCCCGGGCGCCCCTGCTCATCAGCGTGCCCGGATCGGCGACCGCCGGTCGCAAGTGCGAAGCCCCGGTGGAGTTCGTCGATGTCTATCCCACGCTCGCCGAGGTCTGCGGCCTGCCGGTGCCGGATGGGCTTGGTGGTGACAGCTTGAAGCATTTCCTCGAAAACCCGGATGCGACGGCCACCGACGTCGCCATCAGCCAATACCCGAAGAGCGCGCCCGACGGGCCGGTGATGGGCTACAGCATCCGCGATTCCCGCTACCGCGCGACCTTCTGGCGCGAGCGCAACGGAGGGAAGATTGTCGCCACGGAACTCTACGACGAGCAAGACGATCCCGACGAAACTGCAAGTCTGGCGGACCGGCCGGAACACAAGGACTTGCTCGATTCACTCGCCAACCACCTCCCGCCCGTCGGCTCGGATTTCAACCCGGCCGCCAAGTCGAAGGGCAAAGGCAGGGACAAAGGCAAATCACCCACCGCGCCCGCGCCCCCTTCCGCCGACGAACCGCGCGATCTCCGTTACGATCGTCTCTACCCGGGCAAGGCGAGGCTGACGCTCGGCGAGTATCTCGCCCGACAATCGAACGCGGAGGAGGCCAGGGAGCGCTTCGCCCGGTTCGACAAGGACAGGGACGGCTTTCTCTCACGTGGCGAGTTTCTAACCGGGGGGAAGCAATGAGTTCCCCTTCCGTGACCGCCATTCGCACGGGCAATGCCGGACAGGACGTGTCCCATGCCGCCGGGCGTTTGACATCGGTTTTGTCCGGATCCTGACGCGGCAATCGAGCCCATGAAAAATACCCCCTTCCTCACCGCGTTGCTCCTGGCCCTGATTCCCACGGTGCGGGCGGCCTCTCCGCCCCCAAGGCCCAACATCATTCTCGTTCTTGCCGACGATCTCGGCATCGGGAATGTCGGCTGCTATGGGTCGGATCATTACAAGACGCCCCACATCGACCAGTTGGCGGCCATGGGCACGCGCTTCACACGAGCCTTCACGGCCTCCCTGTGCGGTCCGTCCCGGGCGATGATCCAGACGGGGCGCTACGCGTTTCGCAACGGTTCTTCGAATCAGGACGCGTGCATGACCATGCCGAAGGCCGAGCTGCAATTGGCACGGACCTTCAAGGCGGCCGATTACAGGACCTCGGCGATCGGCAAATGGGGACAACTCCCCGGTGAACCGGACGAGGCCGGATTCGACGACTACCTCCGCTTCAACGGCAGCGGTGTTTATTGGGCTCCCGAAGCCGGGAAGCCTGAACGCTACCGCGTGAACGGCCAGGACCTTGTCCTCGCCGAGAACGAGTATATGCCCGATGTGATGCACGAGCGCGCGATGGCTTTCATCCGTGCCAATCAGGCCACGCCCTTCTTTCTGTATTACAGCCTTTCGCATGTGCACGGCGACATCTTGCCCACGCCCGACAGCGCCCCCGAAAGCAAGGATCTGTTCGGTGACAACATCCTCTACATGGACAAGCTCGTCGGCAAACTCGTCTCCGAACTCGAGGCGCTGAAGATCCGCGACAACACGCTCATCCTCTTCATGGGCGACAACGGCACCGGCAAGGGACAGACTCCCCGGTCTACCATCGGAGGCAGGGCTCTTTCCGGCATGAAGGGCTCCATGCTCGAATGCGGCGGGCTCGTGCCCTTCATTGCCAACTGGCCCGCACGAACGACCACGGGCAGGGTTTCCGATCAACTCATCGACTCCACCGACCTGCTGCCCACCTTCGCCGAACTCATCGGTGCCAAACTGCCGGAAACGATCTTCTTCGACGGTCACAGCTTCGCTCCGCAACTTCTCGGCGAGGCCGGCACCCCCCGCGAGTGGATTTTCAACCAACTCGCCGCGATGTGGTATGTGCGCGATGCGCGATGGAAACTCAACGAAAAGGGCGAGCTCCATGACATGAGCGATGCTCCCTTCACCGAAACGCTCGTCGCCGCCGAAACGCCGGAATCCGCCGCCGCCCGTCGGAAGCTCGCCGCGGCGCTGGACCAACTCGATCCGGCGGGTGGCATTCCGGACACCGGTGACGGGACCGGTCGTCACGCGAGGAAGGCCAAGAATTAGATCGCGCCCGTTTCTGGTCCGTCGGAAGGGTTGAATCGCCATTTCGCACGGATCGCCGTCGTCGGGGTGCCGCGCATCGATGTCGAGATTTCAGCCGCCGTTCCGTAAGAGTTGGTGATGAAAAATCCCTTTTCCCTTTCGTGTTTGGCCGTCTTCGCGGCTCTCGCCAACGCCCGCGCCCTCGACTACCCCCACGTCACCGACGAACCCCAGAAGACCGGCTGGCCGCTCACGGCGGAGGAGCGCGCCTACGTCGTCGACAAACCCGAACACGAGCGCCGTCCCGGGCGCGAGATCAACAAACACCTGCCGCAACTCTGGCCCGTCGTCCCGACCGCCGGTCATTTCGGGGGCGACGCGTGGCTGAAGCTGCACGAGGCCCATGTCAGGACGGTGCAGGCCAACCAAGGGCCGGTCGACGTGCTCCTCGTCGGGGACAGCATCACGATCCAGTGGGGTGACTCGTGGGCGAAGCACTTCCCGGATCGCAAGGCCGTCAACATCGGCATCGGCGGCGACAAGACCCAGAACGTGCTCTGGCGGCTCGACCACGGCGGGGTCGATGGCCTCCAGCCGAAGGCCATCGTTCTCATGATCGGGAACAACAACCTGTTCTTCACCCCCGAGACCGGGATCGAGGCGGCGGCGAAGGGAATCGGAATGTGCGTGAAGAACCTCCGCGAGAAGTTTCCCGGCGCGCCCCTCGTCGTTGCGAAGATCCTTCCCGCCCATGCGCCAGGAAACCGCTTTTACGAGGACATCAAGCTCACCAACGCCGCTCTTGATCTCCTGAAGCTCGAGCGTGACCCGAAGGTCCTCGTTCTTGATCTGACGACCGGTTTTACAAACGCCGACGGCACCCTGAAGAAGGCTCTCTTCACTCCCGACAACATCCATCTCTCGCCGGCGGGTTATGCGGTGTATGCGGAAAGGCTGCGGCCCTTGTTGGAAGAAAGGTAGGATTCTCCGGCCCGCCCGCAGTCCACCAAGAATTCCCTCGGCCGGCGGCGGACTCCTTCATCATCGCCGACGGAGACCGCCGGCCTCGCCCGACCGCCCCCGGGAATCAAGAAGATTGACATTTGCGCCCGGGACCGGAACGGTGCCCCGAATTCCGACCCCGAAAATCCCATGGCCTCCGCTCCAATCCTCGACCCCGCGACGATCGACCTTTCCCCAACCGCCGTGACAAAGGAGGAGATCCTCGCGCTGAACGCGCAGCGGGATGAATTCGAACAGGTCGACCGGATTGCCTTTTTGGACCTGGAGACGGGTCTGGCGGTGGGGATCAAATCACAGCGGTCGGACGAGTTCTGGACACGGGGTCACATCCCGGGGCGGCCGATCATGCCGGGCGTGCTGATGATCGAGATGGCGGCCCAGATCAGCTCGGTGATCTACCACCTGAAATTCCAGACCGGCGGGAAGGTCTTCTTCGGCTTCGCCGGGGTGAATGCGGTGAAGTTCCGCGGGACGGTGGACCCGGGCCAGAACCTCGTCATGGTGGTCCGGGCCAAGGCCCTGCGCTCGCGCATGGCGATCTTCGAGGCCCAGGGCTTCGTCGAGGGGAAGATGGTCTTCGAGGGCGAAATCTCCGGAGTGGTGGTGGGGTGACGGACGGGAAGGTGGAGTGGTGGTTCCAACGGATACTTGATATCCCGCATCGACGGAGGTGCGCGAGACGTCCGGCGGCGCTCTGGGGACAAAGCGCCCTACCTCATTGGGGGAACGTTTTCAGTTCACGGATCGGGAATGCCGACGGATCACTCCGCCTCGATCCGGTAAAGATGATGCCGCGTCCGCAGGAACATCGCCTTCCCGACCACCGCCGGTGAGGCCATGAAGCCGGGACCGCGGCGGGGATCGTCGAGGGGGGCGTTGTCGGCGAGACGGTTGGTGGCGAGGACCTTGAACTCGCGTCCGGGCTCGAGGAGGGTGGTCTCGCCCTCAAGGCTGAAGAAGCAGAGCTTCCCATCCGCATAGATGGGGCAGGCGCGGAATTTGCCGGTGAGGCGGCCGCGCCAGACTTCCTTGCCGGTCTTCGCCTCGACGCAGACAACGAAGCTGTCGTCCATCGCGAAATAGACGAGGTCATCGACGACGATGGGAGAGGAGTATTTCGGAAACGATTTTTCGATACGCCATTCGACATGGGTGTCGGTGATGACGCCGCTGCCGCCCGCCTTGATCGCGATCATCTCGGCCCCCTGGCTGAAGCCGGTGACGACGATGAAACGCCCGTCGTGATAGACGGGCCGGGCCGCGGAGGAATAGGCGGGATGATCGACCCGCCAGAGTTCCTTGCCGGTGCGGGGATCGTAGCCGTAGGCGGCCTTTGCGCCGACGCTGCACATCACGGGATTCCCGTCGATCGTGACGATGAGGGGCGTGCCGTGCGCCTTGCGCCAGTCACCTTCCTTGACCATGGGCTTGTCGATGTGTTCGTCGTTCCAGACGGCGGAGCGGTCGGTCTTCCAGACGGTCTTGCCGGTGGTCTTGTCGAGGGCGACGACATACTGGAGGTCGGCCCCGTCGAAGGTGAGGATGAGGAGGTTTTCAAACAGCACGGGCGAGGAGGAGGCGCCGCGGTAATGCCAGCATTTCAGGTCGTCGCGTTTCCAGAGGACCTTGCGGGTGGCGGTGTCGAGGCAGGCGGTGCCGAAGTGACCGTAGTGTACGTAGACGCGTCCGGGTTCGATGACGGGCGAGGGGGTGGCGTAGCTGTTGTCGGCCGCGCCGTTGCCCATCGACTGGGGGTCGTCGCTGTGGAAGAGTTTTTCGTTGGCGAGGATCTTGCCCGTAGTGGCGTCGAGGCAGAGGACGTGGAAATCGTGTCCGTCTTCCGTCGCCGTGGTCAGCCAGACCTGGTTGTCCATCACGATGGGCGAGGAGAGTCCGAGGAGGGGAATCTCCGTCTTCCACTTCACGTTTTCGGATTCGCTCCATTTCAGGGGCAGACCGGCGGTGCCGGCGTGGCCGTCCTGGCTGGAGCCGCGGTAATCGGGCCAGGAGTCGGCGGCGGAAAAGGGAACTGCGAGGGCGAGACCGGCGAGGGCGAGGGTGCGAAGACTCCGAAGGAAAAGCACGGGGGATGTCATGCAGGGACGCTGCCCCGGCGGCACGAAACTGTCAAGACACGGGGTCGGGACCGGCGAAGTCCCGGAGCGCCCGAGCCGGGCATGTATCCGCCCTCATCGCGACGGCGCATCGGGAAGGTTTCGGAAAGACAATCGGTTGGTCAGGATTTCCCCTTCCCAACGCTTCATCCCTCCACCTCCACGTCGATCACCGCGCTTCCGGCCTTTGAGGGCAGGAATCGCATCCGTTTCTCGGTTCGGGGGAGGTAGACAGTCACCTCGGTGCCGAGGCCTTCGCGGCTCTTGAACTCGACCTCGCCACCGTGGTCGTGGACGATGCGGTGGACGATGAGGAGACCCAGGCCCGACCCGGTTTTCTTGGTGGTGTAATAGGGTTCGAAGACGCGGCTGACCCGGTCGGCGGGAACGCCGGGTCCGTTGTCGGCGATGGTGAAGGAGACGTTCTCGTCGTCGCAGGCGGTGCGCACGGTGATCTCGCCGTCGCTGCCGATCGCCTGGCAACTGTTGCGGATCAGATTGTAGAGGACCTGTTTCAACTGGTCCTGGTCGAGCTGGAGGAGCGGCAGTCCCTCGGCGAGTTCGAGGATCACGGCGATGCGGCGGTCGGCAACCTCGGGTCCGATGAAGTCCATCGCCTCCTCGATGAGCTGGTTCAGGTCGGTGGTCTGCGGCACGGGGCGCACCGGACGCACCGCGTTGAGAAACTCCTCCACGATGAAGTGGAGCCGCTTGATCTCGCCCCGCGCGATTTCGAGGGACTCGAGCAGCTCTCCGGCAAGGCCGGGATCGACGCGCTTCCGGATCTTCCGCTCGACGACCTGGAGGTGGATGTTGAGCGAATTCAGCGGATTGCCGATCTCGTGGGCGACGCCGGCGGCGAGACTGGTGACGGCCTCGAGCTTGCCCGACTCGATCTCCTGCCGCTGCCGGGCGACCGTTCGGGTCTGGTCGCGCAGGATGATGACGTGGCCGACGAGGTCCTCGGCTCCGGGCAGCCCGGCGTCCTGGCTCGCGAGCGGTGCGACGTAGAAATTGAGCAGGCGCGGCTCGGGATAACGCACCACAAGATCACGGTTGACCACACCGCCCCTCGCGATGATCTCGTTCCAGTCGAGCCCCGGAAAAAGGCTTTGCACGTCGCCACGGATCGCCTCCTTCGGATCGAGCCCGAAAAAGTCGCAGGCGGCCTGGTTGAGGTAGTGGATCGCCCCCTTTGCCCCGGTCACGACGACTCCCTCGCGCAGGACCTCGAAGACCTTTTCGAGGAAACCCTTTTCCTGCACGATCTTCAGGACAAGACGCTGGATCTCCTCCGGCTCGAGGCGGTCAAGCCGGTCGAGGAGGCGATCAATCATGCCAGGGTTCATGCGGAAGCGGCCGGAGGCCGCGGCGAAAGGCAAAAAGTAAAAGGTAAACAATCGGATTGGATGCGATGCTTCCGAATGATCGAGAAACAAAACGGCACCGACGGGGAAGTGGTGATCTGCCTCACGACCTTTCCGGATTCCGAGAAAGCGGGAAAGACTGGCACGTTCTGGGTGGAATCGCAACTCGCGGCCTGCGTCAGCCTGCTGCCTGGCACCGAGTCGATCTACCGATGGGAGGGAACGACGGAGCGCTCCGCCGAGGTGCTTGCGATCGTCAAGACGACCCGGGGCCGCCTCGGGGACCTCGAGGCGTCCCTTCGCGAAGTCCATCCCTACCAACTGCCGGAGTTTCTCGTCCTCTCTCCGGAGAGCGGATCGTCGGACTACCTGCAATGGGTTCGGAACGGGGTGACGCCGTATTGATTCCGGAGCGCGGGAGAGGGGAAAACGGGAACGTCACAAGGATCGCTCATGAACGGACCGCTATCCCTAGGTTCTCGGGCGGAATCCGCCGAGTGCGCCGCTGCTCTCGTTGCTCAAATTCCATCAAGACAGTGGCTCCATTCGCCAAATCCACCTCTCGGTATCTGGCAGGCCGGCCTCACGAAACGACGCGCCTATTTCCCGCTGGTGCCCCGGCTGCGCCCCCTCGTCGAAGAAATGAGCTGATCCGGGATCTCCGGCCTGAACGGGAGGCAGGCGATGTCGTCATACCATTCCCGCGCCACCAGGGCGGAAATTTCATAGCCTTCAGTGCCGCACCACAGGGGCAGACCGAGGCGGCGGGCGAGGTCCTCGTCGAAGTCGCGGAAAACCGGGTCGAACACCTTCCACCCGATCCCTTGGACGATCGGGTAGACGCGGAAGGGCACGAGCTTTTCCTCCTCGGAAATCGCGAGGAGTTGCCGCGCGAGCGGGCGGCCGTTACGGTCACGGAGGAAGGCGACACGCTTGTTCGCGTCGAGCGAATTGGCGACCGCGGCATGCTGGTTGCAGCCCCCGGCCGCGAGGCAGGATCCGGCGTAGGTTCCCATCTTCAGGACTTCCTGGGGATCGTGCTCGAGTCCGATCACCGCCCCTTCGTAATCGGCCAACTCCACCGGCCACGGGGCCGCGCCGCCGGAAAGCCATTCCCCGAGCGCGAGCCCACGGTGCTTCTCGATCCAGGCGAGGTTCGCGGGGTGCGTTTCCCGGTAGTCGTCCCGGCCTTCGCGGACCGAGTCGAGGAAACGCCGCAGGGTCCGGCGGTTCGTGCGTCCGAGGCTCGCGAGGAAGCGGATCGTATGCGGATCGATCCCGGGGACTTGGAGCAGCTCTTCCTCCTCGCGGAGGCGGGCCCGCAGGAGGGCGACCTGATAGCCGGCGAGACGGGATGCGAATTCCCCTCGGTAATGTTCCCAGGCCTGCCGCGAGAGGGAAATCTTCCCGGAGGCGGCGGAACGGAACTTGTCCGGGATCGGATCGGGCTCGTCGTCGCGGCGGATCGTGTCGAAGAGCAGGCACGCTGCGATCGGATCGATGCGGAGGGGATCGATCCCGAAGCCCGGGTGCTCCCGAAGATAGGCGCAGACACCGATGGCGGTCGCTTCGGGCAGTGCGCCGAGCGCCCGGAGTCCCTTGAGAAAGGAACCGGGACGGCGCAAGAGCCAAGCGGGATCCGTCTCCGGCAACTCGCGGAACCAAATCCCGGCTCCCTTTGCGACGAGTTTACCCTCCTGTCCGTTCCGGGCGACGTCCTGGAGCTGCTTCAGGAAGGAACGGGGGAGACGGCAAAGTGCAGTCCGCTGATCGGCGGAAGCCGCACCAAGGAGATTGCGAAGGAGATCGATGGCCTCGGGAGCGAAGGAGGAAAAGCCCGCTGCGAGGGTTGACGCGATCCTTTCGAGATCGTCGAGGGCCGCATCGGACACGGGCTCATCCTGCCACGGCACGAGATCGCAGAGGACTCTGGCCTTGATCCGGCGACGCGCGGGCGGCTCCGCCACGATCGCACGATGGACGCGCGCGACGATCCGTCGGAATTCTTTTCCTTTCCGGTCCATCAACTCCTGCCGGACCAGGAAACCAATCCAGTTGCTCACGTGGATCTCCGGGAAATCGCGCCAGTGCGCCGCATCGATCTGCGCGGTGAGCTCGCGTGAGTGGATCGCCCTTCTCCAGAGTTGGCAGACATCCAGCGCCAGGAAGAAATACGTCCCGACCGGCTCGGACAGCATCTGGCGGTGGGCCATCCCGGCCAGCTCGAGAATCCGGTCGATCGCCGGACGGTAGCGGGCGCGACGGGACGGAGGAGGCATCATGAACAGACCGGGAAACGAACGGGAAAGCGCGAGCCCGTCCTCAAGGAGCCCGGGATCGAGGCCGTAGTCCACGACCGCGAAAAGCCATTCGGTCGGGAAGCTCCAGGCTAGGCGCTCCATCTTCCGGAGAGTCGGCGTGCCGATTCCGCGTGGCGCGGTCTTTCTCGCGTCCGATCGCACGAGCGATCCGAGGACCATGCAGGCCCGCCACGGGTCCGCGAAGCGATGCAGGAGCGCCAGCCACGGCGCGCTGCACGCAAAGGGGGTCGCCACGAGAAATCGCCTCACCAGCGCGGGTTCCGCGTCACGACCGTCGAGGATCGACTTGATCGCGGCGGCCGCGGCGCGAACCTCGCGCAGGCAACCCCCGCGGAAAAATGGAAGCGAGGTGCGGACGGTGCGGTCGTCCCAGCGGAGCGAGAGCAGGTCCCCGATATACCCGAAATGAACCAGCGCGTGCGGATCGGGACAGTAACCGGCCCGCGGTCGTCGCCGCAGGAGCCTCCGCGCCGCCTCCGCGGTGATGCGGCCGTCGGCGCGGAGCCTGACCACGGCCGGATTCCACAAGGCCTCCTTCCCGATGAGCCATTCGCGCACCGACTCCCGGTCGGAAAGAAACGGACGCGGATCCGCGCCGCCGTCGGGAACCGGACCGCAGGCGAAGGTTTCCACCGACGGCACCTCGACAAACACGTGGATCGCGTCGGCGATCGCCGCCACATCCCATCGGCCGACCACTCCGAGCCGATTCCACGAAGCAAGGACCGCGGCATCGCGATCCGGTTCGAGGCTGGGGAACGGAGGGGTCTCTCCGGCAACGACGACGGCACGCCACTTCGCCGGCGGCTCGGCACCGCCATGCGGATTCCGCCGACGGCACGCGGCGCGGTTCTTGGGGGATTTTTTGCCGAGATCCGGCACGAGGAGGCGGCCGGCGTCCCGGAAATAGGGCAAACACTGGGGTTTCATGATTCATGGGCCCCTTCGCAGGTGGGCGAAGAGACTTCCGGTCCGTCGGAAAAGGGCCCGACCCGGGAAACGCGGGCACGGTTCTCCCGGCGGACGGGAAATCGCTCGTCAATCGCAGGCGATCGGCCGGCGGCGGCGCCGGTGGGAGAAACCTCGCGGAATCCGGAGACCGGAAACCCTCACCTCATCCCACCACGGCACACCCCGCGGCAAAAGGCCAGCTGTTGGGTCGGTGGGAGGTCATGGCTTGGAAAGGGTGGATCGTATCGCGTCAGGACAATGGACGCTCCAGAAAGCTATCCATGCGAATTCATTTGTCATCCGTTTTTTCCGTTTCGGATTCTCCGGCAACGGTGTCGAAAACCCGTCCTGAAAAATTGGCACTGAGGGCCCTTTGCGTTACTCTTCGCAAGGGGGATGAAGCAAGGTTGGGCGCAGTTCAAATCCCCCTCGGAAGCGTTCTCGGCGCGACCTACTTGACGGTAAGCCGGTTCATCGATCGAGAGAGGCAGCGAGCCGAAAAATCCTCCCGAAATCGTCAACACTCCCTTCTGGGGATTTCCGATTTTCAACCTCTTGGCTGAGGTGCTCATTCGATTTCGTCGGTTCGTTTTCCGGGCAAACGGTTAGGGTTGAGAAGGGAGCTTGGATGAGGCGGCGTTTCTGCGGATTCCTGCCTTGAACTGGTCCATGGATTCGGTCAGGCCGAGGCCTCCCTGCCATCCGTTGCACGAACCGCACTCCCCCGGCCCACTCCTCGCCAACGCGATCGAGCTACCGGAACGGGTTTCGTGCCGCGACCCGATATCTTCGAGCCAACGAATCGAGAACTTCGAGATCGTCAGGGAGCAATCCCGAAATGAAGGAAGGCGATCGAGGGATCAGAGCGATGAGGAAGGGCGCGCTTGGCCCACCTCCTCCCACGAATCCCTTTGGGGATGCGATCCCCAACGCAAGCCCCCTTCACGCCAAAATATCCCTCACGACCTGCCCCCCCTCCGGCCCTGTCAGCCGATGGGCGCGGCCTTCGTAGCGATAGGTCAGCTCGTTCGGTTCGAGCCCCATGAGGTGGAGGATCGTGGCGTGCAAATCGCGGAAGTGAACCTTGCCCTCGACGGAGCGGGCGCCGGTCTCGTCGGTCCTGCCGTGGACGTGGCCGCCCTTCACGCCGCCGCCGGCGAGCCAGAAGGTGAAACCGTTCGCATTGTGGCCGGTCTGGTCCTTGCCGTCGCCGGGAGTGAGTCCGGGACGTCCAAATTCGCCGCCCCAGACGACGAGGGTGTCCTCGAGGAGACCGCGCTGGTCGAGATCCCCGAGCAGGGCGGCGATGGGCGCGTCGGTCGCCTCGCAGTTGGCCTTGAGATCGCGGCGATGGTTCTGATGCTGGTCCCAGCTGCCGTGGTTGACCTCGACGAAGCGGACCCCCGCCTCGATGAAACGCCTCGCGAGGAGGCATTGCCGTCCGAAATCGGAGGGTTTGCAGGTGCCCTCGGCGACGCTGTGGCCGACGCGGTAGCGCGCCAGCACCTCGGCGGGTTCGGTGCTGGTGTCGAGGAGCCCGGGGGCCTCGGACTGCATGCGGAAGCCGAGCTCCATCGAGGCGATGAGGGACTCGAGCGCCTCATCCTCGGCGCGCAGCGAGGCGTGCTCGCGGTTCATCGCCTGGACGAGGTCGAGCTGCTGGCGCTTGAGCGGGGTGGGCAGGTGATCGCCGGCGATGTTCGGGATCGTCGCCTTGCTCATGTCCTCGCCATTGATCCCGAGCGGCGTGCCCGAGTAGACGGTGGGAAGGAAGGCGCTCGAGTAGACTTGCGGTTTCGCGGTGTTGAGGCTGACGAAGCCGGGCAGGTTCTGGTTTTCGGTGCCGAGCCCGTAGCTGATCCACGCGCCGAGGCTGGGGCGCTTGCGGAGCCGGTCGCCGGTGTGGAGCTGGTGGAAGCTCTGGGCGTGGTTGCCGGTGTCGGCGTGCATGCCGTTGAGGAGACAGAGCTTGTCGGCGTGCTTCGCGGTCTCGGGCATCAGCTCGGAGATCCAGAGTCCGCTCTCGCCGTGTTGGGAGAAATTGAAGACGGAACCGGGATGCTTCTTGTTTCCGGTCTGCGGCTTGTAATCGAAGGTGTCGAGCTGGGCGGGGCCTCCGCTCATGCAGAGGAAGATGACCCGTTTCGCCCGGGCCGGGAAGCGGGCGAGCTTGGCGGAGAGGTCGGATGAATTCGCGATGGCCCGTTCCTGACAAAGCGCCGAAAAGGCGAGGTAACCGAATCCGCAGGAGCCTTGGCGGAGGAACGAGCGGCGGGAGGGGTGCGGGTTCATGGCGGTTCAATCAATCCACATATCGGAACTCGTTCGTGGCCAGCAGGGCCTGGCAGGCGGTCGCCCAAGCCCATTCACGGCGTAGTTTCGCATCCGGCTGGCGATCAGACAATTGCGCGTCCGCGTCCCGGACGAGGCTGACGGCGCGCGCGACCTCGCCGTCGAGGGCGTCGCGGGCGAAGATGCGCCGGACCGCGTCGGTGGCGATCGCTTCGTCGCTGCGGCCGGGGGCGATCAGCTTGTGCGCGAGCACTCGCGACTGTTCGACGACAAAGGGGCTGTTCAGGAAAAAGAGCGACTGCGCGGGCGAGGCGCTCGTCTCGCGTTTGCCGGCGACGGCGAGGGCATCGGGCAGGTCGAAGGGCGCGAGTTCGGGTGGCGGCGAGTTGCGGAGGTAGCAGAGATAGACGCTGCGGTGCCGGCTCGGCTCGTGCAGATTTCCCGCGAGCTGCACCATGATGTCGCGATGGCGGATGACGGACCCGTCCGGGGGCGTCAGGTCGAGTTCGCCGGTGGCGGTGAGAAGACGGTCGCGGATCGCCTCGGCATCGAGGCGGCGGCGGAGGTGGCGGGTGACGAGGCGATTGTCAGGATCGGCCTCGGTCAGCTCCGGTCCAGCCGCGCTGTCGAGCTGGTAGGCCCTGGTCAGGACGAGTTCGCGGATGAGGGCTTTCGTCGACCAGCGGTGTTCCTTCACGAAACGCGCCGCGAGGAAATCGAGCAGTTCGGGATGGGTCGGCTTCGCTCCGTAGATCCCGAAATCGTCCGGGGTGGCGACGAGCCCCTCTCCGAAAAGATGCTGCCAGACGCGGTTGACGTAGACCCGAGCGCTGAGCGGGTGATCGGGCCGCGTGATCCAGTTCGCGAGCTCGAGACGTCCGCTCTCGCTCTTCTTTTCCACGACCTTCTCGCCGGGCACGACGCAGGCGCCGAGGAAGCCCCGCGGGACGCGGTCGCCGAGTTTGCTCGATTCGCCCTTCAAGTTGATGCGGGCGTCCTCCGGCGCGGGGCGGTCGCGCGCGCCCATCGCGAGCGGGGTGCCCTCGGGCCATTTCGATTTCGGAATCGCCCGGGGTTTGCCCGTGTCCGACTGGATCGGCACGACCGTCTCGACGAAGCCGGCCGGAGGCGACCACTTCGGCGCGGTCTTGAGCACGTGCAGGTCGGTCGAAGGCGCGGTCAGCCCCTCATGGGCGGCCATGCCCCACATCGTCTCGGTGCTCTTGAAGATGCCGGCGAGGGCATGGTAGTCCCGCGTCGGGATGGGATCGTGCTTGTGATCGTGGCAGCGCGCGCAGGCGACGCTGAGGCCCATCAGGCCCGAACCGACCACGGCGATCTGGTCGTCGACGACGTCCATGTCGAAGTTCTCGTTCATGGCCTTGGCGGGCTTCGCGCCGAGGGCGAGGAATCCGGTCGCGACGAGCTGGCGGTCGCGCTGGGCGTCGTCCGCCGCGGTCATGAGGTCGCCGGCGAGCTGCTCCCTGACAAAGACATCAAAGGGCCGGTCCTCGTTGCAGGCGGCGATGACATAATCGCGGTAGCGCCAGGCGTGGGGAAAGGTCGGGTTGCGGCTGAGGCCGTCGTTGCCGTTCGACTCGCCGTAGCGGGCCACGTCGAGCCAGTGGCGGCCCCAGCGTTCGCCGAAGTGGTGCGAGGCGAGCAGTTCATCGACGAGCATGGCGACGGCGGCGTCCCCACGCGCCCGGTGATCGGCGACAAAGGACCGGACCCGATCGTATGACGGAGCCAACCCGGTCAGGTCGAAGCTCAAACGGCGCACGAGCACCTCCGCCGGGGCGTCGCCGGTGGGTTTCAGGCCCGCCATTTCGATTTCGGCGAGGAGAAAGCGGTCGACGTCCGACTTCGGCCACGCCGCGTTCTTCACCGCGGGCACGGGCGGATTTTCGACGGGTTGGAAGGACCAGTGGGTCGTCTTCGTCTCGACGGGCGGCGCGACCGGCACGGGCGGGCCGGTGCGCGGATCGGCCGCGCCCATCGCAATCCATTTCTCGAAGTCGGCGATGACCGCGGGCGGGAGCGGTTCGTCCGGCGGCATCTCGAGGTTGTCCTCCCATTTCAGCGCGAAGATGAGGAGCGACTCCTCCGGCTTCCCGGCGACGAGGGCGGGTCCGGATTCGCCGCCCTTGAGGGTTTGCTCCTTCGTGTCGAGGCGCAGCTTGCCTCCGAGCTTCTTCGAGTCCTCGGAATGGCACTCATAGCAGTGCTTCACGAGGGCGGGGCGGATCTTCGACTCGAAGAAGGCGATCGCGGCCTTTCCCTTGTCGTCCGCGGCGGAGACCGGAAAGACCGCGGCGGTGAATGCGGCAAGGAGGATCAAACTCAGGCGGGAAGCGGAGCCCATGGGAATGGATCGTCAAACGCGACATTCTACCGGACAAAGCGGGGTCACCACAAGGGGCGGACCGGGACGCATTCCGGCCAGAGGTGGCGGGGCTCGTCCGGCCGGGCATAATTCCCTTGCCGCGCGGCGATTCGATTCTAGTGTCGGGCTCCAGCGAAGGGACATGAGCGACTTCCTCGTCTTCGAAAAGGTAACGAAACGGTTCGGGGATTTCACGGCGGTCCGGGACGCCTCCTTTTCCGTGGGGAAGGGTGAGATCTTTTCGCTCCTCGGCCCGAGCGGCTGCGGCAAGACGACCCTGTTGCGCATGGTCGCGGGGTTCACCTCGCCCGACGAGGGGCGCATCCTCCTCAACGGCAGGGACCTCACCGGACTGCCGCCCGAGAAACGTCCCGTCAACACCGTGTTCCAGAGTTACGCGCTCTTCCCGCATCTCACCCTGCGGCAGAACGTGGCCTTTGGTCCGGAACTGGCGAAGAAACTGACGCGCCGCGAGATCGACGCGGAGGTCGCGCGCATGCTAGATCTCGTCGATCTCGCCGAACACGCCGACAAGAAGCCGGCCCAGATCAGCGGGGGCCAGAAACAGCGAGTCGCGATCGCGCGGGCCCTCATCAACAAGCCGGAGGTGCTTCTCCTCGACGAACCCCTCGCCGCGCTCGACCTGAAACTGCGGCAGCGCCTCCTCGTCGAGCTCGACGAGTTGCACGAGGAGGTGGGGATCACGTTCCTCTATGTCACGCATGACCAGCACGAGGCCATGGGCATCAGCGACCGCATCGCGGTGATGCGGTCGGGCGGCATCGAGCAGATCGGACCACCGGCGGCCATTTACGAGACGCCGGTGAACAGCTTCGTCGCCGCCTTCATCGGAGACACGAACTTTCTCAGGGGCCGGGTCGATGCCATCGTTGACAGCGAGCACAGCACCGGCACGTTCGACCACCTCGGCGGCCCGATCCGTATCTACGACGACCGGCCCGTGAAGGTCGGCGAGCGGGTCAGCCTGAGCCTGCGCCCCGAGAAGATCTCCCTGTCCCAAAACCGCCCCGAACCGCTCCCGGAAAACCGCAACGCGGTGCGGGGGGTGATCGAGGACATGATCTATCTGGGCTCGATGACCCGCTTTTGGGTGCGCACCGGGGAGGAAAAACTAATGGTCGAGTCGCCGCACGGGCGCTTTTTCCTCGACGAGGAGCGCCCGCCGCGATGGGGCGACGAGGTCTGGGTGAGCTGGAGCGCGAACGACGGTTACCTGCTCGAGGATTTCGCCGAAGAGGACCGGCAGCTGCTCTCGCTCCCCGACGACGAGTGAGGTGTTCAAACCAAGGCAAGATGTCCCAAGGCAAGATGTCCCAACGGAAGAACGAGATCCTCCTCACCGCCCCGACCCTGCTCTGGCTCGCGGTGTTCTTCGTCATCCCGTCCCTCGCCATGGTGGCGGTTTCTTTCCGGCCCGCCAACGCCGACGGGGGCATCGAGCCGGGCTGGACCCTGGATGCGTGGCGGGCGCTCGCCCATCCCGATTATCCCGTCATCCTGTGGCGCACCGTCCTGCTCAGCGTCGCGACCACGGTGGTCTGCCTCGTCATCGCCCTGCCGGTCGCCTTTCTTCTCGGCAGGCTCGAGGGGAAATGGCGCGGGTTCCTCCTCATGCTCGTGATCGTGCCCTTCTGGACGAATTTCGTCATCCGGGTCGCGGCGTGGCGCATCATCCTCCATCCCGAGGGCTTCATCCGGCTGGGACTCGTCAATCTCGGCGTGATTGGGCCAGAAACGCTCCTGCTCTACAACGAGGCGGCGGTGTTGCTCGTGATGGTCTACACCCACCTCCCCTTCGCGATCCTGCCCCTCTACGCCGCCGCGGAACGCTTCGACTATGGTCTTCTCGAGGCCGCGCGCGATCTCGGCGCGGGCGGCTTCCGGGCGGTGATGAGGATTTTCGTCCCCGGCGTCAGCCGCGGATTTTTCACCGCGATGGCTCTCGTCCTCATTCCGGCGCTGGGTTCCTACGTCATCCCGGATCTCGTGGGAGGTCCGTCGGACGAAATGATTGGCAACAAGATCGCCCAGCGCACCCTGGGCAACCGCAACCTGCCCCAGGCCGCGACCCTCTCGATCGCCCTCTTCGCCATCACCCTCGTCCCCATCCTCGTGGTTTTCCTCATCAACCGGAGGGAGCACGCCGAGTCGCGATGAAAGCGAGCCGTCTTCCCGCCCTCGTCCTCGCCGCGGTGCTGGTCTTTCTCTACCTGCCCATCCTGCTGCTCGTCGTGAATTCGTTCAACGAGGCCCGCTACAGTTCGACCTGGGGAGGTTTCACCCTGAAGTGGTACGAGGCCCTCCTCGACCGCCAGAACCGCGATCTCTGGGATGCCGCGCGACGCACCCTCCTCATCGCCCTCGCCTCAAGCGGAATCTCGATGGTCCTCGGCACGCTCTCGGCCTGCGCCCTGCACTGGTACCGCTCGCGCCTGCAGCAGATCAACCACGGGGTCCTCTACCTTCCCATCGTCATTCCCGACCTGCTCATGGGGATCAGCCTCCTGCTCTTCTTCGTCGCGCTCGGCGCCACCCTGGGCGCCGGCACGATCCTGATCGCCCACATCACCTTCTGCGCGAGTTTCGTCACGGTCGTGGTGCTGGGACGCCTCCAGGGCTTCGATGAAAACGTGATTGCCGCGGCCCGCGACCTCGGCGCTTCGAGACGGGTCATCATCCGCCGCATCATCCTGCCGCTCCTCGCCCCCGGAATCGTCGCGGGGGGGCTTCTTGCCTTCACTCTTTCGGTTGACGACTATGTGATCACGTTTTTCGTGACGGGTCCCGGCTCGGCGACCCTGCCGCTGAAGATCTACAGCATGGTCAAGCACAGCAAGGACCTGCCCGTCATCAACGCGATCTCCACCCTCTTTCTCGTCCTCACCTTCCTGATCGTCTGGATCAGCCAACGTCTCAACGAAACCCAACCGAACCGAAAGATCCGATGAAACGCATCCTCCCCCTCCTTGCCGCTTCCTTCCTTTTCGCTTCGTGTGGCGCGAAGAAACCCGAGCTCCATCTCTACACCTGGGACGATTACCTCAGCCCGGACCTC
Organism: Verrucomicrobiales bacterium; assembly: GCA_044352585.1. GTDB lineage: Bacteria > Verrucomicrobiota > Verrucomicrobiia > Verrucomicrobiales > DEV007 > Arctic95D-9. The sequence goes on from JBILDO010000005.1 coordinate 119,552, forward strand.
ATCGCGAAGTTCGAGGAGGAATTCAACTGCCGCCTCGTCATCGACATCTTCGACTCGAACGAGGCCATGTTTGCGAAGCTGAAGGCCGGCGCGACCGGATACGACGTCCTCGTGCCCTCAAGTTACATGGTGAAGGTCCTCGCCCGCGAGGGCATGATCGTCGAGCTCGACAAGTCGAAGCTTCCGAACCTGAAGCACGTCGATCCGGAATACCTCGCCAATCTCGCCTTCGACAAGGAGATGAAGTGGAGCGTCCCCTACATGCTCGCCCCCACCGGGATCGCCTACGTGAGCGACCGCGTCGAGAATCCCGGGCCGAGCTGGCGCATCTTCGAGCGGGCCGACCTCAAGGGACGCATGACCCTGCTGAACGATTCCCGGGAAGCGATCGGGGCCGCCCTCAAGACCCTTGGATTCAGCATCAATACGACCGATCCGGCCCAGATCGCCCAGGCCCGCGACCTCGTCATCTCCTGGAAGAAGAACCTCGCCAAATTCGAGAGCGACCAGTATGACAGCGGCCTCGCCTCGGCCGAGTTCTTCGTTTCGCAGGCCTACGCCGGCGATGCCTTCCAGGCCCGTGAAGACAACGAGAAGATCGACTTCGTGGTTCCCGAGGAGGGCACCTCGGTCGCCTGCGACGATCTCGTCATCTCGAAGAACGCCCCGAATCCCGCGCTGGCTTACGCCTTCGTGAATTTCATCACCGACCCGGCGAACGCCGCGGTGAACATGGAATACATCTACTACCTCGCGCCGAACAAGACCGCCTACGATCTCGTCAGCAAGGAGTTCCGTGAAATCGACGCCCTCTTTCTCGACGCCGCGACGATGGAGCGGTGCGAAGTCATCGATGATCTCGGGGAAAACAACAAGCTCTATCAGGACGCCTGGGACCTCATCCGGGCGGCGCAGTGAGGTTCGTCCGTGTTTTCCGGCAGTGGACCGAATCCGCCCGGGCGCGCTTTTGGCGGCATGAAAACGCCGAGTTCCGTCCCCACCACCACCCTCGATCCGCCCGTCCGTGCACAGTCGACCTCCCGCCGCGGGCTCACCGTGATGTTTCTTTCCGTGCTTGCCTTCTCGGTGAACACACTGCTGCTGCGCTACATCGGTCGGGAGGTCGGATCCGGGACGATCGGCCCGGAGGTATCGCTGCTGTTCCGCGCCGCGGTCGGAACGATCGTGGTCCTCGCCTTCTTCCGGGGTGGCAGGCCCGTCTCCGTTGCGCCGGTTTTCCTCGACCGCCAGCTCGCCGTGCGCGGGATCGTGGGCTTGCTCGGCACCGCCGCCTACTACTGGACGATCCCCTCCCTTGGCGCGGGAAAGGCCACGCTCGTCTGCAACACGTACGTGATTTTCGCCTCGGTCTTCGCCACCTTCTCCCTGGGTGAGCGGCTCACCCTGTCGCGCACCCTCTGGCTCGTGCTCGCTTTTTCCGGCATCCTCCTCCTCATCGGACCAACGGTCGGCGGCACGGGTCTTGCCTTTGGTTTCCATGAGATCGTCGCCCTCCTCGGCGCGGTCCTCGCGGCATGGGCCGTCGTTCTCGTGCGGCAGCTCTCCTTCGTGTATTCGATCGGCACGATTTATCTGGCGCAGTGCCTCTGGATCCTCGCGCCGGTGGCGGTGCTGGCGGTTCCGCATCTGTCCTCGCTATCGGCGGCGGATACGGGACTGCTCGTCCTCGCGGCGACGGCGGCGAGTTTCGGACAGCTCGCGATGAACGAAGGTTACCGCTGTCTCACCGTCACGACGGGCGCCTCGCTCCAGATGCTCTGGCCGGTCTTCGCGACCGCGGGCGGGTGGCTGATCTTCGAGGAGCGGTTCGGTGCCCTCCAGTGGCTCGGGGCGGCGCTGATCCTGGCTTCGATCTGGCGGATCGCCGCGGCCGGGAAATGACGGATCGGGCGCTTCGCAAAAAATTACCCTTTTCCGTTGCCTCCCGGCTCCGTTTTTCATCCACTGGTGACGAGGCCGCCCCGATGGGGTCGGAGGAGCGATGAAGGAAATCTTGAGAGCCTTTCCCCGGGTCATGGGGATCGTCAACATCAACGACGATTCCTTTTCCGGGGACGGCACCCTCGACGTAACGAAGGCACTGGGTCAGGCGGGACGGATGATCCGCGACGGTGCCGATGTCATCGACGTGGGGGCCGAGAGTGCGCGGACGAACCGCGGGCCCATCGGGGTGCCGGAGGAAATCGCCCGGCTCCTTCCCTTTCTCGACGGCTTCGAGGCCCTCTGCGCCGAGGCATCGCCCCGTGACGAGTTCCAGATCTGGCCTCCGCTGCTCTCGGTCAACACCTGGAGACCCGAAGTCGTCGCCGCCGTGCTGCCCACCGGGAAAGTCGATCTCATCAACGACATCGGGGGGCTCGTCGAGGACACGAACGCGCGGCTTTGCTTCGAGCATGGAGCGACACTGCTCCTGATGCACACCGTCGGCGAGCCGAAGGTGCCGCACACGACCCAGCGTTACCCCGACGTGTGGGAGGCGATGGAGCGCTTTTTCGACGATCGTCTGAAGCGGGTCCGCCGCATCGGCCTGAACGACGACCAGATCATCCTCGATCCGGGTATCGACTTCGCGAAGCAGCGTGACGACAACCTCGCGATCTACCGCCATCTCGAGCGGCTCCAGCGCTACGACCTACCCGTGCTGCTACCCATTTCCCGGAAGACCGTCATCGGGGAGGTTCTCGGCCTGCCCGAACCGGTCGAGCGCGACGCGGGCACGATCGCCTGTCTCGTGCGCGGCCTCGTCGCCCGAGCCGATCTGTTCCGGGTCCACAATGTCAAGCCCGTGGCCGACAGCGTCCGCGTCATCGCGGCGATCCGTGGCGGCCTCCTCAGCGCGAGCGGGAGCGGGCTTTGCCGGTGAGCGGGTCCGGCCCCGGGCCGGGCGCCTCGATAAGGTCCAGCCCCGCAAAGCGGGCGAGGGCTGCCTGCCGACCGTCGAAGGTGAGAAACCGGCAGGAAGGGATCTGCAGGGCGCAGGCGACGTGGAAAATGTCCATCGTCCGGCACCCGGTGCGGGGAGTCTCGCGGCTGAGCTGATGGAAATCCCGAAGCAGCGCGGTGCGGTCGATCTCCGGAAAAAAGTAGAGCCCGCGCCGCCTCCGGGATTGGAAATTCCCGATCTGCAAACCGGCTTCCTCCTCGGTCCATTCCTTCCGGAAGACTTTGAGGTGAAGCGCGTTGGCAAGCTCGGCCTCCTGCAACTCCCAGATCGGGATGGGATCATCCTGCCCCGAGAGGCAGGATTGCACGAATGCGGATCCGGCGTCGAGGACATAAAGCTTCACCAAGGCGCTGGTGTCGAGGTAGATCACCGACGTCCCTCCCGGTCCGAATCGACCGCCTCCTGGCCCGTGATTCCGTTCGGCGGGAGCGCGGTGGCGAGATGATCCTCCCACTTTACAATCCGGCGTGGGGCCGCCGAAACAATCCGGACCACCGGCCTTCCCCGGTTCAACACCTCGAAGGTCTCGCCGCGGGCCACTTGTTCCTCGATCTCCGCCCAGTGCGCCTTCATTTCCCGAACCGAAACGCTCTTCATCGGGAAATGATCGTCTTTGAGTTTCAAAACGTCAAACATTGGGTTTTCATTTTGAACACTTTCATCGCTTCATCGGTTTCGATTCCGTCTTCCGGGGGGCCGGTCGATCATGGGGCCGGCCCCCACTCCCATGAGTGCGGCTTTCGGCAGAATCCGTTTTTTCAAGAGAATCGTTCCTAAACGCTCCTTTCCACTCGTCAGCAAGGCACGAATGTTGATACCACAGCTTCGACGCCTTCATGAACCGCACGCTCTTTTCCGTCCCGCTGCTCGCCCTCTCCATCGTCGCTCCGCTCCGCGGCGAGGAACTCACCCCGAAAGTGAAGGCTCTCTTCGAGGCCAAGTGCAAGGAATGCCATCATCCCGAGACCGACGACGAGTTTCCCTACCTCCACGAGGGCTTCGATCTCGCGGAGCTGATCGGGGAGGAGATGATCGCCAAGGGCAATCCCGACGAGTCCGCCATCTTCCGGCGCGTCTCGATGGACCCGGGGTCGAAGAAGCGCATGCCGAGGAGCAGCGGCACCGAGGGCGACAAATCCTTCAAGGCCCCGCTCACGGCCGACGAGCAGGGGCTCGTCCGCGAGTGGATCGTCTCGCTGGCCTCCGCCGCGCCCGCTCCGGCCAAACCGATGACGGAGACGAAGCCCGCACCGGAGGGGAACGCGGCGGAGACGAAGCCCGCCGTCACCGCCTCCGTCGCCGACAAGGTCGATGAGATGCCGTCGAACCTCGACCCCAATGGAAAGGTCCACTGGATCTTCGCGAACCGCTGCGCCCAGTGCCACGAGGGCGACTACGAGCCGGAACTGCATGGATCGGTCCGGCTCATGGACTTCTTCACCGAGCGCGACGACTCCGGCACGATCCTCCTCGCCGAGGCCATCCTCGACCGCGTCGGACGACCCCACGACGATTCCGAGCGCATGCCGAAATCAAAGGGCGCGCCCGGCGAGAAGGGATTCCGGCCGCCCCTCAGCCCGGCCGAGACGGCCGCGCTCAAGGAGTGGGTCGAAGCCGGAAAACCGAAGGAGGTGACGCGCGCGTTCATTTCCCAGACCGAGGTGATCAAGACGATCCTCGACGACCTCGAGTCGGCGTCGGAGACCCAACGGGGTTTCTTCCGCTACCTGACCCTGACAAACCTTCACAACCAGGCCGATGCGGAGGGCCGCGCCCTCGTTCCCGATCTCGATCCGCACCGCGCCGCGATCGGCAAGCTCGTCAACAGCGTCTCGACGAACGCGAAGATCACCGTGCCGAAGGCGGTCGATGGGGCGGAGACGATCTACCGCATCGACCTTCGCGACTACCACTGGAGCCCGGAGCAGTGGGAGGAGGTGGTCTCCCATTACCCCTACGGCATCATCGGGATCGACCGGCAGAAGGAAAACCTCATCGCGAAACATACCGGATCGGCCATGGCCTGGCTCCGGGCCGACTGGTTCACTTTCGCGGCTTCGCAACCGCCGCTTTACGACCGGATCCTCGACAAGCTCCTCGGCATCGATGCGGGCCGGGGTGATGGCGACGTCCACACCCAGCTCGATGCCGCCCTCGGCGTCGACCGCCTCGCAAACCTGCGCGAGGGCCGCGCGATCCGGGCGGGATTCCAGTATTCCGGAGTCTCCGGGGCGAACCGTCTCATCGAGCGGCACGAGTTGGGTTCGCACCGTGGTGCCTACTGGGTCAGCTACGACTTCACCCCGCTCAGCGCCGAGCGTTCCCACGATCTGACCCTCGCGCCGCTTGGTCCCGTCGATGCGGACCTCACCGATGATCCCGATCACGCCTTCAAGCACGACGGCGGTGAGATGATCTACAACCTCCCCAACGGCCTGCAGGCCTACATGCTCACCACCTCGTCCGGAAAACGTCTCGACCGCGCGCCGATCGAGATCGTGCAGGACGACAACCGGCAGGACAAGGTGATCCTCAACGGCATCTCCTGCATGGCCTGCCACGACCAGGGCGTGAAACCCCCGATCAAAGTCACCGATCTCTCGAAGCGCACCCTCGCGACGATGGAGGACGAGATCCGCCCCCTCGTCGAGGCCGCGGGGATCCTCGACTTCAATGAGGCCAACCTGCTGAAGAAACTCTATCCGGAACCCGCCGTGCTGCAGGCGGCGGTCAAGGAGGACTTCGAGCGCTTCACGAAGGCGGAGATGGAGGCCACCGGCGGCCGCGGCGGCTCGTCCGAGCCGGTCGTGGGACTCTACAAGGAATTCCGCGGCGCGGTCACCGCGCGGAAGCTCGCCGCCGAGTTCGGACTGGAATACGACGAGTTTCTTTCCCTGCTGAAGGAGCAAAGCGACGAGAGCGAGGTCCTCAGCGTCATCGCCAGCGCGATGGAGCGCGGCCTCCCGGTGCGCCGCGAGAATCTCCTCCGCGAATACCTCTCCGTCGTCTACGCCCTCGGCTACGAGCTGATGCCCTTTGTGCCGCTCGGATACGAGGAATTCGGCGGGCAGAAATACGCCGACCTCGTAGCGAATTCCGACCAGTTCCTCGCCGCCTTCGGCACGGGCGGACAATCCGCGTCGGCCACGAAGCTGGCGGTCTCCGCCTCCGCGGGTGCGGCTGAGACCCTCGCGACCGAATCGGTCCTGCTGCAAGGCGGCGGCAAGCTGCGCCTCTCGATCCAGCCCCGCCTGAAGGTCGGCGATCGCGCCAACCTCGAGATCGTCGCGACCGACGACGCCCACCTCCGCGTTTTCCACCTCAGCTCCGACCAGTACGTCACCGAGCTCTTCCCCGGCAGCACGGGCAAGGACACCTTCCGCCCGAAAAACCAGAAGCTTGCCGTCTCCTGGGAGACGACCGCCCCCGGAGGTCCCGAGCACATCGTCGTCTTCGCGGCAAAGACGGGATTGAGGAACTTCGCAAAGGGCGAGGCCGCGGGCGGGTTCATGATCTACGAGAAGGACAAGATCTTCTCCTCGCGTGGGATTCCCAAGGCGATCCGGGCGAACGAGGCGGACGATGGTACCGCCGTCCCCGCGCAGGTCTCCGAGGCCCGCATCGGCTATTTCCTGGAAGACTGATTTTTCTCATGAATCGAACTCCCGAAACGTCTCTTCCCCAAACGCACCCGACCTCATGAAAACACGCGTCTTCCGCCATCCCGGTCTGATCCTCGGACTTTCCCTCCTGCTTGCCTCCGTTTTCGCCCGCTCCCAGGAGGCCGAAGTCGACGACCTCGTCCGGAAACTGAGGGGCCAGGCCGGGCAAGCGAAGGCCGGTGGTCTCGCCGCCCGTGGCATGAAGAGCCGCAGCCTCAGCGCCGGCGGCGTCGCCTCCGCTCCGGTGAAGGAGACCCGTTCGCTTCTCCTCAGTCGCGGAGTTCCCCAGGCGGTCACGGTCGCGGCCGAGGAGGACACGGTCGCCCTGAAGCCCTCCGGAGGCGACGCGGTCGAGCTGAGCTACGAGGTCGATCCGAAGTCCGAGGTCTCGAAGGACAACATCTTCTTCCGCAAGGGGACCGCGGAGTTCGCCGATGACCGCTCCGTCGCGGAAGTGGTCACCCTGGCCGATGCGCTCAAGCATCCCGAACTGAAGGGACTGAAGTACGTGATCGAAGGCCACGCCTCGGCCGAGGGCGACGACGATGGAAACCTCGCGCTGTCCCAGGAACGCGCCGAGCGCATCGTCTCGGTCCTCACCCGCCTCGGGGTCGAGCCGGAACGACTCGTCCCGGTCGGGTTCGGCGAGTCGAAGGCCCGCTTCACCGCCAATGACGGGGAGGCGCTCCTGAAACAGGACCGGCGCGTCCTCATCTTCCGCTTCGACCGCTGAGAACTCACCAGGCCGCCTCGGCCCGCAGCTTCTTCTGCCAGCGCGTGATCTGTGCGCCGACATTCGCCGGGGACGGGGCGCCGATGCCCTTGCGGGCCTTCAGCGCGGTCTTGAGGTCGAGGACCTTGAAGACATCGGCCTCGAACAGGGTCGAATGCTCGCGGTATTCCTCGAGGGTCATGTCGGGGAAGTCGCGCTTCTGCTGCAGGCTGTAGGCGGTGAGCTTGCCGATGACCTCGTGCGCCTCGCGGAAGGGCATGCCGCGCAGGACGAGATAGTCGGCGAGGTCGGTCGCGAGGAGGAAGGGATCGGAGGCGGCCTTCAGGGTGCGGTCCTCGCGGACCTTCGCGGCGGCCATCATCTCGGCGAAGACCTCGAGGGCGAGCTTGATCTGGTCGATCGAGTCGAAGAGCGGTTCCTTGTCCTCCTGCAGGTCGCGGTTGTAGGTCATGGGCAGGCCCTTGATCGTCGTGAGGAGGGAGACGAGGTTCCCGACGAGGCGTCCCGTCTTGCCGCGGGTGAGCTCGGCGACGTCGGGATTCTTCTTCTGCGGCATCAGGCTCGAGCCGGTCGTGTGCGCGTCGCTCAGTTCGATGAAGGCGAACTCGGCCGTGGCCCAGAGGATCACGTCCTCGCTCAGGCGGGAGAGGTGGACTCCGGTCAGGGCGATGTCGAAAAGGAACTCGGCGATGAAGTCGCGGTCGCTCACCGCGTCCATGCTGTTCTGCGTCACCGCGGGAAAGCCGAGCTTTTCCGCGACGAGCTTGCGGTTCAGGACGATGGTCGATCCGGCCAGCGCGCCCGATCCGAGCGGCATCACGTTGATGCGGCGGAAGGCGTCGCGGAGGCGCTCCTTGTCGCGCTCGAGCATCTCGAGGTAGGCGAGGAGGTGGTGGGCGAAAAGGACCGGCTGGCCGCGCTGGAGGTGGGTGTAGCCCGGCACCACCGCGGAGGGATGGTTCACCGCGAGGGTGAGGAGGGCGTTCTGGAGCGTGGCGAGACGGTCATGGATCGCCTTCACCTCGTGGCGGCAATAAAGGCGGATGTCGAGGGCGACCTGGTCGTTGCGGCTGCGGGCGGTGTGCAGTTTCGCCCCGGCGGGACCGATCTTCTCGGTGAGGGCCCGCTCGATGTTCATGTGGATGTCCTCGAGGCTCGTCTTGAAGCGGAACTCGCCCGCCTCGATCTCGCGGCGGATCTCCTGGAGTCCCTTCACGATGGCGCGCTCCTCCGTCTTCGTGAGGATGCCCGCCTCGAGCAGGGCGGCGGCGTGCGCGATGGAGCCCTCGATGTCGCAGGCGTAGAGCCGCCAGTCATACGAGATCGACTCGCCGTAGCGCTGCACGAGGTTCGAGGTTTCGGTTTGGAATCTGCCTTTCCACATGACGTTGCCTGTTGCCGGGCGGAGCGGGCTCCGACCCTGGGTGGGGATGGTGGGTTTGTCAGGCCCGCTTCTGCAGGCGCTGCTGGATGAGATTGCCGCAGACGCCCTCCTTGCGGAGGCGGTCGCAGCATGCCTCGATGCGCATCGACTTCGAGCTGGGACGGAAGCCGAGGCGGCGGGTGATGCAGTCGATGAGCACGGCGACGTTTTCGTCCTCGAACTCGATCACCTTGCCGCAGTCGATGCAGATAAGGTGGTTGTGGTGCGGGGAATCGAGGAAGTTGGGATCGTAGACCCGCTCGTCGCGGCCCAGGTCGATCTCGCGGAGGAGGCCGCATTCGACGAGCAGGGAGATGGTCCGGTAGAGCGTCGCCCGCGAGGTCTTCGGGTCGAGCCGCCGGGCCTTGGCGAGCAGTTCCTCGGCGGTGAAGTGGTCGTCGCTCGCGAAGGCCGCCTCGACGATGACGTCGCGCTGGTCGGTGCGGCGCATCCCCTTTTGGCGGATGTAGGCGTCGAAGCGTTCCTTGATTTCCGGGTTCATGATGAAGTCGGTTCCTGAAAACGGAAATGGCGAAGAGCGTGCCGCCAAGGTATCGTTTGGCTCCGCCGCTCCCGTCATGTCCCGCCTGCCCGATTCCTTTATTCGATTCGAACCCATTTATCAAACCCGAGTTTGGGGGGGGCGACGCCTCGCCGAGCGCTTCGGCCGCCTTTTGCCGGATCCGGAAAGCCCCTACGGCGAGTCCTGGGAGATCTCGGCGCGCGAGGAGGCCGACAGCCGCGTCGCGGGAGGATCGCTCGACGGGCGGACCCTGTCCGAGCTCTGGTCCGACCGCGGGCTCCGTTCCCTTGTCTTCGGAGAGGAGGCACCCGAGGCCGATCGATTCCCCCTCCTCTGCAAGATCCTCGATGCGCGCGACACCCTCTCGATCCAGGTCCATCCGCCGGCCGCGGTCGCGGCGGAGCTGGGTGGCGAGCCGAAAACCGAGGTCTGGTACATCGCCGCCGCCGAGCCGGGGGCGAAACTCTACGTCGGCGTCTGCGAGGGCGTCAACGAGGCGCGCCTCCGCGAGGCGCTGGAGACGGGCGGGGCCGAGTCCTGCGTCCACGCCGTGTCGGTCGCGAAGGGAGAACACCTCTTCATCCCGAGCGGTCGGCTCCACGCGATCGGGGCGGGGCTCCTCATCTACGAGATCCAGCAGAACTCCGACACCACCTACCGCGTCTACGACTGGAACCGCCCCGGCATCGACGGGAAACCGCGCGATCTCCACATCGAGGAATCGCTGCGCTGCATCGATTTCAGCGACGTGACCCCGGCACTCGACGCGCCCGCCGGCGAAACCCTCGTCGACTGCGAGCATTTCCGGCTCGAAAAACACCGGCTCGCCCCGGGCACCTCCCTCGACGGGATCACCCGCGGCCGCTTCGCCATCCTCACCGTGGTCGAGGGAACGATCGAGGCCGCCGGCCACCGCTTCCACGAGGGCGACTTCTTCCTCGTCCCGCCCGGTGGCGGAGTGGATTGCCGCGCCAGCGGTGAGGTCGAGGTCCTCCTCACCACGTGGGGCGGAGCCTGATCCGATCCTGACAAAAGCACCAACGGGCGCCTCAGTAGACCTCGGTCATGCCCCCGTCGATGAGCAGGTTCTGACCGGTCACGTAGCCGTTGGCCCCCGAGCAGAGCCAGACCACGGCCCGCGCGAAGTCGGCGGGGGCGCCGTAGCGTCCGAGGGGGATGGAGGCCTGCGATTTGGTGCGCTGGTCCTCGAGGGAGATCCCCGCCTTCTGCGCCCACATCGTGTCGAGGGCGGTGATGCGGTCGGTGTCGATGCGGCCCGCCCCGACCGTGTTCACGAGGATGCCGTCGCGCCCGAGCTCGCGGGCGAGACTTTTCCCGAGGCCGACGAGGCCGGTGCGGAAGACGTTCGAGAGGAGGAGTCCGTCGATGGCCTGCTTCGTCGAGACCGAGGTGTTGTTGACGATGCGGCCCCCGCCGCCGGCGCGGAGATGGGGCAGGGCGGCGCGGATCGCGCGCACGTAGCCGAGCACGGTCAGCTCGAAGGCCGATTGCCAGGCCGCGTCGTCGAAGGTCTCAAAGCCTCCCGCAGGCGGACCGCCCGTGTTGTTGAAGAGCGCCCAGAGCCCTCCGAACTCCTTCGCGGTGCGCTCCACCGCGCCCGCCACGCTCGCGGGATCGGTGAGGTCGCCGGCGGTGAAGAGGGGACGGTTCCCCGTTTCCGCGGCGATCGCGTCCGCGGCGGCGGCGAGCTTGTCGGCGGAGCGGGCGAAGAGCATCACCTTCGCGCCCTCTCGGGCGAATTCGGTGGCGACGCCGAGGCCGATGCCCCCGCTCGAGGCGAGGACGAGGACGGGTTTTTCCTGGAGATGGAGGTTCATGGTGGTGGTGGTCTACCCGGGATGGTTGCTTCCGCTTTTCATCGTTGCCCCTGGATCAATCGCGGCGACGGCCAACCCACCCTGCCTTCGCACGGTCGCGGCGGTTTGCGGCATCCCGTGCGATGGCCGCGGCAAGACCACGATTGGGGCCTTTGGCATTGAGTTTCCGATCGCCGCCGGCTTTTTCCTTCAGCTTGGCCTTGCCGCCGAACGCCTTCACTTTCACCTTGTGATCCTTTACCTTGACCTTCTTGAAAACATGCGCGGCCTCGATGTCGGGGGTGATGGGCGATCCCGGAAAAAGGAAAAGGGAAGCGAGGAGCGCGACGCGCGGAGCGCCTTCGGAGGCGGAGGGGATTCTTCATGGACACGTCGGGCGGGGTCGGGATGCGGGGGCGCACCCCATCGTGGAAGCGGCGCGATGAACGAAGCCGCTCCCACCCAACTAAACGCTGGAAACCGTCTTTTCAACCCCCTCCATCCTTGTTCCATCCCCGGAATGTTCGCATCGTTCCGCGCCTCGCCGACCCGCGACCCTCCGCCGCGGGACTTGCGGGAACGCGGTCGTCCGCTAAGGTCCCACCATGAGACAACTGTTATGGATGGTTCTCGCCGGCATCGCCGGCCTTTCGATCGCTCGCGCCGATGGTGCGCTCGACCGGCTTCTCACCGCCTTTGACAAGGATCGTCTTGCCCGTTTCGACCCGATCCTCGCCGAGGCCCTCGCGGAAGCCCGGGCCGGCGGCGAGAAGGAGGACGTGGCCCTTCTCGACAGCCTTCTCGAAGGAAAGCCCTTGCCGCTCGCCGAGGATTTTGACCCGGTTGGAGATTGGCGGTGCCGGATCATCAAGGTGGGCGGCACCCTGCCCCTGACCGTCTATCCGTGGTTCAAGAGCCGCATCTCCGATGATGGTGCCGGCTGGGTGCTGGAAAAGCTCACGGGTTCGCAACGCACCAAGGGCAGGTTCTACACGCTTTCGGCGACGAGACTCGCCTACGCCGGAGCGGGATTCACGGCGGGGGAAAGGGCTCCGGCCTACGGTGAGAATGCCGGGGAAAACCAGGTCGCCATCGTCGAGCGAAGAGCCCGGAACCGAATCCTCCTGCTCTTTCCGGCACCGCAACGCGAGTCAAAGCTCGACATCATGGTGCTGGAACGCTGAATCGTGCGCACCGGACCCTTTCGCAACGGGGGCGGGGAGGCCGGGTGCCGTGTCGTCCGGTTGGTCAACCTCCGAGATTCCCGATCATCTTTCCGAGTTCATCAACGCGGATCTGCCAGTGTTTCTGGCGCTCCTTCATCTCGCCGATGACGTCCTCGGGGGCGCGCGTCACGAAGTTCTCGTTGGAGAGCTTGGCGTTCACCTTCTTCAGCTCGTCGACGGCCTTGGCCAGTTCCTTGCCGAGGCGTTCGCGTTCGGCGGCGACGTCGATGAGGCCTTCGAGCGGCAAGTGGATCTTCCCGATCGCGGTGAGGGCGGTGGGCACGCCCTTGGCGGCCTCGTATCCGGGCGTGACCACGATCTCACCCGCTCCGGCGAGGCGGGCGAAGACGATCGACTCGGGGAACGAACCCTCTTCGGGGTCGATGATGAACTTCACGTTCTTGTTCGCTCCGAGGCCGTATTCGGCCTTCAGGTTGCGGACACGGCCGACCGCTTCGTAGACGGCGGCGACGCGGGCGCGGGCCTTGGCGACAAGGGCGGGATCGGCATCGGCGAGGACGGGCTCGGACGGCAGGACGGTCTGCATGAGAAAGGAAGGTCCGCCTTCCTCGCCGTAGCCGATCTTCTCCCACAGCTCCTCGGTGAGGTGGGGCATGAAGGGATGCAGAAGCAGCAGGAAGCGCTTCAGGACGAGGTCCATCGTCGCGAGAGTCGAGGCACGGGCTCCGGGATCGCCTTCCTCGAAGAAGTCGCCCTTGATGGACTCAAGATACCAGTCGCAGTAGTGGCTCCACCAGAATTCGTAGAGGAGCTGGGCGATTTCGTTGAAGCGGTAATCCTCGTAGGCGGCGTCCACGTCCTTCTCGAGCTGGTCGAGGCGCGCGAGGATGTCGAGCGAGTAGATCGAGAGCGAGGAGAAATCGATCGCCCCGGCCGCGACGGCCGCGTTCTGCATCTGCCGGTAGCGGGCCGCGTTCCAGATCTTGTTCGCGAAGTTCCGGCCCTCGACGATCTGGTCCTCGTCGAATTTCACGTCCGTGCCGGTCGGGGCGATGCGCATCAGCCCGAAGCGCAGGGCGTCGGCTCCGTATTCGGCCATGAGGTCGAGCGGGTCGGGTGAGTTGCCGAGCTGCTTCGACATCTTCCGGCCCTTCTTGTCGCGAATGATGGAGGTGAAGAAGACGTTCTTGAAGGGCAGCCCGCCCTGCCAGCGGTAGCCGGCCATGATCATGCGGGCGACCCAGAAGAAGATGATGTCCGGTCCGGTGACGAGGTCGGTGGTGGGGTAGAATTTCCTCAGCGTCTCCGAGGTGTCGGCGTCGCTGTCGACCATCGTCGCAAAGGGCCAGAGCCAGCTCGAGAACCAGGTGTCGAGGACGTCCTCGTCGCGGACCCAGTTCTCCGCGTCGGCGGGAGGCTCGATGCCGACATGCAGGTCCGCGCCGGCGCTGGAGGCGTCGAGGCTCTCGCGCTCGCGGAGCTCGGCGGCTTTTTCCTGACGGTACCACACGGGGATCTGGTGTCCCCACCAGAGCTGGCGGCTGATGCACCAATCCTGGATGCCCTCCATCCAGTGGGCAAAGGTCTTTTTCCATCGCTCGGGACGAAAATGGATCGCATCGCTCGCGACGGCCTCGGCGGCTTCCTTCACGCAGGGATATTTGAGGAACCACTGCATCGAGATGCGCGGCTCGACCGGCACGTCGGCCCGCTCGCTGTAGCCGACGTTGTTCTCGTAGTCCTCGACCTTCACGAGTTGCCCCATCGCCTCGAGTTTCTCGGCGGCCTTGACGCGGGCTTCGAAGCGGTCCATGCCCTCGAAGTCGGGACCGGCGAGGGCGTTGAGGGTTCCGTCAGGGTGGAAGACGTCGATGATGGGAAGGCCGTGCTTCAGCCCGATCTCGAAGTCGGCCTTGTCATGCGCCGGTGTCACCTTGAGCACACCGGTGCCGAATTCCATGTCGATATGGTCCGATGCGACCACGGGGATCTCGGCCTCGGGGAAGGGGCGGATCACGGTCTTCCCGATGAGGTCGGCGTAGCGTGGATCCTTCGGATGCACCGCGACGGCGGTGTCGCCCATCAGGGTCTCGGGCCGCGTCGTCGCGATCTCGACCCAGCGATCGGGGCGGCCTTCCGCTTTTTCTCCCGCGACGCGGTAACGCATCGTGTAGAGCTTCGACTTCTGGGCCTTCATGATGACCTCCTCGTCGCTCAGCGCGGTGAGCGATCTGGGGCACCAGTTCACCATGCGTTTGCCGCGGTAGATGAGGCCCTCGTGGAAAAGATCCACAAAGACCTTCGAGACCCAGCGGCTGTAGGCCGCGTCCATCGTGAAGCGCTCACGCTCCCAGTCGCAGGAGCACCCGAGGCGCTTCAGTTGGGAAATGATGATGCCGCCATGTTCCTCCTTCCACTCCCAGACCTTCTCGAGGAAGGCGTCGCGGCCGAGGTCGCGGCGGGTCTTGCCCTCTTCCTTGCGCAGCTTCTGCTCCACCTTCGACTGGGTCGCGATGCCGGCGTGGTCGGTCCCGGGCAGCCAGAGCACGTCCTTGCGCTCCATGCGGGCGCGGCGGGCGAGGATGTCCTGGATCGTGTTGTTGAGGACGTGGCCGAGGTGGAGGATGCCGGTGACGTTGGGCGGGGGGATGACGATGGAGTAGGAAGGCTTCGTGCCCTTCTCGTCGCCGCGAAAACAGCCCGCCTCGAGCCAGCGGGCATACCACTGGGTCTCGACGTCTCCGGGCTGGTAGCCTTTGGAAATTTCTTCCGCCATGATTCTTGACTCCGGACCGCCGGAGGGGCGGAAACGATGGGTCCGGCGGGACGTTTTGTAAAACGGAATCCCTGTTTCGCGATTGCGTTCGTTTCGGGATTGCTTAATAGTTTTCCTTCGTCCCCTGCAATCCACCCCGGTCACCCGAAGTCCATGACGCGCCCCCTCGCGAGCCCCTTCTCCGCCCTCCGGACGGTGGTGGCATGCGCCCTCGCGATTCTCGCGGCCCTTCCCGTGCTCGTTCCGACGCCCGCGGCGGCGAAGGACTGGGACATCTACTCCCTCGGCGGGCGGGACTACGTTTCCGACGAAAACGTCGCGAAATTCTACGGCTTCGAGCGGTTCGCGAAGCAGGACGACGACCGCATCTTCAAGCATCCGAGCCTGATCATGACCTGGAAGATCGGTTCGGAGTCGATCTACGTGAACAACATCAAGTTCTGCCTCAGCTTCCCCGTGATCGAGAACGGGGGCATGGCCATGCTCTCGACCGTCGACCTCGCCAAGCTTGTTGATCCGGTGGTGAGGCCCAGCTACATCCGCAAGCCGATCGAGTTCGAGACCGTCGTCATCGACGCGGGCCACGGTGCCCACGACACCGGTGCGAAGGGCCCGTATGGGCGCGAGAAGGACTACACCCTCGACACGGCCCAGCGTCTCTCCAAGGCCCTTCAGGCCCGCGGCTTCAAAACCGTCATGACCCGCAACGAGGACATCTTCCTCACCCTTGGTCAGCGCGTCGAGGTCGCGAACCGTTACAAGAACGCCATCTTCGTCAGCATCCACTACAACTCCTCGGGTGCCCAGAGTTCGAACGGGATCGAGACCTACGCCCTCGCTCCGCAGGGGACGCGCTCGACCAACGGGGGCAGCCCCTGGAATTCCCCCCTCACGGGCAACGTCAGCGACGCCGAGAACATCGCGCTCGCCACCGCCGTGCACGCCCACGTCATCTCCGAGATCAAGGCGGTCGACCGCGGCATCAAGCGCGCCCGCTTCAACGTGCTGCGCGGAATCAACAAACCCGGAATTCTCTTCGAGGGCGGGTTCGTGACGAGCCCGTCCGAGGGCAAGCTCATCAACGACCCCGCGCATCGCGAACGGCTCGCCAATTCCATCGCCGACGCGGTCGTGCGCTTCAAGACCGCGGTCGGAAAGAAGTGACCGGCCCTCCGGGGATCTTTTTCGGGTCACGGGCGAGCGTCCTTTACAGGATCGGCGATCTCTCTAAGGTGACGGGATGCCCGCGAAGCCCAGATGGGTGGTCACGCCACCTCCCGATCCCGAGCTCGTCCGCCAATACGCGGGTGACTTCGGTCTTTCGCCCGTCGTCGTCTCGCTCGCCCTGCAGCGGGGCCACACGGACCGGGAGGGCTTCGAGCAGTTCCTCCATCCCCGGCTCAAGGATCTCGGCGATCCCCATGCCCTGCCCGGCGTCGAGGCCGCGGTGCGCCGCATTCTCGAGGCTGTCGACCGGCGCGAGTCGGTCGTGCTCTACGGCGACTACGACGTCGACGGGGTCAGTTCCCTCGCCCTCCTCGCCACCGTCCTCGCGGCCTACGGGCTCGAGCCGCGCCCCTTTCTCCCGACCCGGCTCGAGGAAGGTTACGGGCTCAGCGTGAAGGGCATCGAGAACTGTCTCGAAGGCCATTCGCCCGGGCTTCTCATCGCGGCCGATTGCGGGACGAACTCGCGCGAGGAAGCGCGGATCCTCCGTGAACGGGGCATCGACCTCATCATCCTCGACCACCACGAACCGTCGCCGGAGGGCGTGGCCGCGTGCGTCGCGCTCGTCAATCCGAAACTCGGGGACGATTACCATTACCTCTGCACCGCGGGCGTCGTCTTCAAGATCGCCCACGCCCTCCTCCGGGCCCGGCCCGTCCCGGACTTCGACCTGAAGGAGCATCTCGACATCGTCGCCCTCGGCACCATCGCCGACATCGTTCCGCTCGAGGCGGAGAACCGCCTCTTCGCCCGGCGCGGACTCGCCCAGCTCGAGCGCACCGTTCATCCGGGGCTGATCGCCCTGAAGAGCGTCGCGGGGGTGACGAGCCCGATCCGCACCCACGACGTCGGTTTCAAGCTCGGTCCCCGCCTCAACGCCTCGGGCCGCCTCGACACGGCCGTGGCCTCGCTCGATTTGTTACTCTGTCAGGATCCCGCGAGGGCCCGCCTCCTCGCCGATTCGCTCGACCGGCAGAACCGCGAGCGCCAGGAGCTCGAGCTCGCCACCCGCGAGGACGCGGAACGGATCATCGCCGGTCTCCCGCCCGCGCGGCGCAGCCACGCCATCGTCGTCGGCTCGCGGGGCTGGCATCCCGGAGTCGTCGGCATCGTCGCCTCGCGCATTTCCAAGCAGTATCACCGGCCCACCTTCGTCATCGGCATCGACGAGAACGGACTCGGCAAGGGTAGCGGGCGCAGCATCCCCGGCATTTCCCTCGTCGAGGCCCTCGACTCGTGCCGCGACCTGATCGAGGCGGGCGGCGGGCACGAGATGGCCGCCGGGGTCAGCGTGCGCGAGGAAAACCTCGACGCTTTCCGCGAGGCCCTCATCCGCAGCGTCGAGGCACAGGCCGAAGCCGACACCCTCGTCTCCAAGATCCTCATCGACGCGGAGATCCGCTTTCCCGAACTGACCCTGGAACTGCTCGACAGCTACGAACTGCTCCGCCCCTTCGGCACGAGCAATCCCCAGCCCGTCTTCATGGCGACCTCGGTCCGTCTCGCGGCGGAACCGCGGGTGATCAAGGAGAAGCACCTCAAGTTCCGCTTCGAGCAGGACGGTGTCGAACTGGAGGCGATCTATTTCAACGGAGCCGAACTCGACCTGCCGAAACCGCCCTGGGACATCGCCTTCCTGATCGACCGGAGCGAATACCGCGGCCGCGAGCAGGTCAACATCGTGCTGCAGGCGGTGCGGAAGGCGTGAGGCACGGGCTCTTGCCGACCGGTCACCCGTGCGGATCTTCGAGGAGCGCCTGCAAACGGGGACGCAACGAGGCCGGAACGCGCTCGAGCCAGGTCTCGTCGATCTGGCCGATTTCGAGCATGTCCAGCAGATGAACTTGGTCCTTCCTTCGATAAGAGGTCAACTTCATCGTCACGAGCGCCACGAGATCGAGGAGGCGGAAATCCCCGGGGGACGGATCGATGTCCTCGACCCCGGGAGAGGGTTCGGGAGATTCCTCCCCGACCCGTTCGTTCGCGAAAATGAGATGGACGGCGTCGCGGGCTTTGGCGCCGGGGCCGTCGAGAAACATTTCGATGCGTCCCTTCCCGCCGAGAATGGATGCGGACCGATGGATGAAACCCGCCTTTCCCAAGGCCTCGGAAATCCGGGCGAGATCCTCGCGGCGCACGAGAAGATCGACGTCGCGGGTGTTCCGCACGACGGAATCGTCCACCCGCGAAACCCAGGCGGCGACGGCGTTGCCGCCGATGACCGCATAGGGAATGCCCGCAGCCTCGAGCGCGCCGGTGGCACGGAGGAGGCGGTCCTTGACCTTTTCAATTCCTTCGCTCATGCGCTCCCAGGAAACGGGACCCGGAACCGTCGCCGGTTGATTCATGGGAGGAAACTAACGGGTTTCCCGGCGTTTTGCCAGACCGATTCTCACCCCTTCGCCGCGCCCAGCATCTTCTCCGCGAGGGCGAGGGTCTCGGGTCCGACGCCGCCGAGCATGCGGGCGAGTTCGTTGACGCGCGCTTTGCCGGCGATGGGTTCGAGCCGCGAATTGGTCGTCTCGTTCTCGACCTCCTTCGTCACGAGGTAATGCCGGTGGGCGAGGGCCGCCACCTGGGGCATGTGGGTGATCGCGACGACCTGGTGGCGGTCGCCGAGAAACGCCATCTTGCGTCCGACCGCGACGGCGATCTCGCCGCCCACGTTCGCGTCGATCTCGTCGAAGACCATCAGGGGAATGCGGTCCTGGTCGGCGAGGGCGCTCTTCACCGCGAGCATGACGCGCGACATCTCCCCGCTCGAGGCGATGACCCGCAGGGGTTTCATCGGTTCGCCGGGATTCGGCCCGAAAAGAAAATCAATCGCCTCGAGTCCGCGCGGTCCCGGTTCGGCGAGGGTCTCGACCGCGATCTCGAAGCTGGAGCGGTGGAAGCCGAGATCCTTCAGGTGCGAGGCGATTTCCTTCGCGAGTGCGGGCGCGGCCTTGGCGCGTTTCGCGGAAAGGGTCTTGCCGGCCTTGGCTACGGCGGCGGCGGCGCTCTCCACCGCGGCGGAAAGGCGGAGCAATTCGGCCTCGCGGCCGTCGACCGAGGCGAGGCGCCGTCTCGCGCGGGCCTCGTAGGCGAGGACTTCCTCGACGGTCTGGCCGTATTTGCGCTTGAGGGTCTCGATCTCGTCGATGCGCCGCTCGATGCGCGCGGCTTCGGACGGGTCGAGCTCGAGGTCCTCGGAGTATTCGCGCAGACTGCTCTCGAGCTCCTCGATCTCGACGCGGGCCGACTCGAAGCCGGCGATTCGCTCTGAGACCGACGGATCGAAACGCTCCAGTTCGCGCAGGCAACGCTGCGCGTTGCCGAGGTTCGCCGAGGCGGCGCTGAGGAGGTCGACGGCCTGGCTCGCATTCTCCACGAGGCGCGAGGAATTCTGCGACTGCCGGTAACGCTGCTCGATCTCCGTGATTTCGGCGGGATCGAGACTGGCGGCGGCGATTTCCTCCACCTGGAAGCGCAGCAGCTCGATCTCCTGGTCGCTGACGAGGCGCTGGTTGCGGAATTCATCGAGCTCGGTCCTCGCCGCGGTCCACCCCTCGTAGGCTTCGCGGTAGGCGCGGCGCTCGGTCGTGGCATGGGCGTAGGCATCGAGCATGGCGAGCTGGCGGTCCTGCGAGAGCAGCGACTGGTGCTCGTGCGGCCCGTGCAGGTCGACGAGGAGGCCCCCGAGCGACTTCAGCAGCGAGAGGGTGCAGGGCGAGCAATTGACGAACTGCTTGTTCCCCGTGCCGAAGACCCGCTTCACCACGAGCGAGTTCCCCTCGCAGGGTTCGAGGCCTCCGTTCTCGAGGAGGGCGTTGACCTGGTCGAGGTTCGAGTCGAGCTCGAAGACCGCCTCGACCGAACAGAGGCTCTCGCCGGTGCGGATGAGGTCGTGGTTGGCCCGCTCGCCGAGGATGAGCTTGAGCGCACCGACGATCATCGACTTGCCGGCGCCGGTCTGGCCGGTGACGCCGATGAGGCCGGGCCCGAGCTCCCAGGTGAGGTCGTCGACGAGGGCGAGGTTCTTGATTTTTAAAACCGAGAGCATTGCGCGGGGGAAGCACCCGCAGTATGGAACAGACCGCCTCGGCACGCAATGCAGACCCGCGTGGAAATCACCTTCCTCGGCACCGGCACCTCGATCGGGGTGCCCGTGATCGGCTGCGACTGCGCCGTCTGCACCTCGGACGATCCGAAAAACCAACGGCTCCGCTCCTCCCTCCACGTCCGCACCCCGGAGGTCTCCCTCATCGTCGACACCGGTCCCGATTTCCGCCAGCAGTGCCTCCGCGAGGGCATCCGCGACCTCGACGCGGTCCTCTTCACCCACGCCCACAGCGACCACATCATGGGTTTCGACGACCTCCGGCGCTTCACCGTGCACGAGGACGAGGAGATCGCGATCCACGCGACGGAGGAGTGTCTCGAGCGCCTCCACGCGGCCTTCACCTACGTCTTCGACGGGGAAAACCGTTACCGCGGCTATCTCAAGGCCGCCTCGCACGTGATCCGGGGACCCTTCTCCGTCGGCGACCTACAGGTGACGCCGCTGCCCGTCTCCCATGGCAAGGTCGAGACGATCGGCTTCCTTTTTTCGAGCGGGGGCGAACGCCTCTTCGCCTACATCCCCGATGCCAAGGTCTTGCACGAGGAGAGCAAGCGCCTCCTCGCCGGGATCGACCTGCTCATCCTCGACGGCCTTCAGCCCGAACCCCACTGGACCCACCTCTCGACCGGCGAAGCCGTCGCCCTCGCGGGGGAGCTCGGCGCGGGCATGACCTGGCTAACCCACTTCTCCTGCCGCGTCGATTACCGCACACTCGAACCGACCCTGCCGGCGAACGTGCGCCTCGCCTGGGACGGATTGAAATTGTCGCGATAGGTCTCCGCCCGCGCGACCCCGCCGCCGGACCTCACAGCTGCCGGTAGACGTGTTCCAGGGCGAGCAGCGAATACGCCGTCACCAGCACCGGGTTGTCCTCCATCCAGCGGTTCGAGCCCTGGTTGGTCCACGAACCGTCCGGCTGCTGGACGCTCATCACTTTCAGGGCGAGTTCCTCCTTCCAATCGATCTTTTTGCCGTCCGGAGTCACCAGCGTCTTCGTGCCGGTGATGGCGAGAGCCTTGGCCATCATGTGGTAGTAGTAGAAGAGCCCCTGGGCCTCCATGCCCGGATTCTCCTCGAGCGTGTAGTTCTTCTGCAGCCAGCTCATGACCGAGGCGATGCGGGGATCTTCCCGGTCCATGTCGGCATGGATGAAGGAGAGCAGGCCCGCGTAACTCATGCTGCCGTAGCTGCGCAGCGCCGTCCGCGTGCCACCGTCGGTTTTCAGCTCGATCTCCTCGGATTTCGTGCTGCCCGGATAATAGATGAACCCGCCGCGGTCCTCCTCGCGCACGGTGTAGCCCTCGCCGAGGCGCTTCACGCTCGCCTCGCTGTTCTGCGTCGCGCTGATGAACTCGATCGCCGCATTCCAGTCGAGGTCGATCTCGTTGAGGTCCTTGAAGCCGGAGTCGTCGAGCACCTTCTTGGAATAATAAATCGCCTCGAGTGCGAGGGTGGTGTTGGAAAGATCGGAATGGGTCGAGGATCCGCCGTAGCCGATCCCTCCGTCGTAGAGATTGTCGACGACGCCACGCTTGTCATAATCCTGCTGCTGGTTGATGAGCAGGCGGCGCGCCTTCGCGATCACGGGGAGATGCTCCTTCTTGCCCGATTGCGAGAGGGCCATCAGGGAGAGGGACGTGTTGTAGGTCGCGAGTCCCTTCCCGTAGATGCCACCGTCATCCTGGACGTTGGAAAGGAGGAACTCGTAACCCTTTTCCACTTCCGCCGGCAAACCCTTGGCGAGGTCGAGATTCGGATCACCGAGGATGGAGGAGATCGCGAGGGCGGTGAAGGCCGGATTGACCGGGTCGCTCCACGCGCCCGTTTCCTTGTTCTGCTGGGACTTGAGGAACCCGACGCCCTTGGCGACGGCCCGTTCGATCTCCAGTTTCAGCGAGACGTTGGCACCGTCGCGGCCGGGGGCGAGCCGGTCTTGGGCGGTGAGAGGCATGGCGAGGCAGAGGGCGGCGAAGAGGGCGGGGAGGGATTTCATCGGCGGTTGGGTGGGAGGCGTCTGGCAAATGGGTCCGAAAACCCGGGGTGGTTGCTCGTTCAATCCTTTTTTGTGACCGGTTTTTCGCCGGCCCGGATCGTGAGGGTGCCTTTCGTGCCGATTCCCGGGATCACGGTGTGGCGAGCACCCCAGCGCTCGTCGAGGTCGGCCCCCTCTCGCGACATGTTGAACATGGCGAGATGATCGAGGTAAATCGCGATGATCGACCCTTCCGCTTCGGCCATGAAGGTGCCCTCCTCGACCGCCGACCCGGTGTAGATCCAGTCGCCCGGCGCCATCGCCTCGGCGCTCTCGCCGTCGATGACCATCTCATGGACCGGCAGCGCCTTGCCGCTCTCGGGCTGGAAAAGGAAGGAGACCGTCTCTCCGCGCTCGGCTTCCTTTCCCCCTTCTTTTTCAAGCACTTCGGGCGCGAGGAGGCGGTTGAAGACATCCCCGTTCCCGCCCTGGTAGCGCAGCAGCTTCATCACGATCTGGAGATGCAGCGGCGAGATCGACGTGGTCAGGATGGACTCGTGCACCTTGCCCGTTTCGCGGACGAGGAGATACTCGATCGGCCCGCCCTCGCGCTGGTTCACTGTCACCGGAAAGCGGATCTCCCGGGACTTCGCGTCGAATTCGATCTCTCCGAGCCGGTAGCGGTTCTCGCCGATTTTTTTCACGGAAACCCCGGGCGCCTTCGCCTCCGTGGCGGTATTGCCCTGCTTGGGAAGGGTGCGTGGAGGTTCCTCCTGGGCCGCCAGCACCGGCGGCAGGGAGAGGGCGAGGAGGAAGACGATCGATCGAAACGGCATTCCCGAATTCTACCCGAAATTCACCCGTTTCGAAAGGGCGGACTCGCGCTGGACCGGGAGCGGGAATGACCTCGGGACCCGGAAAAGGACGGCAAAACCTTCCCTTGCGGGAGAGCCGCCGGGCGATTACCCTCAAGCGTCCTCCGTTCGGCGGGTTTCAGGGCCAACTTAGCTCAGTTGGTAGAGCAGCTGATTTGTAATCAGCCGGTCGTCGGTTCGAGTCCGACAGTTGGCTTCCTCACTTTCAACGAGTTACGAAGATTTCCCAAGAAAAGCCCAAGGCCCCCTACAAGCAACCTACAGAATTCTGGCTGGACTTTCGTTTGGGGCTGCGCATGCTGTAGGAATGAGCCTCACAGCCTCTGGAGTCGACCCGGAAACCTACACACCGCAGGCAA
>JBILDO010000035.1:0-53990 GCA_044352585.1 Verrucomicrobiales bacterium
GACGGGGACCGGGAGCTCTTCCGCGAGACCTTCGCCGAAGCCTGCGGCCGGACCGGGTGGGAAGTCTTCGCCGTGGTGGCCCCGCCTGGGTTCTCATGGACACCCACTACCACGCCGTCTTCCGGACACCCGAACCGAATCTCGTCGCCGGGATGCAATGGTTCCAGAACGCGTACACCCGGCGCCTCAATGCCAGGCACCGGTTCTGGGGTCATCTCTTCGGAGGGCGCTACAAGGCCATTCCCGTCGAGGACGAGGCGACCAGCCCGCGGGGGAGCGTTGTCTGGAGGGACTGCGTGCGGACCGTGATCGACTATGTCCATCTCAACCCCGGTCGGGCCGGGTTGGTGGATGGCGGGAAAAAGAGTCTTCTTGATTACCCATGGAGCAGTGTTGCCGCCGGTTACGCCCTGCCGCCGTCGAAACGGCCGGGCTGGCTCGCCGCGGAATTCGTGCTGGACCTCTACGGCGAGCGGGACAACGCCGCGGGTCGCCGGCGGTTCGTCGAGCGGCTCGATGGATTCGTGCGCGAGGATCGGAGCGATCCTTCGGCTTTCGATCTGCCCCTCTCGAAATCGTTCGAGCGTGGATGGTATTGGGGATCGCAGGCGTTTCGCGAGCGGCTCTCGGCACGGCTCGAGGCGATGGCCCCGCGCCAAAGCCGCAATTACCGGAGCCGGAGCGCGGGCCCGTCCAAGGACCACGGGGAGAAGCGGGCCCGCGGGATCCTGGCGGAGGCCATGGCGCACTACGGGATGACCGGAGACGAACTGCAGCAGGATCGCCGCGGGGACTGGCGGCGCAGTTCGGTGGCCTGGGCGCTGGCGAAGGAAACCAGCGTGCCCCATGCGTGGATCGCGGAGAAACTGAACCTCAAGTCCGCCGCGAACGCGAGCCAGCAGATCCGCCGCTTTCATCTCGTGCCCACTCGGCGGCTGCCAAGGGAAGTGAAATCCTGGAAACAGTCAAGAAATGTTGCATGACCCCAAATCACACCGCCCAAGGTGCCTCCGGCCTCGCCGAAGGCTTTCGCCTCCTTCTCAACGAGGCCATGCTCCAGGAACGCACCTTCGCGCTCCAGGCCCAGCCCTACGAATGCTGCGAGGAGCGGCTCGGCCACGCCAATGGCTTCAAACCGAAAACCCTCGCCACACGCGTCGGCGAGATCGAGCTGCGCGTCCCACAGGTCCGCGGCGGCGTCTCCTTCTACCCGTCCGCCCTGGAGAAAGGCGTGCGCAGCGAGCAGGCCCTCCTCCTCGCCATGGCCGAGATGTAGGTGCAAGGAGTCTCCACTCGAAAAGTCTCCAAGATCGTCGAGGAACTCTGCGGCCATCAGGTGAGTTCCACCCAGGTCAGCGCCTGCGCGGCCAAACTCGATGACGAGCTCCGGCTCTGGCGCGAGCGCCCCCTCGGTGCCTTCCCCTACGTCATCTTCGACGCACGCTACGAAAAGGTCCGCCACGGTGGGGTGCTCGTGGATTGCGCCAACCTCGTCGCCATGGGCATCGGCCCGGACGGCACACGCTCCATCCTCGGCGTCAGCGTCGCTTTGAGCGAGGCCGAGGCGCACTGGCGCACCTTCCTCACCTCGTTGGTCGAACGCGGGCTCCACGCGGTGAAGTTCATTGTCAGCGACGCCCACTCAGGGCTGGCCGCCGCGCGCAAGGCGGTCTTCCCCTCCGTGCCTTGGCAGCGCTGCCAGTTCCACCTCCAGCAGAACGCCCAGGCCTACATCCCTCGGTTCGACTTGCGCTCCGTCGTCGCTGCGGACATCCGCTCGATCTTCAATTGCGCGGACCGGGGCAGCGCGGAGGCCCGCCTCAAGGAGCGCGTCGCCCACTACTCGAAGAGCAATCCGAAGCTGGCCGAGTGGATGGAGCGCAACATCCCCGAAGGCCTCGCCGTCTACAGCCTGCCAGAGCCGCACCGCCGGCGCCTCCGTACCAGCAACGCCCTTGAGAGGGTCAACCTCGAACTCAAGCGCCGCACCCGCGTCGCCTCCCTCTTCCCCAACGAAGCCTCACTACTGCGCTTGGTCTCCGCCCTGCTCTGCGAAATCTCCAACGAGTGGGCCACCTCAAAAATCTACCTCAACATGAACCTCACCGATCCACCTCAAGCCTGATCACAGAATTTACAGAAAAGATATTGCGCCGCCGCCACCGGGTCGATGGAAACGGTCCGATTAGATCGGTTATCAAGAATCCGGAGTTCCGCTGGAATCGAAGCCAGCCCGCATTTCCCGCCCCCTTTCGTCGCGAGAGGTGGTGTCGCCGGGGGCGATGCCCCCGGATTGGGCTCGCCATCCGGCCTCACTGAGGCCGGCTACAGGCACCGGCATCATCATTGGGTGCGGATCTGTCGGAGCCAATCGGGTCACACGCCAATCGGTTCGTGCAACATTTCTTGACTCCCGGGAGCCTGCCCATCCTGCGCTCTCGTTCAAACCTCCAGCCTCGCAGGAAACCCGGGGCACAAGGACGAGCGATCCATTTCTCCGTCCGGACCAAAGAAGGCAACCTCGCCGCCGGGTGAGGCGATCCAGACCTCGGAAGCCCCGGCTTCAAAATAGAGGCGCTTTTTCTCCGCCATCTCGGCGCGGGTGTTGCGGGGTAAGAGCACTTCGATGCAGATTTCGGGCGCGATCGTGAGGACATTTTGTCGAAGCCCCTCGGCAACCCGCGCATGGGAAATACAGAACAAATCGATGCCTTTGACACCTCCCGACGTGGAGACGGGACATTCCGGTCGCACTCGCCCTTCGGCGGCCCCCATGAGGTCCCGGAGCGTTTCAAAGATCAGCCCCTGAAGGTTGCTGTGCTAAAATCCGGGTGGAGGGATCATGATCCCTTGTCCGAATCGATCGGTTTCAATCCGGCAGTCGATCGTAGCGAAAAAGGGATCCCTTTCCAACTCGCTCCATCGTTCGAGATTGAACGACTCCTGGTCAAAGACTTCGGGAAGGTGGGCGAGGATTCCGCTCAAGGGGAAAGAATAACCGACCGGAAGTCGCGACGCAACCAAGGACGTGGCTCCCCGCCTTCCGACCTCAGGCCGGGACGCGTTCGATCTTGGCTCCGAGTCCGATCAGTTTCTCGTCGATGTTCTCGTAGCCGCGGTCGATGTGGTAGACGCGGGAGATTTCCGTGTTTCCCTCGGCGGTGAGGGCGGAGAGGACGAGGGCGGCGGAGGCGCGGAGGTCGCTCGCCATGACCGGTGCCGCGCTCAGGGAGGGAACCCCGTGGATGATGGCGGTGCCGTCGTTGACCTCGATGTTCGCGCCCATCCGCTTCATCTCGGAAGCGTGCATGAAGCGCTGCGGGAAGATGGTGTCGCGCACGATGCTGGTGCCCGGAGTGACCGCGAAAAGGGAGCACATCTGGGCCTGCATGTCGGTGGGGAATCCCGGATAGGGTTCCGTCGTGATGTTCGCTCCGACCGGCTTTTCGGCGCGGCTGATGACGAGGGAGGATCCGTTGGCCTCGATCCGGCAGCCACAGCGCCTCAGCACGTCGGTGACGACGGAGAGATGTCCGGGATCGACCCGGTTCAGGGTGATGGAGGATTTCGCGGCCATGGCGCCGGCGACGAGGAAGGTGCCGGCCTCGATCCGGTCGGGGATGACGGTGTGTTCCACGCCCCCGAGTTCCGCGACCCCTTCGATTTCGATGCGGGGGGTGCCGGCTCCGGAGATTTTCGCCCCCATCGCGATGAGAAAATTCGCGAGGTCGATGACCTCGGGTTCGCAGGCTGCTCCGGTGATCACGGTGGTCCCCTTGGCGAGGACCGCCGCCATCATCACGTTGTCGGTGCCGAGCACGGTGGCACCGTGTTTGCCGCTCATGTCGATGGTCCGGCCGGTCAGTCCATAACGGGCCTCGAGGTGGACATTGCCGCCTTCGACGCGAGCCTCCGCTCCGAGGGCCTCGAGGCCGCGGAGGTGCAGGTCGATAGGCCGGTCGCCGATGACGCAGCCGCCCGGCATGGAAACCCGGGCGCGGTTGTGACGGGCGAGGAGCGGGCCCATCACGCAGACGGACGCGCGCATTTTCCGGACGAGATCGTAGGGGGCCTCGTGGCTGCGCAGGTTCTCGCAGCGGATCACAACGGTGCCGCTGGCTCGCTCCACCTCGGCCCCGAGGTTCTGCAGGATCTGCAGCATGTAGTTCGTGTCGGAGACATCGGGAACGCGGCGGATGACGCACTGCTCGCGGGTGAGGAGCGTGGCCGCGAGGATCGGGAGCGAGGCGTTCTTCGAGCCGCTGATGTTGACGCTGCCCTCGAGGGCGTGGCCGCCGTGTACGATGAATTTTTCCATGTCAGATTCCGGAAGGGTCCGCGACGCGCGGGAAGCAGAGATCCTAGCAGTCCTCGGCCGATTTCACAGCGAAAAGAAAGCGTTCGATCCCGTCGAGATCGCGCCGGATTTCGACGCTTTCCAGCCCCGCGTCGGCGGCGCAACGGCGGAGGAACTCCCCCTGGTCGATCCCGAACTCCATCGCGACGAAACCGCCCGGCCCGAGATGCCCGTCCACCGAGGCGAGGAAGCGCTGCATCACCTCGGTGCCGGTCTCTCCGCCGTAGAGTGCCAGCGCCGGATCGCGGCGAACCTCGCGGCTCAGGAGGGTCTCGGCGGAGTCGGGAATGTAGGGCAGGTTCGCCACGATCAGATCGAAGCGCCCGCCTTCCAATGCGGAAAAGAGGTCGCTTTCGACCAGGTGGACCTCCGCCTCCGCGGGCAGCAGCCTCGCCGCATTTTCCCGGGCCAGGGCGAGGGCATCGGAGGAGACGTCGGCGAGGGTGAGGCGGACGGATCGTGCTTGGAGGTGTCGGGCGAGAGAGATTCCGATGACGCCGGAGCCGCATCCGAGGTCGAGGATCGAGGCTCCCCCGGGCCAGGATCGGGCGAGCAGGATCCGGGTGAGTTCCTCGGTCTCCGGACGTGGCACGAGGGCGCGGGCGTCGGTGAGGAATTCGAGGTCGCAGAACTCGACCGTGCCGAGGAGGTGCTGGAGCGGCTCGCCCCGTCCCCTCCGGATCGTGAGTTCGCGGAGGGTGGCGAGCTGGGCCTCCGGGAGGGCGCGATCGAAGTCGAGATAGAGACGCATCCGGTCGATCTTGAGCACGTGCGCGAGGAGCAGCTCCATGTTCAGGCGAGCCTCGTCGACCTCGTGGCGTTGCAGGTATTCGGCACCCTTCTTGAGTGTGTCGAGGATGGTGGCCATGAAGGGGCGGAACGGAAGGTCAGAAGCCAAACCGGGTCGAG
The DNA here is from genome assembly GCA_044352585.1 of Verrucomicrobiales bacterium. Classification (GTDB taxonomy): domain Bacteria; phylum Verrucomicrobiota; class Verrucomicrobiia; order Verrucomicrobiales; family DEV007; genus Arctic95D-9. The sequence continues at coordinate 5,267 of JBILDO010000035.1, forward strand.
GGGAGGGGGCGGACCTTGAAAAGGGAGAACGGAGGGGCGGTCACATCCTTGCCACTGTTGAAGAAAGGGGTGCGGTGGAGCTGGCTGCTGTAGAAGTGAAGCTGCCCGTCGGGACCGATGAGGAGGCCGCCCGGCCAGATGAGGCGAGGATCCTGGACGAGGAGGCGCAGGTTCAGGTAGTTCTCCTCCGGGGCGACGTAGTCGATCGAACCGCGCGAGATATCGGCGAAATAGATCCGTCCCTTGGCATCGATCGCCATGCTGTCGCAAACGGGCTTCTGCGAAACCCCGGTGACCTGGGTGGCGAGGACTTCCGGGGTGATGTCGGTGCGGACGAGGAACTCCGTGCGGATCTTGTAGAGCGAGGCCCCGTCGCGGGCGCCGTAGTAGAGCCATTCGCCGCGGCGGTCGATCGCCAGGGGGCTGACGCCGGTGAGCGGGCTCGCGATCGCGCCGTCGGGCCGCCGGACCTCGACCTGCCGTCCGTCCACGAACAGGGTGATCTCGGGTTCTTTCTGGACGGAACGGTTTCCCTGGAGGACGCGCCGGGCGAGACCGGTTTCGGTATTCACCACGATGATCGCCGAGGAAACGCCATCGGCGGGATCGGCGATGTAGATGGTCGGGCCGACCGGATCGAGGGCGAAACTGGTGAGGAATGACGCGGGGGCGAGGGCGAGGGCGTCGATGACGACGACCTTGAGATGTTCATTCCGCTTCGTGTCCCAGGCCACGAGCTTCGCCGCGCTGCCGGAGCGTCTGCCGTTGTCGAGCATCCAGACGATGCCGCGCGAATCGCAGGCCACCCCGACCACGGAATCGAGGAGGAGGGGATCCCCCGAGCCGGGGGTGTTCATCGAGTCGTTCGGGAAGGGCACCCATTGGCCGCCTTTTTCGAATTTCATGACCCGGTTCCGGGGCATGAAAAAGGGGTGGCAGGCGATCACATATTCGCCGGACGGGAGAACGCACATGCCGCCCGGACCGACCGGAGCCTGGGCCGTCTCGAGCAACTCATCGGGTCCCTTTTTGAACAGGTTCCACGGTTGTTTGAGCATCTTCAGGTCGGGAGCCGGGCAGACGGGGGCGAGGGCGAAAAGGAGGAGGACCAGGGAAACCCCGCGGCGGCAAGGCGACCCGGGACGACGGATCCGGGCGGCGGGACCTTGCGCTGGCTGAGGATGGGGCATGGTTCGGGGAAGGGGCGAGTTTGCGACGGAATCCCGGGTCAGTCAATCGCGGTTCGGAAGGGGTCAGAGAAGCAGTTCCGGGTAGGCGGCCCGGGCCACCTCGAGGCAGAGTTCGCGCACTTCGCTCGAGGTGCCGCAGGAGCGGATCCGCTCGGTCAGGATCCGGCACCGGGCCGAGTCAAGGCGCGAGAGGGCGCGCCGCATTCTCAGGATCTGGGCACCGCCGACGGAGAGTTCGTCCACCCCGAGGCCGACCCAGACGGGCGCGAGGGAGAGGTCGCTGGCGACTTCGCCGCAAATCCCGCACCAGATCCCGTTGCGATGGGCCGCCTCGACCGTCTCCCGGATCATGGCGACGACCGCGGGGTGGGTCGGCTGGTAGAGGTGGGCGACGCGGTCGTTGATCCGGTCCACCGCGGTGGTGTATTGAATGAGGTCGTTCGAGCCGATACTGAAAAAGTCGACCTCCCGGGCGAGGTGGTCGGCGATGAGGACCGCGCTCGGAATCTCGATCATTGCCCCGACCTCGATTTGCTCGTCGAAGGGGACGCCCCGGGCGCGGAGCTCCTCCTTGGCGAGGGCGAGTTGCTCCTTGGCGCCACGCAATTCCTCGAGGGTCGAGAGGAAGGGGAACATGAGGCGGATTTTTCCGAAGGCGCTCGCCCGGAGGATGGCGCGGAGCTGGACGCGGAACTCGTCCTCCTGGTCGAGGCTGAGGCGGATGCCCCGCCAACCGAGGAAGGGGTTCGGTTCCGGATCCTCGAAGAGTTCGGGGCTGTATTTGTCGCCGCCGATGTCAAGGGTGCGGATGATGACTCCGTGGGGATGGGTCGCCTCGGCCACCCGGCGGTAGGAGGCGGTCTGGTTTTCCTCGTCCCGCAGATCGCGGCGGCTCAGGTAGAAGAATTCGGTGCGGTAGAGTCCGACGCCCTCGGCGCCACGGGCGAGGATGCCGTCGAGTTCCTCCATGAACTCGATGTTGGCCGAGAGGGTGATCTTCCTGCCGTCGGCCGTAAGGGTCTCGTCGTGGCTGAGGGATTCGAGGTCGGTGAGGACGGTCCGCTCCCGCTCGATGACCGACTCGTAGCCGGCGATGGTCGCCGGGGACGGATTGAGGATGACCAATCCATGGTATCCGTCGACGAGCACGGCGTCGCCCGCGGGGAAATCCTCGGGAAGATCGTGGAGCGCCACGACCGCCGGGATGTTCAGTGAACGGGCCATGATCGCGGTGTGCGAGGTGGGGCTTCCCAGTTCGGTGGCGAACCCCCGGATCCGGGTGCGATCGAGGCTGACGGTGTCGGAGGGAGTCAGGTCGTGGGCGAGGAGGATGCTCGTATCCGGCTGGAGGGGGCGGATGCCGTCGTCGTCACCGTCGCCTTCGCCCCGGAGGTTGCGGAGGAGCCGCTTCGCGACATCCTCGATGTCGACGGCCCGCTCGCGGAGATAGGGGTCGTCGATCTTCCGAAGGGAATCGATGTATCGCTTGGAAACCGAGTAGTAGGCCCAGTCGACCGATTTCCGCCGCGTTTCGACGATGCGGAGGACTTCGTTGAGAATGCTCGAATCCTCGAGGATGAGGAGGTGGGCGTCGAAGATGGCCGAATGGTTTTCACCGTCCCCGGAGGCGATCTCCTCCTGGAAGGCGAGGATCTGGTCACGGGTCCGCACGATGGCCTCATTCAGACGGTCCCGCTCGGATTCCACCTCGCTGCGGTCGATTTCGAGGCGCTCGGGTTCCTCCAGGGTCTTGCCGACGCGCTCGGCAGGGCCGACGGCGATACCGGGCGAGACGCCTATCCCTTCGAGGCGGATCTCCGGTTTGGCGATGGGGCTGATCATTCGGTGACCCTTTGTAAACGGTCCAGGAGCACAATTCTTAAGGGTTCCGCGCCGAAACCCGGCCATGTTTCGCACCATGCGGGGGCGAATTCAACAATCCGCTTCAAATCCGCTCTGGACGAGGGCGCTGAGCTTCTCGAGGGCGAGATCGGCGTCCGCGCCCTCGGTGGAAACCCGGATGACGGATCCCTGGGCGGCCGCGAGCATCATCAACCCCATGATGCTCTTGCCGTTGATCTCCTCGTCGTCCTTCTCGACCCAGACCTCGCAGTCGAACCGGCTCGCCAGCTTGACAAACTTTGCCGCCGGCCTGGCGTGCAGGCCGTCCTCATTCGGAATCGTCAGTTCGCAAACGGGCATGGAATCGTGGCGGCGGGGGACTGGGCATCGAGCCCGTCAAAACATGGATTTACGTTCCTCGTGCATCCTTTTCAAGAGTTTCTTGTTGAATTCCACGGCCGAGTCGTGGCCGAGGGCGCGGAGCTTCTGGTCGAGGGCGGCCACTTCGATGAGCTGGGCCATGTCGCGGCCGGGAGCGACGGGAAGCTGGATGTGCGGCACCTCGATCCCGAGCACTTCGTAGGTTTGTCCCTCCAGTCCGACCCGTTCCATTTCGTTGAGGGCGGATTCCTTTTTCAGGGTGATGACGAGATCGAGGCGCTTTTCGGTGCGGAGGGCACCGACACCGAAGAGGGCGGCGGCGTTGATGATGCCGAGGCCGCGCACCTCCATGTAGCTGCGTCCGAGCTCCGGGGAAGTGGCGATCAACTCGCGGTCCTCGAGGTTGCGGAGCCGGACGAGGTCGTCGGCGACAAGGCTCGCCCCGCGGCGGAGCAGTCCGAGCACGGCCTCGCTCTTTCCCGTGCCGCTCTCGCCCTGGAGCAGGATGCCGATTCCCATGACATCGACCATGCAGCCGTGGAGGGAGGTGCTCGGGGCGAACTCCCAGTCGAGGCGAACGGTCGCGGCATTGATGTAGTTCATCGTCACCATCGAGGTCTGGAAGACCGAGATCCCCGCCTCGTTCGCGATTGCGAGAAGCGAATCGGGAAGCTCCTGGCCCCGGCTCACGACGATGCAGGGGATGCGCTGGCGACAGAGGTCGGAAAAGCGCTTCTCCGCGTTCGCCTCGCTGAGGTGGCGCAGATAGGCTCGCTCGGCCTGGCCGATCACCTGGATCCGGTGGAGGGCGAAGTATTTGTAAAAGCCCGACAGGGCGAGTCCGGGACGATTGATCGTGGGCTCGAGGATCTCGCGGTTGAAACCCAGGTCCGTGCCGACGAGCTCCATGGAGAGGCTCTCGTGATGGCGCTCGAAGAAATCCCCCACCTGGATCGAGACGGGTTTGCTGACTGAGGCTGGCCTGGGCATGGGTGGCGGACACGAATATTCCCCAATCCGAAGCCGGGTGCGACCAAAATCACAGGCCGTTGCCGCGGTGGGCTCCGTTCACGCCGGCGGAAGGAGGTTGGCGAGGACTTTGAGAAGAAGGGGCAGGTTCACCGGCTTGGGCAACACCAGCTGGGTTCCGGCCTGGGCCACCGCACCCTCGGAGAGTTCCGTGGAATCGACCAGAGCGGTCAACATGAGCACGGGAATCCGCGCGAGAAGTGGGTCGGCCTGCAGGGCGGCATGGACATCGCCTCCATCCATTCCCGGCATGACGACGTCGAGGATGATCGCATCGGGCATGAAGGAGCGCGCCGTGGCCACGGCTTCGGTGGGATCGTTCTCGATGCGGACCTCGTAACCCCCGGCCCGCTTGAGGTTCATCCTGAGGAGTTCGGTGAAGCCGGCTTCGTCATCGACGAGGAGAATTTTTCGGGCCATGGCTCGGGGAGGTTGGGTCTTGTCTTCGTGTCAGGGTGGCAAGTTGCCGCCGGACGTGTCAAGCTCTTTCCGATTTTTCTCTTCCGCCCGCGGTGGATCCACCGTGGGTGGAAACGGGGAAAGAGTGCGGACCTTGCCGGTTTCGAGTTTGGTCGGGAGGATGAGCCGTGCCACCGCCCCGGGTTCCTTGCCCCGGTTTTCTAGGGTGAGCTCGCCGCCATGGAGTTCCACGATGCGCCGCGCCACGGAGAGTCCGAGGCCGGTGCCGATGCCGGTGGCCTTGGTGGTGAAAAAGCGGTCGAAGAGCCGGCCCGCGTCGTGCGGGTCGATGCCATGGCCGGTATCGTGGATCTCGAGAATCACGACCCGGTCGCCGGAGCGGAAGACCTCGCGCTTGCGAGCGCCTTCGTTCTTGATGACCTCCTCGAGGGATTCGGTGCGCGCGCGGATCTTCAGCTGCTTCGAAGCGGCGCCCTCCATGGCATGGACCGCGTTGATGATGAGGTTGATCAGCGCCTGCTCGAATTTCGACAGGTCGAGAAAGACGGGAGGGAGATCCTTCCCGATGCGGGCGCTCACCCTGGTGTTCGACCGGGTCAGCTCGTGCTTCACGAGCAGCAGCACTTCGTCAATGACACGGTCGAGGCGGGTCGGTTCGCGGGTGAGGGCGCGCTGTGAGGAGAAATCGACGAGTCCGCGGACGATCCGGTCGGCTCGTTCCACCGCTTCCCGCATCTGCCGGAGGATCGTCTCCACGTTGGGATCGTCCGGCTGGATCCCTTGGGCGAGATAATCGACGCCGAGGAGGAGGAGGGCGAGGGGATTCTTCACCTCATGGGCGACGCCGGCGGCGAGGCGACCGATCGATTCGAGCTTTTCCGCGTGGATCAGCTGCATCTGGGTGTGTTGCAGCTCCTCGTTCGCGGCGACGAGGTGGCGGTTGAGGCGCTCGAGCTGCTCGCGCGACTTGACCTGCTCGGTGATGTCCTCGCTGATTCCGACGACGAGGGCTCGACCGGTCTCGGGGTCGTGCACGGGGATCTTCACGGTGCGGAGGTGGACTTCGCGGCCATTCTTCGTCTCGATGATTTCCTCCGGCACCTTCATGAGGCTGCCGCGTTTGATCACTGCCTTGTCGACGCTGCGGAAGTAGTCGGCCGACTCCTGCGAAAAGAGCTGGTAATCGTTTTTGCCGATGGCCTTCTCCGCCCGGACCTTGGTGACTTCCTCCTGTTTCTTGTTCCACAGGATGAAACGGTAGTCGTTCGTCGCATCCTTCGCAAACACCGCCACGGGGAGGTTGTCGAGGACCGATTCGACGATGCTGTGCTTCTCCATGTTACCGATGCAGCCCGAGTTTCACCCGATCCATTCCCGGGAGCAATGCAGCAAATCGAAGCGGCGCGACCGCTTCGGGAGTGGCGAGATGGATTCCGCCTTCCCGCGAATTGGACAGCGGCGGTGACACGCAAACCCGTGTCAGAGCAACCTTGTTGACCGGGGCCGTCTTCCGTTAGGTTACGTGGGCTCGTTCCGAACGAACGGGCCCGCCTCCCGATGTTCCGACGGATTCACCGATCGATTCCGGTTCTGGCCGCGTCATTCGCCGCGGGCACGCGCCTCTGCGCCTTGGCCGCGGAGCCGGAGGGGATCGAATTTTTCGAAAAGGAGATCCAGCCGATTCTCGTCGAGCATTGCCTGGAATGCCATGCGGGGGACACCGAGCAGAAGGGAGGGCTCGTCCTCGATTCCCGCCAGGGCTGGACCACGGGCGGCGATTCGGGACCGGCAGTCATTCCCGGTGATCCCGGAGGCAGCCTGCTCGTCGAGGCCGTGCGATACGAGAATCCGAACTTCGAAATGCCCCCGAAGAGCCGACTTCCCGCGGACAAGATCGCGAGGCTCGAGAAGTGGGTGCGGATGGGCGCGCCGGATCCGCGGGAGGGGGTGGTGAAAAAGGCCGGTGCCGGACTCTCCGTCGACGAGGGACGCTCCTTCTGGTCCTACCGGAAACCGGTCGAGCCCCCGGTGCCGGATGCCGGGGAGGCCGTGCGGGACCTGCCACCGATCGACCGTTTTTTGCGGGTCCGGATGAAGGAGGCGGGTGTCGCGTCGGCGCCTCCCGCATCGCCCGAGGCCCGGCTCCGGCGTCTTCACTTCGACCTCACCGGCCTGCCCCCGGATCCGGAAGAGATTCGCGCCTTCGCCGCGGATCCGTCGCCGGCGGCATGGGAACGCGAGGTGGACCGCCTCCTCGCCTCGCCGCATTTCGGCGAACGCTGGGGACGCCACTGGCTCGACGTGGTGCGCTACGGCGAATCATTCACCCTGCGCGGACTCATCCTGCGCGAGGCCTGGCGTTACCGGGACCACGTCATCGCCGCCTTCAACGAAGACCGTCCCTATGACCGGTTTCTGCAGGAGCAGATCGCCGGCGACCTCATGCCACGCGAGGGAATTCCCTTGGAGGAACAGCGGCGTCGTCTCATCGCCACGGGATTCCTGGCGCTCGGAAACCACAATCTCGAGGAGCAGGACAAGCGCCAGCTCGATCTCGACATCGTCGACGAGCAACTCGACACGATCGGCAAGGCCTTTCTCGCGCAAACCCTGGGCTGCGCCCGCTGCCATGACCACAAGTTCGATCCGATTCCGACCCGCGACTATCACGCCCTCGCGGGCATCCTCGCGAACACCAAAATCCTTTCTCACTCGAATGTCTCGAACTGGCTCGACCTGCCCCTGCCACTGCCGCCCGCCGAGGAAGCGGCCCTCGCCGCCCATGACGGGCGGATCGCCTCGCTCGAATCACGGTTGAAGAAGGCGGAGAAGGAGCGCGAGGCCGCGGTGGCCGCGGATCCTTCCCGTTCCTCCGAGGATCGTCCTGAAATCGTCGCGGCCGACGCGCTCCCGGGCCTCGTCGTCGATGACTTCGAGGCGGAAAAGGTGGGCAATTGGAAACACTCGGTCCACACCCGGGCCTACATCGGGGAAGGGTATCTTCACGATCAGAACGAGGGCAAGGGATTGAAGACCCTCAGCTTCGCCGCCCGCGTTCCGAAACGAGGCCGCTACGAAGTGCGTCTGGCCTGGGCCGCCGGACCGGGGCGCGCCTCGTCCGTCCCGATCATGATCTCCAGCGCCGACGGGGATTTCCCCATCCGGATCGATCAGAGCGGGCCGCCTCCGATCGAGGGGCGTTTCATCTCGCTCGGTCAGTTCACCTTTGAGACGAACGGGGCGAATTTCGTCCTGATCTCGAACGAGGGCACGAGCGGTCATGTCGTGGCCGACGCGGTCCAGTTCCTGCCGGTGGAGGAACTGGAAAGCCAATCCGAAACCCCTTCCGGTCCCCGTGACGGAGCGATGGAGCGGCGGCGGCAGGGGGCGGTGGCGGAAGTTTCGCGGCTCAAGAAGGAACTCGCCGACCTCAAGGCGCAAGGCCCGGCCCGCCCCCGTCATCTCGGGGTCGAGGAGTCGGAGAAACCGTCCGATCTCCCCGTGCTTGCCCGCGGCATCGTTCACAACCCCACCGGCGATCCGGTTCCGCGTGGATTCCTCCAGGTGACCCTCCCCGCGGGTTCGCCTCCGCCCTCGATTCCCCCCGGAGAGAGCGGACGGCTCGAACTGGCCCGTTGGATCGGGTCCTCCGACCATCCGCTGACCGCGCGGGTCTTCGTGAACCGTGCCTGGCACTGGATGTTCGGACGCGGCATCGTCCGAACGACCGACAATTTCGGCACCACCGGAGAAGCGCCGTCGCATCCGGAATTGCTCGACTGGCTCGCGGTCCGCTTCATGGAGGACGGTTGGTCGGTGAAGCGGCTCGTCCGCGAGATCGCGATGTCCGAAGCGTATCAGGCGTCGGCTCCGGCGGACGAATCGCCCTGGCTCGCCGTCGATCCGGACAACCGCCTCTTTGCGCGGGCACCGCGGCGACGTCTCGAGGCCGAAGCCTTGCGGGATGCGATCCTCGTCGCGAGCGGTCGTCTCGATCCCGTCGCGGGCGGCCCCACGATCCGGCCGGCGGCCGCGAATGATTACGGCTACGTGCAGGACAGCCTCCGCCGCAGCGTTTACCTGCCCGCCCTGCGGAACGCGCTCCCGGAGTTCCTCGAGGCCTTCAACCTCGCCGATCCCAGCCGGACCACGGGGCGCCGCGACCTCGGCACGATCGCCCCGCAGGCCCTGCTGCTCCTGAATCATCCCTTCGTCCTCGATGAGGCCGAGCATGCCGCCAAACGGATCCTCGCCGAGGCTCCGGGCGATGCGGAACGCCTCGAACTGGCCACCTACCGCGTCCTCGGGCGTCCGCCCCTCGAAGGCGAACGCGCCCTTGCCGCCAGCCTCCTCGCTTCCGCGCCGCCCGGTGGGGAACTCGAGGCCTGGAGCACGATCCTGCAGGGACTCTTTGCCAGTCTCGACTTCCGCTATCTGGAGTAACCCTTTCCGCCATGAACCGACGTCACGCCCTTCAGACCCTGTCCTGTGGATTCGGCGGCCTCGCCTTTGCGGCGCTGGCCGAAGGGGCGGCCTCCTCGCCCCTCGAATCCCGCGCACCGGTGCTGCCGGCGCGGGCCAAACGGATCATCTTCCTCTTCATGCAGGGAGGGCCCAGCCACGTTGATACCTTCGACCACAAACCCGAACTGATCCGCCGGGAAGGCCAGATGGCCGACTTCCACGATGCCCGAAAAATCGCCAACTCGGGAGTGATCCAGGCCACTTCCCAGCGGCTCATGTCTCCGAAATGGGAGTTCTCCCCCCACGGACAATGCGGCCGCCAGGTCTCGTCGCTCTTTCCGGAGATCGCGAGGCATGTCGACGATCTCTGCTTCATCCACTCGATGCACACCGAGGGGATCGCCCATGGTCCCGCCACGCTGTTTCTCCACACCGGCACGACCAACTTCATCCGTCCCTCGATGGGTTCGTGGATCACCTACGGACTCGGCTCGGAGAGCGCCAACCTTCCCGGGTTCATCACGATCGGACCCTCGACCGGCAATGGCGGGGCGCGGAACTACGGCAACGCCTTCCTCCCGCCGGTTTACCAAGGCACGCCGCTCGGACGCGCCGATGCTCCGGCTTCCCAGGCGTCGATCCGCAACCTCGGAAACGACCGCCTCTCCGAAGCCGAACGCCGCCGCCGCTTCGAGTTCATCCAGGCCCTCAACGAAGCGCAGCGCGCGAAACGTCCCGGTGACCGCGAATTCGAGGCCGCGATCGAATCCTTCGAGCTCGCCTGGCGCATCCAGAGTCATGCGCCCGAGGTCACGGATCTGACCCAGGAGAGCCAGGCCACCCTCGACCTGTATGGCATCCGCGACGGGGCGCCCACCGCGGACTTCGGGCGGAAATGCCTACTCGCGCGGCGCTTGTGCGAGTCCGGGGTGCGCTTCGTGCAGGTCAACTACGGCGACAACACCGCCAATCCCGCGTGGGACCAGCATTCGAATCTCCCCAAGCATGCCGATCACGCCCGCGCCGTCGATCTTCCCGTGGCCGGCCTCCTCGAGGACCTCAAGCAGCGGGGTCTCCTCGACGACACCATCGTCTGGTTCGGCGGGGAATTCGGCCGCACGCCCTATGCCCAGAGCAACGGGACCGGCCGCGACCACAATCCGAAGGGCTTCACGACCTGGCTCGCTGGAGGCGGGTTCAAGCCCGGTCACGCGCACGGGGCGACCGATGAATTCGGTTTCATGGCGGTGGAGAACAAGGTGCACATGCACGACCTCCACGCCACCATCCTGCACCAGCTCGGACTCGATCACAAGCAGCTGACTTTCCGGCACGACGGGCGCGACTTCCGCCTCACCGACGTGCATGGCCACGTCGTGCACGAGGTCCTGGCTTGATGGGGGAACCGGAGATTCCATGCGGTCGTGTTTTGTGCTTGCGGTTTCTCATTTGAGAGTTTTAAATCAATCAAATGAAGCAAAAAGCATCGCTGAATCCGACCCGGCGGGGGCGGGTGGCAACCGTGGCCGAATCGCCCGTGGCTTACCGGTCGCAGGGGCTGGTCCGGCGTTGTGTTCTCGGGCAAGGCCCCAGCGCGGCATCCAGCTTGATCGAAGCGCTGCGGCAAGGCCTGCCCTTCGCCGAGTTGGAGTCGCTCCGCGAGTTGCTCGATCTCTCCATGGACCGTCTCGCCGCCCACCTCGGGATTTCGCGGGCGACGCTGCACCGGCGCAAGGTGTCCGGCTGTCTCGACACCGCCGAGTCGGATCGGGTGATCCGTTACGCCCGGTTGCTCGGTCTTGCCGTTTCGGCCCTGGAATCGCTCGAGGCGGCCCGGGCCTGGCTCGGTTCTCCGCAGGTGGGTCTTGGCGGGGCCGTGCCGCTCGAGTATGCCGAAACGGAAGTCGGCGCGCGCGAAGTCGAGGACCTGCTTGGCCGCATCGAGTTCGGCGTCTACGCATGAAGCGGATCGCCTGGCGGATCGTGAAGGCGAAATACGCCGACTCCGCCTTCAGCGGGGAAGGGGCTTCGCGGGTGGGGGGACGTTGGAACTCCCGCGGTCGATGGCTCGTTTACACCAGCGGCCATTTGTCGCTCGCCGCCCTCGAACTGCTCGTTCACCTCAATCCTCCGGTGCCGCTCCGCTGGGTCGCGATTCCCTGCGAATTCGATGAACGGATCGTCGAGACCCTGCCCGTGAAGGGACTTCCCCGTCACTGGAGGCGGTATCCGGCTCCGGCCGCGACCCGGCACCTCGGCGACCGGTGGCTGGAGCGCGCCAGTTCCGCCGTGCTCGCCGTTCCCAGCGCGATCATTCCGCGGGAGTGGAACTACCTCATCAATCCGGAGCATCCGGACATGAAGCGCATCGTCGTTGGAAAACCCGAACCCTTTGCCTTCGACCCCCGCCTCATCTTGGCCGGGTGAATTCCGCGAGCGGAGCAACTTCGCCGCGGGAGCGGGGTTCGTTCCGCGTTCCATGGATCGATTTGTTCTTCCCTTCCTCGTCTTCGCCTTCGCGATCTCCGTCCACGGCGCGGAATCGTCCCGCCGCCCCAATCTCGTCCTCTTTCTCGTCGACGACATGGGCTGGATCGACACCGAACCCTACGGCTCGCGGTATTACGAGACCCCGAATTTCACGCGTTTCGCGTCCGGGGCGATGCGCTTCACCAACGCCTACTCGGTGCCGCTTTGTTCCCCGACCCGGGCCACGATCCTCACCGGACAGTATTCGGCGCGGCATGGGATCACCTCCGCCACCGGTCACCAGGCCGCGGCTCCCGACGGAGCGAGCCGGTATCCTGACAAAGCCGCCCCGACGAGCCGGTTCCTCTATCCCGCGAGCCGGAATTTCCTCGACCCCGGTCTCGCCGCCCTTCCCGAGGTGCTGAAGTCGGCTGGCTACCGCACCGGTCATTTTGGCAAATGGCATCTCGGAATCGCTCCCGAGCACCGTCCCGATCGTCATGGGTTCGAGACGGTCTGGTTCTGCGTGCCCGATCCGGGGCCGCCCAGCTATTTCTCTCCCTACGGAGTGAAAGCGGAGGGCGAACCCGGGGGTAAAAACAAGATCGGCACGATCACCGACGGACCCGAGGGCGAATCCATCGTCGACCGGGTCACGGACGAGGCCCTCGAATTCATCGAGGCCCACCGGGAGGAGCCCTTCTTTCTCAATCTCTGGCAGTATGGGTTGCACGGCCCCTGGGGACATAAGGAAGCCTACACCGCCGCCTTCGCGAAGAAGGAGGATCCGCGGGGCAAGCAGGGGAATCCCATCATGGCGTCGATGATCCGCAGCGTCGACGAGAGCCTCGGGCGCGTCCTCGACAAACTCGAGGAACTCGGGCTCGCGGAGAACACCCTCGTCATCGTGACGTCGGACAACGGAGGCAATGTCCACAGCAACACTCCCGGCGACCGGAAAGCTCCCGCGGCGAAGGGCAAGGAGGAGAGCTCCCGCGAGGCGCTCCTCGCGGACTGGCGGAAATGGGCCGGGCATCGACCGCCCACGAACAACGCACCGCTTCGCGAGGGCAAAGGGCGCATCTACGAAGGCGGGCAGCGCGTGCCCCTGATGATCCGCTGGCCGGGCCGCATCGCGCCGGGCACCGTGAACGACACCGTCGTCGGAGCCGTCGATTTCTACCCGACCCTCGTCGAAGCCGCGGGGCTTGCGCGGCCCGAGGGGCATGTCATCGACGGAGTCTCGCTCCTGCCGGTTCTCGAAGGGCGTGGATCGCTCGAACGGGACGCCTATTTCACCTGGTTTCCCCATCTCATTCCCGCCGTCTCGGTCCGGTCCGGTGACTGGAAACTGATCCGGCGTTGGGAACCCCACCGGGATTATCCCGAGGTGCGCGAACTTTATGATCTGGAAAAGGATCCCGGCGAGGCCACCAACCTCGCGAAAGCCCACCCTGACAAAGTCGCCGAACTCGACGCGCGGATCGACCGCTTCATCGCCGAGACCGGGGCGGCCGTTCCCATTCCCAACCCCGCCTCGCGCGAGCCGGAGTCAACACCCGGCAATGGATCGGTGATCCGGACCCCGGCCGGGCTCGTCCCGAAACAATGCACCGCGGAATTGGCCGGAGGCGTCCTGCGTGTCACCGCGACGGGACCCCGGCCCTTTCTCGGAACCGTCCAGGTGAAGTTCGCCGGTCCCCTGAAGGTGACGCTGCGGGTGCGGGCTCCCGGAGGAGGCCGGGTTGCCTGCCGGTGGCGGACCGCTTTCCAGGACGAATTCCCCGCACAGGGTCAGGTCGTCGAGTCGACCCTGTCGAAGTCCGCGGAGTGGCAGGAAACGACCCTCGGGGTTCCGGTGGCGGAGATTCCCGGCACCCTCCGGATCCACCTGCCGGTCACCGAAGGCCAATCCATCGAGATCGGGTCGATCCGGATCGAAGGTGCCTCGGGTCGGGTCAAGGAGTGGTCCTTCGGCCCATGAAAACAGGCCGGAGCAACCCGTTCAGGTGGCACGGAGGCGCGGAGAGAGGGGTTGCCTTCCGGCCCGGGCTTCGGTAGAGTGATCGAAACCACGACGCCATGAACCGCCTGCCACGCCTCGTCCACGCGTCCTTCGCCGCCGCGATCCTTGCCTTCGTCCCGGGACTCGGCGCGCAGGAGGCGGAGAAACCCGCCCCCGCGGGGGAGAAGGGGGCCCCGGGGGACGGAGCCCCGCTACCCGAGACCCTCTCGGGCAAGCCGGTGGAATACAATGATTTCGCCCGGCTGCCCTACGCCCAGCTCATCCGCATCGCCCAGAGCGACGTCAAGGCCAAGGCCGACGCGAAGAGCTACAAGCTCCGCATCCAGAGCCGGAATCCGAACGTGAAGCCGTCCGACATCAAGCTGTTCCTCGACATCAAGGACAAGCCGCTCATCCTCCCCGTCGACAACGACGGATTCCTCGAGGTGCCCCACACCGCCGTTCTCGTCGCCGAGAATCCCGACCTCGTCGCCAACCAGCCGCGGGGTTCCCTCAACATCTTCGTCGACCTCGAGGTGCCGCGGGTCTCCCCGCCGGCGATCAAGGATGGAAAGGTCTCGTATCAGGAACTGTTCCGCCCCCTCGTCGAAATCCAGCAGGAAATGCGGAAGGTGGATCCAACCTTCGGCCTTTCGGGGCAGCAGCAGTTCGTTCTCGAAATCGAAACCGGGGAGAAACTGATCAAGATTACGCGGGCCCTCGGCTCCCGCACTTTCCGACCGAACGCCCGCGGCAAGGTCTACATGATCATGGAGTCCTACCTCTACGAGGAAAATCCACAGGTCGAGGTTCCGGACGATGCGAAGATGAACGTCCTCCCCGCCTCGCCGGAGGAGATCGAGGACATCCGCTCGCGTTGAGCCTCCCGGCTCAACCCTGCGACGCGCGGAGAGCGCCCAGTTCCTTCGCCTTTCGCTGGATCTCCTCGGGCGAGGGGAGGGAGGAGAGGTCGAGCTCGGCGAGGACCTCGGCGGGAATGATGCCGGACTGCTGGAGCTGGGTGAGGCAGCGTTTGCGTTCGTCGAGGGCCTTGTCGGGACTGCGTTCCTTGGAAAAGCGCGACTTGGCCTTTTCGCTGCGGTTCTTCAGGCTTGAGTAAATGTCCCCGCCGAGGAGGCTGGAGATGTCGATCTTCATGCTCTCGCGGGCGACATCCTCGCTCTTGACCGGCTCGCCGTTGATGGGACCGGAGGCGTATTTCGGGAACATGATCGCCACCTCGGGGCAGACGCGGGAGCACGCCGGGCAGTTGGTCTTGCAGTTGTCGTTGTTCTGGACCTGGATGCGTTTGTCCTCGTCGACGCCGTAGACATCGAAGAGACAGAAGCTGAGGCACTGCATGCAGTTCGTGCAGCGGTCGTAGTCGATCACCGGGAACCACGGTTTCCACGCTCCGGGCTGGCCCGGCCGGTTCAGGGCGGCGCCGAGTTCGTCGCGGACCGTCGTGACGAGTTCGAGGAGGTCGTCCACCCCCAGATCGCCGGCGTCGCGCGTGGCGATGCGGAGGGTGCCGGCCCCGTCCGTGAACTCCGGAGCCGGTCCGGTGAATCGCCCGAGGACGATGACGGGGCTGCCGGTGGTGGAGAGCAGGGCGCGGGCGGGACTGCCCGCCTCGGTGACGCGAAGGACGGAATACCCCTGGTCGAGGAGCGAGGCGGTCAGGCTGAGCCGGGATCCGGCCTCCCAGGGCAGGGCGCCACGGCCTTCGTAAAGCACGACCTGGACGGGATGGACGTCGTTTTTCATGGGTTGGGGGGAACGGTGGCCTCGGATGGACTGAGCAGGGCGCTCGCGATCTCGTCGGCGGACGACTCGCGCATGTTGAGAATTTCGACGCGGCCATCCTCCGGCAGGGGAGCTCCGGCGTGGTGGAAAAGCCACTTCACGGCGCGGGGGTAGCAGGCGGCGATGCGCAGCGTGCCCTCGCCGTCGAGCAGCGCTCCCAGCCGCGGGTCCTTGCGGGCGGACATTTCGCAGAGGTCGGACACACTCTCGAAGGAGGCCCCGGACTCGCAGAGGCGCTCGAGAACGGCGTTTTTGACGGCTTCGGGGACCGCCTGGGCGAAGGCGCAGCGGCAATAGAGGATCCGGTCGGGGGCGTCGTTCAAGGGGGAAAGGAGGGTGGAGACGAGGTGGAGGATACGATTCCGTCCAAATCGGTCCGATTCAATCCGAATTTCCCGGCCGCCTTCGCGCAAAGGCGCGGGTGGGGTGGCGGGGGCGTGGCGGGACGGCTAGAAGGAAAATGGATGGTTTTCTCGTCTCCGAGATTTCCCGTTCCCCTTCCCGTGCTATCCTGCCTCCATGAGCCAGACCAAGATCCAAGCGGAACTGCCTCAGGAACTGAACGCTCAGGCGCTTGCCTACATGAAGGAGGGCTCGGTGTCTGATTTCAACGAGCTGCTTGCGGAGACGCCGCGCCGCTTCCTGGAGTCGCGTTCCGGTCGGATGACGGAATCCTATGTGACCCGGGACGTCGAGTGGGGCCTTCATGGAGAGGATTGACTGGATCGACGGTTCTCCTTCCGTCGGTTCCCGCAGAATCGCCTCACACCAAATTTGATGTTGTTTCATGATGGACTTCACCGTAGAGTTCTACGAAACGAAGGAAGGGAGATGCCCGGTGCGTGAATTTCTCGACGAGTTGAAACAGTCCGATCCTGGCGACTTCGCCGCGGTGCTGGCCGGTCTGACGAAGCTCAAGGACCGTCGCTTCCATCGCGAACCGCTCTCGAAGGCGCTTGGCGGAGGATTGCTGGAACTCCGCCATGTCGGGAAACTCAACACGCGTGTCTTCTGGTTCTTCATGAAGGGCCGTCGTATCGTGGCGGTGCACGGCCTGCGCAACAAAGGGCAGGGCATTCCCTCCCACGAGCTTGAAACGGCACGATCCCGCATGTTGGATTGGCAGAAACGAAATCAGGAATGAAAAAGACGAACTTCGACACCTACCTCGACCAACAGCTCGGGAACCCGGCCTTCGCTTCGCGCTTTGCGGAAGCGGGCGCGGCTTGGGACGTGGCCTTGCAGATCGTCAGGTTGCGCGAACAGGCAGGGCTGAGCCAAAAGGAACTCGCCGACCGTATCGGCACGACCCAGCAGCAGATCAGCCGGCTGGAATCGGCTTCGTACGACGGACATTCCCTGAGGATGCTGCGGCGCGTGGCCGAAGCGATGGGCGCACGGGTGAAGGTCGAGCTAGTGGAAAAGTAGAAGCGGCGACCCGCCGCTTGATCGTCTAAACAAGCGGCGGGACGCCGCTTCTACTTTACAATCCCTTTCCCGGCGCTTCACTCCCCTCGTGAACAAGCTCCTTCCCTCAGACCTCGGCGAACCCTTTTATGAAGGCTCGGTGCAGCGGCTCTACGCGGTGCCGGGGGACGACTCGGTGATGGTGACGCGGACGACCTCGCGGGGCTCGGTCTTCGACGTGGGGGCGCTCTTCGAGATCGCGGGGCATGATGTGAACCGGGCCCTGTTCCGTCACGTGCTCTACTCGCGCCTCGGCGACCCGGGGGTGTGGCGGCGGGTGAAGGCGGCGATCGAGGCGGCTCCGGAGCTGGACCCGGCCTACCGGTCGGAACTGCTCGGGCCGCTGCTGGAGCGCTGCTGCGAGCGGGGCGCGCGGACGCACCACGAGGGCATGCTCGACGCGGTCACGGGCGAGGTGGTCCGCGCCGGGGTGCCGGCGAATCCGAGCGCCTGCAACGTGGTGCGCAAGTACCAGATCCTGAAGCCGGAGCGGACCCGCTTCCTCGGGGCGCCGCTCTTCGACTACGCGAAATTCCCCCACGAGGACCGTTTCGTGGTGCCGCTGGAGTACATCGTGCGGTTCGGGATCACGAGCGCGAGTTCGGTCTACAAGAAGTATCTGGCGATGGAGGCGAAGGCCCGGGCGGCCTTCGAGCGGGAGCTGGGGGCGACGCGTCCGCTCGAGGCCTGGCAGTATCTGGAGCGGCCGATCAGCGATTTCACGAGCAAGTTCGAGCCGGAGGACCGGATGGTGAGCAAGCAGGAGGCGCTGGCGATGTGCGGCCTGACCGGGGCGCAGTTCGCCGAGAGCGGGGTGCTGGCGGTGCTCGGGGCCTGGGCGGTGCGGGACCTGGTCGAGGAACTGGGCCTGAAGATGTGGGACCTGAAGTGGGAATTCGCCAAGGACGGCGCGGAGCTGGTCTTCGTGGACACGATCGACACGGACTCGATCCGCGCGACGATGACGCTGGAGCACGGGGGGCAGCGGTTCGCGGTGCATTACAACAAGCAGGCGATGCGCGACTACTTCAACCTGCTCCACCGCGACTGGATCGCCGACATCGCCGAGGCGAAGCTGCTCGGGCAGAAGGAGGGGGTGGCCTTCACGGAGATCCTCAAGGCGGGCCAGGCGGAGGGCCGCTACGCCGCGACGCCGTCGGTCGATCCGGCCTTCCTCGGGCTGCAGGAGCGGAAAATGGCGGCGATCCGCGATTATCTCACCGGCGCGGCGGACGGGCCGGGGGTGCGGACGGTGCTTGAGGCGGCTGGCCGCGAGGAGCTCGCCTTCTACGAAGGGCGCGAAGCGCTCGGGGAACTGCGGAAGATCAACGGGATCTGAGGTGGGATGGGGGATCGGACGGGGCGCGGGTAGGGCGCGTTGTCCCAACGCGCCGCGAGGTGCGGAATGACGTCGAATCGCCAAACGGCGGCGGGTTGGGGACAACCCGCCCTACCGGATCGGTTCGTGACTCACCGATCAAGGCGGCACCCTCTCGCCTGCCCGGGAAAAGGCGGCTGGTCGCTCCGAAAACCGGTTCCTTAAGAAATTGGAATTAATTTCCCTGTCCGGTTGACTCGACCGGATTCCCGCCTAGGGGTGAAGGCACCGATCCACGGGTCAAAACCCCCTCGTTTCCATCATGCGGGAGATCTACGAAATCAGCGACCGCTTCATCGAGGCGGGGGACGCGAACGGCCTTCTCTATGAGCCGCTCGCGGGAGGACTCACCTACCGCCGTAGCCGGCGCTACGAGATCCAATACGAGGGCGACCAGGCCGCGATGGAGGCCTTCGTCCGCAAGACCCTGCTCGACGAGATCAGCCAGGAACTCCACCAGGGCGAGGACGCCGCGCTGACGGGCTATTCCTTCGCCCTCGAATACGGCATGAAGCCCGGGGCACTCGACCTCGAGAAGGAGGCGATCCTTTCCTACTACCGCGGCATCCCGGCACCGGGATTCGAGCTGAAGGATCTGCGGATCCGCCAGCGGATCTACCTTTTCGGCGGCAAGGGTGACGAGTCGGTCCGCTTCGTCCGCGACCTCTGCAACGCCGCGATTCACCAATGGAACGTCCTCCCCGGCCATGTCTGATCCCGCGACCCTGAATCCCCTCGAACGCATCGCCGAGGCCCCGGCGGACCATTACCGCGTCCTCAAGATCTCGGATCTCGACGGCGACCGCCTCCTCGAGCTGAGCAAGTTCATGAAACTCTCGCTCTCGCGGGAGGACATGCTCGCGATCCAGGCGGTCTACGCGGAGTGGAAGCGCGAACCCACCGACGTGGAGCTGGAGGTGATCGCCCAGACCTGGAGCGAACACTGCAAGCACCGCATCTTCGGCGCGACGATCGAGCACGAGGTCGACGGGAAGGCGGAGACGGTGAAGTCGCTTTTCAAGACCTACATCCGCGACGTCTCGCAGCGCATCTTCGACTCGAAGCCGGGCTTCGTCCTCTCGGCCTTCCACGACAACGCGGGATTCATCAAGCTCGACGACGAACTCGCGGTCTGCCTGAAGGCGGAGACGCACAACCACCCGAGCGCGATCGAACCCTACGCGGGGGCGAACACGGGACTCGGCGGGGTCATCCGTGACATCCTCGGGGCCGGAAAAGGGGCGAAGCCGATCGGCTCGCTCGATGTCTTCTGCTTCGGCGCGCCGGACACGACGATGGACCACATCAAGGCCGACGACGTGATCCACCCGCTCGGGGTGATGCGCGGGGTCGTCCGCGGGGTGCGCGACTACGGCAACCGCATGGGCATCCCCACGATCAGCGGGGCGATCCAGTTCGACGATTCCTACATCTACAATCCGCTGGTCTTCTGCGGCACGGCCGGGGTCATCCCGATCAAGGACATCGAGAAGAAGATCGAGGCGGGGATGAAGGTGATCTCCGTCGGCGGCCGCACGGGCCGCGATGGTCTCCACGGGGCGACCTTCTCCTCCGCGGCGCTCGACACGGACAGTCACGAATCGGACCAGCAGGCCGTTCAGATCGGCAATCCGATCGAGGAGAAAAAGGCGGCCGACTTCGTCCTTGCGGCGCGCGACAAGGGGCTGATCGAATTCATCACCGACTGCGGGGCGGGCGGCTACTCCAGCGCCGCGGGCGAGATGCTCGAGGAATGCGGCGGCACGATCGATCTCGACCAGGTGAAGCTGAAGGAACCCGGGCTCGTGAGCTGGGAGGTCTTCATCAGCGAAAGCCAGGAGCGCATGGTCCTCGCGGTGAAGGAATCGTCCATGCCGGAGCTGCGCAAGCTCGCCGATCTCTACGAAACGGAATTGACCGAACTCGGCACGGCCGATGGCTCGGGCATCCTCAAGGTGACGCACCACGGCCGCACCGTCTGCGAGCTCGATTGTTCGAAGCTGCACGATGCCCCGACACGCCATCTCAAGGGGCGCTGGACGAAGAAGACCGCGCCGGTCGAGGCCCCCGTGTTGACGAAGCCGGGTCAGGCCCTGCGCGATCTTTTCACCGACTTCGCGATCGTCTCGCGCGAGCCCATCATCCGTGAATACGACCATGAGGTGCAGGGCAACACCGTTTTGAAACCGCTCGCGGGCGCCGCAGGCGATGCCCCTCAGGATGCCTCGGTCCTCCGCATCAGCGGCAGCAAGCGGCTCATGGCGATGGGGGTAGCCCTTCTCCCCGAGTGGGGCAAGACCGATCCCTACGCGATGGGCGCGGCCTGCGTCGACGAATGCGTCCGCCAACTCGTCGCGGCGGGAGCCGATCCCGAGCGCCTCGCCATCCTCGACAACTTCTGCATGGGCAATCCCGACGCGGAGGAGGAGCTCGGCGCCCTCGTCGAGACGGTGAAGGGCATCGCCGCGGTCGCCGAGGTCTATGGCGCCCCATTTGTCTCGGGCAAGGATTCGTTCTACAACTACTTCGAGACGAAAGAGGGCCCGGTCTCCATCCCCGTGACCATCCTCATCAGCGGCATGGGCATCATCGAGGAGGAAAGCCATGTCACCGGAGCCTCGCTCCGCAAGAGCGACAGCCTCCTCGCGATCATCGGGCATACCTCGTCCGATCTCGGTGGCTCGGTCTTCGCCCGTCGTCATGGCCTCGAAAACGCGTCGGTCCCCGCCACCCGTTCCGAGGAGGCCTGGGCCTGCTACCGCAAGGTTTACGAGGCGGTGAAGAAAGGCTACATCCGCTCGGCCCACGACGTGAGCGAAGGCGGTCTCGCCGTGACCCTCGCCGAGATGGCTTTCTCCGGAAAGGCCGGGCTCGAGATCGATCTCTGTTCCCTGCCCATGGACCCTGACGCCTCGAAGGCCGCAATGCTCTTCGGGGAATCGCCCTCGCGCCTCGTCATCGAGGTCGCGCCCGAAAACCTCGCCAAGGTCGCCGATCTCTTCGAAGGACTGCCCTTCGCCGCCCTCGGCCGCGCCACGACGGCGCATGCCAACCTCCACATCGAGTGGGGCAAGGAAACCCTCGTCAACGAACCTCTCGCGGACCTCAAATCGCTATGGAAGACCGGCCTTGCGCGCTACTACTGAAATTTCCCGGCACGAACTGTGACGCGGAGACGTCCCGCGCCCTCGAGGCGGTCGGATTCGTCACCGAGGTGCTGCCCGTCTCCGCGCTGAAGCCCGAGAAGCTCGTCGGCGTGAGCCTGGTGGTGTTGTCAGGCGGATTCAGCTACGGCGACTACGTGATGTCGGGCCGCATCGCCAGCCTCGTCACCGAGCAAAAGATCGGTGAGACCCTGAAGGACTTCCGCGACAACGGCGGTTACCTACTCGGGATCTGCAACGGTTTCCAGATCCTCACCCAGCTCGACCTGCTCCCCGCGGGCAGCCTCGTCGAGAACGCGAGCGGCCGTTTCCAATGCCAGTGGGTGAAGCTGAAGAACCTCGCTCCGAAGAGCCCGTTCCTCTCGCAGTGTCCCGCCGAATTCGAGCTGCCGATCGCGCACGCCGAGGGACGCCTCGTGACGAAGGATGCCGCCGAAGCCGCCGGCTACGTGAAGAGCGGCGCCGCCGCGCTCGTCTACGCCGACGACGTGAACGGCAGCTTCGAACGCATCGCCGGCCTGACGGACGAGAGCGGCCGCGTCTTCGGCCTGATGCCGCACCCCGAGCGTTTCATGAAGGCGGGCGACCACTACGATCCCGACTGGGAAGGCGGCGAAGGCGGATGGGGCAGCGGATATTGGTTGTTCAAGTCGCTCCACGAGGCGATCAAGGAGGGGGAGGCTTGATGAGTGCTGTCATGGTGTCGAAATGTGGCATGGGCTTCCAGCCCATGCACCGTGACAAGACTCACATGGGGTTGGAAACCGTGAATCGCTATTTCGCTCGCCCGTTTTTTCACCGTGGGACTTTTACGGTTCTACGGCGTCCATTCACCATGCATGGGCTGGAAGCCCATGCCACTATTTGAGATCCAGTTTTACTTTCCAATGAGCAACGAATTCACCTACAAAGGCGCCGGAGTCGACATCAAGGAAGCCGCCGCGCTCGTCGGCGACATCGGCGAACTGCGGCGCCGCACCGAGGGCAAACGTTCGCTCATGGGGGCCTTCGGGCTGTTCGCGGCGAGCTACGACCTCAGTGCCTACAAGGAGCCCGTCATCATGACCGGTTGCGACGGCGTCGGGACGAAGATGGAGCTCCTCCTCGAGCACGACCAGCTCGAGATCGCGGGCAAGGACCTCGTCGCGATGAACGTGAACGACATCCTCACGACCGGCGGCGATCCGCTCATGTTCCTCGATTACGTCGGGATCGGCCGGATCGACAAGGACAAGATCAAACGCCTCATCGCCGGCATGGCCGAGCACCTCGCGAGCTGCGACTGCATCCTCGCCGGGGGCGAGACCGCCGAGATGCCCGGCATCGTGCCGGACGGCATCATCGAGCTGAGCGGATTCTGCGTCGGCGCGGCGGAGAAGTCCGAGTTGATCGATCCCACCCGCATCGCGGTGGGCGACGTCCTCGTCGGTTATCCCTCGGACGGTTTCCACGCGAACGGCTGGAGCCTGATCCGCCGCATCCTCAAGGTCCATCCCGGCCTCATCAACGCGGACGAATGGACCGGGTTCCTCGCCCCGACGCGGCTCTATCATGACGTGGTTGCCGGACTGAAGGAGCGGGAGATCGACATCAAGGCGATGGCCCACATCACCGGCGGCGGTCTTCCCGAAAACCTCGAGCGCCTCCTCAACGGCAAGGGCGCCGACATCACCATTCCCCGCTGGAATCTCGGCGCGGTCGGTAAGGTCCTCGCCTTCGTCGCCGACGAAGAGGCCGTGAACACCTTCAACATGGGCTGGGGCTGGGTCGCGATCGTCCCGGCGGACCAGGCCGATGCCGCGACCGCCTTCCATCCCGGCGCGCGGATGATCGGCACGATTACGACCTCAGGTCATGTGAAGGTGTCGATCGAGGGCTGAACATTGCGATGAAATTACGGACCACGTTTGCGACGGAGCATGTTGGTAGGGCGCTTTGTCCCCAAAGCGCCGGCGTTTTGTCAGTAGGCGTTCCTTCCCTTGGCGGCGGGTTGGGGACAACCCGCCCTACCGCGCCCGAATCCGTTGCCGATTCCTTCCACGCATGAGCGACCCCATTCAGCACGAGTGCGGCATTGCCTTTGTCAGGCTGAAAAAGGATCTCGGGTATTATCTGCAGCGTTACGAGACCTGCCTCTGGGGGTTCCAGCGGCTCTATCTCCTGATGGAGAAGCAGCACAACCGCGGCCAGGATGGCGTGGGGATCGGCTGCGTGAAGCTGAACATGCCGCTCGGCCTGCCCTATCTTTTCCGCGAGCGCAGCGCCGACCGCGATTCGCTGATCCGGCTGATGGAGGACCAGTTCCGCGAGATCCGGAAACGCGAGCGCAAGGGACACCTCGATTCCCAGAATCCGGCCTCCTTCAAACAGAACTTCGATTTCGGCGGCGAGGTCCTCCTCGGCCACCTCCGCTACGGCACCTCGGGCACCTTCGGCAGCGGCGGCTGTCATCCCTACGTGCGGCGCACCAATTATCCGACGAAGACCCTCATGGTGGCGGGGAACTTCAACATGACGAACGCCCGCGACCTGAACCACCACCTCATCGGTCGCGGGCAGCATCCCGTCTTCGACACGGACACGCAGACCGTGCTCGAGGAGATCGGGTATCATCTCGACGAGGCGCACGACGCCATCTTCCGCCGCGAGCGCGACAAGGGCACGGCGGGTCCCGAGATTCCGCAGATCATCTCCGACGAACTCGACCTCGTCTCGATCATGAGCCGGTGCGCGGAGATCTGGGACGGCGGCTACACCATCGCCGGCGCCGTTGGCAACGGAGACGCCTTCGTCCTGCGCGATCCCTCGGGCATCCGTCCGTGCTTCTACTACGAGGACGACGAGGTCATCGCCTTCGCGAGCGAGCGGGTCCCGCTCATGACCGTGTTCAACGCGGACATCACGAAGGTGCGCGAGCTTCCCCGCGGACATGTCGCGGTGATGAAGCGCTGCGGCAGCTTCCAGGTCTCGCCCTTCGCCGAACCGAAGCCGCTCACGCCCTGCTCCTTCGAGCGGATCTATTTCTCCCGCGGCAACGATCCCGACATCTACCGCGAGCGCATGCGGCTGGGGTCGAACCTCGTTCCCCAGATCATCAGCCGCATCGACGCCGACCTCGACAAGACCGTCTTCAGTTTCATCCCCAACACCGCCGAGATCGCCTACTACGGCCTCATGCACGGGCTGCGGATGTTGCGGCGCGACCAGGTGAAGGAGGAGATCCTCGCCGCGGTGAAGTCCGGCGGTCTCGACGAGGCCACCCTCGACAAGCTCGTCCTCAAGAGCTGGCCGCGCGGCGAGAAGATCGCGCACAAGGACATCAAGCTGCGCACCTTCATCGCCCAGGAGAAGGGTCGGAACCAGATGGTCTCGCACGTCTACGACGTCACCTACGGCCAGATCCAGGCCGGGGAGAACCTCGTCGTCCTCGACGACTCGATCGTGCGCGGGACGACCCTGAAGGACTCCATCATCAAGATCCTCTCGAGGCTCAATCCGAAGAAAATCGTCATCGCCTCGACCGCTCCGCAGATCCGCTACCCCGACTGCTACGGCATCGACATGTCCGAGCTCGGCAAGTTCATCGTCTTCAAGGCGGCGATCAACCTGCTCGAGCGCCGCGGCATGCACAACCGCATCACCGATGTCTACTACCAGTGCCGCGAGGAACTGAAGAAGCCGGTCGGGGAGATGCGCAACCCGGTGAAGGCGATCTACGAGCCCTTCACCGAGGAGGAACTCTCCGCCGAGGTGAGCCGCCTCGTCACGCCCGAGGACATCCCGTGGAAGGGCGAGGTCGAGGTCGTGTTCCAGACCGTGGCTGGATTGAAGGACGCCATTCCCGTCAACAACGGGGACTGGTACTTCACCGGCGACTATCCCACCCCCGGCGGCTACAAGGTCGTGAACCAGGCCTTCGTCGGATTCCACGACAAGACCGGGGAGCGTCCCTACGACGTCCTCCTGTGAGGCCCGCGGCGCATTGACGCGATTGTCTCCGGAGACCGCGGTCTGCCATGCTCGGCGTCATGGCCCCGCTCATCCTCACCCGTCGTTCCCTCATCCGAACCGGTGGTGTCCTCGCCGCCGCCTCCGCCGCGGCCCCGCTGCGCGCCGCTTCCGCCAATGACAGGATCTCGATCGCCTGCATCGGGATCCGCGGCCGGGGCAACTCGGTCATGGGCAGTTTCCTCGCCGAACCCGACTGCGAGGTGACCCACCTCTGCGACGTGCGCGACGCGGTCCTCGCGAAGCGCGGCGAGGAGGTGAGGGCGAAGACGGGAAAAATGCCGAAGCTGGTCCGGGACTACCGCGAACTGCTCTCCGATCCCTCGATCGACGCCTTCATGGTGGCGACGCCGGACCACTGGCACGCCCTCCTCACGATCGAGGGCTGCCTCGCCGGCAAGGACGTCTACGTCGAAAAACCCGCGAGCCACAACATCCGCGAGGGCCGCGTCGCCGTGGCCGCGGCGCGCAAGAAGGACCGCATCGTCCAGATGGGCACGCAGATCCGGTCCGCGCCGTTCCTCAAGGAGGCGAGGGCGTTCGTCGAGAGCGGCGCCCTCGGCCGGGTCATCTCGGGCCGGGCCTGGGAAACGGCGCGGAACAGCGCGGTGAAGCTCGCCCCGGACGGAGCGCCGCCGGAGGGTATCGACTACGATCTCTGGCAGGGGCCCGTGCCGGAGCACCCTTACAATCACACCATCGTCGAGGGCGCGTGGCGCTGGCGTTTCGACTACGGCACCGGCGACCTCGGCAACGACGGCGTCCACCGCATCGACTACTGCCGCTACGTCATGGGTCTCGACGACTGGCCGGAGGCGATCAGCGCCTCGGGCGGCAAGTTCTTCTTCGACGACGACCAGCAGTGGCCCGACACCCAGTTCGTCACCTACGATTACCCGCGGAGCGTGCTGCAGTACGAGATGCGCCTCTGGTCGAAAGCCAGGTTGCACAACGCGGGCGAGGGCGCGGAGATCCACGGAGAGAACGGCTGGATCCTCCTGACGAATTCCTCCTGGAAGGCCTTCGACCCCGCGGGCAAGGTGATGAAGGAGGGAAGCAGTGACGGTGGCCAGCAGGCCCACGTCCGCAACTTCCTCGACGCGGTCCGCAGCCGGAAGCGGGAAACGCTGAACCAGGAGATCCATTCCGGCCACCTCAGCTCGGTGATGTGCCACGCGGGCAACATCGCCTGGCGCACCGGAAAGAAACTGCGCTTCGACCCGAAAACGGAGACCTTCGACGAAGCCTCCGCGAACGCCCTTGTCGGACGCGAGCACCGGAAGGGGTTCGAGCTGCCGGAGGTTTAGGAATTGCGGATTGGAGGTCTCACACGAAGCCACAAAGCCACGAAGCAATGAGCCTCTTTGTGACTTTGTGTAAGGATCAAGTCTTGTCTGGCACAAGGATTGGCCTCACCCGGCCATCAACGGATGCCTCCGGTCCTCGAGGGGAATCGCCACGCGTTGCTCCGCCAGCCCGGAGCGGAAGACGGCGTGGGCCATTTCGATGGTCTTCATGGCGCGTTCGCCGGAGGCGAGGGGCTCGCGGTTTTCTTCGATGGCGGCGAGCCAGTCGCGGACGACGCGTCGATGGGCCGCATCGTAGGCGGTGAGTCCGTCGATGGTGGCTTCACTTGCAGGATCGACCCCGCCGTTCCAATCGGTCCAGGACTCCGTCCGCGTCGTCGCGGAGCGGGAAGGGGTGGCGAGGTGGGAAAGGGACGGCACCGCGCCCGAGTTGAGCCGGATGATGCCGTTCGATCCGATGATCTCGAGTCCGAAGGGGCCGGCGGCTTTCTCGAGTCCGCGACGGCTGCGGAAGGTGACGTTCACCCCGGAGTCCATCGCGAAGTGGGCGAAGATCTCGTCTCCGATGACGGGACCGACCCGGTCGGAAGGGGATTCGGCGGCGTCGGCAACCGTGGGCGTTTTTCCCTGGAGGCGGATCCGGGCGTCGCACCAGAGCGCCTCGCCCGCGAAGAGTCGCGCGAGGTCGAGCACGTGGATCCCGAGGACCATGAGATCCTGGCCTCCGGCTCGGGATCCCATCTTGCCCACGGCGTGGATCTCGAGGACGTCGCCGATGAGACCTTCCCGCAGGGCCTTTTCGAGGCGCAGGACGTTGGGGGCGCAACGTGCGACGTGGGCCACGGCGATGCGACGGTTCGATTGTTTGGCCAAGGCCAGAATTTCGTCGGCCTCGGCGAGGGAGACGGTGAAGGGTTTCTCGAGATAGAGGTGTGCGCCGGCTGCGAGCGAAGCCATCGCCATGGCGTGGTGCTCCGTCGCCCAGCGCGGTCCGATCGCGACGAGGTCGGGTTTCTCGCGTTCGAGCATTTCGCGGTAGTCGGCGTAGTCGCGGACCGCCCCCGAGGCCGCCTTGGCCTTGGCTCGACCGCCTTCATTGGGGTCGGCGACGGCGGTGACCTCGATGTCCGGCAATCCGGCGAAGATCCGCTCGACGCCGTGGCCGTAGTCGCCCGCCCCGGTGTGGCCGATGATGACCGCCTTGCGCTTCGGCCGGTCCCCGGCAGAGAGCGCGGGCATCGCGGCGGCGAGGGCGAGGGGTCCGCTGGAAAGGAGGAGATCGCGTCGTGTCCGAGAGTTCATGTTCGGGAGGCTACCATGTGCACGCCCGGAGGGAAAAGAGCGATGTGGGGACGCGACCACGGCGCGGGTTTCGATGCCGCCGCTCCGGGCCTCGGCGGAGATTCGTTTCATTTTTCCGCTGCGAGGGACGCGAGGTGGAGGTATGGAATCTGCTCACGACTCCCATCATGCCGCTCCGATTCGAATGCCCGCACTGCTCCGCCCGCCTTTCCGCGGGGAAGGAACTCTTCCACCTCATCATGGACTGCCCGGAATGCTCGAAGCAGTTCATGGTTCCGGCACCGCAGGACATCAAGCTTCCGACGCACACGCTGAAGTTCATCTGCCCGCATTGCCACCGCAAGCTCTCGGCCACCCCGGACCAGTTCGGGACGGAGATGCCCTGCCCCTTCACGAACTGTGGCAAGCCGATCCAGGTGCCGGAGCCGGAGTGGAAGGAGATCGGCGGCGGGGAGTGAGGGGGGGGCGGATCAGGCTCCCACGGCCAGCCAATTGAACGACGCGGAATAAACCTGGCTCGAGCGCCAGGTGGTGATGCGGGCGACGAACCCTCGCTCCGTGATTTGCTCGGCGTGGAGCAAGAGCCGCGCGCTGCTGTGTTGCTCGAGGTCGAATCCGGTCAACCCGAGATGGACGACGGGAATCCTCGCGAAGGGGTTGTCGAAGAACACCTCGAAGGCGAAACTGCGTTCGGGTGAGTCTTCGTCTGCGGGATCCGCGAGATTCCAGCCAGTAGTCCCGGTGCCGACGAACACGGAGGCGGAGAGAAGATTCCAGGGGACGTAGTCGTGGCTCATGATTTACCAACCTCGGTCAAGCAATGTTCCGGCCAGGTCGCCCGGGACTTCACGACGGTCCGGGCACAAAAAAACCGGCGCGATTTCCCGCGCCGGTTTCCTGTGTGAAATCGAGGCGATTTCCCTCCGCTGCGGGAGGAGGATCAATGATAGGAGGCCTGCGCTCCCTTGGTGGCGCGCTTCTTGATCCACGGCATGAGTCCGCGGAGGCGGGCACCGACTTTCTCGATGGCGTGGCCTTGGCCTTCCTTGCGGAGCTTGTTGAAGTTCTTGCCGCCGCCGTTTGACTCGGCGATCCAGCCCTTCGCGAACTTGCCGCTCTGGATGTTCTTGAGGGCGGTCTTCATGCGCTTCTTGACGGAGGCGTCGATGATGGTCGGGCCGGTGGTGAGGTCGCCGAACTCGGCGGTGTCGGAGATGGAGAAACGCATCCCGGAAATGCCGGATTCGTTGATGAGGTCGACGGTGAGCTTCAGTTCGTGAAGGCACTCGAAGTAGGCCATCTCCGGTTGGTAGCCGGCCTCGACGAGGGTCTCGTAGGCGGCGGTGATGAGCTGGCTGACGCCGCCGCAAAGGACGGTCTGCTCGCCGAAGAGGTCGGTTTCGGTCTCTTCCTTGAAGTCGGTCTCGAAGACGCCGGCGCGGGTGCCGCCGATGCCCTTGGCCCAGGCGAGGGCGATCTTCTTCGCGTCCTTGCCGGGATTCTGGTGGATGGCGATGAGGGAAGGGACGCCCTTGCCCTCGACGAACTGGCGGCGCACGATGTGACCGGGTCCCTTGGGAGCGACCATGATCACATTCACGAAATCGGGCGGGGTGATCGTCTTGAAGTGGACGGCAAAACCGTGGCTGAAAAGGAGGGTCTGGCCCTTGCGGAGGTTCGGGGCGATGTCCTTCTCGAAGATGCCGGCGATCTTCGTGTCGGGAGTGGCCACGAAGATGATGTCGGCCGCCTTGACCGCGTCGGCGGTGTCCATGACCTCGAAGCCGAATTCCTTCGCGACCTCGCGCGACTGGCTTTTTGCGTAGAGGCCGATGATGACCTTGACTCCGCTGTCCTTGAGGTTGAGCGCGTGGGCGTGGCCCTGAGAGCCGAAGCCGATCACGGCGCAGGTCTTGCCTTTGAGCACCCCGAGGTCCGCGTCCTTGTCCGTGTAGATTTTTGCTGCCATCTCTTTCGTTTTCTGAGTTTTTTTGGGAGCGCGTAGATTCCGCGCAAAGGGCGGAATGGTCAAACGCTAATCCGCGCCGGGGAGACCGCCGCGGGAAACGACTCCCGGGCCGCGCGACCATTCGCTCTACCGGCTTGGAATAGATCCGATCGTCTTGCGTGCCATGGAGGAGATCGGTCAGCTCACCAAAAACCCCGCTCGCAAAAGACGTTTCGCGAATGCCATTGTGCGCGGCTTCATGAGACCGTCACGCATCCGGGGAGAGGCCTCGGCTGCGACCTTGGTCTGTCGCGCGTCGTCGATCGGCGCTTCAGCTTCGACGACGGGGAGCGGGAGTTTGCCGTCGCGCTCATGGGCAAGCCCGCTCTTTTGCGGACGCCGCGTGATCACCTACGCGACAAGGTCCAACGACTTCCCTGTCCTCATCGATGAACCGGACCGTGACCGGCTCTCGCCCTTGGAACCCGACCGTTGCCGCCGCCTCGGGGCTCTCGGCGATGGCTTGACCGCGGAGAGCGTCCGCGAAGAACTCGATCCCGCCGTTGCTATCGGCAGCGGCACTGGGGAAGCGGAAATCCTCGACCACCACCAGCACCGCGATGACGACGTCTCGGTCCGACCCATTTCAACAACCGAAGAATAGTCGACTTTCATGATTGAAATGAAATCACCCGATGCTTCTGCCCCTGTAAAGTTTCCGATTCGGCCCCTGCCAAGTTCCGAGCCTTCCAAGTTCTCG
This sequence comes from Verrucomicrobiales bacterium, assembly GCA_044352585.1. Lineage (GTDB taxonomy): Bacteria > Verrucomicrobiota > Verrucomicrobiia > Verrucomicrobiales > DEV007 > Arctic95D-9. The sequence goes on from JBILDO010000035.1 coordinate 36,207, forward strand.
CTGGGGCGCAGTCACGCAGCGCCCCCCTCTGTGGAAACTTCGCGACACGGGTGAGGCATCCGAATCGTTTGCGCGCCGTGGCACAAGGCTTGCGGACGCTTGTGAAATTTTTCACAAATTCGCCTTGCGCGCCTTCGGTGAGTGTTTAGGATGATCTTCTCACGCGGGAATGTTTCATTCTTGCGGCGCATCGGGAGTTCTTCCGCGCTCCCTCTCACGATGGCTCCCTCCACTCCCATGGTCTCCCTCGACATCCTGCCGTTCCTCGCCGCCGGGGGAATTGGCGCGCCGACCCTTCCGGACCTGGGTTGGTTCACCAACTCCATTTTCGTGGCGATCGTCGTCACGCTCGGCATCCTCCTCTTCACGCGCATGGCGACGAAGCGGATGGAGTTGATCCCGGGAGGAAAACAGAACGTCGTCGAATTCCTCATCGAGTTCCTCTATGGGCAGGTCGAGGGGATCGTCGGAAAGCATGTCGCTCCCAAGGCCTTCCCCCTCCTCGCCACCGTGTTCATCCTCATTCTCTGTTCCAATTGGTTCGGACTCTTTCCCGGGGTGGGAACGATGGGCTTCGGGGAGACCAAGGCCCCTCTCGTGCTCGACACCAGCGTCGTCGACAGTCACGGTCATGCGACCTACATCCCTTTGCTCCGTCCCGCGACGGCGGACCTGAACATGACCCTCGCCCTGGCCACCGTGTTCATGCTGGTTTGGTTCTATCTCTCGATCAAGGAACTCGGTGTCTGGGGCACCATCGTCCACATCTTCGGTCCGAAGGGCGGGCTCCAGGGGGCGTTGAAATACGCCCTCATGCCGATCTTCATTTTCGTCGGAATCATCGAGGTGGTCTCGATCGTCTTCCGTCCCATGTCCCTCTCGTTGCGACTGCTCGGTAACATTTTCGCAGGGGAGACGCTCCTCCACACCATGGGAGAGCTTGGCAAGACGATCGGTTTCCCCGGTTGGATGGCCTGGATCTCGTCGGTGATCTTTCCGCTGCCCTTCTATTTCATGGAGATCCTCGTCGGCGCGCTCCAAGCGACGGTCTTCTCGCTGCTCTGCGCGGTCTACATCAAGCTCGCCACGACCCACGAGGAGGGCGAGCACCATTAAAACTTTTGCCATCGTGACCATGCCGTGAGCGTGGGCGGTGGCACGCAACACCCCACACCCAAACCAGAACGAACATGATCAACATCGTCACCACCCTCGCCGAAGCCGCCGCTGCTTCCGGTGCCTTCAACGGAAACTTCGCCCTCGGCATCGCGGGCGCCGGCGCCGGCATCGGCCTCGGACTCATCGGCATGGCCTCTGCCCAGGCCGTCGGCCGCAACCCCAGCGCCTTCGGCAACATCCTCACCATCGGCATCATCGGGATGGCGCTCGCCGAGGCGATCGCGATTTACGCCTTCATCATGGCCCTGCAAGGCTGACTTGATTTCCGGGCGGGTCCGCGGTTCGCGAAGAGCCGCGGGCCTCTCCCTCATCCCGCAAGGGAACCCTTTCCAACCGTTTTTAATCCTCAACTCCCGCGACGATGGCAGACATTCTTAAGACGTTCGGGCTCGACTGGCCGAAGTTCCTGGCACAGGTGATCATCGTTCTGATCGTCTACTTCATTCTTTCGAAGTATGCGTTCGGTCCCGTGCTCGCCATGCTCGAGGCGCGTCGTCGCCGCATCGCCGAGGGAGAGGCCAACCTCGAGACGATCAAGGCCGAGATGAACAAGGCCGAGGACAAAGTCCGCGCCATGCTGGACAAGGCCAACGCCGACGCCGAGCGCCTCATCGCAGAGGCCCGCGACAGCGCCGAGGCAGTCCGCAACCAGAAGACGCAGGAGGCCATCAAGGAGGCCCAGTCCATTCTCGAGAAGGCCCGCGATGCCTCCCGTCTCGAGCACGAGGCCGCGATGAACGAGTTGAAGCGCGATTTCGGCCGCCTCGTCATCGACGCCACGTCGAAAGTTACCGGCAAGGTCCTCGACGAGAAGGACCAGAAGCGCATCAACGAAGAGGCCGTCGGCCAGGTCGCCCTTTGATTCCCACCGGTATCCTTCCGTTTTTCCACCGACCATGAAATCCCGCAAAGAGGCCCTGCGAACCGCGAAGAAAATTTTCGCTGCTTCCATGAAGGATGGCCAGCTTGACGAGACGGCGGTGAAGAAAGTCATTGCCAAACTTGCCTCCTCGCGCCCGCGTGGCTACCTTGAGGTGGCGGATGCTTACTGGCGTCTCGTGCGCCTGGAGGTGGAGAGGAACCGCGCCATCGTCCAGAGTGCCGTCGACCTCGACGACGCGACCAAGGCCCGCCTTACCGCAGACCTCAGGAAAAAATACGGTCCCCAGGTCGCTCCCGAATTTTCCGTCCAGCCCGAACTGCTCGGCGGCATGAAGATCCGTGTCGGCAGCGATGTCTGGGACGGGTCCGTCAAGAACCGCCTCGAGCGTCTCTCCGAACAATTTAACTGACCAACACCGACTCAACCGATTCACCTGACGCCACGTCATGAGCAACATCCTCCAGGAACTGGAATCTGAAATCGCCGCCCTCAAGACCTCCGTGTCGAAATCGAACGTGGGCATCGTCCGCGAGATCGGTGACGGCGTCGCCAAGGTCGAGGGACTCAGCGACGTTATGCTGAACGAAATGGTCGAGTTCCCCGGCGGACTCTACGGCCTCGCCCTGAACCTTGAGGAAACCGAGGTGGGCTGCATTCTCCTCGGTGACGGTCTTCACGTGAAGGAGGGTGACGAGGTCAAGTCGACCGGTCGTCTCCTCTCCGTCCCGGTGGGCAAGGAAATGCTCGGCCGTGTCGTCAACTCCCTCGGTCAACCCGTCGATGGAAAGGGCGAGATCAAGACGACCGCCACCTACCCCGTTGAGAAGATCGCCCCCGGCATCATCCCCCGGCAGTCGGTGACCGTTCCGGTGCAGACCGGGATCCTCCCGATCGACGCGATGATCCCGATCGGCCGAGGCCAGCGCGAGCTCATCATCGGTGACCGTTCCACCGGCAAGACCACCGTCGCGATCGACACGATCATTTCCCAGGCCCGCCAGAACCGCGCGGCCGAGGAGGGAACCTTGAAGAACCACAAGCCGCTTTATTGCATCTACGTCGTGATCGGCCAGAAGCTGGCCAACGTTGCCCGGACCATCGCGACGCTTGAGGCCGAGGGTGCGATGGAATACACCATCGTCGTGGTGGCCTCCGCCTCCGATTCCGCGACGAACCAGTATCTCGCCCCCTACGCCGGCTGCGCCATGGGCGAGTGGTTCATGGACAACGGCATGGACGCCCTCATCGTCTATGACGACCTTTCCAAGCACGCCGTGGCCTACCGCCAGGTCTCGCTCGTGCTCCGCCGTCCCTCCGGACGCGAGGCGTATCCCGGCGACGTGTTCTATCTCCACAGCCGTCTCCTCGAGCGCGCCGCGCGTCTCAACGAGGCGAATGGAGGCGGATCGCTGACGGCGCTCCCGATCATCGAGACCCAGGCTGGCGACGTGTCCGCCTACATTCCGACGAACGTCATCTCGATCACCGACGGTCAGATCTATCTGGAAACCGACCTGTTCTACCAGGGCATCCGCCCCGCGATTTCCGTCGGGCTTTCCGTCAGCCGGGTCGGTTCCGCTGCGCAGACGAAGGCGATCAAGAAAGTCTCGGGCACGACCAAGCTGGATCTCGCCCAGTTCCGCGAGCTTCAGGCCTTCGCGCAGTTCGGGTCCGATCTCGACGAGAAGACCAAGGCCCAGATCGAACGCGGACAGCGCATCGTCGAGCTCTTCAAACAGACCCAGTATCAGCCTCTTCCCATGGAGGTGGAGGTCGCGATCCTCTGGGCGATGCAGAACGGTCACTTCGACAACGTCCCGGTCAAGAGTATCAAGGACTGTCAGGCAAAGATGCAGGAGTTCCTCACCTCCCGGAAAGAGGCCATCCTCGCCAAGATCCGCGATGAAAAGGCGCTTAGCGATGCCATTGTCGCCGAACTCAAGCAGGCCATCGAGGACTTCAAGTCCGGCTACAAGGCCTGATCTTCGCGAACTTTCCGCCCCACGGAATCCTCAACACCGACCACCTCCGTAGATGGCAAACCTCCGCGACATCCGCCGACGCATCAAGTCGGTCAAGAACACGGCGCAGATCACCAAGGCGATGCAGCTGGTGGCGGCGTCGAAGATGAAGCGGGCGCAGGACCAGGCCACTTCGGGTCGTTCCTACGCGGACCTGCTCAACAAGGTCCTCAATAATCTCAACGAGCAGACTTCCGCCGAGGATCATCCCCTCCTGCGCACCACGGAGGGCGGTCCCGATCTCGTCGTGCTCGTCACCACCGACAAGGGCCTTTGTGGTCCCCTCAACACGAACCTCCTTCGCCTCGTTATGGATCAGGTCGAGAAGGACGCGGTCTTCGTGACGATCGGGAACAAGGGGCGTCAGGCGATGGTCCGGCAGAAACGCCAGATCCTCGCCGACTTCACGATCAAGGACCCCGTCTCCTTCACCGAGACGAAAGTGGTCTCCGATTTCGTGATGGAGCGTTTTCTGGCCGGTGATTTCAACCGGGTCCGCGTCGCCTTCACCAACTTCGTCAACACGATCAAGCAGGTGCCGCATCTGGAGACGCTCCTTCCGATCAGCCCGATCGAACTCGGGAAGAAGAAGTCCTTCGAGGGCATGGGAGGGGACGCGTCGCCGGCCAAGGACGGGCCGGAATACGGGGGCTATCTCTTTGAACCCGGAACGCGGGCCGTTCTTGATGTCGCCGTCCCCCAGTATGTGGGTTACCAGCTTTACCAGATGATCCTCGAATCCCGCGCCTCCGAGCATAGCGCGCGGATGGTGGCGATGAAATCCGCCACCGACAACGCGAAGCAGATGATCAAGGACCTCACCCTCGATTACAACAAGCAGCGCCAGGCGGCGATCACCTCCGAGCTTCTCGAGATCACCACCGCGATGCGCGCCCTTGAGTGATCGTGCCCCGAACCACCCCTTTTAAAACCAGAAACCGCAATCCCTCAACGAGCAGGAGCCAAACCAAGATGAGCAACGTAGGAACCATCGTCCAGATCATCGGACCGGTCGTCGACGCCGACTTTTCCAGCGCCGGGAAGCTTCCCGAAATCTACAACGCCCTCGAAGTGACCTTCGATACCAACGGCGAGAGCACCAAGCTCGTGCTGGAAGTGCAGCAGCACCTGGGCGACGGATGGGTTCGCGCCGTGGCCATGTCGACGACGGAGGGTCTCAAGCGCGGCCTCAAAATCAACGATACCGGGCTTCCCATCTCCGTGCCGGTCGGGGAGTGCGTCCTCGGCCGCATCTTCAACGTTACCGGCACCCCGGTGGACGAACGCGGTCCCGTCAACGCGGTCAAAACCTACCCGATCCACCGTCCCGCTCCGGCTCTCGTCGAGCAGGCGACCTCCGCGGAGATCCTCGAAACCGGTATCAAGGTCATTGACCTCATCTGCCCCTTCACCAAGGGCGGCAAGGTGGGTGCCTTCGGCGGCGCGGGCGTCGGCAAGACCGTCGTGATCATGGAGCTGATCAACAACATCGCGAAGGAGCACGGGGGATACTCGATCTTCGCGGGGGTGGGGGAGCGGACCCGTGAGGGCAACGACCTCTACTGGGAAATGAGCGAGGCCGGTGTGATCGACCAGAAGGATCTCTCCAAATCGAAGGTGGCCCTCGTCTACGGCCAGATGAACGAACCGCCGGGTGCACGTCTCCGCGTGGCCCTCTCCGCCCTCGCCATGGCGGAATATTTCCGCGACGAAAAGAACCAGGACGTGCTTCTCTTCGTCGATAACGTCTTCCGTTTCTCCCAAGCCGGTTCGGAAGTGTCCGCCCTCCTCGGCCGCACGCCCTCGGCCGTGGGTTATCAGCCCACTCTCGCTTCGGAAATGGCGCAGCTTCAAGAGCGCATCACCTCGACGAAAAAGGGATCGATCACTTCGTTCCAGGCCGTCTACGTGCCTGCGGATGACTTGACCGATCCGGCTCCCGCGAACACCTTCGCCCACCTCGACTCGACCGTGGTGTTGGAGCGATCCCTCGCCGAACTCGGGATTTATCCCGCGGTCGATCCCCTCGCCTCGACCTCGACCGCGCTCGCGCCGGATGTCGTCGGTGTGGAACACTACGAGGTGGCCCGCGGCGTCCAGAACGTGTTGCAGCGCTACAAGGACCTCCAGGACATCATTGCGATTCTCGGGATGGACGAACTCAATCCCGAGCAGAAGCTGATCGTCTTCCGTGCCCGCAAGATCCAGAAGTTCCTCAGCCAGCCGTTCAGTGTGGCCCAGGTCTTCACCGGGATTGAGGGGGTCTACGTGCCCGTCGCCGAGACCGTCCGCGGTTTCAAGGAGATCCTCGATGGCAAGCACGACAACGTGCCGGAGAACAACTTCTACATGAAGGGCGGGATCGACTCGGTCGAAAAGTGATCCGGATCCCGTTCCGAAACCGCGTCTTTCGCTTCCTTCGATTTCCCAACTTCCGTTCCCATGCGACTGAATATCGTCACTCCCGAGAAACTCGCGTTCTCCGATGAGATCGACAGTGTCGTCGTTCCCGGAGGCGAGGGCGAACTCGGCATCCTTCCCGCCCACGCACCGATCGTGAGCACTCTCAAACCGGGGGAGCTCCGTTATCTGAAGGGCGGAAGGGAAACCTTCCTGGCGATCGGCACCGGCATTGTGGAGGTCTCCGACGACTGTGTCTCGGTTCTCACCGACATGGCCCTGGGGGCCTCCGAAATTGATGAAGCCGCGGTGGAGAAGGCGATCGAAGCGGCTCAGAAAGCGATGTCCGAGAAGCTGCTCCCCGAAGATGCGGCCGCGGCCCAGCTCGCCCTCCAGAAATCGCTCGCGCAGCTGCATATCAAGCGCCGCCGTCACCAACTCTGATTCCGGCGCCATGCTGCCGCGGTCCCGGGCCTCATCGCGTTTCGGTTCGCCTTTGCCGCGACGGTAACCTTGCTCGTTGGAGAGATTCATTTCTCCGTGGTGCTGTCGAAGTCGTTGAGGAAACGGCCGGTTCTGTCTCCGGTTGAAGTTTCGATCGACCAGGCCGCCAGTGGAATGGACGTGGCCTCTGGGCCTCCCGGTGCGCCCGATCTGTCGGGATTTCCACGGACAAGGAGGACCTTTGGAAGGGTGTGCTGCTCAACGGCATCGTCCCGTTGAATCCGATGGGGCTTGCCCGCAATGACCTGGAACCCGGGGGCTCCGACGGCAGCCGATCCGACGGTAGACCGTGGGCGGGCCGTCCGCGTTGGACGTCCCAGAACCATCGGCGGACGGTTCGTCGAACCGTCCCTACCGGTTTGCCGCGAAGGTTGCAGGCGGACCCGGGTAGGGACGCGCCGGTGGAACGCCACCCCGGCGGGACGAAACGCAAAGCGTCCCTGCTACCCTTCCCGAACTGCCTCAAACCCCCATTCCATCAGGGATTTCCTGCGATGGGGCGGCCGCTTTTGACACGGCTCCCCTCGTCATGCATGACAAAAGCATGACAAATCCGGCTCCGGCCCGGCGGACGCGGGGCAAGCCGGTGGCGGTGGTCAAGCAAGGCTCGGCGGCGGTGCCGATCTACCGGGGAACCTGCCGGGGAGCCGCGCGCTTCACCCTGTCCTACCACCACAACGGAAAGCGGCTGCGCCGGACCTTCGGGAAGCTGGACGCCGCCAAGGAGGAGGCGCGGCTCGTCGCGCTGAACATCCAGCGGGGCATGGGCGGCGAAAACGACCTGCGCCCACAGGAGCGCGAGAGCTACCTTGCGGCGGCACGGATGCTGGAGCCCCTGGGACTGCCGCTGCTGGGCGCGGTCGAGGACTACGTGGAATGCCGTCGGAGGCTGGGAGCGGTGCCCCTGCTCGCGGCGGTGGAGGAGTATCTCGCGCGCCATGAGGGGTTCGAGTCCGGCGTCGCCGTGCCCCGGATCGTTGGGGAGTTCATCGAAACGAAGGTTCGGGACCGAGCCAGCAAACGTTACGTCGAGTGCATCAAGTATATTCTTGGCAAGTTCTCCGAGTCGTTCCCCGGTGGGATCGATGAGGTGACCGCGCGCCAGGTAGAAGCGTGGCTGCGGCGCGGGGACCAATCGGCGAACACGAGAAACAACTGGCTCAAGCGGGTCAAGACTCTCTTCGACTTTGCGAAATGCTCCGGCTATCTCCCTGCGAACCAACCCACCGCCGTGGAAAAAATGAAGCGGGCGAAGACTGCCGATTCCGATGTCGGCATTCTCACGCCCGCTCAAATGCGCCTGCTGCTGGAGGAGGCCGGCCCCGAAGAGAGGGCATTCCTTGCCATCGGAGGCTTCGCCGGACTCCGGGTGTCCGAAATTTGCCGTCTCGACTGGAGCGCGGTCTCTCTGGAGCGGCGGCTCATCGAATTGAGGGCCGGTCAGGCGAAGACCGCCTCGAGGCGGATCGTGCCGGTGAGCGACAATCTCGCCGCCTGGCTGGCTCCGCTGGAGCGCCGGGGCGCGCTGGTGCCCGGGGAAGGAGTGGTGGCGAGAACCCACAACCTCGCCCGCGCGCTGGGGTTTGTCTGGCCACCCAACGGTTTGCGCCATTCCTACATCAGCTACCGGATCGCGGAGGTGAAGAACGCTGCCCAGGTCGCGCTGGAAGCGGGCAACTCGCCGACGATCATCTTCAAACACTACCGCGAGCTGGTGACCGAGGCGGAGGCGAACGAGTGGTTCGGGATCTTTCCCACGGGGAGGATTGACAGCGGAGACGGTGCGTCATGAATCCATCTCCTGATCCCATTTTCGTCAAAAAGACCTAAGCAGCCAAGGGCCTTGGTGTAAGCACTCGAACTCTCGACAACTGGGTGGCCCGCCGCATGATCCCTTATGTGGCGGTCAGCCCCCGAATGCACCTCTTCGATTTGGCGGAGGTGAAAAATGCATTGCGGGAGAAATTCGAGGTCAGCGCGGCGACTCGCTGAAGGAACCACTTTGTTGCGCAACAAACGGGGATCGCGTTCCAGGCACAGGCACCCTCGAACACCCTCCTTTCTTTGCGACTCACGCGGCCGCCTGCTGGAAAATGGTGGAGTCACTTCGGCCTACCCAAATGGTGATGCAAACGGATGGACCCTCGAAACCACGGTGACGAGGCTCCTTCCATGGAAAGCCCAGAACAGCCCTATCTCCTCCCCAACGATCCCATGAATCTTCGCACCAAGCGCGGCTACCAGTTCAGCGAGGTGTCCAGCGCGATGCAGAAAGCCATCCGCCGGGCCGACGCGAAACTCGCCGGCTACTGGGCGCTGGAACTCTGGGAGAGCGGCTTCGGCAAGTATTGCTGGAAGCGGCTCCTCACCGTGAGCGCGGAAGACTGCTGGGGCATCCTCACTGCGGAAGTGAAGGCACTTCACGACGCCTACCTTGTCGTGAACGAAGGCCTGCCCGCCAAGCAGCACCGGGGGCGCATCTTCATCTCCAAAGCGGTGATCCTGCTCTGTCTTTCCAAGAAGAGTCGTGACCCTGATCACTTGCAGAACTTCGTCTACGACCAGATGGCGGGACTCGATCCCGAGAACCTCGCCGACGACCTGCGCGAAGCGGAAGATTACGTTCCCATCCCCGCCTACGCCTACGACTGCCACACGCGCGAGGGCAGGAAGCGGGGCAAGACGAAGAAGGACTTCTTCAAGGCCGAGCAGGAGGCGCTTGAGCCCTTCCAGCCGGGGTTGTTCGATGACGTGATCTGAGGCCAATTCGAGGCGGCGTCGATCGCTTTCATGCCAACTTGAGTTCGCCGCGTGAAATGGTGCTCGCGCGGGGTCGGACTATACCCATACCAGGCGCGGGCGGCTGGTGAGTATCCATGGGCAACCCGCGCCGGGTTGATCCAACGCGTGGCAGTTTCACGTCGTCACAACGGTGCGACACCACGCGGGACGGTGGAGAGGCTCAAAGGGTCAAGGACATCCTAACCCATTGAACCTCATGAAACTGAAGAAGTGCCAAGATTACCTCGCCAGCCAGATCCGCTGGGGGGTTGAACTGGAAACCCGCATCCCCACCACCGCCGGCGTCCAGGTCGGCAACTACCATGGTGGTCAGGCGGTCCACGTCGGCATCCACGCCGAGACCACCCTGCCGCTGAACGCTCCCTCCTTCCAAGGGAGCCGATGGAAAGCCGAGCGCGATGGCTCCATCCGCTGCGACGCGGGCCAGATGCCCTGCGAATTCGTGTCTCCCATCCTCCACGGAGATGAGGGCGTCGAGAACCTCCTGCGCTTCGTGGACTTCACCCATGCCATTGGGGCGACGGTGAACGATTCCTGCGGCTGTCACATCACCGTGGGCATCGAGAGCGTGATCGGCACGGACGATCCGAGGGCGGTGAGCGAGTTCATCCGCAAACTCGCCCACATCAGCCGCTGGCACGCCCGCAGCCTCTACGGCCAAACCGGGGCCGGCCGCCATCTCAACCATTACAGCCACCCGCTCTTCGAGGACACCGGGACGAAGATGCGACGGCTTGTCTCCACCGAGCAGGAGCGGGTCAAGGCGGAATGCGCCGAGCAGTGCGGACGCGGCATGGTGAACTTCCGCAAGGCCTTCAAGCGCGACGCCAACGGCCGCTACGTCGGAGTGGTGGAGTTCCGCGTCTTCGCCGGAACGCTCAACGCGAAGAAGATCCTTCATCACCTTGGCACGGTCCTCGGGCTTTGCCGCCGCGCCCACGAGGTCCGCGTCCTCGGCGGGTTCACGAAGAACAAGGCGCAGATCAAGCGCACCGCCACCGCCATCTCCGCCCTTCGCTACCTCCACGATTACCTCGGATGGGCCGGGTCCAAGCGCCCCGTCGCCCTCGGCCTCTTCGGTCCCCTGCACGCGGAGTTCTCCACCATGCGCAAGGAAGCCCAGCGCCTCTGCAAGCGCTTCGACGAGCGCTACCCCGACGCCTCCCTCTGAGGGCGGCGGGACTGTCCCTTTCCTCTCCCACTGAAACCTAGAACCCTGATCCCTGAACCCTAACGAAACCAGAATACCATGTGTGTGATCCTTGTATGCCCCGATGAAACCGTGCGCCCCAACCGAGACGTGCTCGATGCCTGCCATGCCGCCAACCCGCACGGAGCGGGCGTGGCGTGGCGGGAAGGTGGACGTGTCCGCTGGATGAAGAACCTCGAACCCGACGACCTTGAGGCGCTCTTGCCGGAGCTGCCCGATGAGATCGTGATTCATTTCCGCTGGGCCAGCGTAGGAGGGGTCGATGCGGACCTCTGCCACCCCTTCCCCGTGACCCGCAAAGCCGAAACCGATCTCTTCGGGACGGCTGAGGCGGTGCTCTTCCAGAACGGAACGTGGGGCGCGTATGACGAAGCCCTGCGCCGCCTTACCACCGAGCGCGGCAAGCGGGTTCCGCGCGGTCCGATGAGCGATACCCGTGCCGCCGCCCTGTGTGCCCATGTCCACGGTCGGCGCGTCCTTTCGAAGCTGCCGGGCCGATGGGTGTGGATGGATGGAACGCAGACCCGCCTCTACGGCGACTGGGAGAAACACCGGGGGATGCTGGCGAGCAACCTTCACTTCGTTCGGCGGATGGTCAGGGTTTCGGACCGTGACTGGCCCGATGCCGACGAATCCCCGACCGACCTGTGCCAGCCGGACCTGTGCCAGCCGGACCTGTGGTCCTGCGCGCCTCGCCAAAATGGTGCCGCAAACGGCGCGACACCGCGCGCCACGGCTTCGAGTCTCTTTTCCTGAAACCTAACCGAACACCGAAACCCATGAAACTGTTCAAGATCGTCGCCAGTCAGGGCGGTCGTGTCCTCTTCGATGACCGCCTTGAAGCCCCCACCCCGAGGGAGGCCCGCAACCAGATGCGGGCGCTCCTCGGAATGCGCTCCCTTACCGGAGTGGTCTATTCGCTCACGGAAATCCCCGTGGAACTGATCGGCCAGATTGCCGAGAGCAAGGTGGCTGACGCGCTCCGGCGTTTCGGGGAAGGCTCCCCGCCGCCGAGCCTTGAGGAAACCATCCGCGTGGCGGCTGCCGAGGAAGTGCGGCGGCAGTTGGGCGAACTGAGGGCGGAAGCCATCGCCGCCGCCCCGCGTTCAAGCGAAGCCAACGGCCATCCCGCCCGCTTCGATCCCTTCCATGACGAAGCCCCCGCTTCCCTCAGTGATGAGGAACTCGCCCGCGTGCGGGTCCATGCCCAGCGCCAGCTCAACGGGATCCGCAGCCGGTTGAACGGGACCGTGGCTCCGAACGAGAACGTGGTGGAGCGGGTCCAGTCCAACGCGGAAGAGCGCAGACGCAGCCGGCCGCGAGAGCGACCGGCCACGACCACGGACGGACGGGTCATTGATTGGAAATCGGTCAAGAAGCTCTACCTGCGAAACCGCAGCCACAAGCAGACCGCCGCCGCCTTCGACCTGTCCGTGAACACGGTGAAGGCGCGCGCCAGAAAGGAGGGCTGGGCACAATGAACCCGATCAACCGCATCGAGATCACCCGATACGGAAACCGGAACTGGGCCGTGTGGCTCGATGGCGAGCTGCTCGCAGTCACGGTTTACAAGAAAGGAGCCCAGGCCGTCGCTCACGCTCTCATTCGCATTTCCACGTCAGCCGGAAAGGAGGTTCACCATGTCATCCTTGCCGCGTGATTCAGCCCTTCTCGTGTCTCCCATGAACTGGAAGCCGCTCGGGCCGGAAGACCTGATCGGCCAGGCCGCGCGGGTGGCGAAGGCGCAGGTGACCAAAGCCCGTCGCCTCGCCTCAGGGGATCGTCCGAGCGCTTCCATGAAGCTGCTTCTCTACGGCCCGCCGGGGGTGGGAAAGACCAGTGTCGTGGAGATGGTCGCCCGCGAACTGACCGGCTCGGCCCTCGCCGTCGAGGACTTCAACGGGCGGGAGGTCACCGTTGAAGTGGTCCGGGAGTGGATGCGAAGCCTCGCCTACGGCAGCCTCTTCAGCCGCTGGAGCGTGCGGATCGTGAACGAACTGGATCGCTGTTCGCGCGAGGCGCAGGACCTGCTCCTGACCTACCTCGACCGCCTCCCGCCGGGCCGCGCGCTCTTGGGCACCAGCAACCTCCAGTTGGACCTGCTCACCGAGCGCTTCCAGACCCGCTTCCAGGCCGTGAAGCTCCTGCCGCCAGAGACCGAGGAGCTGGCCGATTTCCTCATCGCGCACTGGCCTGTGCCTAGGAAGACCGCTCTCCAGATCGCGGTCGGCAGTGGTGGCTGTGTCAGGGCCGCGCTGGCCGATCTGGAATCGTGGCTGGATAGCCGCCCCTGAACCTGAACCCCGATCACCCCATGAACCTACCCTCTGAAACCCGCTACGCCATCCGGCTGCCCGATGGACGCTGCCTCGGTCGCTACACGATCACCGGCAACATCGTGCCAGTGCCGTCCGTGCTCGCCCACATCTTCGATAACCACGAAACGGCGGAGGCCCACCTCGAATACGCCCGCACCGCGATGGGCTTCCCTGACGCGGAACTGGCTCCGCTTTCCGAATGCCTCAAACCAAACTCCGAACCCAACCCATAAACCTGATGAAAGAAACCAAGACCCTGATTGTGACCGAAACCCTGCGCTACGAGTTCACCGTGCCGGCTGCGATGCACGAGACAGAAGAAACGCTGAAACGCTTCTTCGCCCGCCATCCCGATCCGTGGAGCGACGCGGACTTTGCCGCTGTGACCGAGCGGGAGTTTGAGATCGAGACGGTTGAAGAAGACTCGAGGTTGGATTCCGCCGACTTCGCCCTCCGAACTCGATAGAGTGAACCCCTCAGAGCTTTGCCTCAAGCTCGGCTGCCTGTAGGTCGAACTTCTTTGGGTTGGCTTGCTGCAGGCGGGAGAGGTTCTCAAGTTTCCAGCGGATCGCGGGCATGTCCCGGAGGTGCGGGCAGGTCATGAGACTCCAGTCCGGCTCGCCCGTGACCAGGCCGAGAAGAAATGCACGCTGTCCGGCAGTCAGGGCTGCGGGAAGTTCGGCGAAGAGGCGGCGGCGCACGTTGAGGAGGTCATCAAGCGATACGGGGTTCCGTGTCATGCCCTCGAATTCGTTGGCAAACGCCGACCCGATGTTGATTTCGTTCCCAAAGAGGACCTCGTGAACCGGCCGGTTGTGGCCGGCCAGATAGCACACGAAGCATTCGATGACACCGGCGGTCAGCCCTCCCTGGTCGAACAGGCACAGCACATCGAAGAAATCGCGCGGATGCTGTCGATCCATCGCGGCGACCAGCTTGCTGCCGTAAAGTTCATCGGGATGAAGCAGGGGCACCTCGATGTCTGTGAAGAAGATGTCCTGCGCGCGTTCGACGAGCGGGCGTTTTGCCGAAGGAAGAACCGTGCCGCGAAAGACGTGGTTCACCTCGACCTTGATCCTGGTCCGACCGCTCTCGATGAAGAGTTTGACCTCCGGACCCTCGGACATTGCCCCGAGTTCACAGCGCAGGCCGAGATCTTCCACGAGCTCACTCCGAATTGACTCCAGCGCGGCGGACACAGCGCCGAGGGCTTCGTCACGGCTCGCGGCGTGATCGGCGATTACGAGATCGAGGTCGACCGAAAGGCGCGGCATGTCTCGAACGAAGAGATTGATCGCGGTTCCGCCCTTCAGCGCGAAGAGGGGCTCCCGGAAAACCGCAGGAGCCACCGCGAGGAGAAGGCGAACGGCGTTGAGGTAGCTTTCGTTCATCAAGACTTCAGTACAAGGGTGGTGCCGTCCTTGAGCCGCTTGATCCAGCGGCTCGTTCCCATTCGGTCACCCGATGCCTCCCGAGCGCTTTCCGCCCACGGCAATCCGAGTTGCTCCGCCCAGTTCACGCAAAGCCGGATCGCTTTGACCATGCGGCACTTTGCCAGAAGCAAGCCCAGTTGGCGCGACCGGAGTTGGCGCACGGATTCTAGGATCGCCAGCGCCTCGGCCATCTCCTGATGCACTCCGACCTCGCTGAGCATCTCCAGCAGGGCTCGCTCCGGAGAAGACACCCTCGGACCGTCCGGGGCTTCGGCCAGTGCGGAGAGCCCGTGGCCGGGCGGGAGATCGTCATCGAAGAGGCGGGCGGTGCTGTAGCGGGCGGGGAAACGTTCCAGGAACCAGTCAGGCAAGTCCCCCTTTCGAGATCCCCACAGGATGAGCCGTTCCTCGTGGGCGACGTTCTGTTGGAATCCATGCCAAGAGAGGGCGGTTTTCGCCGCCACGTGGAGATCCGGTATCTTCGATTCCAGGAACTTGAGTGTGGCATCCCGGTCCAGTTCGTCCCCGGCAAACATAAAGACCCCGCGCCCCAGCCTTTCCAGCCAACCGGACTTCACGTAATCGTGAGCCAGGGCAGAGGAAATCCCGTGTCGTTGCAGGGTCTTGGAATCAATGGGCGCACCCCGACGTACGGAAGTCTGGAGCGTTTTGATTAAGCTGGTCGTCATGGTTCAAGCTCTGCTTGAACAATAAGGCGCAGAATAAACGTGCGCAAGTGATCTGTTTCGTTTGCATCAGATAGATCAAGTTGGGCTTGATCTATCTGACGAAAAATAATCAAACTCCCGCAAAATGGCCCCAAAATCGGCGCGACAACGGAGGGCACGGTGACGAGGCAGGAGGGCTCCGCGGAGAGTCGGAGACGAAACCCGAACCCGAGAACCCGAAATCATGCCTGAATCATCCATCCACGAATTCGACGAACTGCCACTCGATGCGGCCATCGCCGCCGACCATCGCAACCCGCGCCGCCGCAACCGAGAGGCCCAGCAGGAGGACGAACCCGAAGTGGGCGTCGTTGTCCACCCAGAGTCGCGCCACGAACTCGGCGATCTGATCCTCCATCGCGGAGTGAAGCAGCAAATCCTCGATGGCCTCCGTGCCATTCAGATCCGCGATCAGTTGGAGGAGGTCTGGAGCATCAGCCGCCTCCAGCCTCAGCAGGGGCGCTGCATCCTCAATTTCTTCGGCCCGCCGGGTACCGGGAAAACCCGAGCCGCCCAGGGCGTGGCGCATCGGCTCGGCCAACCGCTCTATCAGGTGGACTATTCGTCTGTGATCTCGAAGTATCTGGGCGACACAGCCAAGCACATCAAGCGGGCCTTCGAGCGAGCGTCCCATCACGGGGCGGTTCTCTTCCTCGACGAAGCCGACAGCCTGCTTTCCAAGCGGGTCAGCCTCGATGAATCGTGCGCGACCTCGATCAACCAGAACCGGAATTGCCTGATGCAGGAACTCGACCGCTTCGAGGGCGTGGTGGTGATGACCACGAACCTGTTCGGCAATTACGACGACGCCCTGCTGCGGCGGGTGCAGCAGCACATCGAGTTCCGCCTTCCCGACGCTTCCATGAGGCGGGAGTTGTTGGCCCTCCATCTACCCAACCCGGAGCGGGTGAAGGCCAATCTGCGTTCTCTCGCGGAACAAAGCGGGGGCCTGAGCGGCGGGGACATCCTCAACATCTGCCTGAACGCCATCCACGCCGGAAGTCGCGATCCTGATCCGGCAAAGTGGGTCGTGACGGAGGAAGTGCTGCTTCGGGAAATCAAGCGGGCCAAGGCGGCTAAAGAGAAGCATTCCGGTCGCAGAACCGGTGGCCGGCGGATCGGATTTCGCGCTTGAACCTGAGCCCTGAAACCAAGACTTTCACGAAGATGGGCTTTCGCATCCTGAGACCACTATTTCCCTTGGGCGACGTTTACCTGTCGGCCGGGGCGGCTGCACTGGCGCTTGACCCTGCGGAGATCGACCGGTTGCTGAACCGCCATCATTGCGGCGATTGGGGCGATCTCGGGGAGGACGACAAGCGGGCGAACGACCTCGACCTGAAGGAAGGCGGAAGGCTCTTGAGCCGATACGATACCGAAGCGGGTTCGTTTTACGTGATCACCGAGTGGGATCGGTCGGTGACGACGTTGATGTTGCGGGAGGAGTATTGAAGGTTCACGCGGCCTATCACGCGGTTCGCGGCCGTGTCCTCATCTGGCTCTTCCGGGGAGTTGGAAGGGCTTTCCAGGGCGCTTCATGCGGAAAACGGGAAGGAATTTCCTTTTTCAACCCCTCGGCTCCCTTCCCGCCGAAGGCCCGGGGTCGGAGGGGGTTCGATGACCTACGACGATATTCGTAGGCAGTTCGGTTCTGAGCTTGGGAACAGCTATATTGATCAACTATCCCAAGCTGAGAATGAACTACGCGTAGGTAACACGCGTGCTCGTTCCCTCGGTGAAGCTGCTTACGACACTGGCTCCGGTGTAGCAGCTGGTCTTGCAAACTCTGTTCTTGCTATCCCCACTCTCGCTGCTGGTGCGGTGAATGATCGTGCTGGTATCTTCGCTGCTGAGCAGGTTCAAAGACTGAACCAAGCAATCCAAGACACACAGTCTCCTGCACTCAACTCTCTTCGTAATGCCAACCGGGACCGCAGTGTATTAGACCAGCGAGATACCACGGCACTCTTTGAGGAAGAGTCTAAGTAGGACGGCTTTACCGTTGCTGGGTTTCGTCGCTTTGGCCGAGATGTGGTTAATTCGGTCGGCAACGCTTTGGAGGATCCTACCCTCCTAGCTGATGGTGTGTCTCAGGGTGTTGGTTCCATCTTGGCTGCTGGACCTGTCACCAAAGTTCTTGGATCCATTGGTAAGAAGGCCCTTGGAAAGGAATTCTCGAAGTGAGGTGAGCTAGCTTTTTGGACCATCAGAGACCAAAATCAGATGATGGCCACTAAGACCCGTAAACGATACACCGAGGAGTTCAAGGCGCAGGCCGTGGAACTCCTGAGAACCGGCAAACCCGT
>JBILDO010000094.1:0-16107 GCA_044352585.1 Verrucomicrobiales bacterium
CCTTCTGCGTGGGCTGGTGCTTCGCCATGTCCATGTCAATATCACCAGAGGCCCTGGGAATATCCCAGGCCAGGCCTCCGGCATGAACGTTCATGTTCAACTTGGCGGTCTCGTCGTCCGCCCAGAAGGCGAACCGGGCCACCATCGGATTTTGCGCGGAGGGGGATCCGTTATTACCGGCAAACGGTTTGAAACGGAAGGATGCCCCCGCCCCACCTCCTCCCGAACCGGATGAATCGAGCGTCCCGAGAGTGCCATCGGCCAGTTGGTAAATCCATCGCACCGGCATCGCCACGTGGCCGTTCACCCCGGCGATGCGCGAGGCCTGCCCCCCGATCGGTCCCTCGTCCCTCAAGACCTGACCGTCCGCGTTGTAGCGGAAACCCTCGATCCCGTCCGAGTCCTTCCCGAGCGGCTTGGGCCACTTCGGCTCGGTCGCGGCCGCCGGGTGCACGATCGGATAATAAACCTTCTGCCCTCGGATGACGGGTTCATTCAAATCGACAAAATGGTCCGGGCGAGAGCTCCAGGTCGTCGCATCCTGGAAGTCCTTCTGGAAATCGGTCCAATCCTTCGTCATGAGGAGATCGTCCGAGTAAAGCTTGTAGGCGAATCCGACATTCCCATTCTCCTCCCAAACACGGATCGCCCCCGGCTGGGAGGCCCAGGCGATTGGAGCCTCCCCGGCTTCCCGCACCGTCGCCTCGCGGATCTGGGCGATGACGAGGTTGACTGCCTGCTCGGCGACCTGTTGCGCCTGAAGACCCTGCGAATAGGTGTTCGAGGCCCGGTGCTCGCTCGTGGCGAGGGTGAAGAACGTCATCACGAGGATCGTCGTCAGGGCGATCACGGTGAGAACGGTGATGAGGGCGACTCCCCGGCGATTCTTCGAAAAAAGCCGGCTCGGCTGGAGGGATTCCGGAAGTTTCATGGCGAGAGGATTGGCGAGAGGATTGGCGAGAGAGGGAGGGTGGAATCCCGGGACTGAACCCAAGGCTGGCTCAATTCGGGTCCTGTTTTACGATGTAAATTGACGAAAATACAAAGACAATACAAGAATATTTTTCCCGGAGGCGGATTTTTTTGTCGATAGCCCTTTCTTCATGGCAAGCAACAGCGCTCCCGGTCCGCCCCCGCGGAGGGGATCCGCCGGAGCCTCAAGCGAATCAGGATCGGTCCACTCGGGCAAGAAAAAAGGAAGGCCCGATTCATCAAGGAGCCTGGGGCAGGGTTCTCGCCGGGACGGCTTGAGGCGTTCCATTGACAGACCGGTTTCGGCCGCAGCATCGGGCCGAGCGGCACGCCCCCATCCCGGAGATGCCGCCGCCGCCGTTCTCTCCGGGCGAAACAAACGGATTTCCCCCGGGGCGTAGCGAAACCTCCACGCGGATCGCGTGAATGGGTCTTGTGCCGGTCCGTGGAAATTGTCTATAAACAACAGGGCGGTCTTTGCCTCTCATGTCATGCACCGGATCCTCATCGCCGACGACCATCCCGTGATGCGCGAGGGCCTCGCCTACGTGCTGGGCCACGAACCGGACTTCGAGATCTGCGGCAAGGCGGCCTCCGTGGGCGAAGCGCTCGAATTGGCAGCCCAAACCCGTCCCGACGTGGTGGTCACCGACCTGAGCTTCCCGGAGCGCAGCGGGCTCGAACTGATCAAGGACCTGGCCACGCTGAAGCCGGGCCTCCCCGTCATCGCGATTTCGATGCACGACGAACTGATCTACGCCGAACGGGTCTTCCGAGCCGGGGGAAAAGGCTACCTGATGAAGGAATCCGTCCCGGCTCTGATCACGGAGGCGGTTCGCCGCGTCCTCGCGGGAGGCGTTCATGCCAGTCAGGCGGTGACCGATCACCTCCTCCGCTCCATGGCCGGGAACAGCAAGGCCCATACCCCGAAATTCCCGCTGAAGCGGCTCAGCGACCGCGAGCTCGAGATCTTCGAACTGATCGGCCACGGCAAGAACCCTCGCGAGATTGCGGAGAACCTGCACATCAGCGCGCGGACGGTGGACGCGCACCGAGGACACATCCGGGAGAAGCTGGGGCTGGCGGACAGCTCCGACCTGACCTGCTACGCGATCCGATGGATCGAGAGCGGCAACCTCGAATGAGCGCGTCCCCCGACCGCGGCCCGCGGCCCTGAACGGCGGCGGACGCCCGTCCATGCTCGCGGAACCGGCGGAGCGCATCGGGGATCCTTGGCAACCGCCACAAAAGCGACTCTCCGGACGGGGCCGGAATCTCCACTGGAGAAGGCGGCAGGAGATCGGGGATTCTCGTACACGCCGATCGGAAAATCCGCCATCGTCATTCGCCACTTCCACGCATTGCGCCGGGTTCCGCCCGGCGACACCCTAGGCCATCGTCAAAACCCCCACCCCATTCAAGACATGTCGACGGCAAAAGTAATCGAAATCATCTCCGAGGGAGCCTCCATCGAGGACGCTCTGAAGAACACGGTGCGCAAGGCCGACCAATCGGCCGATCCGGTCAACCGTATCTGGGTCGAACACATCACCGCCTTGGTCGAGGAAGGAAAAATCGCCCGCTACCGCGTCGATGCGAAGCTGACCTTCGCCCTCGATTGAGAGAGACGCTCTTCGCGAAAACCTTTCCATGGGTGCCTCCTCCGTCGATCTCAACCGGCCTTGGATGGTCGCGGCGTGGCCCGGCATGGGTGGCGTCGCGATCGGGGCGTGCTATTACCTGATGGCGAAGCTGAAGATGACGCAGATCGCGGAATTCCCCTCGCGCGAGCTGTTTGACATCGATCACATCGACGTGGAGGGCGGCCTGATCCAGCCGGTCCGGCTTCCGCGAAACCGTTTTTTCTCCTGGGCGGATCCCAACGGAGCGCATGACCTGGTCGTGTTCCTCGGGGAGGCGCAGCCCCCGGCGGGAAACGGGACTTTCCGACGAGGACCACCACCGGATCGAGTCCCTCTTCAAGCGGGCGGCCAACGACCGTTCGAAGGCCTATGACTTGAAGGCCGAATTGGACCGCCTCGACGTCTTCCACCGCTACGAGGACCGTTTCCTAGAATTGTTCCGCTGAGCGCGCGGTGCGATCCCCCCCTCCCACGCTGCGGTGCGCCCACCCTTTCCGGAACCGCGCGAAGCCCGGCCAACTCCACCTTTCCCGATCCCGCAAGCATGATCCCCACCCTTCCCTACCGCGACCGCGAAGCCGCCGGCCGGATTCTCGCCGCTCACCTCACGCCCTACCGGGGACGAAAGGATGTCCTCGTCCTCGCCCTCCCCCGCGGCGGAGTGCCCGTCGGAGTCGAGGTCGCCCAGGCTCTCGGCACCGATCTCGACATTCTCATCGTCCGCAAACTCGGTCTTCCCGAACAACCCGAACTGGCCATGGGCGCCATCGCCGGCGGCGGCATCTGTCTGCGCAACGACCGGGTCCTTGCCATGAGCGGCGTTTCCAGGGAAGCCTTCGCCCAGGTCGAGCGGCGGGAACGCGCCGAACTCGAGCGCCGCGAAAGGGCCTACCGCGGTGGCGACGCGGGCATTCCGGTGCAAGGTCGCTGCGTCATTCTCGTGGATGACGGCCTCGCCACGGGATCCTCGATGGCGGCCGCGATCGAAGCAGTGAAGCGGCGGCATCCATCACGGATCGTCGTTGCCGTTCCCGTTTCCCCCGCGGAGACCCTCGCGAGACTGGAGAGAGACGCCGACGAGGTGATCTGCCCCGCGACACCGACGGATTTCCGCGGCATCGGCGGTTCTTACGTGGATTTTTCGCAACTCTCCGACGACGCGGTCCGCGCCGGGCTGCGTGAATTCCGGGATCCGGGCACGACCGCTTCCTGCCGTCCATGAGCTCCTCCCGACCATCTCCGCGCTTGTCGTGGAACCGCCTTCGCCCATAATAAGACGCCGCCGCCACCGGCGGACGCCGCTTGGTCTTCAGTTCGCACATTTTCCTGTTCTGGTTCCTTCCGATCGCGCTGCTGCTCTACCACGCGGCGCCGAAGGAAGGCCGTTCCCTCGTCCTCACACTCGTCAGCTACGTCTTCTACGGATGGTGGAATCCGTGGTTCACCCTGCTGATGCTCGTCTCGACGCTGATCGACTACGTCTGCGGTGACCTCATCACGCGCGAGGGTGCGAGCCCCAAACAGCGGAAGATCGCCCTCGTCTCCTCGGTCTGCTCGAACCTCGCCATCCTCGGATTCTTCAAATACGCCGTCTTCTTCTCCGAGAATTTCGGCAAGGTCGCGACCGTCTTCGGATTCGGTTCGATGGAGATGCCGGCCTTCCTCAGCCACATCGTCCTGCCGGTCGGGATTTCCTTCTACACCTTCCAGTCGATGAGCTACGCCATCGACCTCTACCGCGGCCACGCGGTGCGGGCGCGGAACTTCATCGACTTCGCCTGCTACGTCTCGATGTACCCGCAGCTCGTCGCCGGACCGATCGTGCGCTACGCCACCGTCGCGGACCAGTTGCGCGAGCGGACCCACTCCCTCGAGGGATTCACCGCGGGCCTGACGCGGTTCAACTACGGCTTCGCCAAAAAGATCCTCCTCGCGAACCCGATGGGCCGCCTCGCCGACTTCGCCTTCGAGGCCGGGTCGCTCACCGCCCCCCTGGCCTGGACCGGCATCCTCGCCTACGCCCTGCAGATCTATTTCGACTTCTCCGCCTACTCCGACATGGCGGTGGGCCTCGGCCGGATGATGGGCTTCCGCTTTCCGGAGAACTTCAACTCGCCCTACCGCTCGACGAGCCTGACCGAGTTCTGGCGCCGCTGGCACATCTCCCTCTCGACCTTCCTGCGCGACTACCTCTACATCCCCCTCGGCGGCAACCGCATGGGATCGGCGCGCACCTACATGAATCTCCTCCTCGTCATGCTCATCGGCGGGCTCTGGCACGGGGCGCAATGGACCTTCGTGATCTGGGGCGGGCTGCACGGGCTCGTCCTCGCGCTGGAACGCTGGGGAAAGAGCTGGTGCCGCATCCCCGTGCCGCGCGCCGCCGGCTGGGCCGCGACAACCTTGGTGGTTCTGTCAGGATGGGTCTTCTTCCGCGCGCCCGACCTCGACGCGGCCCTCGCCTATCTCGCGGCGATGCTCGGAAAATCCGGCGACGCCTCCGCGGCCGCGGTCCTCGGCGCGGTCCTCCACGCGCCCTCGAGCCTCGTCCAGCTCGGCGCGTGCGCCGCGGTGGCCTGGTTCCTCCCGAATTCGGGCCAGTTCCTGGAACGGGTCACCGGAGCGAAGGTCGCCCTCGGCCTCGTCCTCCTCGTCGTCAGTGTCCGGGTGATGGCCCTGCAGGGTTTCAATCCCTTTCTCTACTTCCAGTTCTGAGATGAAGGATCCCTACGAACACGACTGGCTCGAGGACGAGGTGCGCGTCGGACGCATCGGTCAGTTCCTCGCCATCGGAGCATTTCTCGTCTTCCTGCTCGTCCCGGCCGCCTCCCTCCTCGTGCCCTCGCTGCGTCCCGATCCCTCGGATCGCCCCGCCGCGGACGTGAAGGCGAGACTCGCCGCCCTCGACGAAGCGTCGAAAAAACTCCCGCTGCTCGAGCAATGGCGGCGCGGGGACCAGATCTTCGTCACCCGTCACCTCGATGCCGGAAATCAGCGGGTCTTCGCGGGCCGCGGCGGATGGCTCTATTACCGGCCCGATCTCGAGGCCGTGTTCGGCAAGGGCCCCTACCACGTCGAGCCTCCCTCGGTCGCCCGCGAACGGTCCGAGCGCGCCTGGCAGCCGCCCGTGCCGGTGATCAAGGATTTCGCCGCCCAGCTCGCGAAACGGAACCTCACCCTCGTCTTCGTGCCCGTGCCGACGAAACCGATGGTCTGCCGCGAGGGACTCGGACTCGCCCCGGGAGTTTCGGCGCCGCCGGCCTGGACCGAGGCGGCCGACGACCTCGCCGCGGCCGGGATCGGATTCGTCGATCTCCTTCCCCTGATGCAATCTCGCGGGGCCGACGCGGAACGCTACCTGAAGCAGGACACCCACTGGACCCCAGCGACAATGGAGGCCGCCGCCCGCGAAGTCGCCGCGCGGATCGGCCATCCGACCGGGTCGGGTCCGGCACCGTACCGGGTCGAGTCCGTCGAACGCGAACACCGCGGCGACCTCGTGAAGATGTTCGACCTCGGTGACAACGATCCCGTCTTCGCTCCGGAACGCGCCACTCTGCGGCGTGTCCTCGATCCGGCGACGGGCGCACCGGTCGCGGGCGACTCCGGCTCCGACGTGGTTTTGTTAGGCGACAGCTTCGTCAACGTCTTCGAGGATCCGTCGCTGGGCTTCGGAGCGGAGGGGGAAACGTCGATCGGGGCGGGCTTCGCCTCGCATCTGGCCCTCGCCCTCGGACGTCCCGCGCAGGTGCTCGCGGTGAACGGCGGCGGCGCCACGGCGGTGCGCGAGGCCTTCGCGGCCCTCCCACCGGAACGGCTCGCCCGCGTCAAGACGGTCGTCTGGGTGCTCTCGGCCCGCGATCTTCTCCTGCCGGAACTGCCCTCCCGACGCGCCGGGATCGAATGGCGGTCGGTCGAAATCGGACGCGGGGTCGCGACTCCGACCGCGCCGGCCGCGAACGAAATCACCCTGACCCTTCGCGAACAATCCCCGATCGAGGACCCGGCCCTGACCCCCTACGCGTCCGCGATCGTCTCGACCGTGTTCGCCGACGGGGACGGCAAGGAGCACCTCGTCTTCTTCTGGGCCTTCCGCGACCGCAAACTCGAGCCGGCCGCGGCCTTGGAGCCCGGCAAACGCTACCGTCTCCGGCTCGTGCCCCTCGAGTCCGATGCGGCGGCAAACCGGGCGTCCCGGATCGACGATCTTTTCCGACCCGATCTCGCACCGTGGTTCGCGACTTCCTTTGAGGCGGCGGAATGAGGACACTCAGTTGGCGCGGGCTTGCCTCGCGGAAATCCTTCACTTTTCCGAAGGATTTTTCTCCCATTCCCTGTCCTTAGCGCTAAGCTCCGGCCATGTTCTGGCTGCGCTGGATCTTCTTCTCGTCGCCGCTCTGGCTGGGCTTCGGCGGGGCCTGGCTCTTCCGAACGGTGTCGGACTTCCAACTGGTGCGGGAATCGGACGCCTTCGTCCATGCCATCAACGCCCCGGTCGGCTTCGTCAGTCCGCTCACGCCCGCCGACGGGATCGAGGGGGAAATCGCGGGCCTGCTTTTCGAGCCCCTCCTGCGGCGCGATGAGCAGCTGAACCTGCGACCCAACCTGCTCGAGCGTTGGACCTCGCGCACCGTCGTCACGATCCGCTGCGAGAGCGAGGAGGCCGCCGGCGAGGCCGAGGCCCGCATTCTTGCCGGTGAGGCGCCGCGGCGCGGTCCCCGACCGATCGCGCTCGAGCGGTCCGGATCGGTCATCAACGCCGCCTTCGAGGGCATGAAAAAGGATCTCGAGGCCGCGCTCCTCGAAGCCCTGCCCGAGGAACTGCTCGGCGATTATCGTTTGGTCAGGGTGAAGGCCGATCACTCGGTCGAAAAGCTCGTGAACGCCTGGCTCGACGCTTCGGTGGAAAAGGGCCAGGTGCGGATGCTCGAGTTCAACGGCGACCGCGAGGCGAATCTCTTCGTCCGCGGCGAGACGGACCGGGCCCTCGCGGACCTGCGCCTCTATCTGGAATCGAATCCCGCGACGCACCCCGTCCTCGAGGAAGTGGGGAAACGCTGCCACACCTCCGCCAGCGAAATGCTCCTCGACCTGCGTCCGGGCGTGATGTGGCACGATGGCACGCCCTTCACCTCCGCCGACGTCGTCTTTTCCTTCGACACCCTCACCGCACCCGGATCGCCGCTGCCGCTTGCGGGAAGTTTCCAATTCGTGGAATCGCTCGTGGCGATCTCGCCCCTGCGGCTGCGGCTGCGGTGCGGCGATCTTCCCGGTTCGATGTTGGAAAGCTGGGAACGGCTGCCGCTCCTCCCCGCACACCTGCTCTCCGGCGCGAAGGGCGCCGATGCCGCGGCCGCCTACGAACGATACCTCGAAGAGCCTGTCGGACTCGGTCCTTATCGGATCGAGCGCCGCCGCAGCGACGGCGGAGTCGAACTCGTGGCTCATTCCGGTTATCACCTCGGCACGCCGCAGGAGCCCCGCCTTCGTTACCGCCGTTTTCATTCGCTGGAATCGATCCTCCTCGCCCTGCGTTCCGGAACCCTCGACGCGATCGAGCCGGACGAGCGTTTCACCGACTGGAGCGAACGCAATCCCGGCACCGTCGAAACGATCCGCGATGTCGCGCGCTTCCAGCATCTCGTGGTCTGGAATCTCGAGCGTACCCCCTTCGACCGCCTTGAGGTGCGCACCGCGCTCGCCCGGGCCGCCAATCCGGCTGAACTGCTCGAGGATCGCACCACTGAATTCGAAACCCCGGTGACGAGCCTCTTCTTTCCCGCCTCGCCTCACGTGGCCGAGCCGTTCCTTCTTCCGCTGCATGATCCGCGAGGGGCCGGCAACCTCCTCGAGGAAGCGGGCTTCACCCTCGATGAGGGGAGCGACCTGAGAAAGGACTCCGGGGGAAAACCGCTCGCATTTTCCCTCATGGTCAACGCCGCGAATGCCGGACATCTCCGCCTCGCCCGGGGGCTCGCCGAACAATGGGCCGCGGTCGGGGTGGAGGCGCGCATCGAGGCCCTGCCCTGGAATGAGATCGTCGCCAACCGGCTCCCGCGGCGCGAGTTCGACGCCGTGCTCCTGAGCTGGGAACTGCCGCTCGGGCGCGATCGCCGCGAACTCTGGCATTCCTCCGCGGCCGGACCCGGCGGCGGCAATCTCAGCGGCCTGCGCGATGCGGAGGTGGATGCGATCCTCGACCGACTCCGCGCGGAATCCGATCCGGTGAAGATCACCGAAAGCACCGGCGCCCTCCACCGCACCCTCGCGCGATTGCAGCCCTCCTTGTTCCTGTGCGACAGCGGGCGCATCGTCACCTGCCGGAAGGGAGCGGTCGCGATGCGCCCCCCCGGATCGGACGCCCCCGTTCCGGTGACGGTCGGCAAAGGGGGGCTGCGTGATTCGCGCCCCTGGTGGGTGAAGACGGCGGAACCCGTTCCTTGAACCATGATCCGGCACCTCCTCCAGCGCTGCCTCGTGGCCTCGATCCGCTTCACCGCGGCGGCCATCGGACTGCTCCTGCTGATGGAGTTTTCCTTCGTCGTGCTCGCGGGATCCAAGGTTCATGTCTGGGACCCGGCCGCCTACGGAGCGGTTCCGGCCGAACTGTCCCCACGCCCCGCCGGCTGGGGCCGGTTGCTGAGGGAACGGGGGGAAGCCAGCGGACGGATTCTCCTTCTCGCGGTTCCGTCGGTGCTTCTCATCGGCTACAGCTGGGGCATCCTCGGAGCGCGCCTCCGGCGGCAGCGCGTCGCGACGCTGCTCGCCGCCCCCTTCGCCGGATTTGCCTGCGCCCCCGGATTCTGGTTCGTCGGTCTCGTCGCGATCTATTCCTACTTCCACTGGCAGCGGCCCGGCTTCGCGAACGATCTCGTCGTCGAGCGCGGCCCCGACCTGCTCGCGTGGTGGCATGCCGCGGTCGTCGCGCTTCCCGCCCTCGCCGCCGGCGCCGCCTGGCAGATCCGCGCGGTGGCCGCGGTGCTCGAGCGCGAGGTGGCGCGGCCCTGGTTGCGGAGCGCCTTCATCGCGGGGGCCCCGGACGAGGAGATCTTCTACCGCCGCGCCTTGCGACGCTCGCGGAGTGCGCTGTTCGCCCTCGCGGACCGCGCCCTGCCCGCGCTGCTCGGCGGTCTCGTCGTGCTCGAGCCCGCCTTCCGCTATCCCGGCATCGGATCGCTCCTCGTCGAATCGATCCGGCTCGGCAGTTATCCGGGCATTCTCCTCGCATCCCTTTCGCTCACCGCGCTGGCCACCGTTGCCACCTTTCTGCGCGAGATTCTCTCGCCCACGTCTTCCACCCGATGAACCGCCGCCAATCCAAAGTGGCGCGTCTCGTGCGCCGCGTCGCCGTCCGGGTCTGGCAGATGCGGAGGGCCTTCCTCCTTTCGGTTCCCTACTTCCTCCTGCTCGGCTGGCTCTACTCGGGCGGCGTCGGGGGCGACATCCGTCCCGGGGAGCTCTACGGCGCGCGCGCCATTCCCGAGTGGAAGGCGCCGGACGAGGCCCACTGGTTCGGCACGGGACCGAACGGAGCCGACCTCTTCGAGCTGAGCCGGCACGCCATGGCCACCTCCGTATCGGCCGCGGTCGTCGCAGTCTCGCTCGGCATCGCACTCGCCCTGCTCCTGACGAGCCTGTTTGTCTTCGACCAGAAGGACGGGCGCTTCGACTGGCTCGAGCGGGCCGCGCGGACCGGCGGCCTCGTGCCCGGGATGGTGGGCCTCGCCCTCCTCACCGGAATCCCCGGGGGCAGCCTCCTCCTCGCCATCGCCGGAATCGCGGGCGTCGTGGCCCTGCATCTCGCGCCCGTGCTGACCGCATGGTTCCGGGAAGGCGAGGAAGGCTTCGACCTCGTCGCGGCCCGCATCCTCGGCCTGTCGCGCCGCGAGATCGTCCTCGGCCGCATCCTGCCCCGGGTGTTGCGGAAACTGCCCGGCGTCTTCGCCACCCTCGTCCCCGTCGCCGTTCTCGCGGAGATGTCGCTCTCCTTTCTCGGTTTCACCGGCGAGCGGCTCAGCGTCGGACTCATGGTCGCGCACGGACAGGCGTATCTCATCGAGGCCCCCTGGATGGCGATTTATCCGGGAGTGCTCGCCACCGGCGTCGTTCTCGCCCTCTCCCTGCTCGGTTGGCGCGTTTCCGTGGCCCTGCGCACCGGACCGCTCCCGCGCATCCTCTGACGATCCTGACATGGACACCAACGAACAGCCCCTGCTCGAGGTGAAGGATCTCACCGTGGAGATCCCCGGCGTCCTTGGCGAGAGGCAGATCGGCCTCCGCCGCGTCTCCCTCTCGCTTTCGCCCCGCGAGATCCTCGTCCTCGCCGGCGAGACCGGCAGCGGCAAATCCCTCCTCGCCCGCCTCGCCTCGGGCATCGCCGATCCGCGCGTGAAGGTCCTCGCCGGATCGCTCCGGGTCTGCGGCGAGGAGTTCCCCGGCGGCAGGAGGAACCGATTTTCCGCCCTGAGACGCGGTCCGGTCACGGTCGTCGCGAATGCGGCCGCGGCCCCTCCCGATCCGGGACGCACCGTGCGACAATGGCTGCGCGAAGTGCGCCGCCTCGCCCGGGGACGGGAGGCGGCGCGCGACTGGGGTGACGTCTTTTTCAACGCGGGACTCCTCGAGCCCGAGGCGCTGCTTCCCCGTTCCCTCGTCGAGCTCTCCGCGCTGGAGCGCGCCCGCCTCGCCGTGGTCCGCGCCATCCTCCTCGACTCACGCCTCCTCATCAGCGAGGAGGTCTCGGCCGACCTCGACCCGCTCGCCGAGGACGCCTGGCACGAATTGCTCGGCCGGGTCCGCGACGAGTTCGGGATCGGCATCCTCGTCACGACGGGAACACTGCGCGGAGTCGAGCGGTTCGCCAACCGCGTGGCGGTGTTCTTCGAGGGCGGTCTCCTCGAGTCGGGACCACCCGCCGCGATCCTGACCAACCCACAATTCACCTACACCGGCGAGTTCCGGTCCTGCGCGCCGGGTCTCGCCGTCACGCCCCGCGATCTTCCGACGATCTCGCGGTCCGCGGTGCGCGAGGCCGAGGACTTCGTCCACCGGTCCGCCACCTCGCTTCAGGACCCGGAGGAGGCCACGGGGTAATCGAGCAGGGGCGGTGAAAGGGGTTCGTCGATCGGATCGACGGCCTCACCCGCCCTCCGCAGGAGCGCGGCGAACCCGCCCGCGCCGGCGGATCGGTGCGGATAGACCCGGTAACACGGCCACTCCACGAGCGGGGAACGCAGGTCCGCGAGATGCGGCACCTCCACCGCGGCGAAATCGGGACGCGATTCGAGCAGCTTCGCGACGCCCCCCTCGTTCTCCCGCGCCGCGAAGGTGCAGGTCGTGTAGAGGAGAAAGCCGCCCGGCCGCACCGTCTCCGCCGCCGCCGCGAGGATGCGCGACTGGCGCCGCGCGTTCCCCTTCACCGTCGAGGGATGGAAACATCCGGGATTCTCGATGCCCTTGGCGAGGAGCGATTGTCCCGAGCAGGGCGCGTCGACGAGGCAGAGGTCGAAGGCCCCCGGGGCAAGGCGCGAGATTTCCGCGGGATCGAGCCGCTGGGTGTGGGCGTGTCCGATCAGGCAGCGCGAAAGATTGTGGCGCAGCATGCCGAGGCGCTTGCCCTCGACTTCGTTCGCGAGGATCAGACCCGGCCGCAAGAGGACCGAGGCGAGGATGGATTTCCCGCCCGGCGCGGCGCAGAGGTCGAGGACCCGCGGCGACGCGGGCAGCGCGGTGCCGGCCACGAGCATGGCCGAGCCCGTGATCACCGAGGAAAGGTCGAGCGGGTAGATCTCGCCGGCCGCGTAGGCCGGACTGAGCCCCACTTTCACCCCGGGCCGCACCACCTCGATCACCTCGGGAAGCCAGGACGGCAGGGTGTCGCGCCCGACCGTGTCGAGCTCCCCTTCGCGGCGCGGTCCCGTCCAGACGACGGCACTGCCGCGCGGTGTCGGAGCGAGAAGCACGCGCAGAAACGTCTCCTGCTCGGCTTCCGAATCGGGGAAAAGAACCCCGGCGGCTTTTTTCATCAAATTGGTCGCTTCCGTCATTCCCATGTCTCCGCACTGGACTTCGCGCCGTAATCACCTATCGGGAGACTCCCTCTCCATCACGGCCCATGATCACCGAAGCATCCGTTCGGGAAAAGCTCAAGCAAGTCCCCTATCCCGGTTTCAGTCGCGACATCGTTTCGTTTGGCCTCGTCAAGCGCGTCGACGTCAGCGGAAACGATGTCACCGTGCTCGTCAGCCTCGCGACCCGCGACCCCGCCGTGCCCCGGGCGATCCACCAGGGCATCGAGGAGGCGATGCAATCGCTCGACGGCGTCGGCAAGGTCGTGATCGACTTCGACCTGAAGGATCCGCCCGAACCGGTCGCGGGCAATCCCTCCGCGGCGCAGACCTCGATTCCGGGCGTGAAGCGCGTCATCGCCGTCGCCAGCGGCAAGGGCGGCGTGGGCAAGTCGACCGTGTCGACCAACCTCGCCATCGCCCTCAGCCGCACCGGAGCGAAGGTCGGTCTCTGCGATTGCGACCTCTACGGACCGAGCATCGCCCTCATGCTTGGGGCCGGGGACCAGCAGCCTCTCGCCACCGAGCAGAACGAGATCGTCCCGATCGAGGCGCACGGCATCAAGGCGATCTCGATGGGCTTTCTCCTCGGCGAGGATTCGCCGGTGATCGTGCGGGGTCCGCTCGCGACCCGCTACACCCAGCAGTTCCTGCGGCAGTGCCTCTGGGGCGAGCTCGACTACCTCGTCCTCGACCTGCCTCCGGGCACCGGCGACATCCAGCTCACCATCGTCCAGACCGTCGCCCTGAGCGGCAGCCTCATCGTCACGACTCCGCAGGAGGTCGCCCTCATCGACGCCCGCAAGGCCGCCTCGATGTTCCGCAAGGTCAACGTCCCCATCACCGGGATCGTCGAGAACATGGCCTGGTTCGAGTGCGAGCACGGCACGAAGTATCCGATCTTCGGCGAAGGCGGTGGGGCCGACGAAGCCGCCCGCCTCGGGGTGCCGCTCCTCGCGCAGATCCCGATCGACATCGCAACGCGCGACCGCGCCGACCGCGGCGAGCCCATCGCCACGCTCGACCCCTCGACGAATGCGATCTCCGCCGCCTTCGCGGAACTCGCGCGACGGGTCATGACGGCGGTGGGGTGAGGGACGCCTATTTCCCCAGCCGCTCCAGCACGTTCCTCGTGATCCGCATCACGGCCTCGTCGCCGCCCTTCAGCCCGTGGGTCCAGTCGGTGGAGCCGCAGGTGACGACGGTGCCTCCGGCCGCGGTGGTGTAGAGACCGAGGACGGCGTGACCGGTGTGGGCGGGGCCGGGCCAGCGTTCGTACCACCAGCTGTCGCCCGGCGCCCACTTCGCCGGCGCGGTCGCGAGAATGGTGAAGCCCTCCGGCGTTCCGTCGCGATGCGTGGGAAAGGGCAGTCCGTCGCGCCACTCGATCTCGCAACCGTCGCACTCGTATCCGACGATGGTGTCCCTGCCTCCGAATTCCCGTCCCTTCACCAATGACGTGCCCTCGAAGAGCCAGTGTTCGGGCCGGTGCACGGCGTAGGTGCCGCTGCCGTCCATGAGTTGGCCGTGGCTTTTGTGGAAGCCGCCGTGGAGAAAACCGACACCGGTCATCGTGTTTTCGGGACGTCCCACGAGGTGATGGCTCCAGAGCGTGGCGAGGGTGGGGATGATCTTCGCCGTCGAGGTGTAGAGCTCGTCCTGGTTGAACCACTGCTTCCAGCAAAGAAAAGATTTTGTCTCGGGCTCCCAACGCACCTGCCAGCAACAGGTGTTGCCCGAGAAAAAGGCGACATTCCCACCCGCGGCGGCGAATCCCTCGACCGTGTCGCGCATCGGCGCGGACCAGTATTCGTCGTGCCCGAGGCTGAGGAGGAGTTTATAGGGCTTCACCAGATCGGGCCGCAGCTCGAGGTCGAGATTGGTCGCGAAGTCGAGGGCGTATCCATTCTCCTCCGCCCACGCGACGAAGGGTTGTTCCCATCGTGCATATTGTGAGGAGGGAGGACGATGGTAGGAAACGCGGTGACGCTGCAATCCGGCGCGGCCGTGATAGGCGTAGACGCTGGAGCCGCCCCAGTTGTTGTCGGCATTGTAGGTGTGCGTCGCGAGCTGGAGGAGGATGCGGCTGTTTTTCCCCGGTTCCGTCGGGCGCAGGACGAAAAAGCAGATGGCCTCGGCGGTGCGAGTGTTGCGCTGGGTGAAGGTGCCGCCCTTGTCGCTGACCTTCATCATGACCTCGTAGTAGCCGCTCTTCCAGTCCGCCGGGATCGGCATCCGGAAGGCCACGGGCCAGTTGCAGGCGTGCGATGAGGCATTGACCGGCACAGGGTATTCGAGGAGGCCCTCCAGCTTCGGGACCTCGTGGACGACGGTGCGATCCTTGCCGACCCGGGCGATCGTGAGCGAGGCGACGGGCGACGTCGTCGACACATGGAGCTGCAATTCCTCCCCGGGTGCGTAGCTCACGTCACTGGCGTAGCCCTCGATGTAAAGCGAACGACCCTCGTCGATGGCGCGAAGATACGGCAGCGCGGCGGTTCCCGCGGCAAAGAGAAGAAGCGAAAGAACGGATCTCATGCGTGCATTCTGGGAAAGAAGCCGCCGTATCGGATACCGTGGCGTTCGGGCGGCATCGCGTCCTTTGGGGGGAACTTCATCGGTGATACGGCTCGCCCTTAAGCAGGGTATGGACGCGGTAGATCTGCTCGAGGAGGACGACGAGGGCGAGCTCGTGCTGCAGGGTGAAGGCACTGAGCGAGAGAACGTGGTCCGCGGCCCCGCGCAGGACGGGACTGTGGCCGTCGGCGCCTCCGATGAGCAGGGCGACGCGTTTCACGCCTCCATTCTGCCATCCGCGGACCCTCTCGGCGAAGGCCCCGGTGGTCCAGGCTTCGCCGCGTTCGTCGAGGGCGATGCGGATCGCACCCTCGCTCGCGGCGAGAAGGACCTCGCTGTTCTTCGCGGAACCCGAGTCCTTCCAGTCGGTGAGCAACTCGACCGTGGCGTAGCGCGAAAGCCGCTTCCAGTACTCCTCGACCCCGGCCTTGGCATAGGCGAGGGACGGCTTGCCGATCGCGAGGATCTGCCACTTCATGCGGGGAAGTTACGAATTGGACACCTGTCCACCCCCGCTAAGCGAAGCTGAGAAGAACCGCCTGAAGCGAGGGGAGATGTGGTGGTGTGTGGTGGACCGGCGGACGATCCGGTTCATCGTGTGTTGGAAAACAAAACCAAAACACGCCTCCACCATGAAAATCCCTACACAGGAAAGCCGGGCGGAGCAAGCCCGCAGATTGGCCGCCAAAACCGACAAAAAATAAATCCGAATGCAAATTATAAATCAGACAAAAAATGTTGTCCTTTCGCCGAAATGCCCGATTCTAGCGAAGTCCCCCATCCGCTCTCTCCACCCCGCTTCGTTCCAAGTCCCTCCACCATCCCATGAGCACTGCACGCATCCTCGG
>JBILDO010000036.1:0-53781 GCA_044352585.1 Verrucomicrobiales bacterium
CGCGATGCAGAAGCTCGGCGGCCAGCCGGGACAGCCCGGACAGCCCAAACCGGACGGGCCCAACCAACAACAGCCGGACCAGGATCTCACCGGCGAACCCGATTCCCTCGACCTCAACGAGACCGGTAAGAAGACCGCCGACATGGACGGCAGTGGCCTTCCGCCGGAGTTGCGGAATCTCGGCATCAGCGCGGAGGATTGGGCCCGCTTCAAGGGTGCCCTCGCCGGAGGCAACGCCACCGCGATCGAGACCGATCTCCCCGCCGAATACCGGGAACTGGTGGGACGCTACTTCCAGGTCATCGCGAAGGAAGCGGGCAAAGGAAAATGAACGAGACGTGGCATGGGCTCCCAGCCCATGCGCCTCCCCTTGACGATCAGGAACCATTCAAGCCTCAACCGCTCTTCCACCTCGACACACGATGCATGGGCACGATGCCCATGCCACCTCCCAAGGCATGAAAAGTCTCTTCTCGACCGCCCTTCTCCTCGTGGCCGTTCCCGCCCTCGCCCAGGAAACCACCTCGCAGACCGTCTTCCAGAAACACCAGCCCGCGATCGAGGCGGCGGTGGAAAAAGCCCTGCGCTACCTCGCCACGAACCAGTCGGAGGACGGCACCCACACCGACTCCTACGGCCGCTCCGTCGGCATCGTTTCCCTCGTCGGGATGTCCTACCTCTCGGCCGGCTACACCCCCGGCTTCGGGGAATATGCCGAAAACATCGACCGCTGTCTCGAATACGTCCTCTCAAGCCAGCGCAGCAACGGCCTCCTCGACAAGGGCGACTCGGGTCATGGCCTGATGTATGCCCACAATATCGCCACGCTCTTCCTCTCCGAAGTCAGCGGCATGGTGGATCCGGAGATGCAGGAGCGCATCGACCCCGTCCTCGCCAAGGCGACCAAACTCCTCCTCGAAGCCCAGGCCGTCGTGAAAAACGAGAGTCACGACGGCGGCTGGCGCTACAAGCCCGACTCGCGCGACTCCGACCTTTCCTGCAGCGGCTGGGCCCTCATGGCCCTGCGCTCCGCGAAGCTGAACGGCGCCCAGGTGCCCGATGCCGCGATCGAGAAGGCCGTCGCCTACGTCCTCCGCAACCACGACCGGAAGGAGGGACGCTTCGGCTACACCGACCCGTGGGGCCACTCCGAGACGCTCACCGGCTGCGGACTCCTCTGCCTCGCCCTCTGCGGGCGCCACAACGAGGAATCCCTGCCCCGCTCGGGCGACTACATCTACAAGGTCCGCCAGCAGATCATCAACAACGCGCACGAATACTACGCGAACTACTACAACGCCCAGGGCATGTTCCAGCTCGGCGGCAAGCACTGGGCCCAATATGCCGACTGGATGTATCAGGAATACCTCCCGAAGCAGCAGGCGAACGGCTCCTGGTCGAACGGACGCAACGGCGGCACCTACGGCACCTCGATGATGGTGCTGTCCTTCACCGTGCCCTACCGGCAGCTGCCGATCTACCAGCGCGACGAGACGGTGGACGAGGTGCCGTGAGAAGGGCGGATCTCTCAGAGGACGACCAGATTCGTGGATGTCGCCTTCTTCACCGCTTCCGCGGGAATGCCTTGATCGAAGGTCACCAAACGGCCTCCCTTCCTCGTGGCAAGCGCAAGAAGATAGAGATCCGTGAGGTGCTTCGGAGAAAGCACCCGGACCGGATCGAAGAGCGCCGGATCGCAAAGGCTCACTTCGTCCATCCAGAAGTGATGGTCACCGGCCTTTGTCGCCTGCCGAAGGCGGCGCGTGATGTCGGCGACCGGAATCGCGCCCGGATAGCCCGGTTGCGAGAGAATTCGCAGACAGCCGTTCTGCGTGATCGGACACGTCGCCCAGCCCTTCGAGCGGTTTTTCTTCAACCACTCGTGGGCGCGGGAATGGTGAACGTGGGCCTCGTCGAAGAGGGCGACGAGCAGGTTCACATCGAGCAACGAAATCACGACACGTCCTCCTCGAGAAGCGTCGAAACCAAATCCGGGGTGACGACCCGACCCGCGGCGGGGATCGTTTCAAAACCGTTGACGACCGCTCCCTTGGATCGGGGCGGCGGTGATTCGGCGGAAAGCGCCTTCCTCGCGAGATCCGAGATCACCCGCCCCGCGCTGCGACGGGTGCGATGTGAAATCTCCTTGGCTGCCGCGAGGATGTCAGGATCGATATCGAGGGTCGTTCGCATCATTCGACGCTAATCGCATCTGATGCGGATTTCAAGAATTGATGCGATACCCATAGGCCACCACCACAACCCGCCGTTCGACTTCCCTCCCCATCCGGGTGTAGAGTCGTCACATCATGGATTTTCGCTGGCTCGGGACTATTTCCTACGCCGACGGGCTCGACCTGCAGAACGAGCTTGTGGAGCAGCGTCATCGCGGGGAAATCAGGGACACCGTCCTCCTCCTCGAGCACGAACCGGTGTATACGATCGGCCGCACCCGCGACCAGAGCAGCCTCCGCGATCCCGTCGGGCTGCCGCATCCCGTCTTCGAGATCAACCGTGGCGGACAGGCCACCTTCCACGGTCCGGGCCAGCTCGTCGGTTACCTCATCCTCGACCTGAACGTCCACGGCCGGGATCTGCACGACTATCTGAGGCGCATCGAGTCGTTCTTGATTGCGTTCGCGGACGGTTTTGGTATGAAAACGGGTCGCAGGGAAGGTCTCACGGGCGTGTGGATCGAGGACCGGAAGCTCGCCTCCATCGGGGTGGGGGTGCGGAAATGGATCACCATGCACGGCTTCGGCCTGAACGTATCCAGCGACCTGTCCGGCTACGAGGCCATCACCCCCTGCGGCATTGCCAACGTCACCATGACCTCCCTCTCCCGAGAAAGCGGCCGCGAAATCACGATCGAAGAAGCCGCGCGATCCATCATTCCCTTCATCCGGAAGGCGTTTGCTCCGGGCTCGCCGGTGTGAGTTCCGCTCCGTCCCCATGTATCTTGTCGCGGTCAATCTGGAGAACCCACGGGAAATGGCGGTGGCCCAGGCCGTCATCGGGCGGCCCCTGCGCATCGGCCGGAAGCCCGAAAGCCTCGACGGAGAGTCCGTCGATCTCCTCCGCGTGACCTGGGACGACCGTCTCGTGAGCCGGAACCATTGCGAGGCCGTGCGCGACGAGGACGACCACCTCACGATCCGGCGTCTTCCCGCCCTCACCGGACGAGGCACGCCGAACCTCCTCCATGCCAACGTCGGAACGAAAGAACGCCATCCCCTCGTCGAGCCGGTCGAGCTCCGCCTCGGCGAGTCCTTCGTCTTCGGGGCCGGAGGCAACACCGCCGTTTATTGGCTCAAGTCCCTCGGCGACCTCGAGGGCGAGCTGGATCGCTATCACCAGGAGCGCGACCGCGAGAAGGAGGCCTACGAGGACGCCCCCGCGAACGCGACCCGCCAGGACTACGACGAGGTCGAGCAGCTCGACGAATACAGCCTGCGGCTCCAGTTGAAGCTCCTCCAGCGGGAGCTGCCTCAGCAGGTCTTGAGCGGCTGGACCGACGAGGAGGACCTCTTCACCCGCGCCGCCGTCTTTCTCGAGAACGCCCTTCCCGGACAAAAGGGCGTCACCGCGGTCTTCATCGCCGTGGAAAAGAACGACGACGGGGTCGGGTTCGAGATCCTCAATCCCGATCCCTTCGCCCGCGCCGACTTCCGGCCGAGCCGGACCCTCCTCAACCGCATCCAGCTCACCAAGCCCAATCCGGCCGACATCCGGATCTGGGCGTCGAAGGACAACAACCGCGTCTTTTCCGCGGAGAGCCTCGGGGACAAGATCGACTGGGTCATGATCATCCCGGTGGCCCGCCTCGACGAATCAGCCGCGATCTACCGCGACGCACAGCGCCGCCCCGTCTTCCTCTATGTCGAGACGCGCCAGGCCTCCGGCACCGCCGCGGCGGCCTTCGTTCCCTTCATCCGCCTGATCGGATCGCTCGTCGCGAGCCTCCTCTCGGCCCGGGCCGACCAGAAGATGCAGGACCAGATGGCGGCCTACTTTTCCCCCGGCCTGCGCAAGATCCTCCGCATCCGCGACCAGTCCGAACTCGAGCCCGCGATGGTGGACTGCACCGTCATGTTCGTCGATCGCCGGGGCCACTCCCGCCACCTCGAGCTGGCGAAGAGCGACGAGGAGATCCTCGAGCGCCTCGACGAGAACCAGAAGGTCGTCGGCCTCATCACCGAGGAGGTCTTCCGCAGCCGCGGCGTCGTCACCGACTTCGCCGGCGACGGCGCGCTCGGGCTCTGGGGCTGGCCGAATTTCGGCGACGAAAACAAGGACCACGCCCTCCTCGCGGTCGAGGCGGCCGAGGCCATCATCCGCCGCCTCGCCCACCGCGTGCAATTCGAAGAGGAGCAGAACCGCCACATGGCCGCGGTCCGCATCGGCATCAGCACCGGCCGCATCGCCGTGGGCAAGACCGGACCGAGCCAGCAATGGCACATCAGCGTCTTCGGAAGCGTCGCGAATCTCGGGGCGCGCCTCGAGCGCATCGCCAAGGAGTTCCGCGTGCCCGTTCTCATTTCCGACGAGACCTACCGCCGCATCAAGGACACGGGAAACCGCAGCTTCCGCCAGCTCTGCCTGATCCGGCCGGCCGGCTTCGCCGAAAGCTACCCGATCCACGAGCTCGTCCTGCCCCGCGAGATGGGAGGCTCGGGCATCAGCGACGAGGACGCGCGCACCTACGAGCGCGCCCTCAACCAGTTCAACCACGAGGAATGGGACGACGCCATCGACCTCCTCGACACCCTCCCCGAGGACGACCCCGCCGCCTCGTGGCTGAAGGCCCGCGCCCTCTGGTTCAAGAAGAACCCCCCGCCGCCCGGCTGGGCCGGCGAAATCCAGAGCCTGACAAAATAACCACTTCTCCGCTTCTTCCCTCTTCCCTTTCACTTTCCCACCTTTTCCCGCGGCCTTCGGCCGCGCCCCTGCCTTGACCGAAGAAGATTCCATCAAAATCCGCGACTACGTCATCCACCAGCCGCCGCTGGGGGAAGGCGCCTACGGACAGGTCTTCCGCGCGACCTACCGCGGCATCTCGGAACGGGCGCTGAAGATCTTCCGTCCCGGCGCGGTCGACCTCGCGACGATGGCGCGCGAGCTGGAGAAGCTCTCCCAGGTCACCGAACACCAGGGCATCGTGACCCTGCACGACTTCGACCTGCTCAATGATCCGCCCTACTACGCGATGGGCCTCCACGCCTATCCGAACTACGACGGCACCTGGGAGACGCGCACCCTCGAACGCCTTTGCGGCCATCTCGACCACCGCGAGGCCTGGCGGCTCATCCGCGACATCGCCGACGCCGTCTCCTACCTGCACCGGAACCAGATCATCCACTGCGACCTCAAGCCCTCGAACATCCTCCTCACCGACGAGACGCCCGTCCACATCAAGATCTGCGACTTCGGGCAGAGCCGCGGACTCGCCGCCGAGGGATCGCATCCTGTCGGCACGCCCCTCTACGCCAGCCCCGAGCAGCTCAGGAATCCACGCGACTCCGCCGACGGCAAGGGCTTCCGCTGGGACGTCTACAGCTTCGGCGTCGTCGCCTTCAAGCTCCTCACCGGCGAACTGCCCCGCCTCCGGGGTTATGCGGCGGCGGAGCGCGGCTACTTCGATCCCGAGTCCACGCTCTACGAGGCCGGCACCGAGACCTCTCCCGGAGACCAGGGCAAGGCCATCGACGGAAACCAGATCGCCACCCTCGTCGAGGCCGTCGAGGAGATCGAGTGGCCCGCGGGGTTCTACATTCCGGGCGACCGGAAGCTGCTCATCGAGCAATGCCTGAGCCTCAATCCCCGGGAGCGCCCCGCGGACATGCGCGAAGTCTGGAGCCGCATTTCGCAGCTCGACCAGCAGGCCGTGGTCAAACGCGCCCGCCGCCTCAACACCATTTTCGCGGTCTTGCTGGTCGTCGCCCTCTGGGCCTCCGGCTTCGCCTTCATCCAGGCCCGCAAGGCCAAGCGGGCCACCGACGAGGCCATGCTCGCCTCCGTCGCCTATGAAAAGAGCGCCGGCGCCGCCGTCGATCTCATGCTCCTGTTCGTGAGTGAATTGAACAAGGGGGACATTTCCGGCGCGGGTGCCAACCGCCTCTATTCCATCGTCGCGGAGAACTCGAAAACGTTTCTCGAAAACCGCTCCCGCGACCTGCCCACCTCGACCCGGATCCTCCGTTTCTCCGCCCAGACCGCGGCCCTGCGGGGACGGCAGGCGCTCGAGCGCGGCGATCTCGCCGAGGCCCTCAAGGACTTTTCGAGCGCCTACGAGATCCGTTCCGAACTCGCCGAGGATCCCGACGCCCCCGAGGACCTGCCCCTCCTCGTCTCGCGCGACCTCATGGAGATCGGCGAAATCCACGAAAGACTCGAAAACTACAGCGCCGCCGCCGCCGCCTACTCCGAGGCGCTCGAGTGGCGCAGCCAGGTCAGCGACGCCAGCGGCATCTTCTCCCTCGCCCAGTTGAAGGAGCTCACCGCCAACTACCAGTCGCTCGCCCGCGTCCACGTTCTCGCCAAGGAGCCGAAGCAGGCGATCGCCACCCTCAACGAGATTCTCTCCATCCTCAACGCCCGCATCGGGGACGGGCTCCCCGCCGACGTCCCCGGATACGCCATCGAGGCCGTCCGCGTAATGCTGCAGCTCGGGGAATACGAATACACCGCCGCCGAAATCTCTGCCGCCGCCTCGACCTACGAGGAACTAACCGTCCTCGCGAAATCGCTCGCCACGGCTCCCCCGGGCATCGCGGAGGAGGCGGGACTTGCCTATCTCTCCGCGCTCCGTGCCCTCGGCACGATCCAGCTCGACCAGAAACAACCGGAGGCCGCCCTCGTCCTGCTCCGCGAGGAGATCAAGATCCGCGAGCAACAGGTCGGCCTGCGCCCCTACGACGCGGAAGCGAAAGTCGCCCTCGCCGAGGCCTATTCCGGAGCCGCCTCCTGTCTCGATCCGGCCGTGGAAAGCTCTCGCACTCTCGCCATATACTACCTCGAGCAGGCCGTCGCCCTCGTTGCGCAACTCCCCAGCGACCTCAGTTCCCGACCGGACATCGCCGGCAAAAACGCCCGCTTCGTGTCCTCGCTCAACGCACTCAAGGCCGCACCCCGGTGATCTGCGGGACGCGGACACGGCCCTTGGGGAACGGCAAACCGTCACTATCTTGACCCATGTCCCGCCACTCCGGCATCGCCTCCCTCCTGCTCCTGCTTCCGACGCTGGCCGCCACGGCCGCGGACCCGCTCGATTTCAACCGCGATGTCCGTCCCATCCTCTCGGACAAGTGTTTCCAGTGCCACGGTCCCGACGAGAAAACCCTGAAGGGCGACCTCCGTCTCGACGACCGCGCTTCCGCCGTCGACGCCAAGGCCATCGTCCCCGGCTCGCCCGATGCGAGCGCGGCGATCGCCCGCATCCTCAGCGATGATCCCGACGAAGTCATGCCCCCGCCGAAGACGAAGAAGACCGTCTCCGCGGCCGAGGCCGAAATCCTCCGTCGCTGGATCGCCGAAGGAGCGGAATACAAGGGCCACTGGGCCTTCGAACCGGTCGAGGCCGCCGCCCCGTCCGCCGTGAAAAATCCCGCGGCCGCCAAAAACGCGATCGACCGCTTCATCCTCGCCGAACTCGACCGCAAGGGCATCGCCCCCTCCCCCGAGGCCGATCCCGCCACCCTCATCCGCCGCCTTTCCCTCGACCTGACCGGCTTGCTTCCCGCACCGGAGAGGGTCGAGTCCTTCCGGGACGAGCACCGGACTGATCCTGACAAAGCCATCGAAACACTCGCCGACGAACTCCTCGCCTCGCCCCACTACGGCGAACGCTGGGGACGCCACTGGCTCGACCAGGCCCGCTACGCCGATTCGAACGGCTACACCATCGACGGCGACCGCACCCAGTGGCCCTGGCGCGACTGGGTCATCCGCTCGCTCAACGGGGATCTCCCCTTCGACCGTTTCACGATCGAGCAGATCGCGGGGGATCTTCTCCCCGGAGCGGGCACCGACCAGCTCGTCGCCTCGGCCTTCCACCGCAACACCGTGATCAACGAGGAGGGCGGCACCGACGACGAGCAGTTCCGCAACGAGGAGGTCGTCGATCGCGTCAACACCACGGGCGCGGTCTGGCTCGGACTCACCCTCGGCTGCGCCCAGTGCCACACCCACAAGTACGACCCCATCACCCACCGGGAGTATTTCGAGCTCTTCGCCTTCTTCAATCAGGGCACCGACATCAACAGCTTCGGGGCCTCCGTCGAGGTCTGCGAGGGAGAGCTCTTCGCCGACCCTGCCGACCCCGAAAAGCTGAAGGCGATCGATGCCGCGAAAAAGCGGCTCGCCACGGTCATCGCCGACAGCGCCAAGCGTCAGGCCGAATGGGAGAAGGCCGAGCTCGCCAAGCTCGCGCCCGACGCGGAGATCAACGAGTTCATCCGTTCGCTCCGGGCGCCTCCCGCGATGCGCACCCAGGTCGAGAAAAACCTCCTCAAGGCGGAGTTCTCCAAGGTGGACCGCGAGATCGAGCGGGCCCGGGCCGCCTTCGCCGATCTCGGGGTCGCCCCCCCGGTCAAGACGATGGTGATGCGCGACCTCCCCGAGCCGCGCGAGACCTTCATCCACCTGCGCGGCAGTTTCCTCGATCACGACCTCAAGACCGGACCGCTCAAGCCCGGCGTGCCCGCGGTGCTGCCGCCCCTGCCCGGCGACGCCGCCAAAAAGATCCGTCCGGACCGCCTCGATCTCGCGAAATGGCTCGTGCGACCGGACCATCCCCTCGTCCCGCGCGTCACCGTCAACCGCGTCTGGATGCGCTACTTCGGCAAGGGCCTCGTCGCGACCGAGAACGACTTCGGGACGCAGGGCGCCTTTCCCACCCATCCCGAACTGCTCGACTGGCTCGCCCACGACTTCGTCGCGAACGGCTGGTCGATGAAGCGTCTCCACAAGCGCATCGTCACGTCCGCGACCTACCGGCAATCCTCCCACGCACGGCCCGATCTCGCCGAGACCGACCCGCTCAACACCCTCCTCGCCCGGCAGAACCGCCTCCGCGTCGAGGCCGAGATCGTGCGCGACGCCGCCCTCTCCGCGAGCGGCCTGCTCCACCCGAAGATCGGAGGCCCCGGTGTCCGCCCGCCCCAGCCCGAGGGCGTCTATGCCTTCACCCAGAGCAAGAAGGCGTGGACCGCCGCGACCGGACCGGACCGCTACCGCCGTGGTCTCTACATCCACTTCTACCGCAGCGCGCCGTATCCGCTCCTCACCACCTTCGACTCGCCCGACTTCCAAAGCGTCTGCACCGCGCGCGTCCGTTCGAACACGCCCCTGCAATCGCTCGCCCTCGCCAACGACGAGGCCCTCTTCGAACTGGCACAGGGGCTCGGGGCGCGATTGCTGAAAGAGGTGCCGTCCGACAACGAGAAGCGGCTCGAACGCGCCTTTTTCCTCTGCTACGCGCGGCCGCCCAGCGATGCGGAGCGCAACGCGGTCGCCTCCTTCCGCGAGACGCAGGTGACCTCGTTCAAGGCCGATCCCGCCGCCGCGGCGGAGGTGGCGCCGAAGATGCCTGGCATCGATCCCGCCGAGGCCGCCTCGTGGACCACGCTGGCAAGGGCGCTGATGAACACGGATGAGTTTATCACGCGGGAATGAAAAAGGCCGGACATCCTTTGCGCCTCGCTGTGGCCGACCTCACTGAGGTCGGGTTCGACGTCCTTGCTTTTCTGAACGCCCCATCCGAGGTCATTGACCTCGGCTACAGTCATGATTCCTAACATGCCCACCCTCCATCAAC
This sequence comes from Verrucomicrobiales bacterium, assembly GCA_044352585.1. GTDB lineage: Bacteria > Verrucomicrobiota > Verrucomicrobiia > Verrucomicrobiales > DEV007 > Arctic95D-9. The sequence continues at coordinate 9,815 of JBILDO010000036.1, forward strand.
AAACCCGCCGCCACTTTTTCGAACGCTGCGGCGTCGGACTCGGCTCGATCGCCCTGACCGATCTCCTTTCGCGTGATTGTCAGGGTGCCGCCACGCCCGCCGATCCCATGGCTCCGCGCCGCGGACATCATGCCGCCAAGGCGAAGAACGTCATCTTCCTCTTCATGGCGGGCGGCCCGAGCCAGCTCGAGCTCTTCGAGGACAAACCGCGCCTCCGCGAGTTCCACGGCCAGCTTCCGCCCGAGTCGCTCGTGAAGGGCAAGCGCTTCGCCTTCCTCCCCAAGGACGCGAAACTGCTCGGCGGCCAGCGCTCTTTCGGCACTTACGGCGAGGCCCGCATGACCCTCGGCGACCTCCTTCCGCACCATCGCAAGATCGTCGACGAAGTCACCTGGCTGCGCGGGATGAAAACCGATGTCTTCAACCACGGTCCGGCGAAGCTCTTCATGAACACGGGATTCCAGGTGCCCGGACGGCCCAGCATGGGATCGTGGGTCACCTACGGGATCGGGAGCGAATCGCGCGACCTGCCCGGCTTCGTCGTCCTCCAGTCCGGCCCCCGCGGGCCCCGCGGCGGCAACGCGCTCTGGTCGGCCGGCTTCCTGCCCTCGAGCTACCAGGGCGTGCCCTTCCGCGGCAGCGGTGCGCCCATCCTCAACCTCTCCAATCCCAAGGGCATCGACGCGGAGCGGCAGCGCGATTTCACGGACCTCGTCGGCACACTGAACCAGCAACGCCTCGACCTCACCGGCGATCCCGAGATCGCCACGCGCATTTCCGCCTACGAGATGGCCTACCGCATGCAGAGCAGCGCGCCGGAGTTGATGGATCTGTCAGGCGAAAGCCAGGCCACCCTCGACCTCTACGGGGCGAAGCCGGGCGGCAGCAGCTACGCGAACAACTGCCTCCTCGCCCGCCGCCTCGTCGAGCGCGGGGTGCGCTTCGTGCAGCTCTACCACACGAACTGGGACCACCACGGCGGCCCCACCGAGAACCTCGACAAACACCTCCCCGACATCTGCAAGGAGATCGACCAGGCCTCCGCCGCCTTGGTCCTTGATCTGAAACAGCGCGGGCTCCTCGAGGACACCATCGTGATCTGGGGCGGGGAGTTCGGCCGCACCCCCATGGGGGAGGTCCGCGAGGGCGGGGCGGGCGGACGCGACCATCACATCGACGCCTTCACCATGTGGGTCGCCGGAGGCGGCTTCAAGGCGGGCAAGATCCACGGAGCCAGCGACGACTTCGGCTACGAGGTCGTCGAGGGCGCCGTCCACGTCCACGATCTCCACGCCACGATCCTGCATCAACTCGGCTTCGACCACGAGCGCTTGACCTTCCGCTTCCAAGGGCGCGACTTCCGGCTCACGGATGTGCACGGGAAGGTGGTGCGGGAGGTCTTGGGGTGAGGACTTGTGAAAAGAATCCTGTGAGAGCCGGTCACCGCCGAACCGAATAGGCCCGCAACAGCCCTTCCACGTTCCCCTCGCGGCTGAACTGATACCACGAGCGAATCCGTTCGCTCAGGTCGGCGCCGCGGACACCGTCGAGGTGGAGCCGATACCGCCGCCGTTCGAAGCGCCGCTTGGTCGCGCCGAGAACCCGCGGCGAGTGACGAGGCCGGAAGAGGAACCCGCAGAAGGCTATTCCCTCGCGGGTGGACAGGAGCCGGCTTTTCGGGAGGGCAATTCGGAGCCGCAGGCGGGTCAGTTCCTCCCTCACCACTGCGTCGAGCTTCCATAGGCGTGTTTTGTCGTCACCAAACAAAAGAAAGTCGTCGGTGTAGCGCAGATAGGCACCGCAGCGTTCGCCCTCGGCGATGCGATGATCCATCTCGTCGAGATAAAAATTTCCCCACAGCTGGCTTGTGAGGTTGCCGATGGGGAGACCTCGCGGGCGCTCTGCGGCTTCGACCCAATCGTCGCCGGGAAACAGCGTGGGAGCCGGGTTTCCGACGGTCCGGAAGCTCGCGAGAATTCTGGCGCACAGATCCATCGCGCCCGGACACGGAACCTCGCGGGCGAGTTTTTCGAGGAGGATCCGGTGATCGATCTGGGGAAAGAATTTCGAGACATCGCATTTCAAGACGTAGCGGTAGCGGTTCGTCAAATCCTGGCAGCACTGCCGCGCCGCCGTGGTCCCCTTGCCGATCTGGCAGGAGAAGCTGCGGGCGAGGAAGCGACGTTCGAGGACCGGCTGGAGGAGACGGCAGAGGGCGTGGTGGACGACCCGGTCTTCGAAGGGAGCGGCGGCGATCCAGCGACGCTTCGGCTGGTTGATCTCGAAAAAGCGATAGGTCCCGGGAGTCCACCCGCCCGAAATCAAATCGCGGGAAAGGCGCAGGATCGCGCTCTCGCGGTGCCGCCACCACGCCTCGACATCCGGTCGGCGCGATTTGCCGCGACGCGCCTTGAGCGAGGCGATCCAGAGATTTTCGGGGGAGGCGATCGCTTCGAGCGAGCAGGCCCTGCGAAGCTGGCGGCGGTTTGCGTTCACTGGTGTCATCTTGCCCGATGGAATCCCCCAAAGACAAGCACCCGCCACTCCACACCGAACTTTTCGAACTGACTGGTTGGACCCTCGACCGCACCGCGGCCTTTCCGAAAAGCCATCGTCATACCTTCGGACAGCGACTCGACAATCTCGTCCTCGACGCCCTCGAGGACGAGACCCGGGCCCGGTATGCGCCCCGCGCCGAAACGGTGCCGCATCTCGATGCGCTCAATTTGAAACTCGAGCGCATGCGGGTGATGTGGAGGCTCGTGAAAGAGCGGGGTTGGATCAGCCTGCGGCAGGTGCTGCACGTGAACGAACGCATCGACAAGGCCGGGCGGATGGTGGGCGGGTGGAGGAAGTCGCTCGAGAAGTAGCCTCGGTTTCGAGCCGATGCCTTCGGTGGAATCCTCATTCGGGTTTCCAGAGATGAGGTCTCGCTGCACGGGGGAGGTTTTGCCCGTCGAGTGCATCGGCAGGATGCCGATGCCACGGTTTGCGACGCCACGCCCTCAAGATAGACGGGACGGCCTTCGCCCCGGCTCGCGCCGGGGTTACGCAGCCGCCCCGTCCGCCGCGTCTTTTCCCCGGTGCCGCATCGGCATTTCGCCTCGGGGGCGGGAGCGACGGGTTAGGTGTCCATTCAACCCTGGACCGGGGCGCACGGGCCGGGCAGGGACTTCCCGCCCGGCATCTCGCCAGACCCGTGAGGCAGGACGCCTTGCCGCCGACACCGACCGAGACGACCAAACGGAAGCCGTTGTTGTCGTTTCGATTCGTGGGATGATCGTTGTTGCGATACGAGGAACGCAGATTGATCTCCGCATTATTGTTCCAAGAACCGCCACGCAGAACCCTGGCGATGCCGCCGCCGTTCCCGATTCCATCCGCCGCCGCCTTGCGGCGCCGGTGCGTGGATGAAAAGTCAAAAAGTGCATTTTGGAAAAAATTTGCCGACCGCTTCGCGGTCGAATTGGCACGGCCAGTGGGGTAAGGCCGCCTGCGGCGGAAAGGAGTAAGGAAACCTAGCCGCCGACACCGACCGAGACGACCAAACGGAAGCCGTAGTGGTCGAGTCGAATCGTGGGATGAGCGCTGTTGCGAAACGAGGAACGCAGAGTGATCTCCGCACCATCGCTCCAAGAACCGCCACGCAGAACCCTGTAGGGCGTGCCCTCTGAATCTTTCTCCTCTTTCAAAAACGAATAGGCTTCCAACAGATCCGCGTCATTCATCGAGGCCCGATACGGATCCTCGCACCACTCAAACACATTCCCACCGAGATCGAAGAAGCCGAAGCGATTCTCCGCGTAGCTCGCGATCCGGGCCGTCCGCTCCGCCCCATCGTCGTGTTCATAGGCTGTTTTCCACCCGCTCCCCGGCCAGTTCTTCGGCCCTTCCTTGCCGAAATAATTCCCCGATCCCACCGGCGGCGGCCACGCGTTGCCCCACGGGTATTTGCCCACCGATCCGACCGCCGCACTCCATTCCGCATCGGCCGGGAGCCGGTAGGTCAGACCGGGCTCTTCCTTTGAAAGCCACGCGGCCATCGCTCGCGCCTCCTCCCAGCTCACGCAGACCACGGGATGGTCCTCACCCTGCTCGAAGCCCGGTTTCCTCCACGAGGCCGCTTCATCGTGCTGCAACGAGGGCTTTCCCTCCTCGAACTTCAGCACATACGCCCCGCCCGTCTGCACAGAATCCGTCGCCTCCGCATAGGCCCGGAAATCCCGCACCCGCGTCTCTGTCCGGCACATCCATACCCCTGCCTTCCCCGGCACCGGCACGAACTCCAGGCCGAGCGAATTCACGAAGGGCGATTCCTTCGTCGCCCCCCGGAGCTGATCGGCGAGGGTCTTCATCGGCGCCGCCGGCACCGCCGGCACCATCGGCACGGGTTTGATCGCCGAAGGCCCTGCCACGGCAAGGAATTTCTGCTGGCGGAAAATCTGGCCCGAACCATCGAACTTCAGCCAGGGGACCTGCTGGTCGCCGGTGACTTCCCGGACGCGGTCGCTCACCGCGAAGAAGGCATCCATCAGATTGTTCCCGTTGCCCGGCAACACTGCCAGCAATGCCTCGGTGAAGGGCCCGTGCTGCGCCCCATCGGACGCGACCCGGTTCGGCGCGGCGGCGAGGATCATCAGCGTATCGGCGGGGATCTCGGCGTCTGCGTAGGTGACGAGCCCCCCGCCCGCCCGGATCGCCCCGCGCCCCGCCGGTCGCTCGCGGCAGCAATCCATCAGGATGATTTTCGCCCCCGTCGTCGCGGCGGCGAGCTGGGTGCTGAGATCCATCAGGTTCACCCCGGTGGCCCGGAGGGCGGCCTCGGACTGGGCGGCCTTGGCGATCTGGGCATCGACGGGAATGAGGAAATTCTCTTTTCCATCCAAACTCTCCATCCCGTGCCCGGCGTAAAAAACCATGACGATGTCGGCCTCCTTGGCGAGGCCCTTGAACTCCTCGAATTTCTCAAAAATCGTGAGCCGGTCGGCATCCTCGGCAAGGAGAATCCCCGCCTCGGGAAATCCGAGTTTCCCCGTCAACATGGCCTTCACCGCCCGCGCGTCGCGGACGGCATTGTCGAGCGGCACGTCCGGATAGGCATCGTTCCCGATGATAAACGCGACCCGGTCAAGAGCGAGGGCACGATTTGGCACCAGAAAGAGCAGGAGGAAACAGAAGAGCAGTCGAGCGGTCGTTCTCATGTGGTGTCCTCAAAGGATACAAAAAAATTCCGAATCGTCGACGCATGAAATCCATGACTCATGCAAAATCGGCGGTGCATCGCCCACCGCGGTGCATCCCGAATGAACGCTAACGTCCTTGTCATGATCCTTCCGCAAACTCGGCTTCGACCACGAGCGCTTGACCTTCCGCTTCCAAGGGCGCGACTTCCGGCTCGCGGATGTGCACGGGAAGGTGGTGCGGGAGGTCTTGGCGTGAAGACGGAGCCAGCTCCTCGTCGGCCTTGACGCCGCAATGCGGCAATACGACATTGCAGCATGAGCACGGTCCTTCCCATCAGCAAACGCGGAACCGTCACCCTGCCGCCCGCCTTGCGCCGCAAGTATGGTTTCGACCAGATGGAGAACCCGATGGTGATCCTCGAAGAGCGTGACGGCGAGCTGATCCTGCGCCCCGCCGCCGCGATCCCCGTCCGCGACCTGCCCGCGAGCCTGATCGAGCAATGGATCGCCGAGGATGAGGCGGGAATGGCGCAATTCAAGGCGTCCGGCGGCGGTCGATGACCCTGTTTCTGGACACCAGCGTCCTGATTTCGGCCTGTGGGTCCGAGAATGGCGCCTCGCGTCATGTCTGCGAATGCGGGACCTCCCATTGCTGGCGTTTGATCACTTCCGGATATTGCCGGAACGAAACCCTTCGCAATTTCCCGAGACTCGGCACGCAAGGGCTTGGCGCATGGGCGAAGTTCGTCGAACCTCGGATCGAATTTGTCCCCGATGTCATTTCGCTCGACAAAGCGCTCGTCTTCGAAAAAGTGAAAATCTTCAACCCCAACGCGACCTTCAACCAGGAACTCCGCCCCCCCCTCGGAACTGATCGGGATCATCGAGCGTGAAGGCGAGGTGATCCGGCAGGCGTTGGAGAGGCTGCGGGGGAGTTTTCGGGGGTGATGAGTGATTTGGTGTCAAAGTCTCTAATGTCTCATAAATGAACGAGTCTTCGTCAGGAACGCTGAATACGAATTCTCCGCCCGGGGGATTCACCGTCTACTGTGACGAGAGTCGCCACGATGGAGCGCCGATGAATTCCCATATGGCCATCGGCGGCCTCTGGGTGCCTTCGCATCGCAAAGCAGATCTGACCCGGGAACTTCGTGCCCTGAAGAAAGATCATGGCATCGGCGGCGAGGTGAAATGGTCGAAGACAAGCACCCGGATGATGCCCGCCTATCGGGCAATGGTTGATTTTTTCTTTTCGCACGACCTCGCATTCCGCGTCATCCTGGTCGGTCACGACGGGCTCGATTACGAAAAGTTCCATTCCGAGGATGAAGAGTTGGGCTTCTACAAGTTTTACTATGAGATGCTGGTAAAATGGATGCAGGAGCCGATTCCGTATCTCTTGCTCCTCGATTTCAAGAAAAACAAGGGAACTGACCGATACGCCGTCCTCCGGAAGTGCCTCGAACGCAAGAGTGGAAACGGAGCCACCATTCGGGGTGTCCATGTGATCGACTCACGCGATTCACCCCTGGCGCAACTTGCAGACCTTCTCGTCGGTGCGGTTGCCGCGAGTTCGTGCGGAATCCCGCCGGGGTCGCCCAAAGCGGAACTCGCCGACTACATTGCCACGTGCGCCGGTAAAACGTCCTTGAAGATCGCGTCATCAAGTCCCGCATTTTCAAAGTTCAATATCTTCAAGATTCGGCTTCAATGAGCATGTCGGAGACCGATCTGGCATCTCTGCTTTTCAATCTGGATGGGAAGTCGGATGAAGAAGCCTTTCAAGAAGGGGAGAAACTGTTTCACGAGATATTCATCTCTAGAAATGGACGATCAGGAGCGCTCATGTCTCATGATGGCGAGGAAGTGAAGTTCTTTGCCGATCGCTACCATCATGCCTTTCGAACGTCGTCGGACCGAGCGCGTCGGGCCTACTCCAAAGGAGTCGTTGCACGCGAGCGTCTGGAACGTCTCCGCTGGATTCGGCCAATCATCGAGGGAAAGGTAGCAGGCGTTGAGTGCTGGGAGGTTCCCAAAAAGGTTCCGGAGGAGGCTCATCGTCCCTTTCCCGGAAAACGGCTCTATGTCTCGTGGAGCCTCGACTATCTGATCTGGCTCGAACCGCTCAGCAATGGCGGGTTCAAGTTTTCAACGGCCTATCTCGCACCCCATGCCGAAATAGCGCGCTATACAACGCGAGGGAGGAAGCTGTGGGCTTCGTAAAAGAAGGGTTGCCCCGTTACTTATCGGGCGAACGAGGCGGAAGACCATATCCAGAGCCTTAAGGCTTGGAGGATCTGCCTTGCGGCATTGGTGGTTTTCTAACAGAGCTCGTCGAAAATGTAAAGCAAATTTTGGGAAGCGTCTACTCGGTCGGCAATTCCCCTCACACCCGCGCCGCCATCGACGTCGTCACGAGCGAACTCAGCGGCATGAGGATCGCGGCGAGGAGGGGGCTCATGAGTCCGGCGAGGCACAAGGCGACGGCCCCGAGGTTGTAGAGGAGCGCGACGGTGAAGAGCTTGGCGACCGCGCGCTTGCGGCGTTCCGCGGCGTCGAGAAGCAGCGGGATGGCGTGGAAGCCGCGTCCGGTGAAGACGAAATCGGCGCGGTTCTCGATCGCGCGGATGCCGGTGGCGGGCGATCCGGACGCGGCGGCGGCCTCGAAGGCGAGTCCGTCGTTGCCGCCGTCGCCGACGAAGAGGGTTTTGTCAGGATGATCGTCGGCGATGAAGGCGGCCTTTTCCGCCGGGGTGAGGTTCGCGTGGACGTCGACGGGATCGAGTCCGAGTTTGGCAGCGGTGGCGGCGACGCGGCCGGCATCGGGATCGCCGCTGAGGATGCGGAGCCGGTAGCCGCGGGCACGGAGGCGGCGCAGTGGTTCGACGGCGCCGTCACGGATCGCTTCCTCGAACCGGAAGGAGGCGATCGCGACGCCATCGCGCGAGAAGACGCAGGCGTCGCCGACCTGTCCGGCGGCCCAGTCCCCGCGGCCGAGGCGCCAGGTCGTGCCGGCCTCGGTGAAGGCGACGCCTTTGCCGGGAATTTCGGATGTGGCATGGGCATCCTGCCCATGCTGTGGTGAACGGAGCGGCGACTTGGGCAGCGGGGCGATTGGCTCGGGCGGGTTCGCCAGGGGCGGGCCGGGGTCTCCGGACGTCTCGCCACGATTCATCGGCAGGATGCCGATGCCAAATCTCGCGACGATCACTTCACGCAGGGCGCGGCCGACGGGGTGATGATTGGTCCCGGTGAGGCGGCGAAGCGCGGCGAGGGAGGGCGTGTCGAGCCGGTCGATCGCCCCGGGATCGGCGAGGCGCTTCACGGGTTCGGTGAGGGTTCCGGTCTTGTCGAAGTCGAGCCGGTTGATTCCCTTCAGGCGAGACCAGAGGGAATGGCGGCGGATGAAGAGCCCGTGTTTCTTCAACTTCGCGAGGAGGATCTCGTCGAGGAGCGGAAGCGCCAGTCCGAGGGCGCAGGGGCAGGACACGACGAGGATGGAGATCAGGACCTGCAACGAAGAGGCCAATCCGCGTCCCGAGGCCAGCCAGATTCCAAAACCGGCGAACGCGACGAGAAGGACGCTGACGAGATAAACCTTCCGGATCGGATGGGTCGAGGAAGCGGCCGAGTGCTCGTCGAAGTCATCATCGGCGGGAGCAAAGAGCTGCTCGAGGAAGGAACCACCGTAGCCATGCCCGGCAACGACGCGGAGGGGATGGGCGGAGGCGTTGCGGGCTCCGGCGGGGATGCGCTGACCGGTGGCGTAGAGAACGGGCTCGGGTTCGCCGTTGATCCAATCGAGATGGAACTTGGCCGCATCCGAATCGAGGATGGATTCGACCGGCACCATGCCGCCGGGTGCGATCTCGAGGAGGTCGCCTTGCCCGATGCGGGCGAGCGGGATGCGCTCGCGGTCGCCGTTGCCGCCGAGGCGGTGGGTCGTGGTGATCTCGCGCTCGCGCGCCCAGAGTTGGCGGCGGTTGCGGTCGAGGAGTCGCAGGTGGATGTAGCGGCCCGACAACATGAGGAAGGCGAAGGTCGCGACAAAGTCGAAATAGAGCAGCTCCCTCACTCCGAAGATCCATCCGGCGACGGATCCGAGCCACGCGGCGATGAGGCCGAGGGAAATGGGCACGTCCATGTGGAGGGCGCGAAGCTGCACCGAGCTCAGCGCGCGCTGGAAGAAATAGGACCCGCCGACGGCAAGGGCGAGGGTCGATGAGGCAAAGGCGACGAGGGTAAAAAGGCGGTCGAGCTCGTGTCCGGTCTCGAGTCCCAGATACGACGGCAGGGTGAAGGCCATCGTGTTCATCGCGAGCCCGGCGGTGACGCCGAGGCGGGTGAGCAAGGCGCGGCTTTCCTGCGGAGCCTCCTCCTCCCCGGGCCGGCAGATCGAGGCGGGGTAACCGTAGCGATGGAGGTCACGCACGAATTCGAGGGCCTCGAATTCGCCGGGATTCCACCAGAGGGTGAGAGTGGAGCGCGAGGTGTCGCTGCTCATGCGCAGAGCCCCGGGATGCTGGCGGAAGAGGTGGTCGACGAGCCAGACACAGGCGGTGCAGGAGAGATTGCCGAGGCGCAGGGTGAGGCGCGCCGGGGCATCGGGAGAGGGTCGTTCCGTCTCGGCCACGGTGACCGCTTCGGCGATTTCCTCGAGTTGGTCGCCGGCGGGCTCGAGCTCGGTGGCGGGCTGGAGAACGCGTCGTCCGAGCAGCTCGTAAAAGGATCCGAATCCGCCCGACTGGATGAGATCGTGGACGACCCGGCAGCCGGAGCAGCAGAATTTCTCGGCCTGGAAGCGAGGCTGGAATCGGTTGCCGCAATGGTCGCAGCGGCGTTCCTCGAGGGCGGCGGGCTCGGGCAGTGCGGTGTTTGTCAGGACGGCGCTCATGTGGGGATATGGTAGCGACGAGCGTGAGCGAGTCGACGGACTGAAGGTCGCGTTTCATCCGCTCGCTCACGCTCGCGGCTACAAGGATGCGGCATTGAGGGCTTCATTCGACTTCGTTGAGGCAGCGGCAGGCGGCGCTTTCGGGATCGAGGCCCTGGCTGAGGAGTTGCGGATAATGCCACATCAGGGAGAGGGCCGCGGCGGCGGCGAGACCGCGTTTCGCGTAGAGAAAGCCGCGGTCGCCGAGCTTGCGGTTGACCCACGAGGAACCGATCTGGACGGCCCAGATCGCGGGGAGGGCGCCGAGTCCGAAGGCGAGCATGGTCTCGACGCCGCGCACGGTCGAACCGGTGGCGAGGGAGAGGGCGAGCATGGCGTAGAGCGGTCCGCAGGGCAGCAGGGGCGTGGCCAGCCCGATGACGCCGGCACGGAGAAGCGGGGGGAAGCTCAGCGTCTTGACACGGATCTTCATCATCATGCGGCCGAGGCCGGGGATCGCTCCGAGCCGCTTGTCGAGCCCGAGGACGATGGCGAGGAGGAAAAGAATGAGGAGGACCGGCAACCACGGAACCCCCGCGGGATTGAAGGCGAAGCCCATCCGACCGCCAAGGAATCCCATGAGGCCTCCGGCGATGGCGTAGCCGAGGAGGCGGGCGAAATGATAGAGGCCCACCGAGGCGAGCGCGGGACCGCGGCCGGCGATGCCAAGCCCGCAGGTGAGCAGCCCGCACATCCCCGCGCAATGGAGGCTGGTGGCGAGTCCGGCGACGAAGAGTCCGCCGAGAGTGAGGGTTGCGGGATCCATGTTCGGGCGGCCTTCGGCCGCAGTAAAAGGTAAAAGGCCCTCAGCGCTCGCGCGTCTGCAGTTCGACGGTGGCGGGGCGGTGTTCGGAGGCGATTTTCAGGAGCACGGTCCAACTACCGATGAGGATGAGGAAGGCGAAGACGATCCAGAGCCAGGGGCGCTTTTTCATGGCGGGGTGGAGTCGTGGAGTTCAGGAGTGATGGGATTTCAATCGAGGGCGTAGGCGCTCGGTCCGAGGAATTCGATATTGTCCTTGATCTCGAAATCGCCGGGGGTGATGTGGCCTTTCAACTCGATGCGGAATTCGCCCTTGTAGGCGGGCTTGGGGACCTGGACGATGAGGGTTTTCATCGTCTCCTCGCCGGGCTGCAGGGTGATGACCTCATTGAGTCCGATGACCTGCGCTCCTTCGGGGAGCCCTTCGAGGCGGATGCGGAATTCGGTCGGCTGCTGCTGTTTGGTGATGAGCTGGAGCCGGTATTGATTCCGCACGCCGGCTTCTTCGACGTAGTAGGGCTGGCCGGGCATGCGGATGAGCTCGGCCTTGGCGGAGTGCAGGGTGGTGAGGAACAGACCCAGCACGGTGAGACCCAGGAACATGAAGCCGGTGTAGAGAATGGTTCGGGGCCTGACAAAACGCTTTTTCCCGCCGGCGAGTCCGTTGAGGGAATCGTAGCGGACGAGGCCCTTCGGTCGTCCGACTTTCTCCATGATCCCGTCACAGGCATCGACGCAGGCGGCGCAGCCGATGCACTCGAGCTGGAGCCCGGTGCGGATGTCGATGCCGGTGGGGCAGACCTGGACGCAGCGGCTGCAGTTGACGCAGGCTCCGGCACCGGGATCGCTCACCTTGCCCCGGGGCTCGCCGCGCTTCGCGTCATAGCCGATGATGACGGTGTCGTCGTCGGTCAGGGCCGACTGGATGCGGCCGTAGGGGCAGAGGATGATGCAGAACTGCTCACGGAACCAGGCGAAGGAAAAGTGGAGGCAGCCGGTGAGGAAGAGCATCACTCCGAAGGCCTTGGCGTGGTGCAGCGGCGACTGCCGCATGGATTCGTAGAGCTTCGGGATGGAGATGAAGTAGGAAATGAAGACGTGCGCGATGATCAGCGACACGAGTAGATAGAGGCCGTGCTTGAGGACGCGTTTCTTGAGCTTCGATCCGCTCCACGGCGCCGCGTCGAGTTTTCTGCGCGCGGCCGCGTCGCCGTCGACGAACCGCTCGATGCGGCGGTAGACGTGGTCGAGGAATACCGTGTAGGGACAGGCCCAGCCGCACCAGAGCCGGCCGAAGAGGGCGGTGACGTAGAAGAGCGAGAAACCAAGCCCAGTCAGCAGGAAAAAACCGATCCAGAGATCCTCGGAGAGAAAGGTGAGGCCGAGGAAATGGAAACGCCGCCCGGCGAGATCGAGAAAAACGGCGGGGTGGCCGTTTATCGGGATCCAGGGGAGGAGGACGTAGACCGCGAGCAGCAGTGCCCCGAACACGCGCCGCCACACCGTGAATCGACCGGAGACGTCCGAGGGGTGGAGGAAGTAGCGGGATCCGTCGGCGTTGACGGAAGTGAGCGAGTCGAGGTTGGGCTTTTTGACGGCGGACATGGATGGTGTCCCTCGATGGAGACGGCTTCGTGCGGATGATCGTGGTCGCACATGGTGTTCGGTCAGGTTTGCGGTTGTTTGCTGAGGATGTAAGCCACGACCTGGGCGATCTCCGACGGACCGAGCTGGGCCTTCCACGCGATCATCCCCTTGGTGACGTCGGGGGAGCCGTTCGTGACGAGGTTCATGATCTCGAGGGGCTTGCCTCCGTATTTCCACTCGGTGTCATTGAGGGGCAGGCCGGGAAGCTGGATGCCGCCCAGCTTCGCGGAGAGGTCGAGCCCGTGGCAGGCGGCGCACTTCGTTTCAAAGATGGCTTTGCCGGCCGCGGTATGGGTCGCATCGGCGCTCATTCCCTTGAGCGACTCATTGCTGAGCGAGGCGAGCATGGACTCGAGTTCGACCTTCTTCTTCTGTTCGATCACGGCGATCTTGCCGTCAATGCGCTCGTGGTCGGTGAGGGTCGGGATCGTGGTCTGGTAATGGATGAACCAGGCGATGACGAACCACACCATCGTGATGTAGAGGGTGAAGAGCCACCAGTTCGGCAGCTTCTGGTCGTATTCCTGGATCCCGTCGAAGACGTGTTCCCGGATCGTCACTTCGTGGTCGTTCTTGTTTTTCCGGGTCATCGGGGCGCGGTGTCGGAGGATTGGGCTTGGCGGGCGTGTCTAAGATCCTCGTCATCGAGCAGCGGCATCGAGGCGAGTCGGTCGGCGTCGCCGCTCTTCATCAGGACGGCCCGGATGAGAATGACGAGGAAGGCTCCGGCAATGAGGGCGAAGCCGACGTAGGGCACGCAGTCGTGCCAGCTTTCGAGGATGACGCGTTTGAACATGGCGGGTAGCGGATTAGTTTTTCGCAGTGGTGAGGGCGGGAGCGGCCGGTTCCGGCTTCAACGGTTCGGCCTTGGGCGCGGGGCGCAGCTTGTCGGGGATGCCGGGCATGATCGTGCGTGGCTTCGTCGGTTCGGGTTTTTCCGGCGGGGCGACGACATCGAAGGCGCCGAGTTTCTGGAGGTAGGCGATCACCGCGACGATCTTCGTCCCGGCGAGGTAGTCGCGGGCCTCGGTCTCGTTGGTCGGTTCCTTGTCGCCTTTTTTCACCGGGATCTTGACCTTCTCCGCGACGAGGCGGCCGGCGATCTCCTGGGCCTGCTGGCGGGCGTGCTGTTCGATCTCCTCGGGCGTCATGATGGGAAAAGGAACCCCGAGGCGCTGCTGCACGGCGATCTTGCCGGGGAGGCTGCCGAAGTCGGTTTTCCGCTGGGCAAGCCAGGGATAGTTCGGCATGCGCGACTGGGGATTGAGATCGCGCGGATTGAGGAGGTGGAGGTAGTGCCACGAATCGCTGCGGATGCCGCCCTCGCGGGCAAGATCGGGTCCGGTGCGCTTCGATCCCCACTGGTAGGGGTGGTCGTAGATCGACTCGCCGAGGCGGGAGTAGTCGCCGTAGCGGAGCACGTCGGGAACGAGGGTGCGGATCATCTGCGAGTGGCAGTTGTAGCAGCCTTCGCTGACATAGATGTCGCGTCCGGCGAGCTCGAGCGGCGTGTAGACCTTCTGCAGGCGGTCCTCCACGTTCATGGCGCGGTTCACCGTGACGACGGGGATGATCTGCACGGCTCCACCGATGACCACGGCGATGACGACGAGCACGGTAAACGGCAGGTAGTTCTCCGAGATGTCGTCATACCACTTCGCCCAGGCCGCGGTGTCCTTTTTGAAGCGGTAGGTGGCGAGGGCGGCGAATCCGAGGGTCACGATCAGGGCCATGTGGCTGGCACCGGGAGGCAGAAAGAACCAGAGGATGCCGAAGAAGAGTCCCCAGAAGGTCAGGGCGATGGGGTCGTTGCGGAAGACGGCACCCCAGGCCATGCGATCCTTCTCCATCGAGGGATCCTCGAAGACCTCGCGGGTTTCGTTGACCGCCTTGCCCGACTTCGCGGTTTTCCAGATGTTGATGACAAGGAGGACAAAACCGGCGAGGTAGAGCGTGCCGCCGATCGCCCGGGTGAGCATGAGCAACTGGATCTTGTCCACGGTCTGGACGAACTCATTGACCAGACGGGTGCCGGTCGGGTCGGTCTCATTCAGCATGAGCCCCTGGATGATGCCGGCAAACCAGAGCGAGGCCACGTAGAGGAGGATGCCGATCGTGCCGATCCAGAAGTGGAAGTTGGCGAGGTTGGTCGACCAGAGCTTGGTCCGCCAGAAGCGCGGGGCGAGCCAGTAGAACATGCCCGCGGCCATGAAGCCGTTCCATCCGAGGGTGCCGCTGTGGACGTGGCCGACGATCCAGTCGGTGTAGTGGGCGAGGGCGTTGACCGACCGGATCGAGAGGAGCGGCCCCTCGAAGGTCGACATGCCGTAGAAGGTGATGGCGGCGACGAAGAACTTGATCACCGGATCAGTGCGCAGCTTGTCCCAAGCCCCGCGCAGGGTGAGGAGGCCGTTGATCATGCCGCCCCAGGAAGGTGCCCAGAGCATCAGCGAGAAGAACATCCCGAGGATCTGGAGCCACTGCGGCAGCGCGGTGTTGAGGAGGTGGTGCGGTCCCGCCCAGATGTAGATGAAGACGAGCGACCAGAAGTGGACGATGGAGAGTCGGTAGGAGTAGACGGGCCGGTTCGCCGCCTTCGGCATGAAGTAATACATGATCCCGAGGATGGGCGTGGTGAGGAAGAAGGCGACGGCGTTGTGCCCGTACCACCACTGCACGAGGGCGTCCTGCACGCCGCCGAAGACCGGGTAGCTGTGGACGAGGCTGGTGGGGATCTGGAGGT
Source organism: Verrucomicrobiales bacterium (assembly GCA_044352585.1). Lineage (GTDB taxonomy): Bacteria > Verrucomicrobiota > Verrucomicrobiia > Verrucomicrobiales > DEV007 > Arctic95D-9. Next base: position 25,084 of record JBILDO010000036.1, read on the forward strand.
GGTTGACGATGTAGAGCATCGCCACCGTGATGATCGTAGCGATGTAGAACCAGAGCGCGACGTAGAGCGACCGTTCCCGGCGGACCTTCAGGGTGAGGAAGAAATTCAGCGCGAAGACGACCCAGATGACCACGACCATGAGGTTGATCGGCCAGATCAGTTCGGCGTATTCCTTGCCGCGGGTGAGGCCGGCGGGCAGGGAGACGGCGGCGAAGACGATGATGAGCTGCCAGCCCCAGAAGTGGATCTTCGAGAGCAGGTCGGAGAAGGTGCGGGTGTTGCAGAGCCGCTGGGTCGAGTAGTAGACCCCCGAGAACATCATGTTCCCGACGAAGGCGAAAACCGCGGCATTCGTGTGCAGTGGGCGGAGTCGGCCGAAGGTGAGGAACCCGACCCCCTCGCTGCGGAACCATCCGAAAGTGAGCCATTCGAAGATCTTGCCGTTGATCTGCCAGAAGTTGAGCTGGAAGGCGATGATCACGCCCACGAGCATGGCCACGACGCCCCAGCCAATGGAGGCGACCATGAACCATCGCGGGGTCCGGTCGTCGAATTCGATGGTCACCTTGTTGCGGGTCGGACGGTCACTCGTCATGGTCGTTCAGGGAGCGGTTTGGCTGGGTGGGGGCGATGGTTTGCGCGACCGGCTCGTCGCGGAAGGGAAGAAGGGCGTCCTGGTCGGAAGAGGACCCGACGCCCCGGCGGCTCCGGAGAAAGAGCGCGAGGAAGAAGATCGCGAAGAGGACGCTGAACAGGGTGGTGAGAAAGAGGACTTCCATCGGAAGCGTCGTGGCGGCGGCACGGCACGACCAATCTCGGACGCCTTCGTGCGACACGCTCCGCATTTGGAGCGATCCCCTGCGCGGAACTTGCGCTTTTCCCTACGCAGGGAGTCAACGGAAGCGTAACGGCGGCCACTTCCCAGTTCCACGGGCCCGGAATCCGTTCGACCAGTCCTCATTCCCGCCTTTTGAGAATTCCCTCTTGTGCCCGTTTCTCAAATCTGACAATTTCTTCACAGGCAAGGGCCTCGTCCTTGACTTGTCTAAGAATTCTTTATAGTTTTGAAAAATTGATAAAACTGAGAGACTCGCGACCAAACTCTCACCGATCAACCGCTCATGAAGTGTCCCCGTTGCCTGCGTCCCGTGGATCATGAAGCCTCGAGCTGTTACTCCTGTGGCTACAGCGAGAAGGACGCGGCTGCCATCTTCGGCGCCAACCAGGTCTTGCTGAACCGCGTTCACGATGCCGCCCACTGCCTGCGGAAGCAGGATCGCGATGATCTCGCCCTCACCCTCGACCAGCTCGAGCTGAAGTTTCCGCAAATGCTCTTCTGCGCCTATCTCGGCTCGTTGCCCGCCAATCTCGGCATCAGCGAACTCGGTTTCTGGCTCCTCAATCATGGCCAGGTCAAAGGTGCCGAGTTTGCCCGCCCCAACGAAAACGGAATCCTCGTGGTGTTGGACCTGAACCGGAAGCAGATCGGGATTTCGCTCGGGTATTTTGCCGAGACCGTCATCTCCGAGGAAGACGCCTACCGAACGCTCATCTCCGTCCGTCCGAACCTGGTCAATTCCGAGTATGGCGAGGCCCTCGAACGAATTTTCCTGAAACTCGGCAAGGTTCTCGACCGCGAGGGCCGCAAGCTGAAGAAGCTCACCCGCGACCAGCTTCAGGCCAGTCTCCGCGGAGCGACCAACACACTCCTTGATCTGCCTCCGCACCTCAGCCCGCCACAATTGCTGAAGAAACCGCCGCAGGATGAATCGCGCCCGGAGCGGTCGCTCCTCTCCGCCTGACCGTTCTCCGCGAGTGCCCATGAAACGCGCCGCCGCCATCCTTCTCCTCGTCACGTTCCCCGCCTCTTCAGTGCGGGCGGCGCTCGACCTGCCGGAGTGGGACAGCGCCGAGGAATCGGGTGCCTATTACCTCGGTGGTGGTCTCTGGCCGAAGAGCCTCATCCCCGACGCCACCGCCGCCGCGGAACAACCGGGTGCCCCGGCGGAAGGCAGCGGCGAGGCGCCCGCCCTGGTGAACGTGGGAATCGAATTCATCGGACCTCCGGCCCCGGGTCGCGCGACGGCTCCCGCGGCCACTCCGGGGACCACGACGGGTCCGGCCCAGTTCTACGGTCCCGCCCCGGGAACCGAAGGCATGGTCGCGTCCGATCCGTCCCTTCAGCGGATCCGCGAGAATCCCGACGGCACCTTCACCGTGCCCGAGGAAATCATCGAGGAAGTGGCCTACGAGCCCCTGCCGCCGCTCGAGGGGGAATTGGCGGATCTGTATTTCGCCCACGCTCCCGTCGAGTTCCTCATCGATCCCCAGCGGCTCCTCACGGAACAAAAGTCGAATGACATCATGCGCTTCCTCGAGTTCCACGCGGACGAGTCGAAGATCCGAATCTATGTGATGGCCATCGGGGAGAACCAGAAGATCCCCGACGACGTGAACATCGAGGCCCTCCACCAGAAGTGGTTCTCGGACTCCCCCGCGGTGCTGATGCTTTATTTCCGGGAGAAGCCCGAGCTGACCCAGCTCGTCTTCAACGGGTCGATCCGCAATTCCCTGCCCAAGTCGGTCTTCGACCGGATCCTCCAGAACTGCCTCCGCGAAGGCGCCGTGGCCGACCTCGCTCCCGACCAGGTCGAGAAGATGTCGATCGAGCTGAGCATCCAGCTCTACTGGCTCAGCCGTCTCATGGAGCAGGAGAACAAGAACGATCCCTCGCTCGCGGCCGCTTCCACGGTGCATGAGATGATCGCCTCGCCCGATGCGCCCGAGCTTCTCCGCGAGTATGCGCCGGGAATCTTCATCGACGAGAGCGGCAAGACCCTCTCCGTCATCCTCACCTTCGTCTTCGTCCTCGGAGGCCTCGCCGTGATCGGATGCGTCGCCTGGATCGTGATGTGGTGGCGCGGCCGCGAAAATGTTTCGGGCGAACCCCTCCTCTTCCCGGATTTCCGCATCGCCCGCCGCCTCGGCGGCGAATACTGCGGCGGGGGCTTCGTGAGCATGTCGTTCGAGCTGAACGAGGGGACTTCGTGAGCCGTCCCCCCTCCCGCATTCCGGGACCATTTTTTCCATTGCCTGCCATGCCCGCGTCCGGTTCAATGCGCCCATGGCATACAAAGTAGGCATCATCGGATATGGCTGGGCCGCGACGGCCCACGCGGACGCGATCAACGGAACGAACCAGGGCAGGGTGACGGCGGTCTATTCGTCGCGCCCTCTCGACGATGCCGAGGTCTCGGCACGGCACGGCAGTCCGATGAAGACCTACACGAATCTCGACGAGATGCTCGCCTCCGACATCGACGTCGTCTCGATCACGAGCTACCCCGCCCAGCACCGCGCCCAGGCCGAGGCCGCGGCCAAGGCGGGCAAGCACATCATCCTCGAGAAGCCCATGGCCCTGAACTGGGAGGACTGCCGCGCCATCGCCGACGCGGTGAAGTCCGCGGGGGTGCGTGCCTGCGTCTGTTTTGAAATCCGCTTCATCAGCCAGTTCCTCACCACGAGCCGACTGATCGACAGCGGCATGATCGGTCAGATCCACTACGGGGAAGTCGATTACTATCACGGCATCGGGCCCTGGTACGGCCAGTATCGCTGGAACACGACCCTCGAGAACGGCGGCAGCAGCCTCCTTTCCGCCGGATGCCACGCCCTCGACGCGCTTCTCCTCTGCATGGGCAACCAGGTCGAGGAAGTCAGCGCCTACGAGACGCAGTCGAAGCACGAGATCTTCCAGAAGTACGAATACAAGACCACGACCGTGGCCCTTCTGAAATTCAAGAACGGTGCCGTGGGCAAGGTCGCCTCGGTCATCGACTGTCTCCAGCCCTACTATTTCCACACCCACCTCGTCGGCAGCGAGGGCAGTCTCCTCGACAACAAGCTCTATTCGACCAAACTCGCCCTGCGAGACAAAAAGTGGACCGAGCTTCCCGTGGCCCTGGCCGATTCCGGCGACGTCGCCGATCACCCCTACAAGGACCAGTTCCAGGCCTTCTTCGACGCGCTCGACCGCGGCGAGGACATGCCCCGGACGAGCCTCGCCGAATCGCTCGAATCCTTCCGCGTCCTTTTCGCCTGCGACAAGTCGGCCCGCGAGGGACGGCCGGTGAAGCTGAGCGAGATCGCGTGAGAGTCAAGCCCCGCCGGCTTTCCCCGATGACTCCGGCGCTCAGGGTTTCGGCCTGAGCCCACCCGTGCGCACCTTCTCCCGCCATTCCTGCGGCATCGGGGAAATGTCGCTGTCGTCGGCGTAGGTCTCGCGCAGTTCCTCGAGCCGTTGCTTCAGCGAGGCGACGGTTTCCGCGTAGACCGGATTGTCGTATTGGCTGCGGAGCTCGAGCGGGTCCGCGTCGAGGTCGTAGAACTCCCATTCGTCGAACTGGTAGAAGTGGATCAACTTGAAGCGGTCCGTCCTCACCCCGCGGTGGCGCGCGACCATGTGAACGCTGGGATATTCATAATAGTGGTAGTAGATCGCGTCGCGCCAGTCGGCGGGCCGTTCGCCCTTCAGCAGAGGCACGAGGGAGCGGCCCTGCAGGTCTCCGGGGAGGTCGACTCCCGCCATTTCCAGGAAGGTCGAGGCATAGTCGAGGTTCTGGACGAGGTCGCGGTTGCGCGAACCCGGCGCGACCATCCCCGGCCATTTCACGATCAGGGGCATCTCGAGGGAGGGCTCGTACATCCAGCGCTTGTCATACCAGCCGCGGTCGCCGAGGTAGAATCCCTGGTCGGCCGAGTAGATCACGATCGTGTTCCCGTCGAGCCCCAGCTCCTTGAGGGTGTTTGTCAGGGTCGCGACACTCTCGTCGACGCCCTTGACGCAGGCGAGGTAGTTGCGGAGGTAACGCTGGTGTTTCCAGCGCACGAGGGCTTCTCCGGTGAGGTTGGCCTTGTGGAACGCCTCGTCCTCCGGCCCGTAGTGGTCGCGCCAGGCCTTGAGCTGCTTCGGTGTCATGCGCTTCATGTTCATCCATGCGGAGCGGTCCTGCGTCTCCTGCGACGGAGGCAGGTCGAATTCGGGCGTGAGATCGACGAAGAGGTCGTAGTTCAGGTCCATGTGACGGTCGACCTCGAGTTCCTGAAAACGCGAGGGCGGGGCCTGGCCATCGTGTTTCGTAAAGAGCGTCGGCGGCTCGGGGATGAGGACGTCGTCGTAGGAGCCGAGGTGGCGCAGTGCCGGCATCCAGTTGCGGTGCGGGGCCTTGTGCTGCACCCGGAGGAGGAAGGGCCGCGCCGGATCGCGTTTCTCCTTCAGCCACTCCACCGCCATCTCCGTGACGAGGTCGGTGCAATAGCCCTCCTTCGTGACCTTGCCACCCGCGGTGAGGAAATCGGGGTTGTAATAGAGCCCCTGCCCCGGGAGCACGGCCCATTCGTCGTATCCCTTCGGATGGCCCTCGAGGTGATACTTTCCGTAGAGCACGGTCTGGTAACCGGAGGCCTGGAGCTGTTTCGCGAAAGTCGGCTGGTCCCAGTTGAACCGGTCCCCGTTCTGCCGGAACCCGTTGCGGTGGCTGTGCTTGCCCGTCTCGATGACGGCGCGGACGGGACCGCAGATCGAGTTCGTGCAGAAGCTGCGCTCGAAGAGCATCCCCTGCGCCGCGAGTTCGTCAATGTGCGGCGTCGGATTGACCGACTTCAACCAGCGGTCGTAGGCCCCGATCGCGTTGGGCGAGTGGTCGTCACTGAAGATGAATACGATGTTCGGCCGTTCCGCGGCGGAGACGAGGGATCCGCCCAGGGCGAGGGCGAGAAGCAGGGGGAGTTTTCGCATGGATCGTTCATGGATGACGAATCCCTGCCCGGCAAGGGATTTCAGGGGCCTGCGCCAGCCCCGGATCGAACCTTCCCCGGGATTGCGTCCGGGACGGAATGGGGGCACAATGCCTCGAATGCACCGGGTCGGGTCACCCGCCCAACCCTCTCCGTCGTCAGATCCACTCCCCCGACGCCCTTGAACCTTTACTTCCGAGCCCGGCGCTTTCTTTTTCTCCTTGCCCTCGGGCTCGGACTGCCGCCCGCAATGGACCTCCGCTCCGAACCGATGCGACCGGAAAAGCTCGCCGAGATCGATCGCGAGATCGGGGCGGCGATCGACCGCGGCGATATTCCCGGCGCGGTTCTCTGGATCGAGTCGAAGGGCGAGGTCTATGAGAAGGCCTACGGCCGGCGTCTCGTTTCCCCGGGTTCGGAGCCGATGACCACCGACACGATCTTCGATCTCGCCAGCCTCACCAAGGTGATGGCGACGACGCCCGCGATCCTGAAGTTGATCGAACAAGGCAAGCTCGCCCTCAACGACCCCGTCGCGAAGTGGATTCCCGAATTCCTCGCCGGCGGCGTGCGGACCGAGGCGGAGGAACCGAAGCCGGAAGCGAAGGATCGCGAAACCATCACCGTCCTCCAACTCCTCACCCACCAGAGCGGGCTTCCTCCCGGCATCTTCCTGAGCGAAGGGGATTTCTGGGGCCAAGACGAGGGCGTTCGCCGCGCCGCCACGGTGGGACTGCTGGAAAAACCCGGAACCCGTTTCCGTTACAGCGACGTGAACTTCATCCTCCTCGGCGAGATCGTTCGCCGCGCCTCGGGGGAGCGGATCGATGCCTTCGCGGAGAAGGCGGTCTTCGCTCCACTGGGCATGTCGGAGACGGGATACCGCCCCGGTCCTGACAAAGTCACGAAGATCGCCCCGACCTCCGTCATTCCCGAATACGGATTGCTCCGCGGCCAGGTCCACGATCCCACCGCCCGCCGCATGGAGGGCGTCGCGGGACATGCCGGGCTCTTCGGCACGGCCAGGGATGTCGCGACGTTCGCAAGATTTTTTCTCGAGGGAAAAACGGAGGAGGGAAAGGCCCTGTTCCATCCCGACACCCTTGCCAAGGCAACCACGAACCGCCTTCCCGGATCCCTCTCAGTCGCCCGCGGACTCGGCTGGGACATATCCTCCTCCTTCTCGAGCCAGCGCGGGGAAAAATTCCCCCTCTCCGGCTACGGACACACCGGCTGGACCGGCACCTCGATCTGGATCGACCGGGACTCGAAGACCTTCGTGATCCTTCTCTCGAACCGGAACCACCCCTCGGAGGATGGCAAGATCAAACCATTGCGCGCCCGCGTCGGCACCCTCGCGGCCGAAGCGGTGGGCTACACGAAGCCGGTGCCCGCGCCCGACGCGGCTCCGGATCCGCTGGCGAAAACCGCAGCGGGTGATCCTGACAGAGTCCTCAACGGCATCGACGTGCTCCAGCGCGACGGTTTCGCCCTGCTGAAAGGCTTGAAGGTCGGCCTCATCACGAATCAGACCGGGATCAACCGCGAGCGCCGCTCCACCATCGACCTGCTCGCCGAGGCACCGGAGGTGGAATTGAGGGCCCTCTTTTCCCCCGAGCACGGGATCCGCGGACTCCTCGACCAGGACGAGATCGACGACGGCACCGACGCCACCACCGGCCTGCCGGTTTACAGCCTCTACAGGACGGAGAAACGAAAGCCCACCGCCGCGCAGATGAAGGGCCTCGACGCCCTCGTCTTCGACATCCAGGACATCGGCTGCCGCTTCTACACCTACGTCTCGACGATGGGACTCGCGATGGAGGCGGCGAAGGAAGCGGGGATCCGCTTCATCGTCCTCGACCGGGTCAATCCCATCGGTGGAGTCGTCGTCGACGGGCCGGTCCGCACGGGGAAGGGCAATGACTTTGTCGCCTTCCACGAAATCCCGGTTCAGCACGGCATGACCGCGGGCGAGCTCGCGCGGATGTTCAACGCGGAACGCCGCGTCGGGGCGGCCCTCACCGTCGTGCCGGTCGAGGGCTGGAATCCGGCGATGCGCTTCGACGAGACCGGGCTCCCCTGGGTCAATCCCTCCCCGAACATGCGCAGCCTCACCCAGGCCATCCTTTATCCGGGAATCGGTTTAAGCGAATTCACCAAGGTCTCGGTCGGCCGGGGCACCCCCTCGCCGTTCGAGCAGATCGGCGCCCCGTGGATCAACGACGGCCGCCTCGCCCAGCGGATGCGATTCGAGAAACTGCCCGGCGTCGAGGTTCTGCCGGCGCGTTTCACCCCCGAGGCCAGCCTCTACAAGGGCGAGGACTGCGCGGGAGTGCGCTTTTACCTCAGCGACCGCGAGGTCTTCCGGCCCCTCGATCTCGGAATCGAACTGATGCGGGCGCTCCACGAGATGCATCCCGCCACCTTCTCCCTCGAGGAGAAGGGCAATGTCCTCCTCCGGCACCAGGAGACCCTCGACGCGATCCTCGCCGGAGAACCTCGCGGGGCGATCCGCGCGCTCTGGCGCCCGGGCCTGGAGGAGTTCTTGAAACGGCGCCAGAGCTATTTATTGTATCCGCGGCCTTGAGCAACGACATGGGCAGACGATCACAAGACGGACAGGATCACGGAGGCGGCGACTCGTCGCGCTTCTCGGTGGATCATTACGAGCGTCCCGTCCTCGCGACACCGACCGGCGAAAAGCGCGTCCTCATGCACAGTTGCTGCGCGCCCTGCGCCGCCGAGGTCATGGACGCCCTCGCCGCCTCGAAGATCGAGACGACGATTTTTTTCTACAATCCGAACATCCACCCCCGCGACGAGTACGAGATCCGCAAGCAGGAGAACATCCGCTATGCGGAAAAGCTCGGCATGGCCTTCGTCGACTGGGACTACAACGTCCGCGACTGGTTCGACCGCACCGATGGCATGGAGCACGAACCCGAGCGAGGGATCCGCTGCACCGCGTGTTTCGACATGCGGTTCGAGGTCACCGCGGATTACGCCGCCGCCAACGGGTTCAACCTCATCTCCAGCACCCTCGGCATTTCCCGGTGGAAGAACATGGACCAGATCAACGGCTGCGGCGAACGCGCCGCGGCCCGGCATCCGGGCATGACCTACTGGACCTTCAACTGGAGGAAGGAGGGCGGAGCCCAGCGCATGATCGAGATCTCGAAGCGCGAGGAATTCTACCAGCAGGAATACTGCGGCTGCGTCTACAGCCTCCGCGACACGAACGCCTGGCGCGAGTCGAAGGGCCGGCCCAAGATCAAACGGCTCGTCAAGTTCTACGGTCGCGACGGCGTCGTGGGTCCGGAGGATCCGGGGTCCGGTTCGGCCGATTGATGATTCCAAGAATCATCGGTGCGACGTTGCCTCAGTTGCCGTGCTTGACCGTCACTCGATGCATTATCCATGGCAAACTGCCCTCGCTATGGAGAGTCAGCCTCGAGTAATTTGCGGTCGTGTCGTCCCTGGGGGCTTCTCCGATGCCCGATCCCTTAGAACGGCAGCCACGTCACGAGCATCGGTTCGAGACGCTTGCCGCAGGGCTGCTCGGAGCGCTTCCAAATCTGGTGGAGCACGCCAGCCCCCTCCGGGTCGCAGGTCGGCGGCTTCCCGCACCGCGAAGGGTTGCCCTTGGCCTTTGAACAAGGACCCCGCCGACCGCCGAACCGCTGGATGGCATACTTTGCGCTCGTGCCCGGTCAGTTCGCTGAACTCGTCGAGGAGCCGGCTCTTGGCGGACTTGCCCGACGGACTTGCCCATGTCGCGCCGGTAACGGCAGCGCATCCGTTTCAAGGGATTCGTCCCGGGTGGATCGGCTTATGGATTTTCGCATTTGCCACGATGGCCTCGGTGATGAGTCGATGGACCTCAACCGCCTTTTCCGAAACCTCCCTTTCGGTGTCGATCATCATGAGGCAAGGCGGCATCCCCTCATCGTGCCGCATTTTCCGCTTCGCAGGAACCGGTCGAGCAGGCAGACTCTCATACTGTTGCAAATGAAACTGACTGGAAAAACCGCCCTCGTCACCGGGGCCGGCCGTGGCATCGGCAAAGGGTGTGCCCTCGCGCTGGCGGAAGCCGGTGCCAATCTCGTGCTGAACGACCGGCCCGGCAGCCCCGACCTCGGATCCAACGTCGAAGCGATCCGCGCCCTCGGGCGGCAATGCTGGTCGGTCGAGGCGGACATCTTCTCACGCGGAGGATGCGAGTCCCTCGTCGCCGCCGCGCTCGCCGAAGCGGGACGACTCGACATTCTCGTGAGCAATCCCGCCTTCAGCCGTCGGGGCGATTTTCTCGACTACGACCCGGACCTGTTCGAAAAGACGCTGCAGGGCACGCTGACGAGCGGATTCCACCTCAGCCAGCTCGTCGGACGCCATTTCGCGGAACGGGGCGGCGGGGGCAAGATCGTCTACATCTCCTCGGTCCACGGCACCCTCCCCTTTCCCCGGGCGGCGGCCTACAACGCGGCCAAGGCCGGATTGGAGCACCTCATGCGCACGGTCGCGGGGGAATTGATCGGACTGCGGGTCAACGTGAACGCGATCGCCCCGGGCTGGATCGACACGCCCGGCGAGCGCGAGGTCTTTTCCTCCGGCGTGATCGATGAAGCCGGGAAGGACATCCCGTGGGGCCGCCTCGGACTTCCCGCCGACATCGGCAAGGCCGCGGTTTTCCTCTGTTCGGACGACGCCGACTACATCACCGCCGAGGTCCTCACGGTGGACGGAGGGATCCGCCTGAAGGGCTTCCTCAATCACCAGCCGCCGCCGACGCGATGACCCTGACACACCGACAATTCCGTGCCGACGACAACGGACCCCGTCTCCTCGTCACCGGAGGAGTGCATGGAGACGAGTTCGAGCCCATCCTCGCGATCCGGCGTCTCATCCGCCTCTTCGAGGGGGACGATCCCCTCGTGAGCGGATCGGTGACCTTCATCCCGGTGGTCAACGAAGCCGCCTTTTTCCGCGGGCACCGCTGCGCCGACGACGGCCTCGACCTCGCCCGCACCTGCCCGGGACGGCGTGACGGCAGCATCACGGAACAAACCGCCGCCTTGCTCTCCGAGCGGATCCGCTCCGCCACGCACTACATCGACCTGCACACCGGCGGCACCGAACTGAGTGTCCTTCCCCTCGCCGGCTACAATCTCGTCTCTGATGCAGAGGTGCTGGAGACGCAACGCCGCATGGCCCGCGCCTTCAACCTCCCGCTGATCTGGGGCACGGCCGCGAATCTCGACGGGCGCTCGCTCTCGGTGGCTCGCGATGCCGGGGTTCCGGCCATTTACTGCGAATACCTCGGGTCGGCGACGCGGAACAAGGAAGGCGTCGAGGCCTACTTCAGCGGCGTGCTCAACGTGATGGCGGACCTCGGCATGATCCACCGCAGCCAACCCGGGAGCCGCGTCGAGCAGGTCTTCGAGGATACCCGGCCGGGATCCGGCCACATGCAGGTCTCCCACCCCGCGCCGATGGACGGCTGTTTCGAACCCGCCCACGACCTCGGGGACCGGATCGAGAAAGGACAACCCATCGGACACGTCCTCGACTTCACCGGCGATGTCAGCCTGCCGGTTCCCGCCGACGAGAGCGGACGCCTCATCGTGCTGCGAACCTTTCCCCGGGTGAGAAAGGGCGATTCGGTCGGTGTGATTCTTCCCGATTCCATTTCCTGAGGCATGACTCCCGGCATCTGGAAACATGCCGACCGTCTCGGCGAGATCCCGCCTCCGGAGCACCGCATCACCCTCGGCGAGGGCGGCACGCCCCTGGTGCGCTCGCGGCGGATCGGGCCCGCCGCGGGCCTGACCAACCTCCATTTCAAGCTTGAGTCGCTCAATCCGACGGGATCCTACAAGGACCGCTTCGCCGTCGCCGCGGTCTCGGGACTTCTCGCGCGCGGGGTGACCCATTGCCTCGCCACCTCGAGCGGAAACACCGGAGCCGCCCTCGCCGCGGCCTGTGCCGTGGCCGGACTCCCGATCCACCTCGCCATCGTCGAACCGGCGCCCGATGACAAACTTCGTCAGATGCTCGCCTACGGCGCATCGCTCTCTCGCATCCGCGGCTTCGGACTCGATCCCGAAGCGACGGTGTCGACCTTCACCGGACTGCGCCACCTCGCGAACCGCCCCGGCTGGTCGCTCGAGGTCAGCGCCTACTCGGTCAGCCCCGCCGGGATGCGCGGCGTCGAAACGCTCGCCTTCGAGATCGACGAGCAGACCGGATCCGGAGCCAACCATGTGTTTCTTCCGGCCGGCGGAGGAGGGCTCTGCCTCGCGGTGGCGCGCGGATTCGAATCTTGCCAGGGTTCCCCCGCGATCCACTGCGTGCAGCCCGAGGGCAACGACACCATCGCCGGACCGCTCCGCGAGGGGCGCGACCATGGCCGCCGCGCCAACCCCTGCACCACGACGATCAGCGGCCTGCAGGTGCCGAACCTGCTCGACGCGAACGCCGTAATCGCCGCCTGCCGGGCCAGCGGAGGCAACGGACATCTCGTGTCCGATGCCTCGGTCTATGCGCTGCAGGCCCGTCTCGCGAGTGAGGAGGGAATCTTCTCCGAACCCGCCGGAGCCGTCGCCCTCGCCGGGGCCCTGCAGGCCGCCGCGGCCGGGGAGATCGATCACGACGCCCATCTGGTCTGCGTCGTCACCGGAAGCGGATTCAAGGACGGTGCCTCCCTCGCGAGGATGGCCGACACTTCGCGCGTTCCCCTCGTGGAATTCGGGGACTTTTCGAATGGATTGCGCCGATCGGGTTGATCACGGACAGATCAACTTCACCTTCGGAAAGTAGGTTCGATACCGCGCCGCATCCCGGGTCAGGAGAGGCATCCCCTCCGCCTCGGCGTGAGCGCCGACGAAGAAGTCGGGAAGAGGCGAGGTCCGTTGCCCTCCCGCTTTCCGGTATTCCCGGAAGGCGCGCGAAGCCGCCACCGCCACCGAAAACGGGAGCGGCAAACGGCGGAAGTCCGCGGGAGTGACGAGCTTGGAATCCAATTCCCTGGAACTGTCATACAAGGGCATCAATTCCGTGTAGATGACCGGATTGATCGCCGCCTTCCGGGCGTTGACGAGACTGGCAAGCCGGGAACTCGACCAAGCGAACCAAACGGGATCGCAGGTCGCGACATCCATGAGGATGTTGGTATCGACGAGCACCATGCTTCAACCTTCGCCACGGGTCTCGGCAAGGAGTTCATCGGTCGACATACCCGGCTTCGCGGATCCCGCCGCCTTCGCCAACCACTGGTCGAAACGGGTCGCGCCCCGCCCCGTCCGCTTCCTCGGCCTGACCTGCAGCACGCCGTTTTCGGCGACAAACTCGACCTCGGTTCCGGGCTTCAGTCCGAACTGTTCCCGGAAGGAGACCGGAATCGTGACCTGCCCCTTGATCGTGACCTTCATTTAAAAGTAATACCCTCCCTGGTATTACTTGTCAATCCGGTGAGGAGGGCCGGCGGGACCCGTTCAAAGGGCGACGAGGCAATCCCGCAGCAACTCGCGCGCCTCCTCCGGCCGCTCGGCCACGAGGGTCACGAGCGTGTCGCCGCCGAGGTGTTTGGCGATGCGGAGGCTGCGGATGTTGATCGAGGCTTCACCGAGCCGCCGCGCCACCTTGGCGAGGGCGCCGGGTTCGTTGCGGATGCGGAGGACGAGGGCGTCCTCGGTGATGGCGCGGTAACCGGCCTCGTGGAGGGCGCGGACGGCGGCGTCGTAACGGTCCACGGTGAGGATGATGACCCCGTTCTCGTCCGCTCCTCCCGCGTCGAGATCCTCGATGTTGACCCCGGCCGCACCGAGCACCCCGGTAACGTCGGCGACGACACCGGGCCGGTCGGGGACGGGGATGATGATCTGCTTCATTTCGAATCCGTCGGGTGGGGATGGAGGGATTTCGCGAGGGCCTTCCCGAGGTCATCGACGAAGGCGTCGAGGATCCCGCGGGAGACTCCGGGCATGGTGATGAGGTGGCAGAAATCCTCGTAGGGCGCGAGGATCCATTTCTCCATGATCTCCCGGGGCGGCCTCGGAAAAACCACGGTGATGGAATGCGGGTGCCGCCACGCGGGAACCCCGATGGCGCGGAGCGCGTCGACGGCATACTGGGCGCGCTCCAGGCAATCGGCCACCGTTGCGCGGAGGGCTTCGCCGCCGCGGGTGCGCAGCGCATACCAGAGGAAGAGCGGGGTGATCGCGTTGCGGGAACCGCTAACGGTGGTGTCGAGGGCGCCGATGTATTCGACCGACCGGGCGACCCGGTCGACGTGGGCCTTGCGCGCGAGGACGACTCCGCACGGCAGCGGGCTCCCGATCATCTTGTGACCCGAGATCGCGATGCTGTCGATGCCGTCGGCGAAGTTCCACGGCGGCGGATCGTCGAGGAATGGCAGGATCATGCCGGAAAGCGCGGCATCGACGTGGAGGTAGTGGTGCGGCAGGCAGAGGCGCTTCGTGATCGCGCGAATGCGATCGACGCGGTCGATCGCACCCGTCATCGTCGTGCCCGCGTTGACGAAGAGGATCGGCGGGGCGTCGCGGTGGATGCGGAGGCTTTCCTCGAGATCCTCGTAGTCGATCTCCCCGTCGGGCTGCGACCGGATCATGATGTTCCGGCTATGCTGGAGCCGCAGGATCTTCGCGACGCTGTAGTGGGTGTCCTCCGAAAAGTAGACGATGCCCTCGGGGAAGAGCTCGCGGGCGAGGTAGAGACCGTACATGTTCCCCTCGGTGCCGCCGTTGGTGACGTAGCCCCAGTAGGCGCGACCGGCCCCATCGATCTCGTCGTCGCGGAAGCCGGTGAAACGCGCGAATGCGGCGAGCACCTCGCGCTCGATCGCGTGGGTGTTGAGACGGTAATTGCTGCCCGAGAAGGGGTCGCCGACGTTGTTCACGGCGAGACCGAGAAAGCGGTAGAGCGGCCGGTAGTCGAATTCCCGGTTGCAGGGGTAGCCGATCGAAAAGGGTCCGCTTTCGACCAGCGAATCGAACAGTTCGTCGAGCCGCTCCTCGTCCTCGGGCGAAAGGGCCGGTTCGTGGCCCGGGGAACCGGGGGAACGGAGTTCGGGGCGGGGGAAAAGGGCGGCAGTCATCCGGATGGGGGCGGTGGCGGCACCTTCATTTTAACCAAAGAGAGGCACCGCCTCCCATCTGAATTTGACTCCGCCGGCGGATTTCCGTTTGAACAAAGTTCTCGCCCAATGCCGGAGATTTGCTAGGCTCGCGCCCATGCCGGATCTGTTGCAAGTCTCTGGAATCGGGAAGTCCTTTCCCGGGGTGCGCGCCCTCCACGACGTGGGGTTCTCCGTCGGAACGGGCGAGGTGGTGGCCGTGCTCGGTGAGAACGGCGCCGGGAAAAGCACGCTCATGAAGATCCTCGCGGGGGTCCAGACCCCGGACACCGGGGAAATCCGGCTCGACGGGGAGGCGGTGCAGATCCGTTCCGTCGAGGAGGGGCTCGCCCGGGGCATCGCCCTGATCCACCAGGAACTGAACCTGGCGACGAATCTCAGCGTCGGAGCCAATCTATTTCTCGGACGCGAGCCGGTGAAATGGGGCCTCATCGACGAGGGCGAGATCGCGGCGCGTTCCCGGACGCTTCTCGACCGGGTCGGACTCGACCTCGATCCGGCGACCCTCGTCGGCGACCTGCCGATCGGCCGCCAGCAACTCGTCGAGATCGCGAAGGCCCTCTCGATCGAGGCCCGGCTTCTCATCATGGACGAGCCGACCTCGAGTCTCTCCCAGGGCGAGACGGAGCGGCTCTTCGAAGTGGTCAAGGACCTCCGCTCCAACGGGGTGAGCATCCTCTACATTTCCCACCGTCTCGGCGAGGTGATCGAACTGGCCGACCGGGTCGTGGTCCTGCGCGACGGACAGAACGCGGGCGAGCTTTCCCGCGGCGAAATCTCCCACGACCGCATGGTCAGCCTCATGGTCGGGCGGGATCTCTCGCAATTCTACGCCCACTCGCCGCATCCCCCCGGGGAGGTCGCGCTCTCGGTCTCCGGTTTGAGGACCCCGGCGCATCCCGGTCATGCGATCGACTTTGCACTCCGCGCCGGGGAGATCGTGGGCATGGCCGGACTCGTCGGGGCGGGCCGCACCGAACTGCTCCAGACGCTCTTCGGCGTCACGCCGGCTCGCGGAGGCACGATCACCGTCGCGGGAAACGTCCTCCCGATCGAGGATCCGCGCACGGCGATCGCGGCGGGACTCGCCCTTGTGCCGGAAGACCGCAAGCAACAGGGACTCATCCTCGAGATGGCCGTGGCCGACAATCTCTCCCTCGCCTCGATCTCGCGGGACCAGCGCGCCGGATTCCTCAACTTCGCCGAGGAACGCCGGCTCGCGGAGGAAATGACGGGGCGGATGCGGATCAAGACCCCCTCTTCCCGCCAGATCGTGCGTTTTCTCTCCGGCGGAAACCAACAGAAGGTGGTTCTCGGCAAGTGGCTCGCGATGAAACCGAAGGTGCTCCTCCTCGACGAACCGACCCGGGGCATCGACATCGGCGCGAAACGCGAGATCTACGCGCTGATGGAGGAGCTCGCGCGCCAGGGGATGGCGATCCTCTTCGTCTCGAGCGATCTCGAGGAAGTCATCGGGATGTCCGACCGCGTCCTCGTCATGCACGAGGGACGTCTCTCAGGCGAACTGGCGCGGGCCGAACTAGGCGAGGAGGCGATCATGCGCCTCGCGACCGGACAAAAGGCCGCGTGAACCCGCGAAACCTGCGCTAGATTTCGGGATGGCGAGAATCCTGGCGGCGATGTCCGGAGGCGTGGACTCCAGTGTGGCGGCGGCGCTCCTGCTCGAGCAGGGGCACGAGGTCGTGGGCGCCTACATGAAGAACTGGACGAACGAGGAGGGCCTCCCGGGGGATTGTCCGTGGGAGCAGGACATCCGCGACGCCCGGGCCGTCTGCGAGTTTCTCGGCATCGAATTCCGCATTCTCAGCCTGACCGAGGAATATCGCGACCGCGTCGTCGACTATCTCCTTTCCGGCTACCGCGAGGGCATCACGCCCAATCCCGACGTGATGTGCAACCGCGAGATGAAGTTCGGCCTCTTCCGCGAATTCGCGGCGGCGCAGGGCTTCGACTTCCTCGCCACCGGCCATTACGCGAAACGGGAGGAATGTCAGGATGGATCGGTCGACCTCCTCCGCGGCGCCGCGGGCAAGGACCAGACTTACTTCCTCGCCCTGCTCCGCCAGGAGCAGCTGCGGCCGGCCCTCTTCCCGATCGGCCATCTCTCGAAGCCGGAGGTGCGCCGCGAGGCCGCGCGGTTCGGGATCCCGGTCGCGGAGAAGAAGGACAGCCAGGGAATCTGCTTCATCGGCCAGATCCGCATGAGCGATTTCCTCGCCCACTACATCCCCGACGCACCTGGAAACATCGTGAATCTGAAAGGAGAGGTGGTCGGCCGGCACCGCGGGCTGCATCTCCACACCCTCGGCCAGCGCAAGGGGCTCGGGGTGCCCTCGAACACCTTCGGAAAGGCCTACGTCGTCGTCGCGAAGCGTGCGGAGACGAACGAACTCGTGGTCGCCTTCGACGGAACCGACACGCCGGGACTGTATGCCACGCAGTGCCGGGTCGGCAGCATCAGCGTGACGAACCGCCCCCTGCGGAAGGCCGCTTCCCTCCTCGCGCAGCCGCGTTACCGGTCCGAGGCCGCGCCGGTGCGGGCGGAGTTTCTCGACGACGAGACGGCCCTGATCACCTTCGCGAAACCCCAACGCGCGCTCACCCCGGGCCAGATCTGCGCCTTTTACGAAGACGACCGACTCCTCGGCGGCGGGGTCTTCGAGGAGATCACCGGATGAGCCGGATCAGAACTCCAGCCCATCGTAGACTTCGGCGAGGGAAAGATCGATCTCGACCTCCGACAGAGGAATGACCGCACCGAGGCCCTCGTAATCCTCGCGCTGGAATCCGCCCGACGGACCGCGGCGGTGTAACGTCGCACGGGCCAAGTCCGGCTCGATGAAAAGAAGGGCCTTCAATGTCGGAATGGCAAAATAGGCCTCGCGCTTTTCGGTGAGATCGATGCGACGGGTCGATTCGCTGAGAACCTCGACGATGACGACAGGACGATCCTGCCACGTGTCGGTGTCCTTCCGCAGCTCGCACACGATCATCGCGTCGGGGTAGTAGAAGCGGGTCTGGCCGGGCAACTCGATGCGGACCTTCACATCGCTGTTGAAGGTCCGGCACGGCTTACCGCGGAGACCGGCACGAAACGCCGAGGCGATGCCGACGGCAACTTCACTGTGTCGATTGGTCCCCCCAGCCATCGCATGGACTTCGCCGCCGAGATACTCGTGTTTCACCTCGGAGACGAGCTCGCCTTCGAGGTATTCCTCGACGGAGACCGGACCGGGTTTGAGAAGGGCTGTCATGTGACTCGCGAATCTACCCCAAGAGCCGCCCCGCGACAAGCGCTCCGGCTCAGAACGAATCCGTGATGAGCTGGAGATACCTCGAGCCGGCGGGCGTGAGTTTGGCGGTGCCGCCCGTGCCGGTGAGCCGATCGACCGTGAAATCGGCGTGGTTGCCCTTGGTCGGTTTGACGTAGGTGACCACCGGAGCGGAAACCGCCTGCCCGCTCGGACGGATCCCGAGGGGCACGCCGGTGGCGGCAAAGGAGAATTCCCAGGCCTTCGGATCCGGGACCTTCTCAAGGTCGCGGCCGAGCCACGGATACCGGCGCAGAATGGCGAGCTCGCCCGACTTCGGCACCAGCACGGTATAATGAACCTCGGCGTTCCGGCTCAGGAATTCGGGGATCGTGATCGCCGGATTTTCCCGATGTGCCGTGAAGAGTCCGGCGATGTCGAGCCCGGTCAGGTTGATGCCGTTGTAGATCCCGTGGTGGTTCTTGGTCGTGAAATGGGTCTCATACCACGCCTGGAAGCGGTCGCTCAGGATGAAGTTCAGCTCGAGATGGACGTGGGCGCGCTCCCGGTTGATCCCCTCGCCGGTGTAACCCATCTTCGCGATCGCCTCGCCCGCCGCGACGGCCTGCCCCGCCGTGACCGGCGCGCTGCCGAGGTGCGCGTAGAGCGAGAAAAAGGGACCTTCGCCCCAGTCGTGATGGACCACGACATAGCGGCCGTAGTTGCTCCGGCTGGCAGAGCCGTTCACATAGACGACGGTGCCGTCGGCGATGGAGCGGACCTCGTCGAGCGGCTCGCCCGCGGCATCGCGCTTCACCGGACGGATGTCGACCCCCTCGTGGAGCCTCGTCAGGATGATGCCGGCCGCGGTGCGCTTCTGGTCGCGGGTGAAACCATAGGCCCCTCCGCTCCAGGGTTTCGTGAGGACGCCCTCGAAGTTCCGGTCCGTGTACATGTAGAACCCCGAGGGGTCCGGTGAGAAGATCGCGTCGTTGTCGGTCGGGAGGACCAGCCCGAGAGGCGCGGACCTCAGCGGCAGCGGCAACAACAGCAGAAAGAGGAGCGCACGGGCGGAAAGTCGGGACATCGCGGAGGGCGGAATCGTCTCCGGAACAGTTAACACAACTGAATCATTCCGCGAGCACTCAAATTCCCCCATCGGCCGGGATCAGTTCGGAGCAGCGAACCGGGGTCCGGCCTGAGGCTGGAAATCATCGACGTGGGGAAAACGCTTCCGGAATTCCTGAAGATGCTTCTGCTGAAGTCCGCTCCAGATCACGACAACCCCGTCGTCGATGGGACGGTCGATCAGGACCGCTTGCAACGGGGCGTCGGAGCAGCGGATCCCGAGGAGTTTGCCCTGATTGGTCAGGGTGATGGCCTTCAGTTCGGTCGCGGCATGCTCCTTGAACCGGAAGGCCGCCCCGTAAGTGACACCATCGGACGCGGTGAAGGGATAGAACCAGGCAATGTCCTTGTCGGTGAAGGACGGAATCTTGCCGAAATAATACTGCCGATGCTCCTGCCCCAGTTTGACCGGAGTGATCATCTTGGGATTGTCCGTCTCCTCGCCCTCCACGTGCATGGTGACGAGGTGAAGCTTGTATTGGTTTCCCGCCCCCTCGCACCACAGCGCGGCGGCAAGGAGCAATCCGGAGAGCAGGAGACGGGAACGCATCGCGCAAAGATAAGGGGAAAAGGGCCCCTCTGGCAAGTTCTCCCGGAAGACCTTCTCCCTCCGGGTGCTCCAGGAATCCCCGAAAGATCGTTTTTTCGTTGTGCCCCGGCCCAACATTCGCTGGAATAATGGCGGCTCGGCGTGGTATGATTCCCCTCCCGGGAACTCCGCGAGTGCCCCCGAAATCCCTCCTTTTTGATCCCAGCGGAAGACACGAGACCATGTCCGAAGAAACGAACACCACCCAGCAATATCGCGACGATGTCCGCCAGACCCAACTGGCCCCGAACCTGAGCAAGCTTTTTCTCAAGGCCGAGAGCGCCATGGAGGTGAGGAACTGGAGCTACGCGATCAGCCTGCTCCAGGCCGTCCTTGCCAAGGAACCCGGCTTCCTGGAGGGCCGCAAGCGGCTCCGGCTCGCCGCGGTGAAGGAAAACGAAGGCAAACGCGGGCTCAAGATGGGCGGCGAGTCGCTCAAGGTGATGAAACTCCAGACCCAGGTGAAGAAGGATCCCATCAAGGTCATCGAGGCGCTTGAGAAAGAGGTCCTCGCGACGGATCCCTACAATCCCCAGGGCAACGAACTGCTCTACGAGGCCGCCGCGGCCGCGGGCCTCCCCTCCACCGCCGGCTTCGCCCTCCAGACCGTGATCGACGGCGATCCGGAGAACCTCAAGTTCTACCACAAGCTCGGCGATTTCTACATGGCGCGCGAGATCTTCGACAAGGCCGCCGAGATCTTCGGCAAGATCGTCGAGAAGAACCGCTCCGATCTGGAAGCGACGAAGAAATACAAGGACGCCACCGCCCGGGGCTCCATCGCCTCCCAGAAATGGGACAGCAGCGGCGACTGGCGCGACCTCCTCAAGGACAAGAATCAGGCCAAGGAACTCGAGAGCAAGGGACGCGCCGCGATGACCCCGGAGATGCTCGCCGCCCAGGCCGAACAGCTCCTCGCCGAGTATTCCGCGGACCAGAACAACCTCGACGTGACGAAGAAGCTCGCCGCCACCTACGAGCAGCTCGAGGATTTCCAGACCTCGCTCCAGTTCTACGAGTGGGCCCTGCACCTGAGCCACAACGATCCCTCGCTCGAGAAAAAAGTCGCCTCGATCCGCGAGACGGTGAACAAGGCCTACCTCGACCAGCTCCGTCAGTTCGTCGAGGAAAACCCCGGCCATCCCGACATCGAGCAATACCGCCAGCAGCTCGCCGAGGCCGAACAGGCCCAGATGGCCACCCTCATCGCCGAATCGAAGGAGCGCGTCGACCGCAACCCGACCGACAACGAACTCCGCTACGAACTCGGCTCGCGGCTTTACCAGGCGGGGCAGTTCCGCGACGCGATCCAGCACCTCCAGATGGCGAAGCGCAGCCCCAACCTGCGCATCAAGGTCATGAACTACCTCGGCCAGTGCTATGACCGCATGGGCATGACCGACCTCGCCGCGGGGCAGTTCAGGGAAGCCATCGCCGAACTCACGGGAATGGACGAGACGAAGAAGGAACTCCTCTACAACGTCGCCCTGCTCTACGAGAAACTGGGCAACCAGGCCGACTACCTCGACGCCCTCAAGCAGATCTACGCGGTCGACTACGGTTACCGCGACGTCGCCGAACGGGTCGAGCGTTCCTACGGCGGCTGAGTCCGGCCGCCCTCATGGCGCGGTTGCGGTGAAGCCGGGGCGTAAAATTCGCGTGGAATCGGTCATCTTAACCTCGTGACCGTGTCTCCGCGGTCAGCCCCGGTCCACCATGACATCGCGCTTTCTCCTTCCCGTCCTCGCCGTCCTTTCACCACTCCTCGCCCGGGCGGAGGAGAAGCTGCGTTTCAACCGCGACATCCGCCCGATCCTCTCGGACGCCTGCTTCCATTGCCACGGCCCCGACGAGAAGGAGCGCAAGGGCGGCCTTCGCCTCGATCTCGCTGAGAAGGCCCTCGTTCCCGGGAAGTCGGGCCTGCCCGCCATCGTCCCGGGAAAGGCGGCGGAAAGCGAAATGGTCGTGCGCCTATTCCTCGACGCGGACGACTCGGATGTGATGCCTCCCCCGGAGAGCGGCAAGACCCTGACTCCGGCCCAACGCGACACTCTCAAGCGTTGGATTGAACAGGGTGCGGAGTATGAGGGGCACTGGGCGTTCGAGAAACCCGTGCGGCCGGACCTTCCCCCCGGCAAAAAGTCGCTGCATCCCGTCGATGCCTTTCTCACCACGCGGCTCGAGCGCGAGGGACTCGCGATGCAACCCGAGGCCGACCGCGAAACGCTCCTGCGCCGGCTTTCCCTCGATCTCATCGGCCTGCCCCCCACCCTCGCGGAGCAGGACGCCTTTCTCTCGGACCGGTCCACCGACGCCTACGAGAAAGCGGTCGACCGGCTCCTCGCCTCGCCCCATTTCGGCGAACGCATGGCGGTGGACTGGCTCGACCTCGCCCGCTACGCCGACAGCAACGGCTTCCAGGTGGATGACAGCCGCCAGATGTGGCTCTGGCGCGACTGGCTTGTCGGTGCCTATAACCGCAACCTTCCCTTCGACCGCTTCACGATCGAACAACTTGCCGGGGATCTCCTCCCGGACGCGACGCAGGACCAGATCATCGCGACCGGGTTCAACCGCAACCATCGTCTCAATGGCGAAGGCGGACGGATCGAGGCGGAATGGTTTGTCGAGACCGTCATCGACCGGGTCGAGACCACCGGGATGACCTGGATGGCGCTCACCCTGAACTGCGCCCGCTGCCACGATCACAAATACGATCCCTTGTCGCAGAGGGAGTTCTACGGCCTCTTCGCCTTTTTCAATTCCATCGAAGAGAGTGGCGTGCTCGCGATCCAGGGCAAGACCCGCAACACACCGCCCCTGATTTCTGTTCCAGGTGAAGCCCAAACCGCCGACATCGCCCGCGTCGGTGCCGAAGTCGCCAAAGCCGAGGCCGCGCTGAAAACGAGCTCCGGCGAGATGCCCGCGGCGTTCGCGAAATGGGAGGGCGATCTGCGCTCCCGTCTCGCGGGACCCGGCGGATCGGCCTCGGCCGGGACCTGGTCCGTCGCCTCCGGGGATAGCGCGAAGAGCCTCGGCGGAGCCAGCCTCACACGCCAGCCCGACGGATCATGGCTCGCGGGAGGCCGAAACCCTAACAACGACACCTACGAGATCACCGTGCCTCCGCCTTCGCCGACCCTCGGCGGAATCCTCCTCGAGGTCCTCCCCGACGCCTCGCTCCCGGGGAAAAGCCTCGGACGGGGATCGAACGGGAACTTCGTCCTCACCGGGGTCGAGCTGGTCCTGCGCCTTCCGGACGGGAAGGAACAGGTCGTCCCGCTGACGAAGGCCGAGGCCGATTACGAGCAGAACGGCTACGGCGTCGCCGCGATCCTCGAAAACGCGAAGGCTCCGAACGCGAAGGCCGCGCGCGGCTGGGCCATCGACGGCAACAGCGCCGACAAGAAGGTCGCGCGCCGCGCCATGTTCCTCGCCGCCTCCACCGTTCCGGTCCCCGCGGGCGCAGCGGTCACGGTGCGCCTGCGCCATCAGTCGGGTTTCGGCGATCACAACGTGGGCCGTTTCCGACTCTCCACGACTCCTTTCGAGCCCTCGCTCGTGAAGCTCGACGGCGGTTCCGGCCTGCCCGGGAATCTCCTCGCGATCATCACCGGCGATCCCGCGAAACGGAGCGAGGCGGACCGCAAGGCGCTCGAAGCGTGGTTCCGTGCCAACGCGGATCACCCCGAGAAGCGGGCCCGCGCCGCCCTCGATGCCGCCAAGGCGAAACGCACCGAGGTCGAGCAGTCCTTCCCGAGCGTCATGGTGATGAAGGAGAAACCCGCCCCGCGCGAGGCCTTCGTCCTGCATCGCGGCGAATACGACAAGCCCGGCGAACGGGTCCCGCGCCTCCTCCCCGCCTTCCTTCCCCCGCTCCCCGAGGGAGCGCCGCAGAACCGCCTCGGACTCGCCCGCTGGCTCGTCTCCGGCGAGCACCCCCTCACCGCGCGCGTATGGATCAACCGCCAATGGGAGCGCCTCTTCGGCACCGGGATCGTGAAGACCTCGGAGAACTTCGGATCCCAGGCCGAGTGGCCCTTCCATCCGGAACTCCTCGACTGGCTCGCGGTGGAGTTCACCTCCCCCACCGCGCTGCCCGCGGTGAACGGCGAAGCGGCCCGCGCCTGGGACATGAAGGCGATGATCAAGCTCCTCGTCACGAGCCGCGCCTATCGCCAGAGTTCCTCAACGACGCCGGAGCTGACCGCCCGAGATCCCGAGAACCGGCTCCTCGCGCGCGGACCGCGCTTCCGCCTGCGCGGCGAGCTCATCCGCGACCAGGCCCTCGCCGCCGCCGGGCTCCTCGTTCCGTCGGTCGGCGGCCCGAGCGTGCGCCCCTACATGCCCGAGGGAGTCTGGGACGAAACGAGCCGCTACGGGGACCTCCGCAACTACAAGCCCGACGCCGGCGACGGTCTCTACCGGCGCTCGCTCTACACGATCTGGAAACGCACCGGAGCGCCGCCGACGATGCTGCTCTTTGACGCGCCGAACCGCGAGGTGTGCGTGCCGAAACGTTCGCGGACGAACACCCCGCTGCAGGCGCTCGCCCTGCTCAACGAGGTCACCTTCGTCGAAGCCGCCCGCGCCCTCGCCGAACGCATGATGCGGGAAGGCGGCGCCACGCCGGAGGAACGCCTCGCGACGGGCTACCGGCTCGCCACCGCGCGGAAACCGGACCCGGAAACCCTCCTCCTCCTCCGCGACGGATTCGGCAGCCGGCTCGCCGAATTCCAGTCGCAACCGGAGGCGGCGAAGGCGCTCATCTCCCACGGCGTCTCGAAGCCCGATCCCTCGCTCAATCCCGCCGAACTCGCCGCCTACACCGTGTCGGCGAACCTCCTCCTCAACCTCGACCGGGTCGTCACGCGCGACTGATTCCTCCGCCATGAACTCTCCCCGCGAAATCCTTTCCTCGCGCCCGGACGGCCGCGCCATCCAGGATCTCCTCAACCGGCGCCTCTTCCTCCGAAGAGGCGGAACCGCCCTCGGAACCGCGGCCTTGGCGGGTTTGTTAGGACGCAGCGCCTCCGCCGCCGAAGCGGCCGCGGCAGGACCCGCGTCTCCGCGCTTCCCGAACCATCCCGCGAAGGCGAAGCGAGTCATCTACCTCTTCCAGTCCGGCGCCCCCTCGCAGATGGATCTCTTCGACCCGAAGCCGCAGATGGAGGCGCAGCGCGGCAAGGACCTGCCCGAATCGATCCGCCAAGGCCAGCGGCTCACCACGATGACCTCGGGCCAGAAGAGCTTTCCGGTGGCCCCCTCGATCTTCAAGTTCGCCTGCCACGGCCAGAGCGGAGCGTGGATGAGCGAACTGCTCCCGCATCTCTCGGGCGTCGCCGACGACCTCTGTTTGATCCGCTCGATGCATACCGAGGCGATCAACCACGATCCGGCGATCACCTTCTGCCAGACCGGGCACCAGCTCGCCGGCCGCCCCAGCATCGGTGCCTGGCTCAGCTACGGACTCGGGACCGACAATGCGGACCTGCCCGCTTACGTCGTCCTCACCTCCTTCGGCACGGGACGCCGCGACGACCAGCCGCTCTACGACCGGCTCTGGTCCTCCGGCTTTCTCCCGACCCAGCACCAGGGCGTGAAGTTCCGCAACATCGGCGACCCCGTCCTTTACCTCTCCGATCCCGCCGGAATGAGCCGCGAGATGCGCCGCGGCATGCTCGACGAACTCGCCGCCCTCAACCGCCGTGACCTCGAGCGGTTCCGCGACCCCGAGATCGACGCACGCATTTCCCAGTATGAGATGGCCTTCCGCATGCAGAGCAGCGTGCCCGAGCTGACCGACCTCTCCGGGGAATCCGAGGCCACTCTCGCGATGTATGGCCCGGAGGTGAAAACCCCCGGCACCTATGCCGCGAACTGTCTCCTCGCCCGGCGCCTCGCCGAACGCGACGTGCGTTGCATCCAACTCTTCCACATGGGCTGGGACCACCACGGCGGACTTCCCAACGCGATCAAGGGCCAGTGCCGCGACATCGACCAGCCCACCGCCGGACTGATCAAGGACCTGAAGCAGCGCGGCCTCCTCGAGGACACCCTCATCGTCTGGGGCGGCGAGTTCGGCCGCACGATCTACTCGCAGGGCGCGCTCACCGAGACGAACTACGGGCGCGACCACCACCCCCGCTGCTTCACCGTCTTCCTGGCCGGGGCGGGGATCAAACCGGGTCTCACCCTCGGCGAGACCGACGACTACTGTTACAACATCACGAGCGATCCGGTCCACGTCCACGACCTCAACGCCACGATTCTGCATTTGTTAGGAGTCGACCACAGGCGGCTCACCTTCCGCTTCCAGGGGCGGGACTTCCGTCTCACCGACATCCACGGCGAACTCGTCAAACCCATCCTCGCCTGACGATCCGCTCCGGATGCGGCCGGAATTGAAAATCGGGCCCGATTTGTAATTGGCGGTTCCGCCCGCGTCGGCGAAACTCAGGCTCATGGAATCGACCCACCGCAAATCAATCGGCTACCTCCTTTGGATCTTCGGCTTCACCGGATCACACCGGTTCTATTACGGACGTCCGATCTCCGGCGTGATCTGGTTCCTCACCGGCGGCCTTTTCCTGATCGGCTGGATCGTCGACCTCTTCCTCATTCCCGGGATGGACCGCAAGGCCGACTTCCGCTACAAGACCGGCGAGATCGACTACTCGGTGGCCTGGATTCTCCAGACCTTCCTCGGCTACCTCGGAATCCACCGGATCTACATGGGCAAGTGGCTCACCGGCCTCCTCTACCTCGTCACGGGCGGTCTCTTCCTCGTCGGGTGGGTCTACGACTTCTGCACCCTGAACACGCAGATCACCGAGCTCAACGCGAAACGGGGGGACCGCGAGACCGCGGCGACAACGGCCCCGCCGTCCGACCGTCTCATCGGGGGCTGAGAAAGGCTCCAATTTCCCCTTTTCCTCGCACGAAATCCGGGCGATAACTCGCGAACGGAGCATCGCCATGGCACAGAGTTTTGAATTGGAAGGGACCGTCAAGGTCATCGACGAGGTCCAGACCTTCGCGAGCGGATTCTCGAAGCGGGAATTCGTCATCGAGGTCGAGGACGGCAAGTTTCCCCAGTCGATCAAGTTCGAGTGCGTGAAGGAGAAAACCGCCCTGATCGACGAGTTCCAGATCGGCGATCCCGTAAAGGTCTATTTCGACATCCGGGGCAACGAGTACAAGGGCAAGTATTACGTCAACCTCAACGCCTGGAAGCTCGAACGTCCCGGTGCGGGCGGCGGTGCCGGACGGGCTGCCGGAGGCCGCGGGGAACCGCGCCGGAGCAACACCCCGGACCGGAATCCGGTTCTCGACGACGGCCCCACTCTGAGCGAGCCGCCCGGCGGCTATGGCCGGGAATCCGACGACGATATCCCGTTCTGACCGTGGGCAGCACCCTGGGGATCGCTTTCGAGCGACCGTTCCGGAAAAGGGGTGCCGGGTTCCCTTGAACCGGTTCAATCGCGGATGGGCGCTGACACCGCGTTGGCCGGATCCGGAATGCGGGCCGAGCCCACGCCCTGGGCCGAATCGATCAGTTCCTCGAACTCGCCGTAGAACTGCTCTCCGAGTTCATGTTTGAAGTTCGCCTCGACAAAATCGAGCATCCCCTTCGCCCCCGCCACCTCATCAACGTATAAGAATTGGTCCTTGAGCTTGCCCCACTGGAGTTGCGGCAGAGTCCGCTGGACGAACTCCTCCCGGGTGTGCTGGCCGAGGGTGCCGCCTTGGTTCGCCTGGTTGTTGCGGGCGCGGCGCTCCTCGTCGCGGTTCAGCCCGCGAAGTTCCTCGGCCTTTTTCTCCTCGACCATCGCCACGAGGCGGGACTGTTGCTCGATGCGCTTGTCCCACGCGTTCATGAGCGATGCGGGATCCTTCTCGCGAAGATAGGGCAGGATCGCCCGGTTGTAGATCCCCGCGATGTTGATCGGAACCGGTTCCCAGCGTTCGTTTTCACCGAGGAGTTTTTCAAGGAAATAGGCCTTGGCGAAGACCGAGTTCGCGACCGACTGGGTGATCGCGCCGGTCGGCTGCTCGGTGAGACGGCTGAGGGCGTCGACGTGGTTCATCAAGGCGGCGAAGACCGGAGTCTTGTCCTCGGATTCCGCCGCCTGACAACTCAGGGCGAGGTAGCGGAGCTGCTGCTGGAGTGATTCGACGAACTCCGGGTCGCGGAGCCGGTCGCCCTGACCGTCCTTCCATCCCCGGAAATCGGATTCAGGCCGGCCCTCGCGATCAAACTCCACCATCTTCACGCAATTCAGGTAAAGCTCGACCGCGGCACGGGGGTCGTTCGCCGCCGTTGCGAAGGTCTGCGCCGCCGTGGTGTTCCGGGTCGTGAGGTGGCTCGCGAGGTTGTCCTTGATCGATTGGAGCCGGGCCTTCAGCGATTGGATCTGTTCCGGTGTCAGATCGACGGCGGGGAGGGAAATGCAGGAAAAGATCCCGGTGAAGAGGACGCACAAGAGGAAAACTCGGGGATTCATGAGGGGACAGGCTAGCGAAACGCTCCGAAAAGGACAATCCCGAATTGCCGGGAAAACGGTTTCACGATCGGCCGGAGCCGCGCGCGAGGAATTGGAAATTTGACGTTTTTTCCCCGAGCCGAACCGCAGCGGCGGAGGTAGATTGCCCGATGCGCCCCCTTTCCCTACTCCTCACCCTCGCCTTAACCGCCTCCGTCGCAACCGGCGGGGAGGGATATTCGCTGACCATCACCGTCACCAACATTCCCGGAG
>JBILDO010000127.1:0-4845 GCA_044352585.1 Verrucomicrobiales bacterium
CGGCTACGGGGAGGCGGTCGGCGGCGGAAAGCGGGCGCTGCGGGCTCGCGAAGGCCTTGGCCTGATGCTGGCGGAATCGCTGCGGGATCCGGATTTCCGTCAGGATTGGCGGCGCACCGCGGCGCGTTATCGGATTTTTCTTTACCTCGACGGCCAGGAAATCGCGGGCGGTCCGGAGCCCGGGGAGCAGGGACGTCGCGGGATGAAGGCGGAGGTCGTCGAAGCCGTGGTCGAGCAGGGCGGAGCGATGCCGGTGCGGCAGGTGCTGCGTCACCGGGTGCGGTATTTTTGTGATGGCGCGGTGCTGGGCACGACGGCGTTTGTGAACGGGATCTTCGAACGCGAGCAGTCGCTGCGGAATCGCTTTGGGGAGAAACGCAGCTCGGGAGCGCGAAGGATGCGCGGGGCGGCCTGGGGCGAGCTGCGCGTGCTGCG
The DNA here is from genome assembly GCA_044352585.1 of Verrucomicrobiales bacterium. GTDB lineage: Bacteria > Verrucomicrobiota > Verrucomicrobiia > Verrucomicrobiales > DEV007 > Arctic95D-9. Next base: position 436 of record JBILDO010000127.1, read on the forward strand.
CGATTTGCAGAAGGACGTGATCACAACACAGGGCGTGCCGGGGCCTGATCGAGGCGCGCCCTGAATTGTGTCGAAACCGAAGATCCAACGGGAAGGAGGCTGTCACCGGTTTCCCACGGACGCGAAGCCGCCGCTTCGGAGAGCGGCGTTCCTTGGGATTGCTGAGCAGCGTTTCGCTGGCATCCGGAACCTTTGTCCGTTGGGGATCCGATGATCCGCTTGTCGATGGTGGCGGTTCCGCGGTCCGCGGTGGGTTCATCGCGGGTTGACGCGGGATCCTAACCAACCCACGAATCCCCCGGCATCGCGTAGGGGCGGAAGATCTCGATCGTTCCGGCGGCCTCGTCGTAGAGCAGGGCGCGGTTCAGGCCGAGTTCGGAAGCCTTGCCGGAGTCGATAAGGCTGGCGGAATCGGCGGCGCTCATCTGGAAAAGGACTTTCTTTTCGAACTCGCCGGCGGCCTTGCGTCCGAGGGTGCGGGTGACATTGTTGTAGGAATCGAGCGAGGTCACGAGGTGGAAGCCCCAGGGCGGTCCCTCGAGGATGATCTCCTGGAGCGAGTCGGACGGTTTTGCATCCGCCTCCGCCTCCGCGTCGAGGGAGAAGGAGAAATCCTCCTCGTGCCGCAATTTGCGGTGGCGATGGAGGTTCGGGATGAAAACCATGACCGGGGTTCCGGGATCGGGCCGGGATCCGTCGGCGATGGCCTTGAGTTCGGCGGCGAGCGAATTGAGGAGCGGTCCGACCCCGTGGGTGTCGGGGCATTCGACGCCTCCGATGCGTTCGACGGATCGGCGGAAAGGCGAGTCGTCCGGCGCGGCGAAGCGGCTATCGACGAGAAGGAGGCGGATCGCGTCGCCGAACTGCCCGCGCAGCATGCGCAGGGCGACGATGACGAGGGCATCGACGACATCCTCGCGCTGTCCCACGAAGAGGAGGTGGTTTCCGCTCTGACGGGCGAAGGAGACCTCGGTCGGTCCCTTGATCGAATTCGGTGCACCGAGGAAGAGGCGCGGCATGCCGCCGGAGGGCGGGGAATGCAGCAGTTGTGTCAGGGTGGCGTCGTTTCCCGCCTCGGCCGGGGCGTTGCCCTCGAAGACGACGCGGGGCCGTGTCTTCGCTCCACGCTCGCGCTCGAGGGCGGCGACATGGTCGAGGATTTCGTCGCGCTCCGATTCGCCGAGCCAGACGACCTGGAATGGAGAGTTCGCCTCGGCCGCTCCGGCTCGGTCGTTGTAGATGCCTTCGCCAGGACGGGTGAGAAGGCGCGGTGCCGGATTCGAGTCGTCCATGATGAGGTAGGCATCGGCCTCGTTGCAGGCGAGGGCGATTCGGACGGTCATTTGTCCCAGAGTGGCGCGGGCAAGGGTGAAGGCGCCTCCGAGGGTCTGCGATCCGAGGACGGCATGGATGCCGAAGGCGCGGCCCTGGCGCACGATGCGGTCAAGGAGAACGGCAGCCTGTTGCGAGATGGCGTCGTCCTCGGTGAAAAATTCCTGGAACTCGTCGATGAGGAGCAGGGTCCGCGGCATGACCTCGGCGTTCGGCCGGGTGCGGTAACCGGCGACATCCTGGACTCCCGCAGCGCGGAAGAGTTCACCGCGGCGGCGGAGTTCCTCGTCGAGCCGCTGCAGGACGCTGAGGCCGAATTCGCGGTCGCTCTCGATCGCGATGACGCGGGCGTGCGGCAGGCCGCGGTCGGCGTAACACTTGAACTCGACGCCTTTCTTGAAGTCGATCAGGTAGAACTCGATCTCGTCGGGCGAGCTCCAGAGGGCGAGGTTGCTGACGATGATGTGGAAGAGGGTCGATTTCCCCGAACCCGTTTTCCCGGCGATGAGGGCGTGCTGGCAGGTGCCCTTGCCGAGGGCGAGATACTGGAGCTTCGTCGCGCCGCTGCGTCCGATGGGGACGCGCAGTTCTCCGGCCGTTCCCGAGGTCCAGCATTCCTCCGGCCGCGGGGCGATGAAGGAGAAGGGCACCTCGACGCGGTTCGAGTCGCGGTTCGCCTCGCCGAGGCGGTGGATCCAGCGGGCGAAGCGGTCGGGTGCGGGTGGTTTGGTCAGGGTAAGGGCGAGGTTCTTCACGGGAGCCTGGCGCAAGGCAAAACCGTCGGGACCCGACTGCAGGCAGAGGCATGCCTTGCGCAGGTCGTCGATGCGGAAGTCGGCGGATGCCTCGGCGCGCTGGTCGTGGTGGAGGAGGAGGAAGACGCCGCAGCGCGCCCCGGCCGCGGCGATGGAGAGGAGTCGCTTCGCGGCGAGGTCGCTGAAGCCGTGGGGGAAGTCCGCGACGACGAGGAAGTGGTAGCGTTCCGCAATGGTCCCGGCGGCGCGGTTGTATTCGGCGATGGTCGCGTAGTCGTTGCGGAGGTACATCTGGATCACCTTCTCCATGTGTTCGCAAAGCTCGCCGAGGCGGCGCTCGATCTGGTCGGATTGGGTGCGGATGCGGGTGTTGATGAGGAGATCCTCGTAGTCGGCGAGATGCATGAGGCCGGCAAAGCTTTCGCCGAGTCCGACAGGATCGCAGAGGGAAAAGGAGAGACGCCCCGGCGGCGAGGAGGCGAGCCAGCCGAGGACGAGGTAGTTGAGCAGGGCGATCGCCTCGTCGCGCCCGTGCTGCTTGGTCTCGACGAGGAGCGAGGCGGCGTCGGGAATGCGGAGGCGCAGGGGCAGGTGGAACTCGGCGGGGCCAGGCAGGGTCATGTCGGGCGAGACCGGGAGGTGCAGTTCGCTGCGGGTGCCGGAGTAGGCGGCGGTGCCGAAGGCGAGACTGTGGAGGAAGGTCTTTGGCGCCTCCCAGGCCTCGGGGCCGAGGTCGAGCCAGGCGTGGGACGCGGCGGCCTCGCCGGTCTCGCGGAGGAGGGTGTCGGCGAGGGGGAGGATCCCGTCGTGCCATCCGGCGGTGAGGCGGCGGAGCGGCTCGGTGGGATCTTCGGCGGGTCCGGTCCCGCCGGAGATCGCGGCGAGGTCCTCGTCGAGGCGCTGCTCGAGCCGGGCGGTGCGGTCGGCGAGCTTTTGGTGGACCGCGTCGATCTGGAACTGGAGATGCGATCCGATCTTGCCGCGGATTTCCGCGGCCCGCGCCTCGACCGCCTCGGGGCTCGGGTAGCGGCGTCCGCCTGTGGCACCGGGTTTGGTTTTCAAACCCTGTTCAAAGGCGGACTTGACCCTCTGATATTCGGATTCGGCGGCCTCCACGGCGATGCGGGCGCGCAGATCAACGATTTCGCGGAAAGCGAGCCGCATCGCTTTGGCCTCGGCGAAGCGGCGGGTCCCGGTCTCGCAAAATCGTTTGGCGGGGCCGTGTCCGGCGAACCAAAGGACGACGAGCAGGGAGGCGACGCCGCCCGCGAGGCCAAGGCTGAGGCCCCAGGAGACATTGCCGAGTCCGAGAGGCGGAGCGGCGAGCGGAACGATGCCGCCGAGGGCGAGGGCGAGGAAGATCTGGAGGACGAGGGGAAATCCTGAGAACCATGCGACGAGGGGCGACCGGCGCAGCCCCTTCACCGCGGCCTCGAGTTCTTCACCTTGTTTTGTCAGGGTGGCGGCGAGGGAATCAAGGCCGCCATCCCAGGGCAGCGGTGTTTCGGTCTCCTTCAGTGCGAAAAGGAGGGCGCGCTGAAGTCCGCCGTAGCCGCGCAGGGCCGAGACGGCGGTCTTCTCGAGCTTGATGAAGCGACCGTGCAGGTTCTTGGCCGCGGCGATGCCTTCCTCGTGTCCTGCGGCGGCTTGGGCGAGGGCGTGCTCGCGGCGGCGGCCCGCGTCCATGTATTCGCGCTGGAGTCCGGCCCGATGCTGACCCTCGACGGCCTGGATCTCCGCGATGGTGGCGTTGCGAAGCTGGATCTGGGCCCGGTCGACGCGGGCGCGGCGTTTCCGGGCGGTTTCCTCGAGGCTCGCGCAGGTGACGGCGGTCGCATCGCGGAGGGCGTCGATCTCGGCGCGAAGGCGGCGCCCGGCCGCGGTGCGTTCCTCCTCGAGGGTCTGGCGGCGGCCCGACTCGCGGAGTTGGCGGGCGCGCTCGAGGCCTTTTTCGCGTTCGGCGAAGCCGATCGCGCCGTCGTGGAAACGGCCGAGGAGCGAGAGGGATTCGGGAGCGGAAGGGAGGTCAGAGTTCACAATCTTGACGGAGGCGGTGGAGCATCTTGTCGAGGTCCTCGATGGCGGCGGCGGCGTGGTCAACGGCGTCGAACATGGGCTGCACGTAGGTGCTGTCAAACTCGCGGGCCTTTTCGTCGCGCCAGATCTCCTGGGTCTCCTGCCAGGTGCGGAGGAGTTCGCGGGAAAGGCCGACGAGACGGCCCTTGCTGTGGTTGAGGCTCATGGGGCGGCCGGGGGCCGGGTAAAAGGTGGGAAGGTGGGCGGACAAAGGACGAAGGACGAAGGACGAAGGACGAAGGACGAA
>JBILDO010000040.1:0-48796 GCA_044352585.1 Verrucomicrobiales bacterium
TGACGAATGACGAATGACGAATGACGAATGACGAATGACGAATGACGAATGACGAATGACGAATGACGAATGACGAATGACGAATGACGAATGACGAATGACGAATGACGAATGACGAATGACGAATGACGAATCACAAATCGATTCACTGAATTAGCACTTCTGACTTCTGATTTCCGACCTCCGACATCCGGTCCTTCGGTCCGATGCAATAAAGATGCTTCTCGCCGCGGAGGAAGAGGTGGTTGTCGTAGACCGCGGGAGAGGCAGAGACCTTCTCCCCGAGCGGCGACTGGGCGACGACCTCGAAGGCCTTCCCCGGTTTCACCACCGAGACGATGCCCTCGTCGGAGACGAAATAGACGAGCCCGTTCGCCGAGAGCAGCGAGGCGCTGTGTCCTCCGGGAAGGCGCTCGCGCCAGTAGCGCTCGCCCGTCGTCACGACGAAACAGCTCGCAACGCCATTGTCGGCCACGAGGACGAAATGATCGCCGCTCACCACCGGACTCGGCACGTAGGCCGCGCCCTCGGTGTCGCGCCAGGCCACGTGTGTCTTCGTGACGTTGCCGCTGCCGTCGGGACGGATCGCGAGCATGTGCTTCTGGGGAAAGCCGCAGGTCATGAACAGCAGCTTCGCCTGCTCGTGATACACGAGGGACGCGACGAACTGCTCGGTCGGGCCGTCGATCACCCAGATCTGCGCGCCCGTATTGGGATCATAGGACGCCACCGAGAGGCTCCCGGAAAGGATCATCTGCGTCTTTCCGTCGATCTCCCGCAGGATCGGCGTGCAGTAGCTGCGGGTCTTGTTCGGACGGTCGGTCTTCCAGACCGTCTTCCCGGTCTCCTGGTCCAGCGCGACGAGGTAGGCGTCGCCATCGTGGTCTCCGTTCACGATGACCTTTCCATTCCAGAGGACCGGGCACGAGCAATAGCCGTGCTTGCTCGAGAATCCGCCGGGGCGCGTCTCCCAGAGTTTCTCTCCCGCGAAATCATAGGCAGCGACGAACATCTCGGTCTTGTCGAGGAAGCTGACGAAAATGTGCTTTCCGTCGGTCGCGGGAGTGCTCGAGGCATGGCTGTTGAGCCGGTGGATGTCCTCCAGCGGGGCCTCGAGCACGACCCGGCTCCAGAGCACCTTGCCGCTCGCCCGGTCGAGGCACAGGAGTGATCGCTTCGCGTCCTCCGCCGTGACGAGGAAGAGCTTGTCTTCCCAGATGACGGGAGAGGCATGGCCGATGCCGGGAATCTCCGTCTTCCACACCGCGTCCGTCGCGGGATCGAACTTCACCGCCAGGTCGGGCGCGTCGATGACCGAGCCGTCGCCGCGGGGACCGCGCCAACCGGGCCAGTTTTCGGAGGCGTTGAGCGGGGAAGCGACAAGAAGCAGCGCGAGGAGGCGGATGGTCATGATCAGAAAGGATTGACGGGATACGCGGGATTTCAACCGCCACCCGAAGCGAGGAAGGCGAGCAGGTCGCGCAGCTCACGATCGGTCAGCATCGAGACGAGGCCGGGCGGCATCAGCGAGGTGCGCATCTCGGTGCGCGAAACGACCTCGGTCTCGGGGAAGGAACGCTCCTGTCCGGTAAGGTCGCGGAACACCTCGCTGCTCGAGGAGCGGAGGAGGATGCCGATGAACTCGGTGCCGTCCTTGAGCTTCACCTGGCTCGGATAAAACTGGGGCGCCACCTCGCGATGCGGCTCGAGGATGGAACGCAGGAGCGCCTCGCGCGTGCCCTGTCGACCGGCGAGGCTGAGGTCCGGACCGAGGACGACGCCGCGCCCGCTGTGGCGGTGGCAGTTCGAACAGAGGGCGAGCTTCGAATGGAAGAAAACACGGCGACCCGCTGCCGGATCGGCCTTGCCCGGGACCGCGTCGAGCCGCGCGAGCCAGGCCGCGGTGTCGTCGAAGGCGGGCCGGTCCGCGTTGAGCGAGGCCGGACCGAGGATCGGCTTCACCAGAGAGGCGGTGTCCGGATGCGTCGCGACGACGTGGTCGAGGGTGGCTTTGCCCTCCGTGTCCGGCGCGACTCCGCGCAAGGCCCGCAGGGCCTCGTCGCGGATCGAGGCATGGCCGTCCCCGGCGAGGACGAGGAGCAGCTCGCGGTGTTCCACTAGCGTTGATGCGGCGAGTCCCGTCACCGCATCGGCGCGCAGCGCCGGATCGAGTCCGTCGTCGGAGGCGACTTCGGCGAGGAGGACGCGGGCCTCGTCCGAGTTTCTCGCCGCCAGAGTCCGCACCACCTCGAGGGAAAGCGCCGGATCCTTTGCCGCGAGCAGACCGCGCAACACCTCCACCGTCAGCTTTGGATGCGAGGGCGGGGCGAGGCGCAGGGCGTAGCCCTTCAATTTGGGCGGAGTGTCAGGATCGAGGATCTTCCCGGTGAGCACGCCGGGATTCGTCACGCCCGCGCCCGGTTCGCCCCGGAGGGTGTTCCACGTGGCTAGCGCGGCCTCGAAGAGACGGAAGTCCAGCGTGGGATCGGAGAGGACCCTCTCCACTTCCGGAGTGAACCCGGTCAGGACCGCGTCGGCGATCCAGCGCAGGCATTCGAAACGGATTTCCGGGTCGGGATCGTTGAAAAGGGCGCGAACCCACTTCTCCTCGTTGAGATCGACGCGCCGCAGGGCGACCAAGGCGAGAACGCGATGATCCGGAGGCATCACGCGGAGAAACTCGGGGGTCCACGAGGTGCTTTTCCGGGCGAGGGCGGAAAGGGCCGCGTCGGCGAGATAAGGGTCCTCCGACTGCGCGAGTTCGACCAGTTCGCTCTCCGGTTTGTCGGCCCGGCCTTCGCGCAGGTCTGCGGCGAGGCGCGCGGCGTCGTTCAGCGGATCGGGCTTGTCCTTCACCCAGGCCGCGGCGTCGGGATCGATCTCCAGCTTCCAGAGCCGGCCGCGTCGGTGGATCGGATACGAGCTGAAGACCCAGTCGTTGACATAGAAGGCGCCGTCCGGTCCCTTCGCCATGCCGGTGGGCCGGAAAAAATCGCTGCCCTCGACCAGGGCGATCCGGTCGGACGTGTAGCCGGCGCCCGCGCGGGCCAGTGGATAATACTCGATGCGGTGATCGCTCCAAGACGGAATGAGAACCCCGCCCCCGAGTGGAACGATCGCGCACGGCCCTTCGCCGGAGGGATGCACCATGCCGAGGGTGCCGCGCAGCTCGCCGTTCCACGCCACGAAGGGATGGACCGGGGCGCTGCCGTAGACCCACTGGAATCCGTAGTCCGCTCCCTCGACGACGTGGAGGAGGCGGCAGGGCGGACGGCTCCCGGGATCGTTCTCGGCCGCGAAGATCTCCCCGAATTCATTCGCCGCCAGTCCGAAGGGATTCCAGAATCCCCGCGCGATACGGCGCATCCGTTTGCCGTCGGGCGTGCAGCGGAAGACCCCGCCTTCGCCGCGTCCCTTCACCTCGGATCCGTCGGCGGCGGTGAGGATCCAATCCTTTCCGAAATTTTCTCCCAACGAAAAAACCAGGCCTCCGTCGGGATGCCAGGCCATCCCGCTGAGTCCGTTGTGCGGGTAGTCGGCGAGGGTGTCGAGGGCGGCGAGGGTTTCCTCGAGGTCGCCCGTGCCGTCGCCGTCCGTGTCCTTCACCCGCAGGATGCGCCCGCGCTCGGCGAGGTAGACCCATCCGTCCGGACCGAGGATGAGCTGCATCGTCGCGGTCGTCTTGTTGTAGAGGACGCGGCGGTTTTTTCCATCGGCATCGAAGACGAGGACTTCGTCGTGTTCCGGACCCACGTAGCCCTCGGGGCGGAAATGGGTGTGACAGGCGATCGTGTAGATCCGGCCTGCGTCATCGACGTCGATCCCCGTCGGCGTGACGAGAGCGGGATGCTCCGCGAGGAGGGTGAGTTTCACCCCGGGAGCGAGGATCCCGATTCCGGGAGGAACTTCCGCCGGCACCTCCGGCGCTTTGGGTGGCGCGGAACGGGGCGGCACAGGGGCGGCCGGAGGTGCGGCGGAAAGTCCGGAGAGAAGAGAAAGCAGAAGACCCGGAAGAAGCAAGGGAACGTGAAGAAAAAATCCGGGGCGGTTCATGGTGGCGTGGGCGGAGACTGCCGTTCACGATGAGCGGCGCGGTCGGGCGTGTCAATGATCCCGCATCCCGTGGTCACGGACTTGGCGGGGATTGCCGGAAGTCCGGGCCATCTCCACTTGCCCCATTCCTCCATCACTCCAATACTCCATCACTCCAACCCGAGCGCGGTGAACCTCTCCTTTCCACCCGACCTGCCCGTTTCCCGCCGCCGCGACGACATCCGCGCGGCGATGGAGCGGCATGCCGTGGTGATTGTCTGCGGCGACACCGGATCGGGAAAGACGACGCAGCTTCCCAAGATCGCGCTCGAGCTCGGACGCGGCACCAACGGCCGCCGCATCGGCTGCACCCAGCCGCGCCGCATCGCCGCGACCTCGGTGGCGTCGCGCGTCGCGGAGGAACTGCAGGTGCCGCTCGGACGCGAGGTCGGCTACCAGATCCGCTTCGAGGACAAGACCGACAAGGCCGTAACACGGGTGAAGTTCATGACCGACGGCGTCCTCCTCGCCGAGACGCGCAACGATCCCGCTTTGCGGCAATACGACACCATCATCGTCGATGAAGCCCACGAGCGATCCCTCAACATCGACTTCATCCTCGGCTACCTTCACCGCACCCTCGCGAAGCGCCGCGACCTGAAGGTGGTGATCTCCTCGGCCACGCTCGACGCGGGCGCCTTTTCGCAGTTTTTCGGCGGCGCTCCGGTGATCGAGGTGGAGGGCCGCACCTTTCCGGTGACGGATCTCTACCAGCCACCCCTCGACGAGTACGAACCGCTCGCCGACCAGGTGTGCCGTGCCTTCGAGTCGCTCGGCGAAATCGACCGGCTCGGCGACACCCTCGTCTTCCTCCCCGGCGAACGCGAGATCCGCGAGGCCGCGGAGTTGCTCGAAGGAGGGAAGTATCGCGACACCCTCGTGCTGCCGCTTTTCGCGCGCCAGGCCGCCGCGGAGCAGGGCGCGGTCTTCCGTCCGATCGCGTCAAAGCGCCGCGTCATCCTCGCGACGAACGTGGCCGAAACCTCGCTGACGATTCCGGGGATCCGTTTCGTGATCGACTCGGGCATCGCGCGCCTCAGCCGGCATGACTCCGGGTCGGGCATCCAACGGCTCCGCATCGAGCCGGTCTCGAAGGCGAGCGCCCGCCAGCGCCGGGGCCGTTGCGGACGCATCAGCGAAGGGGTGTGTGTCAGGCTCTATTCGGAGGAGGATTTTGAGGAACGTCCCGACTTCACCGACCCCGAGATCCTGCGTTCCAACCTCGCGGGCGTGGTCCTGCAGATGGAGCACCTCGGGCTCGGCGATCCGCTCGAGTTTCCCTTCGTCGACCCACCCCAGCCCAAACGCGTCGCCCAGGCTTACCGCGTCCTTGAGGAAATCGGTGCGTTGACCAAACAGGGTCGGGACGTGCACGTGACCGGGTTGGGCCACAGCCTCGCGCGGCTGCCGCTCGATCCCCGGGTCGGGCGTATCCTCGTGGGAGCGGACGCGGAAGGTTGCCTCGCCGAGGGCCTCGTCGTCGCGAGCGCCCTCGCCGTGCAGGATCCGCGCGAGAGGCCCCGCGATCGGCAGCAGGCCGCTGACGAGGCCCATGCGAAATTCCGCGACAAGCGTTCCGACTTCACCGGCTGGCTGCGGCTCTGGCATGCGATCCAGGAGGCGCGGGGGAAGTCGGGGAACCAGCTTCGCAAGTTCTGTCAGACGCACTTCCTCAATCATCGCCGCACCCAGGAGTGGCTCAATCTTCATCGCGAGCTCCGCGACACGCTCCGCGAGATGAAGTGGCGGCTGCCCGATCCCAACAAACCGCTCGACGATCCCGCCGACACCTATTCCGAGCCTCTCCATCGCGCCATCCTCGCGGCGATCCCGAGCCACATCGGCATGTTCCGCGGCAAGGGGCAGGGCTACAAGGGAGCGAACGACTCGACCTTCTGGCTCTTTCCCGGGTCGGGGATTTTCGGAGGATCGCCCGCATGGGTCATGGCCTTCGAACTCGTCGAGACGGCGAAACTCTACGCCCGCAACGGAGCGGTCTTCGATCCGGGCTGGTTCGAGAAGGTCGCGCCGCACCTCTGCCGTTACCGCTATTCGAATCCGCACTGGGACCCCGGGCAGGGCGCCGTCTACGGAGAAGAACGCGTCCTCGCCTTCGGCCTCCCGGTCGTCGAGAAACGGCGTGTCCACTATGGCCGCATCGACGCTAAACTCTCCCGCGAGATCTTCATCCTCGAGGCCCTCGTCAACGGCAACACCCGCGCCCCCCTCGCCGCGCTCGCGAAGAATCGGGAAACGATGGCCGCGGCGGAACGCCTCGAGCACAAGATGCGACGCCTCGGCGGGCTCCTCCATCCTCCGGGCATCGTCGGCTTCTACGAGGAGCGTCTCCCCGCCGCGATCTGCACGCAGAAGGACTTTGAAAAGTGGATCGCGGCCCAGGCCCCCGGATTCCTCGACTTCACCCTTGAAGATTGTCTCGTGCCGCAGCGGGAGCCGCTCCATCCGGAGGATTATCCTGACACGATCACCACTCCCGACGGAACGGCGGAGTTTGCGCTCGTCTATCTGCACAACCCCTCCGATCCCGCCGACGGCATCACCGCGCGCATTCCCCTGGTGGAACTGCCGCACCTGCCGCCGTGGTTCGGCGAATGGCTCGTGCCGGGTTGGCTCGGGGAGAAGGTCACGGCCTTGCTGCGCTGCCTGCGCAAGGAGATGCGGACGATGCTGCCGGCGAACCGCGAGGTCGTCGATGATTTCCTCGACGCGTGGGAGGGATATGAACCGCAGTGCGGACTGCTCGAGGCCCTCATCGATTACCTCCACGAGGCCCACGGTCTTGATCTCACCCCGGCATCCTTCGACCTTGAGCGGCTTCCGGGGCACCTGCATCTCCACTTCGAGATCGTGGACGACAAGGGGCGCGTCGTGGGGCACGGACCCGATCTCGAGGAACTCCAGCGCGGTCTCGCGGGGAAGGTGCGCGACCGTTTCGACCAGGTGGCGAAGGGCCGTTTTTCGAAACAGGGAATCACCTCGTGGAATTTCGGCGACCTGCCGCAGCGCGTCGAGCTCGACCGGCACACCACGGGGTTTCCGGGCTTGTTCGACGGGGGGAAGGACGGCGTCGCGATGCGCCTCTGGCCCTCGGAGCGATGTGCCCTCACCCAGCATCGCCTCGGCGTGACCCGGCTCTACCGGCTCGTCCGCAAGGATCCGGTCGACCGACTCCTCGCGGTGATCTTCGCGGGCAAAGCCCCCACGATTCCTGTCGCGGCCGCGACAAAGATTGTGGAAAAGCGGGCGGACGGATTCAACTCACTGGCGGCGGCTTTTGGCGGCGGCAAGGCGACACCCGCTCCGAAGTCCTCGCCGGCGGCGGGACCGGCCCCGGCGAAGTCTCCGGCCTCCGGGCGGTTCCTCACCCCGGCGGAGGCGCTCTTCCTCACACGGGTTGGGCCGGGAGCGGGCCAGCAGCGTGACGATCTCCTGAGGCGCATCCTCGGCGATCAACTGGGCGTCCCCTTTTCGGCGAATGAATGGGAAGGGGCCGTAATCCGCTGCGACGCGAATTTGTTCAGCCACGCAGCGCTCGTCTGTGAACCGGTGGTGAAGATTCTCCGGGTCGCGGAGACGGTCGCCGGACTCCTCGCGACGGCACCGCGCGGCTACGAGGAATCGGTCACCGATGCCCGCCGCCAGTTCGACCGTCTCCTCGCGCCCGGCTGGCTCCTCGTCGATGAGTTTTCGAAAACCCTCGTTCATTTCCAAGGGTTGGAAATGCGGCTCACCCGAATGCTGGGCGCTCCGCCGGCGAAGGATCTCGACAAGCTGGGCCGTTACGAATCCGAATCCGCGCCGATCTGGCGGGATGCGTCCGGATGCGAGTGTGGAACCTGCCCAGTCGCGCGACAACACGCGGAAGTGCTCGCCATGGACCGGGACCTGCGCTTGAAACACTTTGCCCCCGAACTGAGGGCGAGGCTGAAGTGAACGGCCGACCCTCACTCCCCCTCATCCAAATGAAAATGATGCAGGAGCCGGTGAAAGACCGGCGCCAGCATAAAGGCGATCGCGGTGAGGAAAACGCTGCCGCTGAAGATGGCATAGAGCGAGGCGAAGATCTTGGCCTCCTCCGTCTTCATCGGATCGACCGGTCCCATGCCGGTGAGAATCATGGAGGCGTTGAGAAAAGAATCGATCCAGGGCAGCCCCGCGAACTCATGGTAACCGACCACTCCGATGGCAAGGGCCACGACGATCAAAAGGAACGCGAAGCAGACCGTCTTCGCCACCCGCCCGAGGAAGCGATGAACGGGAAGCAGTTTTTCGGTGCGGCGTTCGTACATGGGGATCCGGTGAAGGTCAGGAGAAGCTGACCGGAAAGCGCCGCGCGGTCAATGGCGTTTCGGAGTGGGGGGGGCGGAAGGTTGATGCCCGGTGTTGGCAAGGGTAGGGCACGTTGTCCCCAACGTGCCGCCGGATGACCGGGTGACGTGCTTGGGCAGGTCGCGCGGCGGGTTGGGGACAACCCGCCCTACCTGGTTGGTTGATGCCCGGTGTTGGCAAGGGTAGGGCACGTTGTCCCCAACGTGCCGCCGGATGACCGGGTGACGTGCCGCCTACCTCACCCGCAGCACCTTCCCATCCTTCCAGAGCCGCCCATAGGCATCGGTCGCCTCGACTTGGATGGGATGGGTGCCGGCCGCGATGCCGGCGGGGAGGAAGGCTTTCCAGAGGTGATCGGAAAGGATGGGCGCGTTGAGATGGTTCTTCGCCTCGGGCCGGGCCTTCATCTCGCGGTCCCGGGTCTCGACGTAGTAGGGATCCGGCTCGAGCACTTTCTCGAGCGTGATCCATGTGCCGGTCTCGCCGATCCGCATGCGCACGGTGGAGTCCTTCGAGCCGTTGAAGACGTTCACATGCACGGGCGTCTTCTCCGCATCGGCAGCGGCGATCTCGTTGGGTGCGTGGATGTGGAACTGGTAATCGGCCGGCTGGCGCGCGGCCTTGAAGTCGAGGATGTGGCTGTCGCCGTCGAAGGTCATGATCGAGTAGCCGTTCGGCGCACCATCGCGCATCGTTGCGTGGGGGATGCCGCGTTCGTCCTTCTCGCCCTTCCACCAGGTGCCGCAGACGGTGACGTTGACGATGTGGTGGTGCGGTTTCGCGCCCTGCCAGCCGTCCTTCGCGTCGATGAACTGGTGCGCCTGCCAGTGGGTGTGACCCGAGATCGAGAGGGTGTAGGGCCGTTTCTCGATGAGCCGATAGAGCTCGGTGCGGTTCTCCATTTCGGTGAGGGGGATGTGCATCATGAGGACGACGAGTTTTTCCTCCGGGACGAGCGCGAGGTCGTTTTTCACGAAGGCCAGTTGCCGCTCATCGAGGCCGCCGGCGTAGGTCTTCTTGCCCTCGGCATTGACATGCCCCCACTCGATGTCGTCGAGGGCGATGAAATGCACCGGTCCGTAGTCGAAGCTGTAGTAGTTCGGACCGAAGTGGCGGTGGAAGGTCTCGTCGGAATCGGCGTCGCCGGGCGAGTCGAAATTGAGGTCGTGGTTCCCGATGACGTTGTACCAGGGGATGCCGATGAGGGCGACGTTGGCGTTCGAGGGTTCGAAGAGCTCGAGCTTGTCGAACATGATGTCGCCGAGGGTGACGCCGAACTTCGCGTCGGTGCCGATCAGCTCGGCGATAACGTCGTCCGCGATGTGGTTCACCTGCTCGATCGTCTGCGGCTGCGGATCGCCGAAGAAGATCGCCTTGAACTGCGCCGGCTCCTCGGCGGGCGTCAGGGCGAAGTCGATCGAGGCGGGCAGCGGACCGGTCGGGGCGACGCCGGGGTAGCGGAAGTTCGCGGGCGATCCCTGCGGTTTGTGGATGTAGTAGAACTGCGGGATCTGCTGGTCGTTCAGTCGCGTCATCCAGCCGGAGGGTTTCACGACAAAGAGGATCGTGTCGTCGGTGACGGGCAGCGACCAGCGACCCTCGGCGTCGGTCTTCACGATCTCTTGCTGGTTCGAGACGGCGATGTCGGGCAGGCCGAGTTCGCCGGAGTCGCGGAGGCCGTTGCCGTTCCGGTCGTGGAAGACGACCCCCTTCGCCTCGTCGGCACGGATCGCGGAGAAGGCGAGGGAGACGAGACCGCAGAGGGTCAGATGGTGGAGGAAAGAGGGTTTCATGCGGCGCGACGGTTGTCGCGGATCGGAGGGGTGCAGGCAAGCCCTTTTCGGGCGTGATGGCGTCTTGGTCTCACCCGGATAGGCGGGGCGGACTCACGCGTTCCCGTCCGCGTTTTTCCGGGGAAATCTGGCAGATTGTCTCCGTCATGAGCACTTCTTTCTCGAACCGCTTTTGTCCCGGACCGGTTTCCCGGCGCAGTTTCCTCCAGATCGGCGGCTTCAGTGCCGCGGGCCTCGGTCTGAGCGATCTCCTTCGCTACGAGGCGCTAGGGGTGACGGAAGGCTCCCCTCACGTGAAGAACGACAAGTCGGTCATCTTCGTCTGGCTCCCTGGCGGCATGCCCCACATGGAGACCTACGACATGAAGCCCGACGCGCCGGCCGAATACCGCGGGGTCTTTGCTCCGATCCGCACGAACGTGAAAGGCATCGAGGTCTGCGAGCTGCTGCCGATGCACGCGAAGATCGCCGACAAGTTCGCCATCGTCCGCTCGATCCAGCACGAGTTCGCCGACCACGGCGGCGCCCACAAACGGATGATGACGGGCCGCAACCCGAAAACGCCGACGGGCACCGTGAACGACGCGCCCGCCGTCGCCAGCATCGTGAAGAAGGTCCTCGGCAGCACGGGCAACGGCATGCCCACCAGTGTTTCCGCGGTCGATCGCGGCCGTCATGGCATCGATACCTTCGCCTTCGGCCCTGCCTGGCTCGGGGCATCCCAGTCGCCCTTCATCGTCGCGGGCGATCCGAGCGCGGCGGATTTCAAGGTCGACAACATCGGGGTGAAGCAGGAGATGGAAACCCGTCTCGACGACCGCCTCGCCATGCTCCAGGGGATGGACCGCCTCCGCCGCGACCTCGACAAGAGCGGGGTGATGAGCGCGATGGATTCCTTCAACGTCCAGGCCATGGACATGCTGACGAGCGCGCAGGTGCGCGACGCCTTCGACCTCTCCAAGGAATCCGACGCGGTGCGCGACCGCTACGGCCGCCATGCCTACGGCCAGCGCGGACTGATGGCCCGTCGTCTCGTCGAAGCGGGAACGCGCTTTGTCACGCTGGTGTGGGAGAACCCCTATCCGGGCAAACCCATCCCTGCGAACTGCGCCTACAACTGGGACTCCCACGCGGTGAACTGCGACATCTTCGCCGACTGCCGCTGGCGCATGCCGAGCTACGACCAAGCCCTCACCGCCCTCATCGACGATCTTTACGCCCGCGGCCTCGATGAGAAGGTGTTGCTCGTCGTCGCGAGCGATTTCGGCCACACGCCGAAGATCAACACGCAGCGCGGCAACCAGTCGAAGGTGATGCAACCCGGCCGCGACCACTGGCCCAAAGCCATGTCCGTCCTCGTCTCGGGCGGCGGCGCGCCGATGGGCCAGATCATCGGGGCGACGAATGCGAAGGGCGAGGAGCCCGTCGAGCGCATCCTCTCGCCGAACGATCTCTGGGCCACGGTCTACCGTCACCTCGGGATCGATTACAACACCTATCTCCGGAATCTCGAGGGCCTGCCCATGCAGATTCTGCCCTACGGCAAGCCGATCGAGGAACTCTCCGCCTGATCCGATGCGCGCGATTTTCCCGGCGGTCGTTTTCTCCGCGCTCACTCTGGCGGGATCGCTCTCCGCCGCTCCGCTCGCTGTCCGCACGCTCGCGGGCACGGGGTCGATCGAGCTCGCGGGCGGCGATGACCGGCGTCAGGTCCTCGTGATCGAGGGGGAACACCGCGATCGCACCCGCGAAGTGCGTTTCAGTCTCGCCCCCGAGGGTATCGCGCGGATCGATTCGACCGGCTGGATCGAGCCCCTCGCCGACGGAGCCGCCGTCCTCACGGTGACGCCGCCTGACTCGGGCGCGGCGCCGCTCACGGTGCCGGTCTCGGTGAAGAACGCGAAGTCGATCCGTCCCCTCAGTTTCCCGAACGACATCGTGCCGGTCTTCACCCGGCAGCATTGCAATGCGGGTGCGTGCCACGCCAAGGCCGTGGGACAAAACGGATTCCAGCTTTCCCTGCTCGGCTACGAGCCGGGCAACGATTACGACCAGATCGTGCGCCACTCGAAGGGACGCCGTGTCTCGCCCTCCGCGCCGGAGGCGAGCCTGCTCCTCATGAAAGCCTCGGGCGAAATCCCCCACGAAGGCGGGGCCCGCCTTGGCAAAGGCACCGAGGATTACCAACTCATCCAGCGCTGGATCGGCGAGGGATTGGTCTTCCGTCCTGACAAAGACCCCAAAGTGACGCGAATCGAGGTTTATCCCAAACGCCTCGTCACCACGCCGGGCAGCGCGCAGCAGCTCCAGGTGGCGGCCTTCTTCGACGACGGCAGCGTCCGCGACATCACCCGCACCGCGCAATACGAGGCGAACGAACCGGAGCGCGCGAAACCGTCGGAGACCGGGCTCGTGCAGTTTTCGAAGGATCCCGGCGGCACCGCGGTGGTGGTGCGTTTCCAGGAGCACATCGACACCTTCACCGTGCGCATCCCGCTCGGCGGCCAGGTCGGCGAGCTGCCGGCTCCGGCGAACTTCATCGACACGCACATCCACCGCCAGCTGACCGAAATGGGCATCCCGGGCTCGGGCGGGATCGGGGACGGCGAATTCCTCCGCCGTGCCACCCTCGACATCGCGGGACGCCTCCCGACTTTGGAAGAGACCAAAACGTTCCTCGCCGACGCGACTCCTGACAAACGCGCCAAGGCGATCGATCGCCTCCTCGCCTCGACCGGATATGCCGATTACTTCGCCGGCAAATGGGCGGGGATCCTGCGCAACAAGGTCGATGGCGGCACCGACTGGGTCACGCGCGACTCCCACGCCTTCCACGCCTGGATCCGCACGAGCCTGAACGCGAACAAACCCTTCGACCAATTCGCCGCCGACCTGGTCCTCGCCGGGGGCAAGGCGATCGACAATCCCGCGGTGAGCTGGTACCGCGTCGTGCAGGACAACAAGGAGCGCATGGAGAACCTCGCCCAGGTCTTCCTCGGCATCCGCATGCAGTGCGCCCAGTGCCACCACCATCCCTACGAGCAGTGGAGCCAGAACGACTATTTCGCCTTCACCGCCTTCTTCTCGACCCTGCAGAAAAAGGGCGTGCCGAAGCTGCCCGAGGAGGACCTTTACTTTCACAACCGCAAGCCCGCGGAGATGGAGCATCCCGGGACGAAGGAGAAACTGAAGCCGCGCCTCCTCGGGGCCGCCGCGCCGCTCGACATCCCCGCGACGAGGGATCCCCGCACCGAGCTCGCCACCTGGATGCGGGCCAAGGAGAATCCCTACTTCGCGAGAGTCCTCGTGAACCGTTATTGGAAACACTTCTTCGGACGCGGCCTCGTCGAACCCGAGGACGACATCCGTCCGACCAATCCCGCGACCCATCCCGAGCTGCTCGACGAACTCGCCGCCTCCTTCGTCGAGAGCGGTTTCGACCTGAAGCAGCTCGTCCGCACGATCACGAACAGCCGCACCTACCAGCGCAGCAGCGACCTCCTCGAGGGCAATGCCTCCGACGAGCAGCACTACGCGCGCTACTATCCGAAGCGGCTCCCGGCCGAGGTCCTCCTCGACTCCGTCAACGACGTCACGGGGTCGGCGAATTCCTTCAGCCGCCAGCCCCAGGCGGTGCGGGCCATCGCCCTGCCGAACGAGCGCGGCACGATCGAGTCGGAGTTCCTCACCATGTTCGGGCGTCCCGCGATGGACACGGCCTGCGAATGCGAGCGCACCGGCGAGGCGAACCTCGGGCAGAGCCTGCACCTCCTCAATTCCGACACGATCCAGGCCAAGCTCACCGCCGGCAACGGCCGCGCTGCCCTGCTCGCCAAGGCGACGGACCGCAGCGACGAGGACCGCGTTTCCGAACTCTACCTGCGCGCCCTCAGCCGCGGGCCGAATCCCGACGAGCTCGCCATGGCCCTGGGCCACCTCAAGAAGAAGCGCGACCTCTCCGCCGCCGATCCCGCGAAGCTGAGCAAGGAGAACGCGGAGAAGGAAGCCTTCGAGGACCTCGTCTGGGTCCTCGTGAACACGAAGGAGTTCATGTTCAACCGGTGAAGGGGGGTTACGCCTTCTTGACCTCTTTCACATCGTAAGCAATTCCCGTCATCGTCAGGAGCGGCAGGACGTAGGCATGGTCGAGATCGTCAAAGACCACGACAAAGGACTTTTTCGGGGAAATCGAGATGTAATCGCGATGAGGAACCCGGTATTCCTTCCCGTCGGCCATCAGAATGGTGAAAGCCCCCCCCGTTCCAATGCCGATTCGATCTGGGACATCGTCATGCCAAAATTTTAGTCTCAGCCGCGTTGGTTCACAAGTCCGAACCTCTGAATCTCAGAACAGATCCGAATGACTCCCGGTCCGGCCGAGAATGAGTTCATCCGGCAGCCGCTTGTAGATCAGGAGCCAGTCCGGTTCGGGATGGCAGTCCCTCCAGCCCATCCAGTTTCCCGTGAGCGCGTGATCCCGGTTCTTTGGAGGCAGAGGTTCTCCTTCGACGAGCCACCCCACCACCTCTTTGAGTTTTCCGAGGTCCTTGCCTCGCTTGATCTGGCGCTTCAGATCCTTTTTGAACTGGTTGGTCTGGGTGAGGGTCATTTTTCCCACGAATCAAAAAGCTCCTTCGTATTGGAAAAATGTTCCACTTCCTCCCCGGCATCCGCTTTTGAAAGGGCGGCTGCGGTCGTGGCATTGGGCACCCTCAACTCGAGCGGAAACTCGCCTCTCATCGCGATCTGGCGATAAAACAAACGAATCGCTTCGGTCGGGGACATGCCCAGCGATTCGAGGATGCGCTCCGTGGCCTCCTTGGTGGAAGGGTCAATGCGAGCGTGGACGACGGAAGTTTGGGCCATGGGAGCAGTGTATCACAAATGCAACACATGACAAGCATGTGGCGGGCGATCGAGTGAAATCTTCCTCACGGCAATCGCTTCGGAATTCCGCACCTCTCATCCGCATCCCCGCCGTTGTTTCTCTCGCGAATCTGTCGTTCGTTTGCCTCGTATCCGCCCATGAACCGCCTCGCTGCCCTGTTGATCCCCCTCGCGCTCACTCTTCCGGTGAAGGCCTTCATGCCCTATTCCGACCTGCTCACGGTTTCTCCGGCGCTGGTGAAAGCAGGCGACACGGTCGAGGTCACGGTCACCGGGAAGGATCTCGAATCACTGACAGGCCTGCGCTTCTCGAATCCGAAGATCACCGCCGCGCCCGTGGTCACCCCGGCGGACGATTTCTTCCCGAAGCCGCGTCCCGTTGATGGCAAATTCACCGTCACCGTTCCCGCCGAGGTGCCTGCGGGCGTCTACGAGGTGCGCACGGTCGGATTTCTCGGATTGTCGACGGCGCGGCCCTTCGTGGTGTTTCCGTCAGGATCGGCGGAGTCGCTCGAGCAGGGCGATCACTCGACCCCGGAGACGGCCCTGCTCCTCGCCGCCGGAGCCGGTGCCCTCGGCACGCTCGACGGTGGTCGCTTCGACTGGTATCGCTTCGAGGCGAAGAAGGGCGAGCGGTTCTTCCTCGAAGTCACCGCCGAGCGCCTCGACGCGAAGGGCGACGTCCTCCTCGCTGTGGCGGACGCGGCCGGGAGCGAGCTCGAGAGCAGCCGCCATCACTTCGGGCGCGATCCCTTCATCGACTTCACCGCTCCGGCCGACGGGGTCTACTTCGTCTCGCTCTGCGACTCGCTCTACGGTGGGGGACGTGAGTATTTCTACCACCTCCGTCTCGGGCGCGGACCCCACGTCGACTTCGTCTTTCCCCCGGCGGGAGAACCGGGCCAAAAACGCAGCTTCACCTTCTTCGGACGCAGTCTTCCCGGCGGTTCGCCCGGTGAAGGCTGGGCTCTCAAAGGCAAGCCGCTCGAAACCCTCTCCGTCGCCCTCGACGTCCCCGCCGAGGTCGCGGTTCCGCGCAGCTTCTCCCCCAGTATCCCGCGCGAGGCGATGGTGCCGTCCTTCGAACATGCCCTGCCCGGAGCCGATCCGGTGCGCATCGGCTTCGCCACCGCTCCCGTGGTCGAGGAGGAGAAGGCGAGCCAGCTCCAAGCGGTGACCTGGCCCGCCGAGGTCGCGGGACGCTTCGACGAGCCGGGCGATGTCGATGCTTTCCGCGTCGCGCTGAAGAAGGGCGAGACGTGCTGGATCGAGGTGACCTCGCACCGTCTCGGCGTGGGATCGGATCCGGTCGTGACGATCGAGAAGATCACCAAGGACGCCGCTGGAGCCGAGACCTTCACCGCGGTCGCCGAGGGCGACGATCTGCCGACCTTCTACGCTCCCGATTCGCTCGACGATCTCAACGCCGACTCGCTCGATCCGGCCCTGTCTTTCACCGCGGACGCGGACGGCGATTATCGGGTCACGCTTTTGAACCAGGCCGGTGGTGGCAGCGTGGCCCATCTCTATCGCCTCGCGATCCGCAAGGCCCTGCCCGATTTCCAGCTCATCGCCGGCACCGAACTCGCGAAGACGATCAACAACGACGCCTTCCCCTGGGTGCCCGTGCTGCGGCGTGGTGGCTCCGCGATCTACCGGATCCTCGCCTTCCGCCGTGATGGTTTCGAGGGCGACATCACCATCACCGCGAACGGTCTGCCTCCCGGCGTTACCGCCGATCCACTCGTGCTTTCGGGGAAAACGTCGCAGGGATTCCTCACCGTGCGCGCGGCACCGGACGCGGCCGATTGGCGGGGCACGGTCGCCCTCGGTGGAAAGGCGAAGATCGGCGAAGCCGAGGTGACGCGCGAGGCGCGCTCCGCCTCGATCGTGTGGGGCAAACGCGTTTTCGGCAACCAGGCCCAGGTTCGTTCGCGGCTCGATCTCGAGACGGTGCTCTCGGTGGTGTCGGAAAACGAGCCCACCCGCGTCGACCTGAAGGAGAACAAGGTCTGGACCGTGCCGATCGGCGGTACCCTCGAGTTTCCGATCAAGACGACCGAAAGCGGCACGCGCACGGGCAGCCTCGCGATCAACGCGCACGGGTTCCCCGGTCTGCGCACGCCGCCGACGGTCTCGATCAACGAGGGCCAGACCGAAGGAGTGTTGAAATTCGACTTCAAGCCGACCGGAGCCTTCGCGCTGGTTCCGGGACGCTATCAATTCGTGCTGCAGGCGGTGGGCAACGCGAAATACCGTCTCAATCCCGCCGCGGCCGAGGCGGCGAAACACGAGGCCGAACGGATCAAGGCGATGAAACCCATTCTCTCCGACGCCGTCGCGAAGGCGAAGACCGCCCTGACCGACGCCGACAAGGAGCTCGCCGCCGCGAAGCAGCGCGAAGCCTCCGCCGCCGATGATGCGGCCCGCGCCACGCTGAAGGGCGAAACGGCCGCCGCGCAGGCCAAGGCCGATGCCGCGAAGAAAGCAGCTCAGGAGGCCGAGGCCAAAATCGCCGCGCAGGCGAAGGCCGAGGCCGCCGCGACCCAGGCGGTGACCGCCGCGGAGACGCGGACGAAGGAACGCAGCCAGCCCTTCGCGACCTATTCGATGCCCATCACCGTCGAGGTGACCGAGGCGCCGAAGAAGTGAGGGTTGCTGCAATCAAACCCGGCGCGAGGCGATCGCGAGAATCCCCGCGAGGTGGAGATCGCCGCGCGCGGGAACGAAGGGTAGGCCGAGGACCGTTAGGCCCGCCGCGGTGGCTTCGCCCGCGGCCGAATCTCCGACGAGATGCACGGGCCGGTCCGGCGCGAAGCGGATCGCCTCGCGGATCTCGTGTCCGACGAGCACGCCCGAGACGAAGCTCCGCACCTCCGCGGCGCCGATGCGGCCCGAAAGGAGGTGGGTGCGCCCGAGAAAGAGATGGTGGAGGCATCCGCCCGGCAGGGCCGATTGTTCGACGCCGAGGCGGAAGGCCGCGCTCGAGGGATCGGCCGGGGTGCCGTCCCCGCTGATGAGGCTGTCGCGCGTGAGCCGCTCATAAGCCTCGCCGGTGAGCCAGGTGCGGAAGGATTCGATCCGGCCGTCGCGGACCATGGCCCACTTCGAATGGGTGCCGGGCAGGCAGACGGTGGCACCGGAGGCGGAAAGCTCGGGGATGAGTCCGGCGAGCTGCGTCTCCTCGCCGCGCATCACGTCCGTGGTGGGAGTGTCAGGATCGTCGCAGCGGACTCCGGGGACGATCCCGACTTCGCCGAAGAGTGCGTCCGGCACCCGGACCACCGCCGCGGCGAGGGCGTCGATCGAGCAGGGGGCCGCGACGTAGGGCACCTCGTGCCATCCCTCGCGGGCTCCGGCCATGCCGCTGATGAGGACGGGGATCCCGGGATGGGTGTGGCTCCACGCCAGGCAGTGTTCGGCGAGCACTTCGGAGCAGGATCGGCCCGCGAGGTTCCGGATGCCGTCCGGTCCCGAGGCCGAGGCGACGACCTTTCCGTCGACGACGAGCTTGGCGCGGAAGTGGGTCGAGCCCCAATCGACGGCGATGAGAGTGGGGGAGGGGGCGGTCATGGGGGGGGGGTTGCCTCGCGTTTGCCCTCGTCGACGAAGGAGATGGCCTGGTCGAGCCATTCGGGCGGAGGCAGGGAATGCCCCTGGCCGGGGATGTCGAAAACGCGGACGTGTTCGAATCCTTCCTTGCGGAATCCGTTCTCGAAGGCGCCGAGGGTGTTGGGACGGTTGAAATCCTTTTCGCCGGTGACGAGGGCGAACCGGCAGTGTTTCTTCACCAGCGGCAGGAGCTCCTCATCGGGGAGGTAGCTGAGCCCGTAGACCTTTCCGTCCGGCGCGGCGACATCGGTGTAGAAGTTCACGCCCATGCAGCAGATCGTGCCGCTGAACATCTCGCCCCAGGCCACCCCGAGCAGGCTCGCGACGCGGCTGCCTCCGGAAAAGCCCGAGACGTAGACGCGGCGGCCGTCGATGGGGAGCTGCTGCCGGAGATTGTGGTTCGCGTCGATGGCGAGACGAAGGCGGTCGAAAATGTTGCGCGGATTTCCGGAACGCCGCGCGGCGGCATAGACGAGTTGGTGTTTTGCGAGGATCTTCTCCCACGGTTCCGGAAGGCGCGGCTGGTCGCCGGCATCGATCCAGAGGAAGAGGCCGAGGGGGCTCTTTCCATCCCATCCCGCGGGCAGCAGGACCTCGAAGCTTTCCTTGGACACGTCGTAGGGTGGTGGTTCCTCGGCCGCCATGAGCCGGTATCGGACCTGGACCGGATCGGCGGACTGCGGGGGCGATTCGGTGAACCGCACCGTGGCGCGCTCGCCAGGGACGAGCGAAGCGACCGAGGCGACCGGGGTCGTGGCCGGTGCCGCGCCGTCCTGGGCGCGGGCGGTAGCGAGGATGAAGAGGATGGCGAGAACCAGGGTGGAGCGATTCACCCGGTCAGGAGAACAGGTTTTCCGGGCCATGGCAAGGACGCGCACGCGTGGAGGGGGGCTCAGGGATTCTCTCCGTGTTTCTTCGCCTCCTGTTCCTCCGCGTCGTGCAGAATCTCGAGGGCGTGCTCCACCTCCTCGATCGGTTCGGGAATGTGGGCTTTTTTGAAGAAGAGCCGGAAGGGCGCGAGAAGCACCCAGATGACCGCCCCGAGTGTCATGTCATAGAGACGGACCGGCGCCATGAGCACGACATTGACGGGGGACATGGCCTTTCGCAATCCGGCGCTCTTCGAATACCAGATCGTGAAGGCGATGATCGTGACGATGCCGATGAATTTCTCGGTCGTGTGGATGTCGTGGTGAAAGGTCAGTTCGAAGACGAGAATGAGTCCCACGAATCCGATGAGAAGGAAGGCGGTGTGCTCGAGCACGGGGAATTTCTCGATCAGCTTGATGCAGTGGCCGGCGACGAAACGCAGCGCGAGGATGCCGATGAAAACCCCGGTGCAAACGACCCAGAACTGATCGCTCAGGGCGACCGCGGCGACGACGTTGTCAACCCCGAGGCTGAGGTCCATCAACTCGATCGAGGCAACGGTTCCCCAGAATCCTCGCTGCACCACTTTTCCGACCGCGGCGACCGCCTCGCCCTTCGCTTCGGCCTCGGCAATCGCGGCCTCCGCCGCCAGAGTCTTGTGGCGCGTCGCGAAATGGTGGGCCATGAGGTGGATGAGGTAGGCCGCGCCGAGAAGCTTGAGCCAGGGATTCTCGATGATGAACTGGGCGAGGAGCAGGGCCAGTCCCCGGAACACGTAGGCGCCGATGATCCCGACGCGCAGGGCCCAGTATTTCTGCTTCCCGGGCAGGTGCGAGGCCATCGCGGCGATGGCGAGGGCATTGTCGACCGAAAGGAGGCCCTCGATGATGATCAGGGAGATGATGACCGGGAGGGCTTCGAGGACGATATCGAGCGTTTCCTGGGAGAAGAAATCGGCAAGCATGGATGGAGTCGTCCGCGATGATGCGGCGGGAGGAGCCGTTTCGCAAGTGCGGTCTTTCACGCCCGGGGTTCCCGGATTCAGCCGATCCCGAGCGCCTTCCGCATGTCGCGGTCGACGACGGTGAGTTGGGCGGCGTCCCCGCCGCGGACCTCGGCGGTGGCCCAGCCGGAGTAACCGATCGCGTCGATCGCGGCGCGGACCGCGGGCCAGTCGACATTTCCCTTGAAGAGGTCGCAGTTCTTCTCCGCGGCGTGGTCGTGATCCTTCACGTCGAGCTTAAAGACGAGGGGGCCGAGGGCGCGGATCCAGGCCGCGGCGCCTCCGTCGAAACGGTCGAAGTTCCCGATGTCGAAAAAGGCGCCGATCCAGGGACTCTGGAAGGCCTCGAGGTAATCCTTCCACTCGGCGATGGTGTAGGCGAATCCGTTCGCGACATTCTCGCAGGCGATCCGCACGCCGTGGCGCGAGGCCGCGGGAAGGGCCTTGCGGAGTTGTTCCGCGCTGCGTTCGCCGACCTGGGCGGCGTTCTCCCGCTCGGGGTCGGTGACCTTGCCGACGACCTGCAGCACGGTCGAGGCGCCGACCTCGCGGGCGAACTCGATCGCCCCGATCGTGTTGCGGAGCGCGGCCTCGCGGACCGCGGGATCGGGATCGCTCAGGCGCACGTCCCAGTGGGCGGTCACGTTGATGTTGTGGACGGGCAGTTCGTGGCGGTCGCGGGCCCGCTTGACCTCGTCGGCGTCGTAGACGCCGGGTCCGGTCAGGGAGATGCCGTCGAAGCCGGCGGCCTTGGCCGTGGCGAAGAGCGCGTCGGTGCCCGCGCTCTTCGGCAGCCGGACCATCGACCATTTCACCGCGGTGTGGAGGGAGCGGCTCATCGCGTGCGGGATTGGCGGTCCGGTCAGAGACCCTTCAGAAAGTTCATGCTCTGGCGGATGCTCGCGAGCGGATCGGGGGACTGGTCCTGCTCGACGTGGGCGTGGGCGACCCCGGCGGTCGCGGCCGCCTCGATGATGGGCTCCATCGGGATGATGCCGGCGCCTAGTTCCTTGAAGGCGTCGGGCGGGAGGCTGCCAAACTCGGGCAGGGCGATGCCGGATTTCAGATCCTTCAGGTGGATCTGCGAGACACGGCCCTTCAGCTTTCCAAGCAAGTCGACCGGATCGATCCCGCCGGCCTTCACCCAGAAGACGTCGACTTCGAACTTCATCTCCGGTCCGAACTCCGCCATGAACACGTCGTACCCGGTCTTGCCGCCGTCGAGCGGCTGGAATTCGAAATTGTGGTTGTGGTAGGCGAGGGTGATGCCCGCCTCCTTCGCCAGCGCGGCCGCGGCGTTGCATCGTGCGGCGACGCGCTTGTAGTCGTCGGCGGTCTTGCGGGAGTCCGCGTGGAGGTAGGGGATGACGAGGTGGGACAGGCCCGCGTCCTTCGCCTTCGAGAGGATTTCCGCGAAGGGCGTGACCCCCGCCTTCTCCGGATCGGTCACCGACTCCCAGGCGAAGTGCGAGGAATTCGCGGCCATGCCGTTGTCTTTCGAAGCCTTGACGAGATCCAGCGCGGTCGCGTCGGGGAATCCGTAGGGCTCGACCTGGCGATAGCCCGTCTCCCCGACCGCGCGGATCGTGCCGGCGAGGTCGGCCTTGATCTCGTTGCGTAGGGTGTAGAGCTGCAGGCCGATGTTTTTCCGGTAGGGGTTGCCCGCGTCGAGGGCGTAGGCCGGAAGGGCGAGGGAGGAGGCAAGGGTGGTGCGGAGGAAGTGGCGGCGATTCATCATGGATGATGTCCTTCTATCCGATCACCGGGCACCGTTCAATCCCGGAGGCAAAGGTCCGGCCCGGTACGCGTTCAGGGAGGCTTTTGGGCTGTTCCCGGGCCGCGGATTCGGAAACACTGGCGCGATGAAATTTCTGCAGAATCCCCTCCGTTCCCTCGTGGCGCTGGCCGCCCTCTCCGCGATTCCCGTTCCGGCGGCCGAGGTCTTTGAAGTCGGCGTGGACCATTTCGACGAGCGTCCGAAAGGACGCGAGGCCGATGGCATCGTCGGAGACTTCGTCATCCGCAACGACAAGGTCGAGGCCGTCATCTCCGGAAACCTGCCCCTGCGCCGGGCGAACATGAGCACCTTCTACGGCGACGACGGGATCACACCGGGTTGCCTCTACGACCTGACCCTCCTCGGTGCCGACAACGACCAGATCACGATCTTCGCACCCTCGGGACAGCGCGGTCCCATCAACCACGTCCGCATCGTCAGCGACGGGAAGGACGGCGAGGCCGTGATCGAAACCTTCACCTCCGCCGAAAAGTCGGGCGGACTCATGAAGCGTCACGAATACCGCCTCAAGGACGGCTGGCCGGGGCTGCTCATCGTCACCACCTTCACCAACGGCGGGAAGGTGGCGGTGAAGGTGCCGCTCGTGGACAACTGGACGCAGATGAAGAGCAAGGGCGTCTTCAACGGGATCCACTGGGCCGACGCGATCGATCCCGCCGACAAGACGGGCTACGCCCATGCCTGGGTCGCGGAGGAGGGGGCCGCGATTCCCGCGAAGCCGGAGGTCGAACTCGCTCCCGGTGCCTCGGTGACGGTCGCCCGCTTCCTCGCCGTCGCGACCTCGCCGGCCATGGCCGCCGGCCTCGTTGAAGCCTTCCGCAGCCCGGGTGACGCGATCGGCAGGCTCTCGCTCACCCTGACCGATGAACAAAACCAAAGCCCGGTCGCCGGCGGCCGCGTCCTCATCGGCGACGATCCGGCGAAGGCGATTCCGGCCTATCCGGATGCGAAGGGAGTGATCGAGCTGAACCTGTCGGCGGGCGAGGTGTCGCTCCTCGTCGAGGACATCGGACGGCCCCCGCTCCAGGAAAAGGTGAAGGTCGAGGCGGGGGCGGCGACGGCCAAATCGTTCGCTTTCGGCCCCGGAGCGGCCATCGCCTTCGAGATCACCGACGAGGCGGGACGCTCGATCCCGTGCAAGGCCCAGTTCAACGCGCTGGGCGAGACCCCCAAGGTCAATCTCGGGCCCGTCGATCGCGCGCGGGGGAGCGTCGACCAGTATTTCTCGGAGTCGGGCAGGTTCCGCGTCGCCCTGCCTCCGGGGAAATACGAGGTGGTCGTCACCCACGGTCCCGAATACGAACACCGGCGGCACGAGGTGGAGCTGGCGCCCGGCGCGACCCACACGATCGCGAACCAGATCGCCCGGATCGTGAAGACGCCCGGCTGGGTTTCGACCGACTTCCACAACCACTCGACTCCGAGCGGCGACAACACCTGCGGCACCGACGACCGTCTCATCAACCTGGCCGCCGAGCAGGTCGAGTTCGCCCCGACGACGGAGCACAACCGCCTCTACGACTGGGCGCCGAACATCGAGCGCCTCGGCCTGGCGGCCTATCTCAAGACCGTTCCGGGGATGGAACTGACCGGATCGGGGGCCCACTTCAATTCCTTTCCCTTCGTTCCCGATCCGAAACTGCAGGACTGGGGCGCGCCGGTCTGGAAGAAGGATCCCCGTCTCAACGCCATCACCCTGCGCGACTGGCAGGGGACCGAGGCGGACCGGTGGATCCACGTGAACCATCCTGACATGATCGAAAACTTCATCGACCGCGACAAGAACGGCCAGGCCGACGGAGGGTTCGCCTATTTCGGCGGTCTCATCGACGGGCTCGAGGTCCAGAATTACAGCGCCAGCGAAATTCTTGCGACGGCTCCTTACCGGATCACCGCGGCCCGCGCCGGGGGCCCCGGCCGCGTCGTGTCCCCGATCAGCGAGTTCATCTGGCTGCAGTTGCTCAACCAGGGCCTGACCCCGCGCGCCATCGCGGTGTGCGACGCGCACCAGGTCCACGGGAACGGCGTCGGCGGCTGGCGCACCTATGTGAAAAGCTCGACCGATGATCCGGCGAAGATCGACTGGCGCGAGATCACCCGGAATGCGAAAGCCGGCCGCATGATCCTCTCCACCGGACCCTTCCTCGAGGTCGAGACCGGTGCCGGAGTCATCGCCGGAGGACTGGACCGTGTCAGTGGCGAGGTCGAACTGAAAGTGCGCGTCCAGTGCAGCACCTGGCTCGACATCGACCGGGTCCAGGTGCTCGTGAACGGGCGCCAGGTGCCGGAACTCAACTTCACCCGGGAAAAGAACCCGGACATGTTCGACACGGCCACGGTGAAGTTCGACCAGACCCTGAAGCTCAACCTGCAGCAGGACGCCCACCTCATCGTCGTCGCGATCGGCGAGAAGCACACCCTCGCGACCGGATTCGGGAGCAGCGCCCAATCGAAACTGCAGCCCGTCGCCTACAACAATCCCATCTTCGTCGACGTCGATGGCAGCGGATTCCAGCCGAACGGCGACACGCTCGGGTTCGATCTGCCCGTGGGAGGATTGAGCGTCGATGACGTGAAGGGGAAACTGGGAGAGTGACAAACCTCCGCCTTTCCGTGGCGGGCGGACAGGCCCCGCGGATCAGCCTGCCATTTCCCGAAGGATCCCGGGCAGCGCGGCGGAGAGACCCTTGTATCGCGCCGCGTCCTCCGGCAGGGTCCGGAGGGCGCGCCCGATCCGGGGCCGCAGTCCCGGAATTGCGCCGCAGAGATGGTCGAGGCGGTGGCAGGTCACGCGGATGCCGAAGAGGGTCGCTGATCCTGACAGACCGACCAGCAGTTGCTGTTCGAGGCGGATCCAGATCCGGTCGGGGGTTTCGGTCCCGGTCAGTTTCGGAGGATCGAGACGCGGATGATGGTCGAGCTCGTCGTCGGCGCCGAGTCCCCAGTTCTCCCGCTCCCAGGCCGCGCCGGGAGCGAGCCGGTCGAGGAAGGTCTGGGTCTTCGCGCCAAGGGTGGCGTTGAATCGCGGCACCGGGCCGTGAACGTCCGTCATGGGCAGACCGGCCTTTTCAGGGAGCGACCAATGGGAGGGAAAGCAGACCACTCCGGACTCGACGCGCGGGGCGGTCGCGTCCTTCCTGCAAACGACGACCCAATCGGGTTCGAGCGACCGTCCCGCGTCGAGGATGCCGTCGAATCTCCGGCCGCCGATCGAGCCGAGCCAGGAAAGGGCCTCGCCGGTGGCGTTCGAATCCGATCCGGGAAACAGGGCATAGTGGTGCGGCTCCGAATCGAGTAAAGCGCCGCGGAGGGCGAGCACGTTTTCCGAGCCGGGGGTGGGGGCGAAAAAGTCGGCCGCATCCCCGGGACGGAGATTCATCGACCACCGGAAGTCCTCGTCGGGGAAGAGACGATACCAGTCGGGTTCGCGCATCGGGGTTAGTATTTTGTCAGGGGAAAACGTTGCCGGCAGCGTTCCGTCACCGGGTTTCGCGGCGCTTTGCGGCCCGCCGGATCGACCGGACCAGTCCCGCACCGAGCCAGGCGCTGATCCCGAAGCCGGCCGCCCCGAGGACGGGGATTCCGAACACGAGAGGCGGGGCTTCGGAGCTCCAGATGATCGCCGAGCCGAGGAAGACCGCCGCGGAGAGAAGCCCGAGGACGAGCCGGTCGACGGTGCTTTCGAGCCGGCGGTGCTCCATGTGAACTTCGAGAGTGCCCTTGCGGAAGCGGCTCAGGATGTCGGACAGATCGCGCGGAAGATCCTCGAGAAGGCGTTTCCAGTCGCGCAGGTTTCTTCCGACTCCCGAGGCCACCCGGCCCGGCGCGAACCGTCTCCGGACCGCTTTCAGGTAGTAAGGCCGGATCATCGCGGCGAGACTGAAGCCCGGCGAAAGCTGTTTCGCCGTTCCCTCGAGCACGATGAGAGTCTTGACCAGCATCGCGAAACTCTGCGGCATCACGATGCGGAACTCGCGGATGAGGCCGAAGAGCCGTTGCAGGGCACCCGCGACATCAAATTCGTCGATACTCTGTCCGAGATAGTCGCTGAGGAACTCGGCGACCTCGGCGCGCAGGTCGTCCTCGTCGAGTTCCGGGGGAACCTGACCGACCCGGGCGATGCTGTCGGAAAGGCCGCGCGCATCGTAGCTCACCGCGGCGAGGAGCATGTCCTCGATCTCTTCGCGGAGACCTTCGTCGAGGATGCCCACCATGCCCGCGTCGATGATGCCGACGACGTCGTCCTCAAGGCGGAAGAGATTGCCCGGGTGAGGGTCGGCATGATAGAACCCGTGCGCGAAGACCATTTCGAGGTAGAGGTCTCCTCCGCGCTGAGCGAACCGCTCCAGGTCCGCCCCGCTTTTCCTGAGGGTCGCCATGTCGGAAACGGGAATGCCGTGGAGCCGCTCCATCGTCAGCACGCGGCTGGAACTCAGCTCCTCAACCGATACCGGGAAATGTACCGTCGCGTTACCTGAAAAATTCGCGGCGAAGCGCTCGAGATGGCGCCGCTCGTGTGAGAAATCTAGCTCTCGCAGCAGGGTTCTCTGGAAGTAGCGGGCGGTGGCGGCGGGCTGGAAGCGACGCAGCGGTCCGCCGTGCTTGTCCGCCAGTTCCGCGAGACCGATGAGCAGGTCGAGGTCGCGGCGCACCGCCTCCTCGATGCCCTCGTGCATCACCTTCACCACCACGTCGCGTCCGTCCGGAGTCACGGCCTCGTGGACTTGGCCGATCGAGGCCGATGCGACCGGGTCATCGGAAAAGTTCCGGAACAGCTCCGTCACGGGTTTTCCAAGGTCAGACTCGATCGTCTTGCGAACCCACGCGGCGGAATCGGCTCTCGTTTGCGATTGGAGGAGCGAAAGTTCCGCGGTGAGTTCCGGGCCGATCAAGTCGGGCCGGGAGCTGAGGATCTGGCCCAGCTTGATGAAGGTCGGACCCAGCTCGGTGAGGACGCAGCGAATGCGTTCCGCGGTCGTCATGTCCGGGATGACAGCCCCCTCGTCGTTCTTCAGGAGTCCCTTGAGCCAGTCGTTCTCCGCCCCGGAGATCCAGTCGGCAAGGCCGTACTTGGTGAGTGTCGTGAGGATTTCTCCGAGACGACGGGCGCTCAGATCGATACGCGTCAGGGTGCGGAGTTTCATGGCTGGGAAACGAGAGTCAGTCCGGCGGTGGAGGGCAGGACATGACCACGAGGTGAAACATACCACCACTTCCCGCAGATGGGGACACCCTGGTGAGATTTCGACAGGAAATGCGTCATGCCGAATTCGATCAAAATCGTTGAACGAATTCCGGGAGTCCTTCATCTTATCGCACAGAGCGCCTTCGCAAGTGGGCGCGGATGTTTCCAAACCCGATCCGGAAAGCCCCCAACCCCCGGCGACATGTCGCCCGCATCGCGGCGCGTTCCCGTCTTCATTCTCCTCCCGCCCGCAGCGGCATCGGTAGTGACGCCCGGCTTCCGTTCCAGTCGACCCCCGGTTAAGGTTCGCGCTTTCGACACCGGGATCCGCGCCTGTCCCTGGAAGGACGGGGACAGGGGTGGATTCGAGATCCTGAAACGGGTCGCTCCGGGCAGGGCGAACGAGGAGATCGGAGAGCTGCTCTCCCTCTCGGAGAACACGGTGAAAAACCACGTGAAGTCCATCCTCGCGAAACTGAACGCGAAGGACCGCAACGACCTCGTGACCGAGGCGCTCGAGCGGGGGCTCTTCCAGCTCGGTTGGGGCTGATGCCTCGGTCGCGTTTGAACCGATGCCTGATCGCTTGATCCGGTTGCGCCGCGGGCGGCCCGGGCCGGCAGCAGCAGGCGCGGAGTCGAAATACCTCCAGCAGCGCCACGACCATTGGCATGCCCGCATCCGTGGCGCGGAAGGGGATTGCGGTCAAATCTCGAAAAAAATGGCATTTTTTCACGGTTGGCACGGTGAGTGCTATTTGGGAGTCGAACCAGTGAGCAAGGGCTTCGTAGAGAGGCAATTGTGAACCAACCGAAAAAAAACTAATGAGAGATATCAACCTGAAAGCCCTGTTGTTGGCGGCCCTCGTGGCGGTGGCGTCGCTGACTGGAACCCTTGTCGCCCAAGATGCGCCGCCGGCCGCGGCGCCCGCACCCGCCGCTGAAGCGGCACCCGCGGAACCCTCGATCGAGTCCCGCGTTGCCGACCTTGAGCAGTATTTCAACAACCTGGCTCCCTCGGCCGAGGGCAAGTTGAACGGACTGGCCGGTCCGGGCCACAACGGATTCCTCATGGTTTGCGCGGCCCTCGTTCTCTTCATGACCCTCCCCGGACTCGCCCTCTTTTATGGTGGCCTCGTCCGGTCGAAGAACGTCCTCTCCATCCTCGCCCAATGTCTCGGCATTGCCGGGGTGGTCACGATCCTCTGGTATCTCTTCGGCTTCACGATGGTGTTCGGCGAACACCCCGCCGAGGGCGCGCCCGGCTGGGCCGCCTATGTCGGCAGCTTCAAATACGCGCTCCTCAACGGAGTCGGAGGCGCCCCGAACGGCAACTACACGGGCTGGCCTTCCTTCGCCACCTTCTCCATGTATCAGCTGATGTTCGCCATCATCACCCCCGCTCTCATCATCGGCGCGGTGGCCGAGCGCATGAAGTTCTCCGCCGTGATCCTTTTCGTCATCCTTTGGATGATCGTGGTCTACTTCCCCCTCGCCCACATGGTGTGGGGTTTCGACGGCCTCATGAACGGCGTCTGGAACGGCGGCGCGAAGATTCCCGCGATCGACTTCGCCGGCGGCACCGTGGTCCACATGAGCTCGGGCTGGAGCGCCCTCGTCCTCTGCATCCTTCTCGGGAAGCGAGCCGGATTCGGTAAGGAGAAGATGGCTCCGCACTCCATGGTCCTCGTCATGGTCGGCACCGGCATGCTCTGGGTCGGATGGTACGGTTTCAATGCCGGTTCGGCCCTCGCCGCCGACGGCATCGCCTCCCAGGCCTTCATGACCACGACGCTCGCCGCGGCCACCGCGACCTTCGTTTGGGGCCTTGTCGAGAAGCTCCACAAGGGCAAGCCCTCCGTCCTCGGTTTCTGCTCGGGTGCCGTGGCCGGCCTCGTCGTGATCACCCCCGCCGCGGGCTTCGTCACCGCGGGCGGCGCGATGATCATCGGGATCCTCGCCGGTGTCATCCCCTACTTCGCCGTCATGTTCCTCAAGTCGAAGCTCGGCTATGACGATGCCCTCGACACCTTCGGCATCCACGGCGTAGGCGGCACCCTCGGCGCGATCATCACCGGTCTACTCGCCACGGAAAGCGTCAACGCGAACCTCGTCAGCGAGGGTTACGCGGTGCCGAACGGCCTCGCGAAACTGGTCACCGAAGGCGGTCTCGTGGGGGCCCAGATCAAGGCGGCGCTCCTCACCATCGTCCTCTCGGTGGTCGCGACCTTCGTGATCACCCTCATTGTCAAGGTGGTCGTCGGCCTCCGACCGACTCCCGAAGACGAGTCCATCGGCCTCGATCTCGCCGACCACGGCGAAGCGGGCTACGAACACTGATCGATCCACCGCGATCCTTCCAGTCATTCCTCTCCGGGGCCGGGGTGCGCAAGCGCCCCGGCCTTTTTTGTCCCAAGGGAACGGGCTCGACACGAAACCGGCTTCCCAATTGAACAAAACCAGGACACAGGTTACTATGTATCAGTGAATATGGGCCTTTTCACCCGATTTGCCTTGCTGGGCTTTGCGATTCTGATCGCAAACCCGCTCTGTTGTTGTTCGATCGCGCTTGCGGACGAAGAGTCGAAGGTCCACACCTGCTGCGAAATTCCTGCTTCCGGTGACCAATCCACTCCCGAAGATTCCTGTCCGGGGTACCAAAGCAAATTTCCCCGCGCGGCCGACGGGGGCAAGACGCTCCTCCTTTCGGTGGAGTGGTTCGAATGGCCGGTTCCCGTCGGCTTCGAAAAGTGGTCTCCGTCCCAGCCGGCCGTGCCATCCGTCCACCCGGAGATCGACCGGCCGGGTGCTCCACCGCCACGGCAGCGGCTCGTCCTCCATCAGCGTTTCCTGATTTGATGTGGTTCGGGAGCGGTCGTTCGCCGCTCCCGGTGCTCGCGGTTCCCCGTCTCCGGACGAAAACCGTCGATAAAAAGGCGTCACGTTCCCGCGCGCCCGCCTGGAATCAAACCCGCATCCCTCATGAAACGTCATGTCTCCCTTCTGATCCCATTTCTGGTCATCCAATCCTCCGGTGGCAGGCTCTTCGCCGGCATCGTCGAGTGCGACCTCGAGATCGCCGCCTTGCGCTGGTCGCCCGATCCCGGGCTGCGTCCGGTCCGCGCGTTGGCGATCAACGGCGGCATTCCGGGTCCGACCCTGCGCTTCCGCGAAGGCGATGTCGCGCGCATCCGCGTGCACAACCGCCTGGCCAACGAGGAAACCTCGATCCACTGGCACGGGCTCCTCCTTCCCAACGTGCAGGACGGCGTTCCCTACATCACGACGCCACCGATCGAACCCGGCACGTCCCGCACCTTTGAGTTCGAGCTTCGCCATGCCGGGACCTACTGGTATCACAGCCACACCGGACTCCAGGAGCAGAGCGGTGTCTATGGCTCCATCGTCGTCGAGCCGCGCACGGGCATCGCCGAACGGGCCGACCGTGACGAGGTGGTCGTCCTTTCCGACTGGACCCTCGAACGGCCCGGAGAGGTCATGCGGACGCTGATGAGCGGCAACCCGTGGTATTCGCTGAAAAAGGGCTCGACCCAGAGCGTCGTGGAGGCGGCGGAGGCGGGCGAGCTGACGGCTTTCTGGGATCGTGAGAAGTCCCGCATGCCGCCAATGGATATCTCCGACGTGGCCTATGACGCGTTTCTCGCGAATGGAAAACGCGGTTTCCAATCCACCGCCCGCAACGGAGAAACGGTTCGCCTGCGCTTCATCAACGCCGGGGCCTCGACCTACTTTTACCTCCAGTCCGCCACCGGCCCGCTCCGGATCGTCGCGGCCGACGGCCCCGCCGTGAGGCCGATCCGGGTGAACCGCCTTCTCGTCGGCATGGCGGAAACCTACGACGTCCTCGTCGATGTTCCGGCGACGGGCCGCTGGGAACTGCGCGCGACGGCCCAGGACGGATCGGGTCAGGCGTCCGTGTGGCTCGGTCAGGGTTCGGAGCGCCGCGCGCCGGAGATTCCCCGGCCGAATCTCTACAACATGGAGGACCACCTCCTCGCCGGGCTCGAGGCGGACGAGGCGGAGATCCCCGCGACCGACGCCGAGGCCCTCGCCGCCGAGCCGGAACGCCCCCTGCCGCCTTACTCCCGCCTTCGCTCCCCGGAAACCACACGGCTTGATCCCGCGCTGCCCCGGCGCGCCCTCGCACTCCGCCTCACCGGCGACATGAGGCGCTACATCTGGTCGTTCAACGGCAAGACCATGGCCGAGGACGGGGTCATCCGGATCCAGCGCGGCGAGGTGCTGCGGCTCGAGCTCATCAACGACACGATGATGCACCACCCCCTGCACCTCCACGGGCATTTCTTCCGCGTCATCGACGACCGCGAGCTCGCCGACGCGCCCCTGAAGCACACCGTCGATCTCCCTCCCATGGGCAAACGCACCATCGAGTTCGAGGCCAACGAGAGCGGTGACTGGCTCTTCCACTGCCATCTCCTCTACCACATGCACATGGGCATGGCCCGCGTCTTTTCCTACGAGGAGCAGGGACCGGACCACGTGCCCGACTTCGGCGAGCACGACGACGATCACTTCTACTTCATGGCCGCGGGATCCTTCCAAACCCACATGGGAATGGGCATGGCTTCGCTCATGAACACGCGCAACGACTACTACGCGATGTGGGACCTCGGATGGAAGGACGCGGCGTTCGACCACGTCCATTACGAGATCGACCTCGCCTGGAGGCGCTACATCAACCCGAACCTGTCCACCGTCCTCGGCGCACGCCTCACGAATCATCACGCCGAGGTCGACCGGGCCTTCGGCGGCATCCAATACCGGCTGCCCTACCTCATCGACGGCTACGCCCAGGTCGACAGCGAGGGCGACTTCCGCGTCGGTCTTGGCAAGTCGCTCCAGATCACGGACCGGCTCTCGGTCTTCGGCTGGGCCGAATACGACACCGGCGTCCGCTGGGAATGGTCGGCAGGGGGCGAATACCTCATCAACAAGCGCCTTTCCCTGATCACCCAGTATCACTCGGATCACGGCTTTGGCGGAGGCATCGGCTTCCGATTCTAACCAAACCATAAACGAACCCAGGAAGAACCATGAAAGCGATCCTCATCACCGCGGCCTCGGCCGCAAAACGCGATCCGCTGAACCACTGCCTCGTCACCGACAATGAGCTCGGCTCGATGGGCAAGGTCGTCACGCGGGTTTACGACGGACAGGAGATCAAGTTCTGCTGCAAACCCTGCGTCGCCAAGTTCGAGAAGAATCCCGCGAAATACCTCGCCAAACTCCCCTGAGCCAGGCTTGGGTTTTCGCAACACAAACCCAAAAACGAAAACAAAAACAAAGAACCTACCATGAACACCATCCGAAACCTGCTCCTCGTCGCCGCCTCCGGCGTCGCCATGCTCACCCTCAGCTCCTGTGTCACCCACGGCGGTGGCAAGGGCTGCTGCGCCAAACCGACCTGCTGCTGCCACGGCGGCAAGGAGGCCTGTTGCGGAAAGGGTGGCGCGGCGTGCTGCAAGGACGGCGGGCACTGCGCACGTTGATCGGGCGCATGGCGGGGCGTGCGCCGCATCCGGGCGCGCGCCCCGACCGCTGCGCAAAAATCCGGTTGCAGGGCGACCGGTTCAACCGGAGCCTCTTCGAAGAGATGTTTCGTGGACTTCCACAGCGCTTCCAAACCTTTGTCGCCCTTGCGGCGCTGTTTGGGATGCTCGCCTCCGGCGGCGGAGCGCGCTATATCTGTGTCTGCTCCGGGACGGTGGTCCTGACTCCCCACGAACATTGTCACGGCATCCACGGCGAAGAGGGACCCGTCCTCCATGCCCCACCGGGGCATCATCATGACACCCACGCCCCGGCCGACGCCCCCGCCGGTGAGGAGGACGAGCATCACGGTCATCACCACGATCTGGTCAAGGCCGCCACGGACCTCCGTCTTCCCGACTGGGTTGATGTCCCGGGGTTGAAATCCGTTCCGCTTCCTTCCGCAAGCCGCGACGAGATCGGGCGGAGACTGCGTTTTGTCTCGATCCATGAAAGGCCGCGGCCCCGGATCGCGGAGGATCCACCGCCCCTTTCCCATCGGGTGGTCCGCGCCGTCGTGCGGTTGATTTGATCCCCCTCCCGGGCCATCGCCTGATGGTGTCGGCCCTCTTCGTCGCCGTTCGCGCGGACCCGTTCGTCCCGTGACCGCGACGCCACGTTTTTCCACGCGGCGGAGCTCGATGCCTTCGCGCCCCGCGGAAAAGGCGATTCCTTCGACCCGGGCCGAACCAAGCCCGTCCCTGAAGCTCCATTTGATTGCTCCCTTTCATGAGTCTCCCGTTTGCCCTTTCGACCTGCATCCTCCTGACCCTGCCGGCGCCACTCGCCGCCCTCACCCTCGACCTCGCCGGCACGCCGGCAAGGGTGCGCGCCGCCAATCCACAACTGAAAGCCGCGCGCCTCGCCATTGCCGAGGCCGAGGGCCGGCTCCTCGGCGCGGGACGCCTTGCCAATCCCGTGCTCAGTCTCGAGCATCAGGGGGAAAGCGGTCTCAGCCCACAGACCACCGGAGTCGGGCTCGACCAGTCCTTTCCCGTGACGAAACGCCTCAAGCTCGAGAAGGAGCTTTCCTCCAAGATGGTGCGAACCGCGGAACTCGAGGTGCGCGACGCCGAGCGGCATCTCATCGCCGAGGCCCAAACCCTCGTCGTGAAACTGATCGCCATCGACCAGCAGCGCGCCCTGCGCACCCGGCAGGCCGAGATCGCGAGGGAGCTCGCCGACTTCGCAAAGGAGCGCTCCACCAAGGGCGAACTTTCCCCCCTCGACGCCGCCCAGGCGCTCGTCGATGCGCAGCGGGCGCTCCTCGCGGCAAAAACCCTCGAGACCGAGCGGGTCGCAGTCCTCGGCGAGGCAAAGCGCGCCCTTGGCGTTCCTTCGGAGGAAACGCTCATTGTCTCGGGAAGCCTGCCGCCGCTCTCATTGCCGGTCGGCGAAAACTGGGAACAACGCCCCGATTTTCAAGCCTCCCGGCTCAAGGGGGAGGCCGCGAAAACTGACATCGACCTCGCCCAATCGAAAAAATGGGAGGATGCGAGTGCGGGAATTTTCGGGGCACGTGAAAAACAGGGGGTATCCGGGAGGGGCACCGATCACTCGGGGTTCCTCGGCGTTCGCATCTCCATCCCCCTGCCGCTGCGAAAGCGCAACGAAGGCGAGGTCGTCGAAAAAACCGCCAGCGCCGAGCGCGCCGCGCTCGAAAGCGAGGCCCTCGCCGCCGCCATCACGAACGAAGCCAAGACCGCGCGGGAAGAAATGGCCGCGCATGCCGGACTCGCCGCGGAGATACGGAACACCCTCCTCCCCGCGATTCGCGAACAAAGCGAACGCCTTGAACGGGCCTACAAAACGGGCGAGACCGACCTGATATCCGTGCTCCGAGCCCGGGAGCAGCAACTCGAGCTCGAGGCCGCCGTGCTCGACTCCTCGCGCGACTTCCACCTCGCCCGGGTCCGCTACGAAGCGGCCATTGGACTGCACGCGCCGGCTGCGGAGGGAGCGAAATAGTCCAAATCCTTCCTTACCCATGAAACCTGACATCCACGTCATCCTCGCACTGGCAGTGCTCCCGGGTGCGTTTCTCCACCCGGAAGAGGCCCCCGGAGCGCCGAAGAAAGACCTCATTATCCTCGACGAGGCCGGCGTGAAAAACCTGCGCCTCGAGATCGCCGAAACGCTCGAGGCGGACTTCGAACAGAGCCTTCTGGCGCTCGGCCGCATCGAGGTCTTTCCGGGCAAACGCCACGTTATCAGCAGCCGTATCCCCGGCCGCGCCCTGAGGGTGAACGTCAAGCCCGATCAGGGCGTGAAACCCGGAGACGAACTCCTCGTCCTCGAGAGCCGCCAGCCCGGCGATCCCCCGCCAAGCGTCACGATCACCGCTCCCATCGCCGGAGTCGTCGCGGAGCTGCAGGTCGCGCCGGGAAAACCGGTCAGCCCCGACGACTCGTTGATGTCCATCGTCGATCTCGGCATCGTCCACGCCATCGCGAAGGTGCCCGAGCATTTCGCCGGTCGCATCGCCGTGGGGCAGAAGGCCCGCATCCGCGTGCCGGGTTATCCTGACAAAACCTTCGAGGCGGTTCTCGAGCATCTCGGGGCCCTCGCCGACGCGGAGACCGGAACGCTCGAAGCCGCTTTCCACGTGGAGAATCCCGGGTTGATCCTTCGCCCGGGGATGCGCGCCGAATTCAGCATCGTGACCAGTTCGCGCGCCGGAGTCATGTCCGTGCCGCGAGCCGCGTTGCAGGGCGAGGGTGCCTCGCGATTCGTCTACATCGCCGATTACGATCTGGAGAATGCCTTCGAAAAGGTGCCCGTCGAGATCGGCGAACGGAACGAGGCCCAGGTCGAGATCCTCAACGGCCTCTACCCCGGCGACAGCGTCGTCACCCGCGGCGCCTATGCCCTCGGGTTTGCCGGAAACGGGAGCACGAGTCTGAAGGAGGCCCTCGACGCCGCGCACGGACACGCCCACGCCGAAGACGGATCCGAACTGGGCGAACACGAGGGCGAGGGAGACCACGACCACGATTCACACGAGGATCACGCTCACGATTCCCACGAAGGCCATGAGGCTGATGGGTTCGTTGCCCTCACCCCCCCGGCCCTCTTCTTCGCCGGTCTTAGCGGACTGCTGCTCGTGCTGCTGATTCTCAGCCTCGCCTTCCGGAAACATCCCGCCGACTGAAGTCATGCTGAACGCTCTCATCCGTTTTTCGCTGCGCAGCCGGCCCCTCGTGCTGGTCGTCGCGGTCATCGTGCTCGTTTTCGGATTCCGCGCCGCCCGGGAGCTGCCGCTCGAGGTGCTGCCGGACATGACCAAACCCACCGTCACCCTCCTGACAGAATGCCCCGGTCTGGCCCCCGAGGAAGTCGAGGTCCTCGTTTCCCGGCGGCTTGAGGCGGCCTTGCAGGGTGTCGGCGGACTCGACCGGCTTCGATCGAATTCCGACGTCGGCCTCTCCCTCGTCTTCGCCGAGTTCGCCTGGGGCACGGATATCTACCGGGCACGCCAACTGGTGCAGGAGCGGCTCAACGCGGTGCGCGACGACCTGCCGGAGGGCGTTCGGCCGGGCATGACACCCGTTTCCTCGCTCATGGGCGAAATTCTCCTCGTCGGTCTGAGCGGCCCCAGTGGGACGATCAGCCCGCGCGATCTCCGCGTCTTCGCCGACTGGACGGTCGCTCGCCGGCTCCAGAGCATCCCCGGCGTCGCCGAGGTCTTGGTTATCGGTGGCGGAGTGGAGCAGATCGAGGTGCAACCCGATCCCCTCCAACTCGCGGCTCATGGGTTGACGCTCGACGAATTGCGCGAAGCGGTCGCCAACGCCGCGGGGAATTCCACGAGCGGCTACCTTCTCACCCCCACCCGCGAGATCATGGTCCGCAATCTCGGCATGACGACCGATCTCGACGAGCTTCGAGACTCCGTCGTCAAGACGGGCGGAGACCGGCCCATCTTCGTGCGCGATGTCGCCAAGGTGGACTTCGGCGTCTCACTCATGCGCGGCGACGCCAGCGTGAACGGCAACATGGGGGTGATCCTCAGCATCGACAAGGCACCGGGCTTCGACACCCTGAAACTGACCGCCGCCGTCGAGGAGGCGATCGAGGAGCTGAAACCCTCCCTGCCCGAGGGCGTCGGAGCCGAGATCCTCTTCCGCCAGGGCGACTTCATCCGGAATTCCATCGACAACCTCAAGGAAGCGATCCGCGACGGAGCGATCATGGTCACGATCGTCCTCCTGCTCTTCCTCATGAGCGCGCGGACGACCTTCATCACCCTCATGGCGATGCCGCTATCCTTCGCGGTGACGCTGCTCGTCTTCAAATGGCTCGGAATCAGCGTCAATTCCATGACCCTCGGTGGTCTTGCCGTCGCCATCGGCATGGTCGTCGACGATGCCATCGTCGATGTCGAGAACGTCTTCCGCCGGTTGCAGGAAAACGCTGTCTCACCGGATCCGGAACCGAAGCTCGAGGTCATCGCCACCGCGTCCAGCGAAGTGCGCAATTCCATCCTCTACGCCACCCTTCTCATCATTCTCGTCTTCCTCCCCCTCTTCGGACTCGAGGGCATCGAGGGACGCCTTTTCCCGCCCATCGCGATCGCCACGATCACGAGCATGGCCGCCTCCTTCGTCGTCTCCCTCACCGTCATCCCCGTGCTCTGTTCTCTCCTCATCCATCCGAAACCGGGCAAGGCCCATGGCGACGGCTTCGTGGTTCGGGCGATGAAGTCGGTGGTGAAACACACCTTCGTCCGCTTCGCCCTCGCCCAACCTTTCCTCGTCCTCGTCGCCACCTCGGTGATGCTGGCGGGATCGCTCTGTCTCTGGCCGATGATGGGCAGGGAATTCCTGCCCACCTTCAACGAGGGCAGCGCCTCGATTTCCCTCGCCTCCGGTCCCGGCACCTCGCTCGCCCAGTCCAACGAGACCGGCGAGGTCGCGGTGCGGCTGCTCCAGGACATCCCGGAAATCAAGAGCATCGGCCGCCGCGCCGGGCGCGCCGAGCGCGACGACCACGTCATGCCCGTGAGCGTGAACGAGCTCGACATCGAGTTCAAGGAAGGGGGGCGTCCGCGCGAGGAAGTCTTTGCCGAAATCCGCAAGCGGCTCAACACCATCCCGGGAGTCTTCCTCAACGTGGGGCAGCCCATCAGCCATCGACTCGCCCACATGCTCAGCGGCGTCAGCGCGAAGATCGCGGTGAAACTCTACGGACCCGAGCTCGAGGTGCTCCGCACCAAGGGCGCCGAGATCGAGGCCGTCGCCAAAGGCATCCCCGGCCTCACCGACATCTTTCTGGAAAAACAGGTCCCGATCCCCCAGATCAAGATCCTCGTCAACCGCGACCGGGCCAAAGTCTACGGACTCCAGGCCGCCGCGCTCAACCGCCAGCTCTCCACCCTCTTCGGTGGGGAGACCCTCGCCGAACTTCGTGAGGGGGAACGGACCATCGACCTCGTCCTTCGCCTGCCCGAGGCTTATCGCAGCGCCCCGGAAAAGCTCGGCGACGTCCTCATCGAGACCGGCACCGGTCAGCGTGTCCCCCTCCGCCTCGTCGCCGACGTGCGCGAGGCGACCGGACCGAACGTGATCAACCGCGAAAACGGCACCCGCCGCATCATCATCGGGGCCAACACGTCCGAACGTGATCTCCGGTCCCTCGTCCTCGACCTCCAGGAGCAGGTCCGGGAAAAGGTCGAGCTGCCGCAGGGATATTTCCTCAGCTTCGAGGGTGACTTCCAGGCGCAACAGGCCGCCGCGAAGCGCATCGCCTGGTTCTCGGCGATGATCCTCCTCGTCGTCGGCTTCCTCCTCTACGGCTATTTCCGAAGCGGCGTCATGGCCCTGCAGGTGCTCGTCAACATCCCTCTCGCGATCATGGGCGGCCTCGTCCTGACCTGGATCCTGATCGACAACCTCTCCATCGCCACCCTCGTCGGCTTCATCGCCGTCGCCGGCGTCGCCGCGCGAAACTGCATCATGATGCTGAGCCACTACCTCCACCTCATGAAACACGAGGGCGAGGGCTTCACCCGCGACATGGTCGTGCGCGGCACCCTCGAACGGCTCGTCCCCGTGCTCATGACCGCCCTCAGCGCGGGCATCGCCCTCATCCCGCTGCTTCTCGCCGCGGGCGAGCCGGGCAAGGAAATCCTCCATCCCGTCGCCGTCGTCATCGTCGGCGGCCTTGTTAGTTCAACCCTGCTCGACCTGCTCGTCACTCCCGCGGTCTTTTACCATTTCGGCAGGAAGTCCGCAGGTCGCGCGCTCTTCCTCGATGCTCCCGCCGCCCGGTGAACGATCCGGAACTCTTCCCAACCACCGGCCAACCCGGAATCCGCCACACCTTGCCATGAAAAAAGCCATCCTCGCCCTCGTCCTCGCCTTGTCGGCCGCCGGGCGGATCACGACCGCCCACGAAGCCGTCACCATCGGACCGAACGGCGGCCGCGTCGTCTACCTCGACTCCAGTGCCGTCCCCAACGTCGAATTTCTCGTCAACGCGGAGGGCCGCGCCGAGGTTTACCTGCTCGACCGGGACCGCAAGCCTCTCAAGGCCGACACCATCACCGTCGCGGTCACGACGGGGCCACGCAGCCGGGTGAAAAAACTCGAGGTCGCGAGGGAAGGAGTCCGGTTCGTGACATCTCCGCTTCCGGACGGGGCACCCTATTACATCGTGGCCCAGATCCGGACCGGCGATGGCGCCAAGGCGCTCATCGCCCGGCTCATCTACGATCCCACCCCCGCCGAATCCGGCAAGCCCGCCTATCTCGACGACAGCGTCAATGCCGAAGGTGGCGAAAACATCGCCGTCCCGGACACGCCCGCCGGAATCTGGAGCGAGCTGAACCAACACCAGGTCGAACTCGTCGAGAACATCGCCAAAAAGAGATACGAGGCCATCGACGAGGTGACCCGCGCCTACCCCGTCCTCGCCAAGGGGCTGGCCGCCTGCTCCGGCGATCTGCCGGCCGCGTCCGGCCTCATCGAAACCCTCCTGAAACATCTCGCCGCCGTGCGCACGGCGAACGCGGCGAGAACGCTCGACACGGCGAATCAGGGAATGGAGGGAATCACCGCGACCTTGAAAGAACTCAAGGCCCTCTATCCCGCAGGGGTTGCCAACGCGAAACCTTGAGCCGACAGCGGCGGCCCGCTTTCCGCATTTTCCCTGATTCCCGCGTTTGCCGACCGCG
Source organism: Verrucomicrobiales bacterium (assembly GCA_044352585.1). GTDB lineage: Bacteria > Verrucomicrobiota > Verrucomicrobiia > Verrucomicrobiales > DEV007 > Arctic95D-9. The sequence continues at coordinate 40,333 of JBILDO010000040.1, forward strand.
CGTCCGAGCGGAACCGAGCGTCCTGTGCCGGTCTTCGCTTCGCATCAATTCCCGGGCTCCCCCCTCAGCCTCGCTTTTCCAGCGCCGCGGCGACGAAGCCCTTGAAGAGCGGATGCGGCGCGGTCGGCTTGCTCTGGAATTCCGGGTGGAACTGCACCGCGATGAAGAAGGGATGCGAGGGAATCTCCACGATCTCGCCGAGCCTTCCATCGGGCGAGGTGCCGACCAGTTTCAGCCCCTTGTCCTCGAAGAGGGAGCGGTAATTCTGGTTCAACTCGTAGCGGTGGCGGTGGCGCTCATTGACCGAGTTCCTGCCGTAGAGCGCCGCCGACCGGCTGCCGGGAGTCATGCGCGTCTCCCAGGTGCCAAGGCGCATCGTGCCGCCCTTCTCCTGCACGTTCTTCTGGTCCTCGAGCAGACAAATCACCGGATGCGGCGTCGTTTCGTCGAACTCCGTGCTATGGGCGCGCTCGAGGCCGCAGGCGTTGCGGGCGAACTCGATCGTGGCGATCTGCATGCCGAGGCAGATCCCGAAGTAGGGGATGCCGTTCTCGCGGGCATAACGGGCCGCGAGGATCTTGCCCTCGATGCCACGGTCGCCGAAGCCGCCCGGGATGAGGATGCCCGAGACCTGGTCGAGGTATTTCGCCGGGCCGAATTCCTCGATGTCACCCGAGTCGATGCGCACGATTTCCACGAGGGTGTCGTTCGCCGCGCCGGCGTGGGTGAGGCTTTCGTAGATCGACTTGTAGGCGTCCTTCAGATCGATGTATTTGCCGACCACGCCGATCCTCACGGTGTGGGTCGGGTTGACGATGCGATCGACCATGTTGCGCCACTCGAGCAGATCGGGCTCCTTCGTGACGAGCCCAAGGCGCTCGCAGATGATGTCGTCGAGGTGCTGCTCGTGCAAATTGAGGGGGGCCCGGTAGATCGTGCCCTTCACGTCGAGGAAGGGGATCACCGCCTCCGGGCGCACGTTGCAGAACATCGAGATCTTTTTCCGCACGTCCTGGTCGATGGGGTGCTCGGACCGGCACAGGATCACGTCGGGCGCGATCCCGATCTCGCGCAGCTTGGCCACGCTCTGCTGGGTCGGCTTGGTCTTCAGTTCCTCCGCCGCCTGGATGTAGGGAACGAGGGTGGTGTGGATGAAGGCCACGTTCTCCGCGCCGACCTCGTCCTTGAACTGCCTCAACGCCTCGAGGAAGGGAAGGCCCTCGATGTCGCCCGTCGTCCCGCCGATCTCGGTGATGATGATATCGATGTCGTCGCGCTTTGCCACTTCCTTGATCCGGTTCTTGATCACGTCGGTGACGTGCGGAATCACCTGCACGGTGGCGCCGAGGTAGAGGCCCTCGCGCTCGTTCTTGATCACCGTCTCGTAGACCTGGCCGCTCGTGAGGTTGTTGAGCTTGGAAAGGCGGCCGCTCGTGAAGCGCTCGTAGTGGCCGAGGTCGAGGTCGGTCTCGGCCCCGTCGTCGAGGACGTAGACCTCCCCGTGCTGGAAGGGGCTCATCGTCCCCGGATCCACGTTCAGGTAGGGATCGAACTTCTGCATGAGGACCCGCAGGCCGCGACGCTCCAGCAGCGTGCCGAGCGCCGCCGCGGCGAGCCCTTTTCCAAGCGAACTGACCACACCACCGGTGACAAAAATATACTTCATCGGGACAACGAATCGTGGAGTATCGCCGCCTGCTCGGGAGTGTCAACGCCGGGCGAGGTGTCGTCCGTCAAAACGACCCGGATCCGCGCCCCGTTTTCCAGCGCCCGCAATTGTTCGAGGCCCTCGGTGCGCTCCAGCAGCGAGGGCGGCCAGGCCACGAAATCGAAGAGGAAATCACGGCGGAATCCGTAGATCCCCTTGTGGCGGTAGCAGACGAGGTCCTCCGGGACGCTCCGCGGGTGCGGGATCTGGCTGCGCGAAAAGTAGAGGGCGTGTCCATCGCGGTCGATCACCACCTTCACCACGTTCGGATCCGCCAGCACCGGATCCAATGCCGCCACCGGATTTGCCGCCGTGATCATGGGGAGGCCGGGGTCGGCGGTCAGCGCCGCCGCGAGCGCGTCGATCAGACCCGGGTCGATGAGGGGCTCGTCGCCCTGGATGTTGAGGATGTGGGTCATCTCCGGGAACGCCGCCGCCACCTCGGCGGCCCGGTCCGTGCCGCTGGGATGGTCGCCGCGCGTCATCGTCGCATGCCCCCCGAACGCCTCCACCGCCGCCGCGATGCGGGCGTCATCCGTTGCCACGGTGAGCCGGGCGAGATTCCTGCATTCCCGGCAGCGGTCCCAGACGTGCTGCACGAGCGGCTTGCCCGCGATGAGGTGGAGCGGCTTGCCCGGAAAACGGGTCGATCCCCAGCGGGCGGGGATGACACCGAGGACGGAAGAGGCTTGCCCTGAAGAGGGTTCGGTCGGCATGGGAAGAGGGATGAAACGGTTCATGAAGCCCCGGATTCGCGAGGAAGCAAGGGAATGTGAAGGAGGAATTCAATCCGACGCCGCTTCCCCATGGCTCGTTCGCGGTCTCCGCGGCGCTGGCCGGACCGCCGCCATTCCCTTAGAGTCCCTTGAGTCTTGGACTCCACGCGATGATTCCCGACGGTTCCAGAATCGCCTGCCTCGCCCTCGCCGTGGTCGCGGTCTCTTCGTTCCTTCGCGGCGCGGCTCCGGACGCGGAGACCTTCTTCGAAACGGAGATCCGGCCGGTCCTCGCGTCCCGTTGCGTCTCCTGCCATGGACCGGACAAGCAGGCCGGGGGAACGCGCCTGGATTCCCGCGAAACGACCCTCGCCGCCTCGGCCGGAGGCAATCTCCTCCGCACGATTCGCGGCCAGGGCACCGCCCCCGCCGCCTGCGTCCTCGAACCGCGCCTCGCCGCCGCCTTCGGGCAATGGATCGCCCTCGGCCTTCCCTGGCCCGAAAATGCCACGGTCGCCTCGGCCGCGGATCGCGCCGCCGCCGCGAAACGTCACTGGGCCTTCCAACCCGTCCGCGAGCCCGCCGTCCCCGCCGGCACCGCCGGCACCGCGAATCCCATCGACGCCTTCATCCGCGAACGCCTCGCGAGGGAAGGACTCGCCTTTTCCCCCGAAGCCGATACCCATGCCCTGCTCCGCCGCCTTTCCCACACCCTGACCGGGCTGCCGCCTGCGTCAGTAATCGGTAATCGGTTAACGGTAAACAGTAGCGCAAAAGCACTGAATACCGATCACCGATCACCGATTACCTCCACCGATTGGTCCTCGATCGTCGATGAGCACCTCTCCTCTCCCCACTACGGCGAACACTGGGCGCGGCACTGGCTCGACGTGGCGCGTTATTCCGACACGAAGGGCTACGTCTACGCCCGCGAGGAAAAAAACTGGCCGCATGCCTGGACCTATCGGGACTGGGTCGTCTCGGCCCTGAACGACGACCTGCCCTACGACCGCTTCCTCATGCTCCAGCTCGCCGCGGATCAGGTCGCGGACCGCCGGCCGGGCGACGAGGCTGCAATGGGATTTCTCACGATCGGGCGCCGCTTCCTCGGGGTCAAACACGAGATCATCGACGACCGCATCGACGTCGTCTCGCGCGGCATGCTCGGGCTCACCGTCGGCTGCGCGAGGTGCCACGATCACAAGTACGATCCTATCCCCGCGGCGGATTACTATGCCCTCCATGGCGTCTTCGACAGCAGCGTCGAACGGCTCGTGACCTTCGGCAAGGGGGGCGACGAAGCCTTCTGGAAGGCGCACGCGGATCGACTCAAGAACTACGAGGAAACCCTCGCGAAGTTCCGCGCCGAGGCTTCCGCACGCGTCCGCGAGCGTCTCGCCGATTATCTCAAGGCCCAGACCGAACTGCACAAGTATCCGGCCGACGGCTTTGACCAGATCTTTCAGAAGACCGACCTGCTGCCCGCCTTCGTCCACGCGTGGCGCGATTATCTCCGCGACGCGGGCGAGCGGAACGATCCCGTCTTCCGCCACTGGCACGCCTGGCGCGACGCGAAGCCGGAGGACTACGCGAAGCTCGCCGTCACCGGGGCCCATCCGCGGATCGCGGCCGCCTTCGCGACGCCTCCGCGCGACTTCGCCGAAGTCATCGCGCGTTACGCCGCCGTCTTCAAGGAGGCGGGGGACGATCCCGCGCTGCGCGCGGTCCTGCACGGTCCCGGTTCCCCCTGCGAGGTGCCCGAGGGCGGCGTCGTGAACATCGAGACCTTCTTCGACACCGAGTCGATCAACGCCCTCTGGAAGCTACAGAACGCGATCCACCAGGAAATCCTCAAGGCCTCCCCGCCCGTGCCCGCGGCCCTCACCCTCGCCGACCGTTCGCGCCCGGTCGAGCCGCGCATCCTCCTGCGCGGCAATCCGCTGAACCTGGGCGAAAAGGTGCCGCGTCGATTTTTGGGTGTTTTGTCAGGCGAGACAGAAAAAACCTTCGCGAACGGCAGCGGACGTCTCGAGCTCGCCAGGGCGATTGCCGATCCCGCGAATCCGCTGACCGCCCGCGTCATCGTCAACCGCGTCTGGGCGCATCATTTCGGGACGGGCCTCGTCGCGACGCCGAGCGATTTCGGGACGCGGGCCGATCCGCCCTCGCATCCGGAGCTGTTGGACTGGCTCGCGATTTGGTTCGTGAAGGAAGGCTGGAGCCTGAAAAAACTGCACCGGCTCATCCTCACCTCGGAGACCTGGCGTCAGTCGTCCTCGGGTCCCGCCGATCCCGCGGCGCGGGCGAAGGCCGTGGCCGCCGATCCGGCGAACGTCCTCCTCTGGCGGATGAATCCGCAACGGCTCGGCTATGAGGAATTCCGCGACGCGATGATGGCGGCGACGGGCGATCTCGATCCGGCCCTCGGCGGCCGGCCCGTCGAGGCGCTCAAGCCGCCCTACGCGAAACGCCGCGCCCTCTACGGCCGTATCGACCGCCAGTTCGTGCCCGGCGAGCTGCGCGTCTTCGACTTCGCCAATCCCGACCTGCACATCCCGAAACGGAACGAAACGACCGTGCCGCAACAGGCGCTCTTTTTCCTGAACCATCCCTTCGTCCTCGACCGGTCACGCGCCCTCGCCGCCGTCGCGGAGAAGGCGGGAGGCGACGCGGCGGAACGGGTTCGGGTCTTGTTCCAGCGCGCCCTCCAGCGCGCGCCCTCCGCGGAGGAGCTCTCCGAATCGCTGGCGCTGGTGAAGGCGCTCGCGGTGCCGGACGTTCTTCAGGCTCCGCCGACCGCGGCGGACTGGAGCTACGGCTTCGGGGTTTATGATGAAATGACGCAACGGGTCACCGGCTTCACCGCCCTGCCCCATTTCACCGGCGGCGCCTGGCAGGGCGGCGCGGCCTGGCCCGACGCGAAGCTGGGTTGGGTGCAGCTCACCGCGAACGGCGGACATCCCGGCAACGACCGCAGCCATGCCGCGGTGCGCCGCTGGACCGCTCCCCGGGCGATGACGATCGCGATCCGCTCGAACCTCGTCCACGAACCCAAGGCCGGCGACGGGATCCGCGGATTCGTGGTCAGTTCCCGCGTGGGCTTGTTAGGGTCGGCAAAGCTCCACGGGACCTCGGCCGGCTTGAAGGTCGACGCCATCGCCGTCGAGGCCGGCGAGACGATCGATTTCCTCGTCGACATCGGCGAGGGCCTCAACAGCGACCAGTTCCTCTGGGAGATCCGCCTCGCCGGGCTCGCGCCCGACGACGGCGAGAAACCGGCCCTGGCCTGGGACGCGAAACGCGATTTCCCCGCCGATACGGCCACGCCGCTGAACGCGTGGGAGCAGCTCGCCCAGGCGATGTTGTGCTCGAATGAATTTTTGTTCGTGGATTGAATCCGCCCGCCATGATCACCCGTCGCTCCCTCCTGCAACGCTCCTCCCTCGGGCTCGGTTCCCTCGCCCTGGGCGGCCTTCTCGGCGAGGACGGACTTCTCGCCGCGGAGAATCCGCTCGTCTCCCGCGGGAGCCATTTTCCGGGAAAGGCGAAGCGGGTCATCCATTTCTTCCTCAACGGCGGTCCCTCGCACGTCGATACCTTCGATCCGAAACCCGCCCTCGCGAAACACGCCGGCAAGCCGCTCGCGAACACCCTCACGACGGAGCGCAAGACCGGCGCGGCCTTCCCCTCGCCCTTCCGCTTCGACCGCTATGGCGAGTCTGGCATCGAGGTGAGCGAGCTCTTTGCGAAGACGGCGCGTCACATCGACGACATCGCCGTGATCCGTTCGATGCACGCGCAGGTGCCGAACCACGAGCCCTCGCTGATGCTGATGAACTGCGGCGACTCGGTGCAGGCGCGTCCGAGCTTCGGGGCGTGGGCGCTCTACGGGCTCGGCACGGAGAACGAGAACCTGCCCGGCTTCATCGCGATGTGCCCGGGCGGCATGCCGATCAAGGACCACGAGAACTGGCAGTCCGCCTTCCTCCCCGGGGCCTACCAGGGCACCTACATCGATTCGAAGCACGAGGAGCTCGGCAAGCTCATCGAAAACATCGACCATCCCCACGTCACCTCGGGGAACCAGCGCCGCCAGCTCGATCTCCTCGCGCGGTGGAACGCGCGTCACCGCGAGGCCCGGCTCGACGAACGCCTCGACGCGCGCATCCACAGCTACGAACTCGCCTTCCGCATGCAGACCGAGGCGAGCGACGCCTTCGATCTTTCCAAGGAACCCGCCGCGATCCGCGAACTCTACGGGAACACCGTGCACGGACGGCAGACCCTCATCGCCCGGCGTCTCCTCGAGCGCGGGGTGCGTTACGTGCAGCTCTGGCACGGGGCCGGGCAACCCTGGGACAATCACAACGACATCGCGACGAACCACCGCAGGCTCGCCGCGGACATCGACGGCCCCATCGCCGCCTTGCTCGCCGATCTGAAACAGCGCGGCCTGTTCGAGGACACCCTCGTCCTCTGGGGCGGGGAATTCGGCCGCACTCCGACCGTCGAGCTGAGCGGCGCCGGCAAACCGCAGATGGGCCGGGACCACAACCATTACGGCTTCAGCGTCTGGATGGCGGGCGGCGGGATCAAGGGCGGCACCGTCCACGGTGCGACCGATGAATTCGGCTTCAAGGCGGAGAAGGATCCCGTCAGCGTGCACGACCTGCACGCGACGATGCTGCACCTGCTGGGGCTCGACCACGAGCGCCTCACCTACCGCTACGCGGGCCGCGACTTCCGGCTCACCGATGTCCACGGAAGGGTCATCCGCGAGGTGGTGGCGTGAGGCGTCCTCGAGATCGCACCTCCCGCTCCTTCCGCCCGGCTCCGGGCTGCCTCATCGCGCCAAATTCAGGATTCACTTCGGTTGACGTTCGCGGCAGGCTTGGTCCATGAACCGCTTGTTTCTTCCCCATCCGCTGTTTCCCGTCCTTGCGGCCTGCGCGATGGCCGCCACCGTTCCCGCTCCGGCCGCCGGGCCCGGCCTGAATCTAACCGTCGACCGCTCCGATGCGATCTATGCGCCGGGTGACGAGGCTACCTTCACCATCACGACCACGGCGGGCACGGAGATCACCTGGACAACGAGCCTCGATGGCCACCGCACCCTTGCGACCGGCAAGGAAACGACCTTCGGCACCGAGCCAATGCGGGTCACCGCGACCTTGGACCGCCCCGGATTCCTCCTTTTCACCGCGACGACCACGGATTCCGACGGGAAGCCGCTGAAGGCGGAAGCTGCGGCGGCCTTCTCTCCCGAAGCGATCGCACCGAGCCTCCCGGCACCGGACGACTTCGACGCCTTCTGGTCGGATGAACAAAAGAAGCTCGCCGCGATACCGATCCGCCCAGCCGTCACACCGGTGACGCTAGCCGCTCCATCTGATGCGAACCTCGAGGCCTTTGACGTTTCCGTGCCGTGCGAGGAAAAGGGGCCGCCCGTGACGGGATATCTTGCCCTCCCGAAAGCGGCCGCCCCGAAATCGCTTCCCGCCGTCCTCTGGGTCCACGGGGCGGGGGTGCGCGGCTCGAGCCTGCCGGCGGCGCTGGCCGGGGCGCGCGACGGCTTTCTCTCGATGGACATCAATGCCCACGGATTGCCCAACGGGAGACCGGAGGAGTTTTACAAGGGTGTCGCGAACGGCGCTCTCAAGACCTACCGCACCGACGGCAACACGAGCCGTGAAACGGTCTATTTCCGCGGGATGTTTGTCAGGCTTCAGCGCGCCCTCGACTTTCTCGCGAGCCGGCCGGAGTGGAACGGCAGGGTCCTCGCCGTGGTCGGACACAGCCAGGGCGGATACCAAGCCCTCGTCGCCGGCGGACTCGATCCGCGGGTGAGTTTCATCGGATCGGGGGTTCCGGCCGGTTGCGACCACACCGGGATGAAGGCGGACCGCATCAGCGGCTGGCCGAAACTCGTGGCCATGACCGCCTCGGGCGCCCCGAACGCCGCCTCGCTCGAGGCGAGCCGTTACGTCGACGCGGTGAACTTCGCCTCCCGATGCAAGGCCGTGGCGATTGTCAGCGTGGG
>JBILDO010000037.1:0-53520 GCA_044352585.1 Verrucomicrobiales bacterium
CGCTGAGTTGTGAGGTCAGCTCGTCGAAGTTCTTTTTGAGCCGTCGCACCACTTCGCCGTGCAACGAAGCCACGTCGCGCTGCTCGCCGGGATCGGTCTCAAGGTCGAAGAGTTGCATCGGCTTGCCCGGATCGCCCGTGCGCAAGCCTGGATGCTCGCTGGGCTGCGGTTGCTCGAACGGCGCGAGGATCGTCACCCCGTCGGGACCACGCGGGTCGTTGTAACGTTCTCCGGGCTTCAGGTCCTTGCCCACCCCAGCCTGACCCTCACTTGGTTTGAGCACATGCAGCTTCCAGCGACCGTCGCGCACGGTGGCAAGCCGCGGCCCCGCATGTCCGAAGACCGTCTGGCGCGGACTTTTCGCCCCCTCGGTCAGCAGCGGCAGCAGGTCGTGACCGTCCAGGATCAAGTCCCCGGGTGGCGCGAGGCTGGCCGCAGCGAGAGTCGTGCTGAACAAATCCATCATCACCGCCAGCCCGTGGAGAGTCTGCCCCGGGGGGATTCTCCCCGGCCAGCGGGCGATCATCGGCACGCGATAGCCGCCTTCATAGCTGCTGCCCTTCATCCCTCGCAATCCACCCGTGCTGCCGCCGAACGTCGCGCCATTGTCGCTGGTGAACATCACGAGCGTATTTTCATCGAGCTTGAGTTCTTTCAGTTTGGCCAGCACCTGGCCGACGCTCCAATCCAGCTCGCTGACCGCATCGCCGTAAAGTCCGCCGCCGGATTTATGATAAAACTCTTCCGATACCGCGAGCGGTTTGTGCGGCATCGCGTGCGCGAGGTAGAGGAAGAATGGGTGACTCTGGTGCTTCTCGATGAATGCCAGCGAGCGTGCGGTGTAACGCTTCGTGAGGTTCGCCTGGATCACCGGATACTCCACCTGCTGGTCGCCCTCGAACAACGCCACCGGACGCATGTCGTTCGAGTAGGGGATGCCGAAATACTCCTCGAAGCCGCGATGGGTCGGCAGCCAGCGAGGCTCCGCATGACCCAGATGCCACTTCCCGAACATGCCCGTGCGGTAACCCGCCGCCTTCAGAAGTTCCGGCAGCAGCGCCTCCGATTCGGGCAAATGCAGCCGGTGGGCGACCTCCCCGCCATCGGGCGCTGGATTGGCCGTCATCCCGCAGCGGAATGGATAGCGGCCGGTAAGCAGCGAGGCCCGGGTCGGCGCACAGAACGCCGCGGGGCAATTGAACTGCGTCAACCGCGCTCCTTCCGCCGCCATACGGTCGAGGTGCGGTGTCTGGTAGCGTTTCTGTCCATAGCAGCCGAGGCCGCCATAGCCCAGGTCATCGGCGAGGATAAGGATGATGTTGGGCTTTTGCTTCGGCGCATCGGCCGCGTGTAGGGCAGCCAGCGGCGCGAGCAGCAGGGCGGTGAGGAGGGTGAGGTTGGGTTTCATAGATCGAGTCGAATTACTTTAGCTTGCCCGGCTTGGCCGGGACGCTGCATGTGCTTTTGAAAAACTGCCATGCCTCCTCCGGCACGGCGATGTCGCGAGTCTTCGGGCCGGTGCCGTCCTGACGGTCGCGTTGCATCGGCCAGCCGTGGCCGTGGCCTTCCATCGTGTAGAAAAGCACAGGTGCCTTGCCCTCCCAGCGTTGCGCGTGGACGCGGCAGCCGTCGTTTGGGTCGCGGTCCGGCAGGTCCCAGCGCTTGGGTTCCCCCTCGCAGCCGTTTTGCTTACGCCAAAACGTGACGGTGTCTTCGGCGGAGAGCGTTTGGCCGCTGCCCTCGAATTTCACCAACGGGTCCGCCGTGCCGAGCATCAGCAGGAATGGCACGGGACGTGATGGCTTCGGCCAGAGTTCCTGCGCTGACTTCGGCAGCGTGGCGACCACCACCGCCGCGCCCGCAATGCGATGGGCGAACTCGCACGCGAGCCGGTGCGTCATCATGCCGCCGTTCGAGCCGCCGACAAGGTAGATGCGTTTTGGGTCCGCGACGCGCTGCTCGATGAGCGTGTCGAACATCGCCTTGAAAAACCCGATGTCGTCTGCGGTGCTCGTGAAGTTGCGCACGATGTAAGCGTCCTTCGAGCCGACATTCCACCCGCGCTGGCCGGACGGATACGCGACGACGAATCCCTCGCGGTCCGCCAGCGGCGTGAAGTCCACCTTGTAGTGCATTTGCAGTCCGGAGTTCGACGCTCCGCCGTGGAGGGCGAAAATCAGTGGAGCGGGCTTTCCCCGCACGCTCTCTGGTATGTGGATGAAATACTCACGCTCCGCGTCGCCCACTTTCAGCGTGCGCCGTTCGAGATTGGCGGGCAGGGGCAGGTTCATCGTGGCGTTCTTTGTCTGGCGCTGACGGAGGGCGTCTTGCAGTGAACGAGGGTCGGCTGACTGAGCATGCAGCGCCGCCAGTTGCGCGAGCAGCATGGCAGCGAGGAGGGCGAGGGTGGGTTTCATTGGATTAGCGGATCAAGATGGCTTTGCCCGTGCCGCCCTTCGGCGTGGTCTTGGGGTAGTCGGGGTTGGGTTTTTGCTCGATGACCTTCACGACCTGCTCGATGGGCAGGTCGGTTTCCGAGTCACGAAGACGAACGCCGGTGATGCTGACGTTGCGCACCGTGCAATCCAGGTCGGGGGAGAAGATCTCAGTCCATTTCGCGGGATCGGTGCCGGGTGCGCCTTTGTAGGTCGCAGACTTCGGGCCGAGTTCGACGAGGTGATAACCAGCCGGAAGCTGGAAATTGACATTCACGTTCCGAACTGTCAGTCCATCGGTGTTGGCGTGGACCTGGATGCTGCCGGGGCGGTTGAAGGTGAGGTTTTCAAAGACGATGTTCCTCAGCGTGCCGATGCCGGCGCTGAAGTCGTTGGCGCGACCGATTTCGAGGTTCGGCTGGTCGTAGAGCTTGAAGTCGCGGATGTCGGTGATGTGACGCAGGCTGATGTCGTGGATGGGGCAGTCGAGCGTGGTGCCGTCGCTGAAGCCTTTGATCCCTGGGAGAAGGCGGATGGCATCGGTGCTGCGCTTGTCTTCGGGAGCGCCGGTGATGTGCTCGATGGTGAGATGATGGATGGGGCCAAAGCTCGCGCTGTATTGCCGCCAATCCCAGGCGGTGAGTGAAACAGGATCGTCATGGGAATCGCCGCTGACGTTGCGGATGACGCCATCGCTCGCGGGGCCATCGACATGCACGCCATCGCGCCCGTGACGGTCGAGGGTGAGGCCATCGACGGTGAAGTCGCGGATGTTGCCGAGATGGATGGCGAAGGGCCTGCTCTGACGCACGGTGACGTTCCGCACGCTCACCTTGCGGACGTTGTGGAGCAGGATGACGCCGTGGGTGCCGGGCACGGGCTTGAGCTTCGAGGAATGACCGCGTTGATTGCCGTGGTTGTCTTTGACGCCGCTCGCCAGCGTGGTCCAGATGCCGCCTTCAATGGTGATGTCGGAGTCCGGCTGGGAGTCTTCGGGCACGGGTTTTTCCGCAAAGCCGACGATGTTTTGATTGCGCACCATGCAGGTGTTGCTGCCTGGTTTGAGGCGAATTTCGGCCTTTGCATCCGCCGTGAGCTTTTGGCCGGATTTGAGGACGATGGGACCGTCGAGGTAATAGGGCTTCTCGCGTGCCGGAATGTGCAACCGACCCTCCGCGTCGAGATCTGCTTGGAAAGCCTCCGTCCACAGCTCGGCGGTGACTTCCATGGTTTGAAGCTGTCCGTCCTTGTCGGGCCATGTTTCGGTCCACGTCCCGGTGCGGACTTGCCCGGCTTGCAGCGCGGCCAGCGGCGCGAGGAGCAACGCGGTGAGGAGATGGGTCGTGGGTTTCATGGTCCTTGCGCTGGTTCAGCGGGTCAGCTTCTCGTCCCCGTGTTTCTTGATCCAGTCACGCATCCACGGGGCGCTGGGGATGCCTTGGTCGATCCCGGCGAGGCCGAGGATGTGCCAGAGGCGGTCGCGGACGGTGTCCGGATCGGCCTGCTGCGCCTGCGTGGCGGGCGATGCCAGCAGCAGGGCTGTGACGAGCGCGAGGGTGAGTTTCATGGCTTCTTTTCGGAGGCTTTTTCACTGCATTGAACTCTTCGCGGCTGAGACTGCCGCTCTTGTCTCTGTCGAAGCGCTCGAAACGCTGCGGCCCTTCTGCGGAGCGACGACACGGGCGAGCCACTCCGGGGGAGCTTCCAGCGGCGTGTGCCGTGCATTGAACGCGAGATAGAGGAGCCATGGCTCGGCGCGGTGACTCTCCGCGAACGCCATAGCCTCACTGCCGAATTGATCCGACTGCGTCTGCGGCGCAGGCTCGCGATTGCGCAGCAGGATGCTCTTTCCGCCGGGCTCGGGCAGGTAGGACGTGGCACCGGGGAGAAAGCCAAAGAACTCGTCGAAGCCCCGGCTCAACGGATGAAACTGCGCCTCGCTCCCGAGGTGCCATTTGCCAATGGCATCCGTGACATGGCGCGCTGCCTGCAAATGCTGCGCCATCGTGGACTCCGCCAGCTCCCGCCCCGCCGTTGGCCTGGGGATGGTGGGTTTTCGATGCCTCAGCCCTGAAGGCCTTGAACTCATCAGTTTCATATCGTTATTGCCGCCTAACAGACGCTGCCGCCGAAACAGCCCAGTGCGGGCCTGTGGTGTTGCGGGGTTCGAGCGTGTAACTCTTGCCCGGTTTGAGCGCGGCGAAAGTTTCTGGCTCGAGCACCACCTCAAGTTCGAAGCCCTGTCCGCTACTCCCTCTCCAAGCCGCGCCATCAGACACCTTCACCGGCAGCCGATCCGTGCCGTTTACAAGAAAGAACTCTGGGTCTGCGCTGCGCAGGAATGCAAGGGCTTCGGTGGTGGTCCTGCAATCCGCGGGGAGGTCGGCGTGCAGCAGCAAATGCTTTTTCCCGCTGGTATCCCGCCAGGCACACAATTTGTTGCTTCCGCTGCGCCGCCAGTCGTCAGGCGGCAGCGTGTCCCACCAATACGCGCTACTGATGAGGGGCGCTTCCCCTGCCGCGCTCGCGGTAAAGGCGCCGGAAGACGTAAGGGTCACGCCCTCTTTCACCGCCCACTGTGCCTCGGGTTTTCCGTTCGCGGGCACGAGCTGATAGGCGACGCCGGGCTTCATTTTCGCATACCCGGTCTTCGGGATCGCCAGGGCGATCGCGCACTCGCGGTCCACCGTAATAAACCCGCGGTTGATCTGCGCCGCGATGTCGGGCTGGCCGGGTGCGCGCAGCGCGAAAGCGCGGTCGGTTTTGCGGAGAAAACGGCCGTATTGCCCGTAGTCCTGCTCCGGGAAATACTCGGCGGGATGCAGAATCGCCACGATGGCATCGGGTTCGATCCGGGCGAAAAATGACGTGTCAACCCAGCCAGGCTTCTCTGCGGAGCGCAGCCAGTATGCGCGCTTGATCGTCAGGTTTGTGTGCTCAACCTGGGGACTGTCGGGTGGATTTTCCACCTTCGCGTGCGCGCCGAAATGGTCGTTGACCTCGAGCGCACGATAGGGATTTGCCGTCGGGAACTCTGCGGAGGTCAGGCCTTGCGCGTAGCGCAGGCCCCACGCACGTGAAAAGTCCACCTCGCTGCGGTCGCTGAAGGTGATCAGGTGCGTCATCAGGCCCATGCTGTGGCGGTCGAGAATGTTCTGGCCGAGGTTGGTGTAGTTCAGCCGCACCCAGCGTCCGCCGACGAAGACTTCGTTGAAGCCGTGCGCGCTGTTTCCTTTCAGCGGCTCCAGCCCGGCAAGCATCGTTTTGCGCACGCCGTGATGCGTGATGCCGCGCCGCACCATCTCGAGCTGCGCCGGGTCGTTGGCATCGACCGCAGGAATGCAAAAGACCTGCCGCGACGGCAGGCCGAGCGCGCGAAAGATCGTATTCCAATAAATTGCCGTCGAGCTGCAGGTGCCGCGCGTCTTGTGCTCGAACATCCCCGCGCCGAAAACCTCGTGCTGGAGCTGCTCCTCGAAGCTCCAGCCAAACGCGCCCTTCTCCCGTTCATAGGCCGCCTCGCAGCCCGCCAGAAGCTTCGGCTTGCCAGACGTGAATTCCATGAAGGCTGTCGTATACATGTAGCCCGGATACCTGCAGGTATCGTTCATCCACCTCGATACCTTCTCCGCGAGTTCCCGGTCGGTGAGCTTGTCCGGCTCGATGCCAGCCACCCTCAACTCGGCAAGCAGCTTCTCGCGCATCGCGGGCGTCCAGTTCGTGGTGATGCCGGGCCGCAGCCATTCCTGCATGGCTGCGTAGTCGCGCTGCCAGTTCGCGTTTGCGCCGATGACGCTTGCGAGGGTGTTCAGCGGGTAATGGATGACCTCGAATTCGCCAAACTCCGCCGTCTCCCGCTGCAGCCGCGCATCCTGATAATCATCGTTCATCGAACGCAAATCGTAGGGCTTCATCACGCGCACGACGGTGCGGATCGAATAGCTGTATTCGCGCCGCTCATTCCAGTCTCCATCCGGCTTTCCATTGCCGTCGCTGTCCGCCTTCGCGGGGTTCGTAAAATACTTATGCGTTTCGGCAAAGTCGGAGAGCCCGTCGCCGTCGGTGTCCGCTTCGGGAGCACCGAAGGTGAGGACGGGAAAGATGAGCAGCGGAATAAGAGTGGCGGTGATTTTCATGGATGAAGTGAGTTATGGCGCGGTCTTTCCGAAGGCCTTGACCTCCTCATGCGTCGGCGGGGTCTTGCGGTTGAGGGTGGCGGCGCGGACGCGGGCGACGTCTTTCGCGGTGATAAAGGGGGCCTCGTTCCCGAAGCTGTTGCGGATGTAGCTGAGCACGCTGGCGATCCAGTGGTAGCTGTTGGTGGCCATGGGCACCATCTGGGTGACGTAGGTTTTGCCATCGACGGGACCGGCCAGGCCGTTGCGACCACCACAACCGAGGCCAGAAGGCTCCGCACGCTCGCCCGCAGGCCGTACAGCCGCCGGTTTTTCCCACTGTGCTCATGGTGCCTTCACCTCCGCGTGGTTTCGCTGAACCGCTTTCGCATCCGCCTTTACACCGGGGGCCGAGAACGCATCGAGCCCAAACCTCGCGACACGCACCCGCACTTCCTGCCCGGAAGCTGGCGGCAGGCTGTAGGCGCACAGGTATGTCCCCTCCGGCATGG
This sequence comes from Verrucomicrobiales bacterium, assembly GCA_044352585.1. Classification (GTDB taxonomy): domain Bacteria; phylum Verrucomicrobiota; class Verrucomicrobiia; order Verrucomicrobiales; family DEV007; genus Arctic95D-9. The sequence continues at coordinate 7,063 of JBILDO010000037.1, forward strand.
CGACCCATTGCGACATGTCCGCCAGGTAGCGATTGCTGACCGGGATGTTGTCGAGATGCAGGAACCGGCCCCAGGGCGAACCGTCGTCCCACCACGCGCCGACGGCGGGAAAGTGGATGTAGTGTGGCACGCGGTAGCAGGCCAGCAGCCCTTTGCCAGCCGGCAGTTGTTCCGCGTAGATGTGGTGGCCCATGAAGCGCATGGGAGCCGACGCCCACGTCCGACCTTGGTCGGACGAGCGGAACTCCACTCCCGGCCCGTGCCCCATGTCCTCGCGCGTGAACACGCGGAAGCTGCCGTCGGCTCCGATCGTCCAGGTTGGCTCGCACAGAAAATAAGGGAACCAAGTGCCTTCATAAAGCGTGGACCGCACCGACCAAGTCCGGCCCTCGTCGCGGCTGACGAGGAAGTCCAGCCCGCCACGGTTCAGTCCCCGGCGAAAGTCCTGCGAGGCTCCTTTCGGCGCATTCTCGCCGGAATCGAACCGCTGACTCCAGGTGGCAAACATTGCCCAAGTGCCATCGGGCAGCGCGCGGAGGTGGTAGAAGCGAGCACCATTCGTCGGCCGGTCCGCACGGTTAGTGGGATAGGTTGCCCGCACCACGTGCCACGCGGACGGGTCGTCACGAAACTCCTCTTTGCTCAGGTAAAGCAGGCCTCCGTCCGCCGACTGGCCGTGATACACGAGGCGTCCATCCGGCAAGGCCGAGAGGCGACAATAGTCCCCGGGCGACTCCGCGCGGCCTGCCGAGGCATTCTCCACGCCTTTCGTCCAGCGCAGCGCACGCCGTTCCTCGTGCCATGTCTTGCCCTCATCCGTCGAGGCCGTCAGCACATGACAGCCTTCGCCTTTGAAGCGGTCCTTGCCGGTGATCTCCTGATAGATGAGCAGCAAAGAGCCGTCTTTGCGCCGCCATAGCGCCGGGAAGCGGTCAATGTGCTCGCCACCGGGCTGAGTCACCTGCGTGATGGCCACGTGCTGGCGGACGACCGGAGTCGAAGCGGAGGGCTGGGATGGCGCAGGCGGTTTGAGAGCGTGATCGGCAGCGTGCAGCGCGGTCAGCGGCGTGAGGAGGAGGGTGAGGAGTGTGAGCGTCGGTTTCATGTTTTTAGCGAACTATCGCGCGGTCTTTCCGAAGGCTTTCACTTCCTCATGCGTCGGCGGGGTCTTGCGGTTGAGGGTGGCGTCACGGACTTTGGCGACGTCTTTGGCGGTGATGAAGGGGGCCTCGTTCCCGAAGCTGTTGCGGATGTAGCTGAGCACGCTGGCGATCCAGTGGTCGCTGTTCGTGGCCATGGGCACCATCTGGGTGACGTAGGTTTTGCCATCGACGGGGCCGGTGAGGCCGTGGAGCAGGACGAGGATGGATGAGTCCGGCGGACCAAGGACGACGGGCGATCCGGCGAGAGGCGGGGCGAGGGTGGCGCCGCCGGGCAGGCCCTCGGCGGGCGTGCCGCGGCCTTCGTTGCCGTGGCAGGCGAAGCAGAGCGATTTGTAACCGACCTCGCCGAGGCTGAGGAACTTCCGGTCGGCCTCGCTGAAGCGGGCATCGGTGAGGTAACTGCTGGGGGGATTCAGGAGCTGACGCCCGATCTCCTGCACGCCGCGGGCGGGATGCTGCGCGACGAGGGACTCGATGCGCTGGCGATGCCCGGACCAGCCGAGACGATGCGCGGTCATCATCACCTGGATGACGACATTCGGATCGGGATCGGCGGCGAGGTCGAGGACGGCTTTTTGCAGGGTGTCGGCCTCCTGAGGCGCGAGGGATTCGCTGGCGCGGATGGCTCCGATGCGCAGCCCGGCATTAGCGTCCCGAAGCGTTTCAAGCACGAGCGCTTCATCGAGTGCGCTCAGGCCTTCCAGCGTCCAGAGCGCGTGCAGGCGGGCGAGCGGGTTCTCGTGCGTTTTTGCCATCGTTTTCAGCGCGGGCAGCACGGAGGTGTCGTTTCGCAACACGAGGAGCTTCTGTGCGGTGTCGCGCCACCAGCCGTTCGGGTGGGCGAGATGGGAAACCAACTGCGCGGGTGTTTCCGCGAGCATCTTCGGCGCTTCGGCGGGTTTCGCGCTTTCATGCACGAGCCGCCAGATGCGGCCACGGCCGATGTTTTTCTCCAAGCCGTGCTCTTCGACGACGCCACGGAGGTAACTGCCCTTCTTGATGGCCACGGCTTCCTGCACGACGCCGCGATACATGTCCACGATGTAGAGCGTCCCATCGGGTGCGTTGGCGACGTTGACCGGGCGGAAGTTCGGGTCGGTGGAGCGGATGAACTCGGAGCGTTCGTGGGGATTGCGCAGGTGGGTGACGCCCTCGCGCACCTCGACTTTCGCCCGCCGGATGAGACGGCCCACCGGTTCGCACACGAGCAGGTCCCCTTGAAGTTCGGCGGGCAGGCGGTCGCCGCGGATGATCTCACTGCCGCAGGGAGAGCTGAAGTGGTTCAGCGTTTGGTCTTCGGCCCGAAAGCGCATCGCTCCGCCCTCGACATCGGCGAGGCCGACGAGCGGCCAGACCTCGGAGAAGTCGTGCGGCGTCTGCCCGGTGATGTTGAAGCCGCCGTAGAGGATGGGCTGCTGGAAATTCTGCGGCCCGCGCTCGGCGCCACCGGTGAACCAGAGCTTGCCGTGATCATCCTGGGCCACGCCCCACTGGCCGCCGTTGGGTGGCGTGGGCTCCTGGCGCGGCGGTCGGCCCGCGCCGTTCCAGCGCAGGCGGTAGGCGTTGTAGCTGGCGTAGATCCAGTTATCGAGCGCCCAGACGAGACCGCTGGGCTGGTGCTCGAGATTGCCGCCGCGCGGCCCGCCGGCCGACCAGAGTTCCTTTTGATCCGCCACGCCGTCGCCATCGGTGTCGCGATGGAGATGCAGGTCGTTGGAATCCGTCTCCGCCACGAGCAAGGCCCCGTCGAGCGGCAGGATCATGCGCGGTAGCACGAGCCCGTCGATGAAGACGCTGTGCCGGTCAAAGACCCCGTCGCCCTTGCTGGACCAATGCATCGAGACGCGACCGTTTTTCTCCCGCTGGCCGGTCCCTTCGAGGTCATTCATGAAGGCCCGCATCTCGGCGACGAACATCCGTCCATCCCCATCGAAGGCGATGGCGACCGGTTCCTTGATGATGGGATCACCGACGACCAGTTCCAAGCGGTAGTCCGGCGGCAGGCGGAAGGTGGCGAGCTGCTCCTCAGCAGTGAGGTAGGGCGTGGATTGGGCCACGGCGTGCGTGCCGCAGCAGAGGAGGATGAGGGCGGAGAGGATGCGCTTCATGGGTTTCATCCGAAGTAGGAACTGACGGGTGCCGCAGGGTCATCGGCGATATGAATCCAGAGGTGCACATGCGGCGCGCCGCGGAAGAACCACACGAAGGCCGGGCCCTCGATGCGCCACACGTCCCACTCGCCATCGGCACCCATGTCGAACTGCTCGTAGAAGGCCATGCTGCACGCCTCGATGCCGCCTTGCTTCTTCAGGCAGCGCATCACCTGGCTTCGATACTCCTCGCGATACGGCTCGAGGAAGCCCGCGAGCATCTTGTCCACGGCCTCGCGCTGCTCGCGGCCCATCTCGGCAATCGGCAAACCCGGAAACGGCCCTTTCGGTCCGCGAAAGCGGATCTCCGCCTCGCGACGGTCATCGCGCTCGATGCCGGGCCGCACCGTGGTGCGGTCGAGCGTCTTGCGCAGCAGCGCATCCACCCGCGCGATCTCCTTCGGCGTCGGGCGGCGAAGTTGCCGGTCGAGGTCCGCCATCACCGCCGGATCGGTCACGCCGCAGGGCACCTGATCCTTCACCCGCGCCCGGGCACGCTGCTTTTCATCGAGCAGCCCATAGACCGCGTTCGCGAGTTTCGATTGATACCACCAGATGTTGTCGGGATGCCCGGTCTTTTCGAAAAAGCCCGAAGGCTGATGACCATGGGCGATTCCGCCACCGAACGCCGAGGACGTGTCGTGTCCGCTGCCCGCCCGCAGCGTGAGGTGAAAACCCGTCACGAGACATTGGAAATGCTCCTGGTCCGGCGCGCCGAAAAACGCGATGGCCTGGTCCTCGCCCCACGCGCCGCCGTAGTCGTCCTCGGCCTGCTGTTGCAGCTTCTCCGTCCAGCCCGGAGCCAGCACGGTCTTCATCACCTCCAGCACCAGCGCCCGCTGGGCATCCGTGTAGAAATCGCTCGCCAGCAACTGCGGTGTGATCTTCCAGGCATTCGCCATGTGTGTCCGCAGCAGCACGCCCTTCGGGTCGGCGAAGTAAAGGGGCTTGCGCGCATACTGGATGTCCACCCGGTAGTCCCAGTCAAAGCACACCGCCTTTTTCTGCTCCGTCTTGAGGCTGTGATAGAGCTCCTGCATCACCTCATGGGACCCGGATGAGGTCCGTCTCGCAGGGGCCGACTGGGATCTCGCCCTCGGCGTGGAGAGGACGGTGCCCGCCCCCAAGGCCCCGGCGGAAAGGGCGAGGAAGCGTCTTCGGTTGAGGTCGGTTTTCGGGCTGAGGGATGGCTTCATGTCATCGATGGGATAACGGTCCTGACGGAACCGGGTGAGGTCAGTTTTCCGCCTTCACCACGGTTCCACAAAGACGCGATTCCGTTGCATTCATAGATATTTTCCTAATTCGCATTACCTCGATGGCAATGAAAGAAGCCCGTTCCGCTCCCGTGGCGGCGTAGCGCGTGATGTCGAAACCGGCGCACGGCAGATCCAACCCCGACCGTCGGACCCCGCCTCACGTGGCACTGCCATCGATCCCTCGCGCGAAGAGGCACCCGGGTAGGGGTGGGCATGGGAGTGGTGACGGGACGAGGAACCGGAGAGGGGAGGCAGCGAGAGGAGAACGGGTTTCCCGGCAGCCGGGCCTCTCCGTTTGCTCGCCGAAGACCGGCAAGGACTTCAAGGCCTCGCGTTGACCGTGCTCCACAATGGATCCAAAAAGTCACCGCGCCCTTGGCGGGTTACGGGAGAGTCCAGTGCCTCGGCGGCGTGAATCGTTTGGGCAAGTTGCATGGGTTCCAGCGAGCCTTGTTTCAGTTTCTCGAATCCCTCCAGCCACGCAGCCTTCACCGCTTCGGTGAGCGGTTCATCGAGACTCGCGTCGTAGCTGGGGAAGAAGCCTTTGGTGGCGAAATACTGGGCAGAGGGGACGCGCGGGTCATCGCGGGTAACATCGACATCGTTGAAGAAACTGATCATCACGCGGCTAGAGGCGAGTTTGCGGATCAGCACATCGGGATCGAGTGCTGCGGGCGTTGTTTGGGCTTTCACGGCCAGCGCGGCGGCGTGGCCTGCGCTTTCGCCGAGCTGCATCCATACGGGCTCCAGACGGATGCTGCCCCAGCCGACGTGCGAGGCGCTGATGGCGACGGGGACGAGGAGGTTTTCGACCTCGTTCGCTAGGATGGAGCGGTAGGGCACTTGGGCGGGGCGGGATTCCTCGGCGAGGAAGAAGATGCCGTCGCCGGGCAGGCAGGCCACGGAGTCCATCGGCCAGTCGGTCATGGCGATGCTGTCCGCATGGATGGGTGTGCGGGCGATGCCTGTGGCAATGATGTTGTCCTGCTCTTTGAAGACGTAACGGCCCACGAGACGCCGGGCCTCGCGGACGTAGATCTCGTAGGGCAGGTGGCCGTTGTCGGGGAACTCGTCGGCGGCGAGGCCGTAACCGGCGAAGGTCTTGCGGTCGCCGACGGCTGCTTCGGGATCGTTTTGCACCCACCAGAGTCGCATCAGCATGGTGTCGAGGTAGTGGCGGGAGACGCGCTCGCGGGTGGCCCAGTCGCCGCCGGGATACTCGTTCTGCGGACCGATGAGGCGTCCACCGTTCCAGGCGATCTTCCCGTTCGGCAGGTTTGGCACGATGCTGAGTCCGGCGGGTCCTTTGGCGAGGGCGGGATCGTAGTTCGCAGGCTTGGTCACCGGGATGAGGTTCGCCGGATCGCGGGTAAGGATGAGGCGGTAGTTGTAGGCCATCACGGAGCCGTCCGCCTCGCCGCTGCGTGGACCCTCGATGATGTCGGCGGTGGCGTGGTTGAAGGTGCGTAGGTTGAGGCGGCCCTCATCGGCGTCCTTGGAAAAGCCGCGCTGGCCGGGTTCGCGGTGGCGCTCCTTCGTGCGAATGAGGCCCGCGTGCTTCTCGCCGTATTGGGCATGCGATTCGCGGCCGATTTGCGTCTTCACTCCTGCGGCGGCCATGAGATCACCCTCATACATGGCATCGGCGAAAATCTGGCCGCTGACGGTGATCGCGCTCTCGCCATGCATCGGCTTGAGCGTGACGTTCTTAATCAAAGCACCCTCGCGTTCCGCTTTCGTGACGATGTGGCCGAGCAGCACGGTCAGCGTCTTCTCCTTTGCGACCATCTCATTGAACAGCAACTCCGCGATGCGCGGCTCGATCTTTGGACGGTCGATGTGCGCCCGGCTCGCCTGGCTCGGCATTGAGACGATGTGCTGTGGCGAGCCTTCGCCGTAGGTCGTCGCGTAGTATTGCGCCGCGCCGGTGAGCATCTCGGCATAAATTGGCGAGCGTAGTCCGTCATACGGCGTCTCCCAGCCGCCCGCGCCGCTCGTGACGAAGCCGCCGAGGTGCTGCGTGTGATTCACCAGCAGCACGCTCAGTCCTTCGCGGGCCGCCCTCACCGCGCAGGCGATGCCGCCGGGCGTGCCGCCGATGACGACGAGGTCATACGATTTGCCGTTCACGTCCTCGGGTGTGGCAGCGCTCTTCAAGAGCATCGGTGGCGGAATTTTCAGCGGCGCAGGTGCGGTGCCCGTCTTGGCGGGAACACGTTCCGCTTTGGCCTCCGCCTCCGGCACGAGCTGCAGGCCATCGACGACGACATGGCCACCGGCATCCGCATTGGAAACCTCGATGCGCGCCGATTTTCCCTTCGTGAACGCGAACACGCCGAGTGAACGCGGGATGCCTTCCTCGATGCAGTCGAGCCGCTGGTCTCGCATGATCGTTTTTTCGCCGTCCGGGCCGCGCAGGGTGATCCGCGCCTTCGGCGCGCGATTCGGAGCGGGCGTGTAAAGCAGCCGCACCTCGTAGCGGCCATCCGCCGGGATCTCCGGCGTGAAGACCGCGTTGGCGGCTTGCCGCGGCTCGGCGGTGCGGTAGGTGGTGCCGGCCACGGGCGCGATCTTACTGCTGACAGACCATTTGCCGGTGAAGGTCGCGGCGGTGTCATCGAGCACGAGGCCAGATAGGCGGGTCTGCTTCAATGCGGCCTCGGGCGGCGCGCCCGAGGGATCGAGGACCTGTTTGTCAGCGAGGAGCCGCGTCCTGAGCTTCGCGTAATCCACGGACTGCACCGGCACGCCTTTGTCGATCGCGAGCGCGGCGGCGGTGGCGGCGCTTTGGCTCGTGACCATGAAGACCGGCTCCATGCGGATGCTGCCAAAGGCCGCGTGCGACGACGACAGTGCGAAAGTGACGAGGAGATTCGTGCATTCGGCGGCCTTCGGGACGATCGCGCCATAGCCGATGGGCGCGGGTTTGCCGCCGCCCTCGCCGTAGCCCTCGTTGTAGAGCGTGCCGTCCTGGTAAACGCGACGCACCGCGTGGATGTCCATCGGGTAGGTGGCGAGGGACACGGGATTCGGCGCCACGCGCTCGTTGCGGATGTGGTGCTCGGTCATGACGAGGTCGCTGACCATGCGCCGCGCCTCGCGAACGTAGATCTGATGCGGCCAGTGGCCGTTGTCGGGGAACTCATCGCGCGGCAGGCCGAAGTGCGAGGCCTCCTCGCGCACGCTTTCCGGCACGCGCGGATCGGTGCGGAGGAAGTGGAAGAAGCCGCGGAGGTAATCCTCGTGCGCCTTTGCGATCCGCTGCCGGTCGGCGGCTGAACTCTCCGGCCAGTCATCCGCGCCGCCGAGCAGGTCGGTGGAGATGGGCCAGCGGTTGTTGAAGTCGTATTTGCGGTTCGGCAGCGGATCGTATTTGCAGAAATTCCGCAGCGTGAGCTTCGCGCCGCCGGCCTTCATCGCCTCGACGTAGCGCCCGAGCAGTTCCCACTGCGCGGCATCGTAGTCCGCCGGAGGATCGAGCGGCACGCGGTTCGCCGGGTCGTCGGTGAGGCAGAGTCGGTAGTTGTAGGACTGGATGCGCTTGTCCGCCGAGCCCAGAGGCTCCGGCGCGCCGCCCGAGATCAGCGGCAGCAGCCCGCTCGAAGGATCACCAGGTTTCACAAAGGGGTCGATCTTCACGGAGAACTTGCCGGTGGCGGGTCCATGCTGCGGGCCGCGCACGCCGTTGCCCTTCTCGCCGTATTGCGCGTTCGCCTCGCGGCCCAGTGTGTGGCTCACGCCCGCGCGGGCCATGAGATCGCCCTCGTAGGTGGCATCGATGAACATCTTCGCCGCGATGGCGCTGCCATCGTTGAGCTTCAGCTTCTGCAATCGCGTGCCGTCCTTGGTCACGGACTCCACCGCCGCGCCGAAACGCAGATGCACGCCGGCTTCACGGGCCATTTCGGTGAAGACCTGTTCCGCCACCTTCGGCTCGAAGGCGAGCGAGGGCGGGCGGATGAAGTCCACGCCGCTGCGCGAGCGGCCGTCACTCTCCGGCGCCGTCACGTCAAACACCGTCTTCGGGTCCTGGCCGTAGTGCCTGCCGATGCGCTCGAAGACCTCGCGGGCCAGCCCGCCGAAGAGCTTCGCCCGCTCCGCCGAGCCGACATCCGACCAGCTCAAGCCACCCGCCATCATGCCGCCGAGGTGTTTGCCCGGCTCGACGAGCACGACCGATTTTCCCATGCGCGCCGCCTGCACCGCCGCCACCACGCCGCCGCTGGTGCCGCCGTAGATGCAGACATCGCAGTCGCCGGGAGGCGCAGGGTTGTGGGTGGCCGTCGGATAGGCCATGAGGCAGGTCACGCCGCCAGTCAGGGCCCGCTGCGCCTCGGTCCAAGTGGAGGTCTCGCCTTTGGTCGTCTTGAAGGTGTTCTTCGTCACGTCGCGGCTGTAGAAAAGCAGGATGCCCTCCTTCAAAAAGGCCGCGCCGGGATACACGATCTGCAGCGAGGGCTTGCCGCCGTTGCCATCCGAGACGCCGCTTTCATCAATGATGGTCGGCGCGCTCCACGAGTCGCCTTCATCGGCGGAGATCGCGTAGCACAGGGGATTGCGCGGGAAGAAATCGCCGGGGTTGTAAGGCGTCGCGTGATTGTAAAAGACGATGAGCCGCGAGTCCGGCAGCCGGTGCAGGGTCAGCGAACTGCACGGGGAGTCGAGGGTGGTGCGCACGCCGGGCGACCAGGTCTGCCCGCCGTCGTGGGAATACGATTTCACCAAAACGCCGAGACCGCCACGCGCCAGCATCAGGAGGCGGCCGCCCTTCAGCTCGACCACGCACGGCTCCGCCATGCCGCGCGGGCCGTCGGGCAGCGGCGCGGGATGCGAGCGCTTCCACGTCGCGCCGCCATCATCGCTGTAAAACACGAGCGACTCATCGCGGTCGCCCTCGTAGCGTCCCACCGCATGCGCCACCGGGAGCACGAGCCGGCCGGTGCGCGTCTGGATGAGCCGGTCATTCATGACATACCACGCGCCCTCGTCCCCCTGAGAGCCGATCAGCGCGGGGTCCGTCCACTTCTTGCCTTCGTCGCTGGAAAAGCAAATCACCGGCAGAGCGCCGCCCTTGAGGCCTGCGGCGTGACGGTGGAGCGCCATGGCGATACGTCCGTCCTGCAAGCGCAGGAAGGTGACACCACCATCCGAGACAAACCCGCTGTGATTCCACTTCACCTGCGGGCGCCCCAGTTCCTGCCACGTCGCACCGAGATCCGTGCTGCGATAGAGCATCGGCATGGGATGCTTGTTCACGATGCCCTCGAACATATTCGCCGGAGGCCGGCCCCACGGCGCGGCCATGAGCACCGAGCCATCTTTGAGCACGCACATGCCCGGACCGATGAAATAGCGGCCGTCGTTCACGCCATGCTGAATCACCACCCGCGGCTCGCGCGGGAAAGTGGCGCGTTCGGCGGCATCCAAGACCGCCAGCGGCGCGAGAAGGAGGGCAGTGAAGAGTGTGAGAGTGGTTTTGATCATCGTTAGTTTCCCTTTTCGGGTTGGATGGTGACCCGATGTTTGCCGGCATCGACGCTGCGCGTAAATTGGGTCCTGGGTTGTGAACTCGGGAAACGCATTCATGAATCACTCCTTTTTCGCCGCCTTCTTCGCAGGCTCTTTCCAGGCATTGATGTCGCGTCGTTTCGGGCCGTCGTCGAAGAAACGTTGGCCGGCGCCGACGCGGTCGTAATCGCCGAGGTCCGCACGTGCGCTTTCGACTCGCTCCATCAGGCGCGCGACTTCATCGGGATGAGTGCCGGCGAGGTTGCGCGTTTCGCCGGGGTCGCTCTTGAGGTCGAAGAGTTCGACCGCGCTCACCGCATCGCCGTTTTCCATGATGATCTGAGTGATGCGAGCACCGTCCTTTTTCACCGAGGCGAGGCGCGCGTTGAAATGCACCTTCACCCCGGCTTGCGCGACCATCTCAGCAAAGACCTGCTCCGCCTTGTGCGGTTCGATCGCATAGGCACCGCCGGTGGCCGGCCCGCCGCCCGCGGCCTTGAACTCCTGATCCCAGGCCAGCTTCACGCCGACGGTCGCCGCCAACTGGGTGAAATACTCCCGCGCGATGCCGCCGACGCTGCCCGGATCGCCGATGTCCACGGCGCTGAGCCCGCCGCTGGTCATGCCGCCGAGGTGCTTGCCCGGCTCGGCCAGGATGACCGTCTTGCCCATCCGCGCGGCTTGCACGGCGGCGGTGACTCCGCCCGAGGTGCCGCCAAAGACACAAACATCGGCTTCATGGACGGCGGCCCAAGAGGAAGAACAAAGGGAAACGAGAAGAAGAAGAAGAAGCGATTTCATGGTTGCTGCAGCCATTCGAGATTGAAGCGGGCGAGCGTCAGCCTTCCGCCCGACCAGGCGGTCATGCCCTTGCCATCGCCCGCGCGGCCGTAGAAGCAGAGGATGGTGCCGTCCTTCGTCACGGCGAGGTCGGAGTAGGCGCTGGGTCCGTCCTCGAGCCGCTTGTTCACGGCCCAGGTGCCGCCTTCGTCGCGGCTGAGTTTGACGCTGAGGTTTTTGCGGTCGCGATTTTTCCCCGGCTCGGCCTTGCCCTGCGCCTTGTCGAGGTTGTGGGGATTGGAGAAGAGGATGAGGCTCTGGCCGCCGTGGTGGTAGCGCACGATGCCGCCCATGCAGATCGGCTCCAGCAGCGCGTCATCGAATTTCGGCGTGCTCCAGTTTGTGGCCCCATCGGGGCTGGTGACGACGAGACGACGGTGGGCCTCCGATTCGCTGCGCACGTTGAGCATGACGCGCCCGTCATTGAGCTCGATGGCGACGGTTTCGTTCGGATTGATCCACTCGTCGGTGCAGGGCACGGCGATGTCGCCGGCCTTCCAAGTTTTGCCCTGGTCATCGCTGTAGATCGTGGCGGTCACACTGGGGCGGTGGGCATTGCCGCCTTCGCCGGTGGAAAGCCACACCGGCACGACGAGTCGGCCGGTTTTGAGCTGGATGCTGTGGTTCGGGCCGGTCGCGAGCACCTTCCAGGCGTAGTCTTTTTTGAAGGCGTCGAAGGTGGCGGTGATTTCGACGGGCTTGGACCACGAGAGGCCGTCGTCCACACTGCGCTGGTAAAAGGCGCGTTCGTATTCGAGGCAGAAGAGCATGTGCACGGTGCCGTCCCTGTCCGCGATGAGGACCGGGTTGTTGTAGGTCACGTCCGCGGGATCCACGTTCTTCATGCGCAGGGCGAAGGCGTTCTTGCGCTTCGGCCCCTCCACGTTGGCGATGCTTTGCGGCTCGCTCCACGATTTGCCGTCATCGGTGCTGCGGCGGAGGAGGATGCGGATGTCATCCCAGTCGCTCACGCCCGCCGGGCGTTTGCGCGCCTCGCACCAGGCCAGCACGGTGCCCTTCGCCGTCACGACGATTCCGGGGATGTGGTAGATGTTGTAGGCGGGATCGTCACCGACGGTGAAGAGATCGTGTTTTTCGAGGAACGGCTCGGCGGCCGGCAGTGTCGCCGCGGCGGCGAGGAGGAGAGTGGCGAGAAGAGGTTTCATGAAGCGTTGGTGGGTTGGTTTGAGAGAGAGAAATCATTTCACCATTCGCCGTCGCGCTGGAACCTGGCTTTGGCGTTTTTGCCAAACTCCGCACCCGCGGCGGCGAGGTTGGCGAGGATTTGATCGGTGCCCAGTCCGGCGCTGTTGCGAGCGGCGGGGATGACGGTCTGGCATTCGTTGGCATCCATGAAGCGGGCGGCTTCGAGGATGTGCGGCTGGGCCTCCGGCTCGATGACGAGGAATCCGTGCTTGTCGGCATGGACGAGATCGCCGGGACTCACTCTGCGCCCAAAGATCTCCACCCCGACGTTCCAGCGCACGGGATGGACGTGCGCGTGACCCACGCACAAGCGGCGGGCGATCGCCTTGAATCCCGCGTTGGTCATCTCATCGACGTCGCGGATCGCACCATCCACGATGGTGCCAACGCATCCGAGGGCGCGGTGCATGTTGCTGTTCACCTCGCCCCAGAACGAGCCGATGACGCGCGGCTTGTCGAGGTCCTGCACGCAGACGATCTTGGGCCCCGGAATACCGGCGACATAGCGGCGATAATCATTCCACGCGTCCGCATTCGCCTCGCGGTGCGCCTTGTTGCTCGGCTCGACGACGACGGTGACGGCATACCCCACCATCGGTCCCATGTGGGGCATGAAGTCGCGGGTTTCCTCGAGGTTGAAACCGTCCGCGGCCGGGTCGCGCCGGGTGATCTGCTCCCAGCCATTGTAAATGGTGGGAGTGTTCCAGCGCTTGAGTTGAAGGAGGTCGGAGTGGGATGGCATGATGGTTTTGAGTTAAGATTTCACCCATTCGAAGAAGCCCATTTGCTCCAACTCGGAGCGGAGGGCCTTGGTCTGATCGGCATCGAGAGGCGCACAGGGCAGTCGCGGAGGGCCGACCTCGACACCGAGCATCGCCATCACCGCCTTGGCCGCGCCCATGTAGCCGCGCGAGGCGAGCGCCTGGATGAGGCGGACGGACTTCATTTGTTCTTCGCGGGCCGCGGTGAAATCGCCACGTTGAAACGCACCGATGACGCGGAGGTAGACCGGCGCGGCGAAGTTGAAGGAACTGCCGACCGCCCCCGTGGCACCGAGAGCGAGCGCGGCGAGCAGCATTTCATCGAAACCAAACGGGATGTCGAACCGACCCTCATGCAAGGATCGGCAGAGCTGATACTCCATGAGATTGCTGCTGGTGAACTTGATGCCCGCCAGATTCGGGATGCGTTCCGCCGCCTGATCGAGAAACCCGGAGGGCGACAGGGCAAGGCCCGTCATGGAGGGGATCTCGTAGTAGTAAAAGGGCAGTTCGGGCGCGGCGGAGGCGACCTGGGCCATGCTCGCAACCAGTGTCGCGACACTCCCCGGCTTGAAATACGAGGGCGCGAGGGCGCTCACCGCCACCGCGCCGAGTTCCTGCGCCTGCGCCGCGAGCGTGCGCGAATCCGCGAGGCAGTTCGCCCCGACATGCACGATTCCCTTCAGCGCCGAGCCGCGTGTCACCTCGAACCAGCGTGCCGCCAGTGCCTGCCGTTCGGCGAGTGTGAGCGAGCTGCTCTCTCCCGTGGTGCCGCCGACGAAGACATGGCCCACGCCCGTGGCAAGGAGGTGGGCGGCCTGTGTTTCGACAATGGCGAGGTTCAACGAGCCGTCGGCGTGAAAGGGCGTGTGGGTGGCGGCGACGAGGCCCGTGATGGGAGATGGGATCTTCATTCGACGATCCTAACGCGATCCGGCGCGAATCCCGGAGCCAAAACTACCTGTTCTTTTTGAGAACAGGTAGCGGAGCCAGGGTCTCTCCCCGCACGAAGGCGGGCATGAGAAGCTGCCGGGGCCGCTTCGGGGGCACGCCGTTTTGCAGCGCGATCACGAGGTGCTCCAGTTTTTTGGCAAAGGCGTCCGGCTGCCGCTCGTAGCGGGCGGGCTCGGGGACGAGGAGATTCAGGAAACCTTCGTGATCCCGCGAAATCAGGGACATCCCCGCGGGGATGGCCACCCCTTGCCGTGTCAGGAAGGTCATGGCCGTGGCGGTGTGGCGGGCGTCCAAAATGAAAATGGCCGTGGGGCGTTCGCGGGCGGCGAGAAGGCCTCGCAGCGCCTGGATCACGCTGGCCTTCGAGTCCCGGATCGGGAAGCGCCGCAAACCCGCGTCGTCCACCGCGTCCACGCCTTCCTGGAAGCCTTTGAGACTCTCCTCGTCCCCCGGAAACGGAACCACCGGAGCCAGCACCGCGAGGCGACGGTGTCCCAGACCGAGGAGGCGGGCCGCGGCATGGCGCGAGGTCGCCCGGAAATCCGTGTCCACCTGCGGCAGATTCACGCCGGGATGACAGGATCCCGCGATCACCGCGCGGGTCCCGCTCTTCTCAAACCAGCGCTGGATCGCCGCGGTCGAGCGGTAAAGTATCCAGACCGCTCCGGGATGACGCGCCGCGAGGGCTTCCAGGGCCGGCGCCGGTGCCCGGCGGAACGCCGCCGCCTCGACCACCGTCAGCCACCGCCAGTCCGCGCCCTGCAGGCGCGAGCGGAGGTGATCGATCCAGAGCAGTGCGGCCGGGGACAGGGTCTGCGAGGGCGCGGGCAGGAGCAACACCGCCGTCTTCACCCGCGTCGGTCGAGTCCTTTTCGCCCGGACGACCACCTCCCTCCGCCGACCGTTCGCGGTGCGGATGAGTCCCTCCCTTTCCAGCACCGCGAGGGCCGCGCGAACCGTGTTCCGCCCCACCTGCAACTCCCTTGCCAGTTCCAACTCGCCCGGCAAGAGATGAACCCAATCCCCCCGCGCGAGACGTTCCCTCAGGCACGAGGCCACCACGACGGGCAGGGACGCGCGCCGGGGCAGGGGGAGGTTCTCCTTCATGGAATGATCGAGTCGTCCCCGGCGGAGTCGGTTGCTTCGGCGGGGGGCGTTGGCCGGGATCCGCTTCCTCCCGTTTCTACTTCGGAGCATCGCCTCCGGGCTTCTTCTTCGGTGCCGCCGGGCGTGGATAGCGGACCACCGCGACGTCGTTCGCCTGCGGCGCGCCCGGCGTGCTTCGTCCGTCGGTGATGAGTTTCTCCAGCAGCGCCTTCATCCCGGCAACCTTCTCCGGCATCGCGGCGGCGAGGTTGGTGGTTTCGCCGAGGTCGTCGGCGAGATTGTAGAGCTGCACGGGCTGCGAGGGATCGCCGCCCTTGCCCCAGCCGCCGGATCCGGGAGCGGGGAGGTATTTCCACGAGCCGCTGCGCACCGCCGGGGTGCCTCCAATGCTGGTGCTCACGGCGGTGGTGCGGACCGGTTGGTCACCGCCCTCGAGGAGCGGCATCAGGCTGATGCTGTCTTCGCCGGCGTCGTCCGGCAGCGTGACGTTCCAGACATCGGCGAGGGTTCGGAGAAGGTCGGCCTGGTGGACGAGCTGTCCGCATTCTCCACCGGGTTTCACCACGGCAGGCCAGCGGATGATGAAGGGAACGCGATGCCCGCCTTCCCAGGCGTCCGCCTTGTATCCCCGCAGCGGGCCGCTCGGATAATGCCCCATTTTCTCGAGATCATGAACACCGATGTAGGGCGCGCAGCCGTTGTCGGCGGTGAAAAGGACGATCGTGTTTTCCGACTCGCCCGTCCGGTCGAGCGCCTCGAGGACGCGGCCGACGACGGCGTCCGTTTCCATGACGAAGTCGGCGAAGAGGTTGAGGCCGCTTTTGCCCTTCCACGCCTCGTTCACGGAGAGGGGAGTGTGGGGCGAGGTGAAGGGGAGGTAGAGGAGAAAGGGGGCATCGTCGGGGGCGGAGTCGCCGATGAACTTCACCGCCCGGTCCCCGAGCGCGGGCAGGATCGGTTCGAGAGTCCAGTCCTGCAAAGCCGGGCCCTGGATGCTGGCCTGGTTGTTCCGGAGGAGGGCGGGCTTGAGGAACTCCGAAGGGATGCCGAGGGTGCGGTCGTTCTCGATGAAACAGAAGGGCGGGTGATTCGGGACGTCGGTGCCGAAGTAGGAATCAAAGCCGCGGGCGGTGGGACCTCCGCCGATCGGTTGCGAGAAGACCTCGCGCCAGACGGCCCGATGCGGTTCCCCGGCCGGTGTGGAATCCTTCGGCTTGTGCTTGAACAGCGCTGCCCGGTCCGGGGGGATGGGCCAATCCCAGCCCAGATGCCATTTCCCGATGCAGGCGGTGCGGTAGCCTTGCGCTTTCGCCAGGGTGGCGATGGTGACGCGGTCCGGTGCGATGAGCGGTTCCCCCCAAACGGGCACGATGCCGGATTGCAGGCGGGTGCGCCAGTGATAGCGCCCCGTGAGCAAGGCGTAGCGCGAGGGCGAGCAGACACCGGAGGAGGAATGGCCGTCGGTGAACCGGATGCCTTGCGCCGCGAGCCTGTCGAGGTGCGGGGTGGGAATCTTTCCGCGCTCGCGGTTGTAGCACTGCACGTCACCGTAGCCGAGGTCGTCGGCGTAGAGGATGACGACGTTGGGATGCCGCTTCGGCGCATCGGCGGCGGCCCCCGCGGCGAGGGATGCGGGGAGCAGGGCGAAGAGGAGATGGCGGGAAAACGGGATCTTCATGGTTGTTCGAGCCATGCGAGGTTGAAGCGCGCGCAGTCGATCGAATCGGCGCGCTCGAAAAGGCAGAGCACCGTGCCATCCGGCAGCACGGCCAGGTCCGAGTAGGCGCTGGGTCCGGGCTCGAGGGTCTTGTTGACGGGCCAGGTTTGGCCGTCGTCACGACTGAGCTTGATGGAGAGATTTTGGCGCTTGCCCCGGCCGCCGGGGATGGGCCTGCCTTCCTTGTCGAGGGCGAGGGTATGCGGGTTGGAGAAGAGGAGCACGCCCGAGGGATGCGTGGCGAGGCCCGCCATGCAGATCGGTTCCCAGAGTTGCTCGTGAAAGACGGGCTGGCTCCAGCCCGTCGCTCCGTCGGCGCTCGTGGTGATGATCTTGCGGCTCGCCCGCGACACGCTGCGCGCGACGAGCATGACGCGGCCGTCGGACCGTTCGGTGATCATGGTCTCGTTGGGATCGCCGAGGTCGCCCTCGTTCGGGAGGCAGAGATCACCCGCCTTCCAGCTTTTGCCATGGTCGTCGCTGTGGATCGTGGCGGCGGCGGAGGGTTTGTGGTCGCCGATGCCGCCGTAGGCGAGCCAGATCGGCACGACGAGCCGGCCGCCCTTCATCTGGATGCCGTGTCCCGGGCCGGTGGCGATGACCTTCCAGTCATATTTCTTGCGGAAGGGTTCGAAGCTGGCCGTGATCTCGACCGGTTCGCTCCAGGTCAGGCCGTCGTCGGTGCTGCGCATGGAGAAGCAACGCGCGTAGTTCACGCAGTAGAGGAACTCGATCGCTCCCGTGACGCGATCGACGATGGCGACGGGATTGTTCACGGTCTGTTCGCGCGCTCCCGCCTCGTCCTTCTTGCGCGGATTGCCCTCGATCCGCTCCGCCCGGTGGGCGATGGGTCGCGAGGGCTCCCAGGTCCTGCCGCCATCGGTCGAGCGGCGCAAATGCACCTCGATCTCGCCCCAATCCGAACTGTTGTTTTTCCGGGCCTCGCAGTAGGCGAGCACGGTGCCTTTGGCCGTGACGACGATCCCGGGAATGCGATACCGCGCGATCCCGTTGAGCTTCGGCGGGAAGACCTCGGAGGTTTCGAGCAAGGGCGCGGCCCCGTCGGCGCGGGTCACGAGGGCGGCGATGACGAGCAACAAGGTGAGCGGCGCTTTCATGAGGAAACGGATGGGCTTGGGTATCGGCTGGGCGCTTCTTTCGGGCAGGGAGGCGGGTTCGGCGCGGCGTCGGGCGGGCGGCTCGGGACCGATTGGATCCCGGTTCAGTTTCCCGCATTGGCTCGGTTTCGACAAAGGCGTGATTCCGTTGCCGGGATGCGGAGCTTCCGGGTCGGAACCGGCGGAGGGACGAAGAGTCGGATCCACTCCGCCCCGTAGTGACGGGCGCGAAAGGAGATCGGTCAGGGTTTCGTGCCGTGGAGAATGACGGTGAAGCCGACGCGGAAGGTCTCCCCCCGCTCCACCCCGATGCGGCTTGGTTGGCCCTGTTTCATGGCCTGGCGGCCGAAGGGATTGGCGACGAAGACGCCGTAGTCGCGGTTGTGCCACCAACTCGGGCGGAAGTTGGCGGGGTCGGGGATGACTTTGGCGCCGACACGGATGCCGTTGCTGGTTCCGGAATAATCGCACCACTCGGCGGGCTGGCCCCAGGTGTTCTTCGCAGTCTTGAGTCCCGCGCTGCTGGTGATGAGGCCGCCAGCCTTTTCGGTGAGCGGGGTGGCCATGCGGACGCCGAAGCCCATCTCCTCCTGGTCGCCGAAATAGAAGCCGTCCATCTCCGGGGTGATGGCGGCGGCCCAGGTGAGGTGCAGCTCGTGGCGTTTGGGGGCGAGGGCGAAATCGCAGCGCATCGTGGCCATTTTCGCGCCGTCGGCGGCGAGCAGCGAACTCTGCGTGCAGAATTCAAGGCGTCCTTCCTTCCACGCGGGCGGCACGACGAAGGACTCGTGCTTCATCGTCGCCTTGTTGCGCCAGAAGTCCTGACCACTGACTCGACCAAAGCCGAGCCACACGCCGGGATGCATGTCGGCATGGTCGGTGGCATCGACGCCCTCCACGGGCGGCCAGGCGCGGGTGACGGGGATGCCGCCGGGGGCGCGGAGATTGGCGAAGAAGGGGCGGCGGATTTTCGCGTCGGCGAAGACGAACTCGCCGATCCTCGCGGCTCCTTGCATGAGGAGGAGCCGGTCCGGTTTCTCGACGACGCTCAAGGGAGAAGTGTCGGCGGGTTTCGCGGGGGCAGACGGCGCTGTTGCAGACGGGGCAGGAGCAGAGGGTCGCGCCGCGGCGGCTTTTTGTTCGGCGGTCAGCAGCCACTTGGCGATGTCCGCCACGTCTTGCGGGCCGAGCAGGCCGCCCATCGGCGGCATGGGGGAAACGGGCAGGGTTTCGTGCTTCGTGATGTCCTTCTCCGGGATTTCGACGACTTGGCCGCCGGCGACTCCGAGTCGCACGGTGCTTCCGGTCGAGAGCAGCACGCCGAAATGGGATTTGCCGCCGGCCTCGATGGCGTGGGCGGAGAATCCCTCGGTGATGACGGCGTTCGGTTCGAGGATGGATTGCACGACATACTTCGGCTCCATGCGGGCACCGAGATGGGTGAGGTCGGGGCCGAAGTTGATGCCGCGATCACCGATCCGGTGACAGGCCGAGCAGCCCGCGCCCCTGAAAAACAAGGCCTCGCCGCGCCGCGGATCGGCCTTTACGATCGCGGCCAGCGAAGCCTCCGCCGTGGTGGGCGAGGCGGGCGGCGTCAGAGGCTTCGGCTGGATGACGACGAAGTAGTTCGACTTCGGGCCGGTGGCATTCGCGACAAAACTGCCTCCAAGGCTCACCTTGCCTGCGGGGAAGTCCTTTGACCAGAGGTGGAATGGAACATCGTTCGTGCCGACGGTGAAATCGGAGTCGGCGAATGCCTTCATCCACTCCGGTCGCGCGGAGATACGCGAGTCGCAGGCGATGAAGATCGTGGACTCCAGGGCGAGGTCAAAGGTCAGGAAGGCATCGTCCGTGGTGCGATCGTCTTCGTTCGCGGTCCGGATGATCTCCGCTCCATCAAGCGCCGCGGGCACTTTAGTGAAACGGAAGCCACGATCCGTGTAGGGCATCCGCCCCGTTTTCAGGGAACCGGTTTCATAGACGCGTTGGCTGCCGGTCCGGAGATTGGAGACGATCGGTGCGAGACGCGTCGCGTCGGAGATACCGCCGGAGGCCTTTTGTGGCTGAGCATCGAGCGAGGCCCCGCGCAACACGGTCTTTACCGCGGAGCGACCGAGTCCCAGATGCGCCACGGCGGAGACGGTCTGGTCCGGGTCGTTTGCCAGGGCATTCAAGGTCGCGTCCGTCACCGCGCCGAAGTCGAGGAGGCCGAGCAATGCGGCGGTGCGCACCGGACCGCGCTTGTCAGAGAGCAGTGTTCGCAAGGTCGCCTCGCCGCCGAGGTCCCGCATCGCCCGCGCGGTGGCGTAGTTGCAAATGCGCTCGCTTTCCGTGGCCGCATGATCGGTGAGCATGGCGAGGCAATCCTTCGCACCCGCCTCGTGCGCGGCCTGAATGGCGGCGAAGCGCAGTCGGGGTTCCGGCGAGGCGAGCAGCGCGGGCAGCAGTTCCGAAAGGGCGGGGGACTTCACGAAACCGAGGGACCGCACCGATTGAATGCGGCGATTGAGCGGTGCGGTGGCATCGGCCGCGTTGCGTTTCAGGAAATCCCCGCAGCCGCCGAGGCGTGCCAGGGTCCAGATGGCCCAGGTTTCTCCCGCCGTGGGGAGAGCGGGATTTTGCAGTGCCGCGACGAGATCGCCGACCACCGGCGCACCGCGCCGGACGAGTTCATCCTGCGCATCGATTCGCCGCGCCGGCAGCATGCCGGAGAATTCGGCGATGAGTTCCGCGACGGTAAGGTCAGGCAGCTTCCTGGTCGACGGTGCGGGAAGTTTCGCCGCACCCTTTGGCATCACGCGGAAGACGCGGCCTTCGTTGGTCATGTGGCCGTCCTTGTCCCGCTCCACGCCGTAGCCACGGCTCCAGCCGATGACATAAAGAGCGCCGTCCGGCCCGAAGGCCATGTCCACCGGACGAAACAGCGCCTTTTTGCCGATGATGAATTCCTCCCGCTGTCCGCCCTGCGGCACCATCAGCGCGCCCTGCCATTCGGGCCGGTAAACGTGCGTGGTCTTGAAAAGCCAGTCGTTGACGAGCCACGCGCCGCGGAATTGCTCCGGCCAGTTCGGCGCATCGGCGAAGAGCACGCCGGTGCCGCTGCCATGGAAGACCGGACCGCTGACGGGCACGGTGGGCAGGTGGTTTTCCCCCGTCCAATGCGGACTCCACGCATGCGACCAGCCGAACTCGGCGCCGTAAAAGGGCATGAAAAGGCGGTCGCCTTCGTTTTGATCCTGATCCACGCCGAGCCAGTCGAATCCCGCATCGAAACCGAGGCCATAGGGATTGCGAAACCCGCGCGCGACGATCTCCAGGTTCCGGCCCAGATCCCCGCAGCGCAGGATGCCGCCCATGCGGCCCCAGTCGTCGGCCGGATCCTGGTAAGTGTTTTGATAGGATTCACCGGTGAAGGTTTTCGGCTCGGGAAAATCCGGAGCATCCCTTGGGCCGGGCACTCCCCATAGTTCGCGGAAAGGCTTTGGCGCGATGCGGTCCGGCTGGTCCTGTTTCCAATCGCGGAGGACCACTCCCTTGCTGTTGCCCTTGCTCATGTAGAGACGGCCGTCGGGCGCCCAGTTCAGCCCGTGGAGGCCGTGCTCGATGTTGCCGAGATCGGTGAAGACGCGGACGTATTCGTCGGCCACATCGTCGCCATCGGTGTCGCGCACCACGGTGAGGTCCGGCGCATTCGCCACCCAGAGATCGTTTCCGTGCCAGGCGAGGCCTTGGACGCAGTTGAAGCCGGTGGCAAAGGTCCGCGCCTTGTCCGCCACGCCATCGCCGTTGGTGTCCTCGAGGATCACGACACTGTCCGGCGGCGTGTCGGGCTTGGGATTGCGGTATTGCGGCCCGTGACTGACAAACATCCGTCCCCGCCCGTCGAACGCGATCGAGCAGGGATTCCGCACCATCGGCTCGCGGGCGAAGAGGCTCACCTCGAAACCCGGCACGATTTCCGGCAGGTCCTGGAGATCCGGAGATTTGTCGACCTGGGCGAACGCCGGACCGGCGGCGAGGCCGAGGCTCAAGAGGATGAAGCGATGGGCGCGAGCAGGTTTCATGGAGGAAAAGGCTACGGATTGAAATCCTCGCGCCCCGTATCCGGCGCCCACCAGATCACCACGAGACCGAGCGCGTAGATCATCGCGCAGATCGTGCCGACCTTGGCGTAGTCGCCGCCGAGGGCGGTGAAGAGCAAGCCTGCGAGCAGCACGCCCGCAGCGGTGGCGAAGCGGCCCGAGTTGTAGGCCAGACCGCTGCCGGTGGCGCGCACCCTCGTCGGAAACAGCTCCGGTAAATAAAGCGCGAGCCATCCAAAGAACAGCGTGGAGACCAGCCCCTGCGCGAAGACTACGGCGTGAAAACCCGGTCGCAGCGGCGCGGTGAGCTGGAACATGGCCACCGTCAGCGCCACCGCGCCGAGGCTGATGAGGAAATAACTGCGGCGATGACCCAGCCAGGCCGCGAGTTGGGCTCCGGTAAAACTGCCGATCACCGCGCCCAGCGCCCACCAGCCCTGCGTGGCCGCCTTGTAACCGCCGTGCGTCGTCCCGGCCACTTGATCGGCCCAGGGAATCATCCACTTGCTCGCGGACCATGCGCCGACCATGGGGATCGCGCTCACCGCGATGCCCACGAGCGTGAAGCGGATCAGGCCCGACGAAAATAGCTCGCGCAGCGGCGTGGACGGACCTTTGGCGGCACCGCGCGAGGCGAGCCAGCGGGGCGATTCCGGCAGGGCGACGAGCACAAACACGCCGAGCAACGCGGGCGCTCCTGCCAGTTGAAAAATCCAGCGCCACGACTCCGGCGTGATCGGCCAGGCGCGGGCCATTTGCGCGAGCATGAGGATGCCGACGTTCAGCCCCGCCATCATCGCGCCGGAGACGAGCGGACGTTTCGCTCCCGGCCAGCATTCCGAGACCAGCGCGATGCCATTCGGCCACAGCCCGCCGACGCCAAGACCGACGAGAAAGCGCAACACCAGCATCTGCTCCTGCGTTTTCGCCCAGGCGCCGAGCGCGGCGAAAACCGAGTAGAACAGGATGCTCACCCCCATCGCCCGCGCTCGTCCGATACGGTCGCCGAGACTGCCGAGGAAGATGCCGCCGATGGCCGCGCCCAGCATGAGCGCCGCCGTGAAACGCGCGAACCAGTCGCCGCCCAGCGCGGGCGTGAATTCCGCGCCCAGCAGGCTCTTCGAGACCGAGAGCGAGGCCACCGGCATGAGGCCGAGTTCCACGCCATCGCAGACGAGGGCGAGAAAGCACACGACGAGGACGAGCCGCCGTTGCCGGGAAGAAAGTTCGCGGGCCTGGCTCATGGGATTTTCCTCCGGATCACTTCGATGACGGCGCTGTTGTCCTGCGTGCCCAGTCCCGTGCGCTCCGCCTCCTCGAGCAATTGACGATGAGCCTCCGTGAGCGGCAGGTGCAGTCCGGCCGACCCACCGGCCTGCTGGATGAGCCGCACGTCCTTCAGATGCTGCGAAAGCCGGGC
This sequence comes from Verrucomicrobiales bacterium, assembly GCA_044352585.1. GTDB lineage: Bacteria > Verrucomicrobiota > Verrucomicrobiia > Verrucomicrobiales > DEV007 > Arctic95D-9. The sequence continues at coordinate 30,348 of JBILDO010000037.1, forward strand.
CACCGGGCTGAACTCGCGGGCGATCATCTTTTCCCCCTTGCTGTCCATGATTCGGGAAGCGGCCGCGCTCGACTGCAACACCTGCAGTGTCTGCCGGAGATCGAGTCCCATCGCCTCCGCCAGGGCGAGTCCCTCGGCCAGGGCGGCTCGGTTGAGGCCCAGCACCAGGTTCGTCACGAGTTTCATTTTGGCGCCGTCTCCGCTGCCGCCCACGTGTATCGCCGGGCCGCCCAAGGCCGCGAAAAGACCGGCGCACCGCGCGAAATCCGCCGCCTCACCGCCCACCATGCACAGGGCCTCGCCGCGCCGCAGTTGCTCGCTGCTGCCAGAGATCGTCGCATCCAGATAAGCCACGCCGAGGGGACGAAGCCGCTCCGCGAACCGGGATGCATCTTCCGCCCCACCCGTGGTGGTGTCGAGAATCACCATCCCCTGCCGCAGTTCTGCGCCGACATCATCCAACACCGCCTCCACCACCCGGGAGTCCGGCAAACTCAGCACCAGGCCATCGCATGATTTCACCACCGCCGCCGCACTCTCCGCCGGCTCCGCGCCGGAGGAGGCGAGGCGGGCGGAATCGCGATCCCAGCCCAGCACCCCAAACCCGGCCGCGTGCAAACGCCCCGCCACGGCCGTGCCCATGAGGCCCGTGCCGATCAGTCCGATCGTGTCTGCCGCTGAAAACATGCTCGAACAGGCTCTCATCAAGACCCGGAATCGTCCATGCGCGAACTGCCCGAAAACATGCGATTTCTGCCAGCCTTTTCATCCCTTCGGCTCGCGCCGGAACTGCGTCGGGCTCATTCCGGACGCCTTGCGGAAGAAATGGCTGAAATAGAACTCGCTCGAGAAATGGAGACGCGCCGCGACCTCCTTGATCGTCAGCGTGGGATCGCCCAACAGCCGACGTGCCTCTTCCAGGCGCGTGCGTCGCAGGAAATCGTGCAGAGTCTCGAAGCGCGCGGCTTTGAAAACATCCCGCAGCCGCGAATAACTCACCCCTCCGATCTTTGCCAAGGCCGCCGCCTGCCAGTCGCGGTCCGGCTGCGCGAAAACGGCTTCCAGCACCCGGCGCACCGGCTCAGGCTCCCGGGTTGGTGAGGCCTGGAAAAGAGAGCGTGCCGCCGCCAGACGCCCCAGGACCCCGTCGATCGTCTCATGCACCCGCCACTCCCAATCCGCCGGACGCTGGTGGACCAGCCTCAGCAAGACGAGTTCGACTCGTCGGAGTGCGGCAAACTCCCGTCCGTCCTGGAAGGTAAAAGCCACATCGTTTCCCAGCGCCTCGCGCCACGCCTCGAGGGCCGGACCGTGAAAGCGGAAGCCCGCCGTCTCCAATCGTCGGCCCTCATCCGGCAGGTAGCTGCGTGGCTTGCGCAGGTCCACCAGCCAGAACCCTTGGCCCGGCGACAACTTCAACTCTTGGTCCGCCGTCGCCAGCCGACCGCTGCCGCGCACCACCCGGAACAGGTGCAGGCCCGCCTTGTCCGCTCCCGCATGATGCTCCGGCTCATCACGCCACACCCTGCCAACCGAAAGCACATGCCAGAGCAATCGCCGTGCCTGGGGCGAGGGCTCCGCGATGTGAAGATTCAAGAACGAGACGGGCATGGACTTCGGCGGTGGGAAACCCCTCAAGCGAGCGCCTTCGTCACCACCTGCCGTTCCTCCACTCCGGTGAGGCGCTGATTGAGGCCCTGGTGCGGGTAGCTGAGGCGGGTGTGATCGATACCCATGAGCCGCAGGATGGTGGCGTGGAGGTCGCTGACGTGGCAGCGCTCCTCGACCGCCTTGAAGCCGAGTTCGTCGGTCGCGCCGATGGCCTGGCCGCCCTTGACGCCGGCCCCGGCCAGCCACATCGAGAAGCCGTGCCAGTCGTGGTCGCGTCCCGGTTTGCCGACGCCCTCGCTGGTCGGTGTGCGACCGAACTCGCCGCCCCAGACGAGCAGGGTTTCCTCCCACAAACCGGTCCGTTTCAGATCGGCAATGAGCGCGGCGATGGGCTGGTCGGTCTCGCCGGCGTGGGTGGTGTGGTTCGTGATGCAGTCGGTGTGGCCGTCCCAGGTGTCCTCGATGTGCCCGCCGCCGGAGTAGAGCTGGATGAAACGGACGCCGTTTTCGATCAGCCTCCGGGTGATGAGGCACTTGCGGCCGAAGTCGGCGGTGCGGGGGTGGTTGATGCCATACATCTCGAGCGTGGCGGGCGACTCGCGCGAGAGATCGACGACACCGGCGGCCTCGCTCTGCATGCGGAAGGCCAGCTCATAGGATTCGATGCGGGCCATCAACTCGCTGTCGCCGGGCCGGGTCTCGAGGTGCTGCTCGTTGAGCGACTTGAGGAGATCGAGGCTGCGGCGCTGGGTGCGGTCCGTGGTGCCCTCGGGAGTGGCGAGATCGAGCAAAGGCGAGCCGCTCCCGCGGAAGAGAGTCCCCTGATAGGCGGCGGGCATGTAGCCGGCGGACCAGTTCGAGGCGCTGCCAATGGGGCCGCCGCGCGGATCGGTCATGACGACGAAAGCCGGCAGGTTCTCGTTCGCCGTCCCGAGCCCGTATCCCAGCCACGAGCCGAGGCTGGGCTTGCCGATGAAGATGCCGCCGGTGTTCATCTGGAGGCAGCCGGAGGCGTGGGCGGCGGTGTCGGCATGCATCGAGCGGATCACGCAGAGGTCGTCGGCGTGCCGGGCGAGATGTGGGAAGAGGCCGCTGATCTCGAGGCCGCTGCGGCCGTGCTTCGCGAACGGAAAGGGCGACTGCATGAGATGGCCCACGGGCCGCCCGTTCGACCCCACCTTCGCGTCGCCCTGGTAGGGCTTGCCGTGGTATTTGGTCAGGGCGGGCTTGGGGTCGAAGGTGTCGACCTGGCTGGGGCCGCCGTTCATGAAGAGGAAGACGCAGTGTTTCGCCTTGGCGGGGAAGTGCGGCACCTTCGGCGCGAGGGGCGAGCTTCCCGCGGCGGCCTCGCGGCAGAGCAGGTCGATGAGGGCGAGCCCGGCGAACCCGCCGCCGGCCTGCCAGAGGAACTCGCGGCGGCTCCGGCCGCAGGGCGTGGGATTGGGGATGAAGCGGCTCATGGGTTCACTCCGGATAAACGAACTCGTTGAGGTTCACAACGACGCGGCAGAGCTGCTCGAGGGACTCCTCCTTCAAAAAGGCCCCCATCGTGGCGCGTTCCTCCGCGGTGGGTTCGCGGGCGAGGGCGAGCCGCCAGGCCAGGGTCAGTTGTGCGTCGGGATCGTCTCCCGTTTCGCGCCGCAATCTCTCCGCGAAGTGCCGCGCCTGCCCGTTGACGAAGTCGCCGTTGAAGAGCGTCAGCGCCTGCGGGGCCACCGTGGTGACCTGGCGCTGGGGGCAACTGCTCACGGTGTCGGCGAGGTCGAGGGTCTCGAACATCGGGACGACGAGCCCTCGCTTGATGAAGGCGTAGATGCTCCGGCGCGAGGCCTCGGGTTCGGGGGAGGGTTTCCAAACCTTGTCCTTGTCGGTGTTGGCCTCGATCGCCGCGAGCGGGATGGGCGGACGGAAGGCGGGGCCGAAGCGCCGCGGATTGAGCTGTCCGCTGACGGCGAGCATGGAGTCGCGGATCGCCTCGGCCTCGAGGCGGCGGTAGCGGATCGGTGAGTCTCCGGACTTCACGCCCTGCCAGGCGCGGCTGGTGAGGAGGAGGCGGTGCAGTTTCTTCAAGGACCAGTCCGCGTCATGCATGAACCAGTGGGCGAGCCAGTCAAGCAGTTCCGGATGCGAGGGCGGCGCGCCCATGAGGCCGAAATCGTTCGCCGTGGTGACGAGCCCTTCGCCGAAATGCTGCTGCCAGACCCGGTTCACGAGGACGCGGGCGGTGAGCGGATTGCCCTCGTCCGCGATCCACCGGGCGAGTCCGAGACGGCGGTGCGTCGTGGTCCCGCCCGACGGCGGAAAGGCGGGTTGTTCCTCCACGAGGACCGCGGGCACGGCCGGAGCGACGCGTTCGCCGCGCCGTGCGACCGATCCGCGAACGAGGACGTGGGATTCCGGAGCGGTCGCGGAAGGCTCGTTCCACGCGTAGATCTCGGTGCCGTCCACCGTCACGGTCAGCTCGGTGCGTCCTTTCTGGGGACGCTTGAGAGGCTCGAAAATGGAGACGAGACTGTAGTAATCCCGCGAGCTGAGCGGCTCGAACTTGTGATCATGGCATCGGGCGCAGCCGATCGTGAGCCCGAGGAGGGCCTGGCCGGTCGTGCTGACGAGGTCGTCGAGCTGGTCGTAGCGGTCCGTCGCCGGATCAGCCGGTTCGTCATCCCAGTGACCGAGACGGAGGAAGCCGGTCGCGATGCGGCTTTGCACCGAGGGATCGGGCAGCTCATCGCCCGCGAGTTGCTCGAGGACGAAGCGGTCGAAGGGCTTGTCCTCGTTCAGCGACCCGATGACGTAGTCGCGGTAGCGCCAGACGAAGGGTTTTTCGGCATCGCGCTCGTAGCCGTTGCTGTCGGCGTAGCGGACGACGTCGAGCCAGTGCCGCGCCCAGCGTTCGCCATGTTCAGGACGGGCGAGAAGGTCGTCGATCACGGCCGCGAGGTCGGGCTTCGTCTCGTAACGATGTTGCTCGGCGAGGGTCGGCGGCAGTCCGGTCAGGTCGAGATGGGCGCGCCGCAACAGGGCAACGTCCGGAGCGCGGGGAGGCGCGGCGATGGTTCCGAAAAGAAAGGCATCGACCGGGTGCGGATGCGGCGACTCCGGGATCGCGGGGCGTTCCACCGGTTGGAAGGACCAGTGCTCGGCGGGGGAGCGCGGCACGATCTCGTCCGTGGGAAACGGGGCACCGGCCGCGAACCATTCCCGCAGCAGGCCGATTTGCGCGGGCGAAAGCCGCGCGCCCTCCGGCGGCATGCGCTCGTCCTCGTCGTGGGAAAGGACCCGGGCGAGGATTTCTTCGTGGCTTTCGCGGGGAATGAGGGAGCCGGCATCGAGGCGGAGGTCGCCCTTCTGCTTGAGGGTTCCGTGGCAGGAGGCGCAGCGTTCGCGGAGGAGCGGCCTGATGTCGCGGGTGTAGTCGGCGGCGGTGATCGGTGAAGCCGCCGCAAGCGTGACCATGGGGAGAAGCCGGAGGGATCGGTTCATGAGGCGGCGGGGATGGCGGGGAAGGGGACCTGGGCCGAAGCGCTCTCCCCGAGGGCGCGCGGCTTTGGGGTGCGCGGTATCGTGGCGAGATCGGGGGCGATCTCCTCGACGAGCTGGTGCACGATTCCGGCGACGGCTCCGAGCCGCTTGTTGCCGCGCGATGGGAGGATGCGACAGGCTTCGAACGCGGGAGCGAGGCTGCGGCGGCGCGCCTTTTCGATGGCCCTGCCGAGGAGCGCGGGATCGGAGGCGAGGAGACCGCCGTGGAGAAAGAGGGTCGCGGGATTGAAGAGGTTCACGACAGCGGCGATGGCCACGGCGAGGTAGTCGAGGGTGCGTTCGAGGAGCGCGCCGGTGCCACGCCTTCCCCGGCGCACCGACTCGAGCGCTTCCTCGATGCCGCAGGGGCGGCGGCGGAGGCGGCTCATCCCGCGCAGAAAGGCGGAGTCGGTCGCGAGCGTTTCGAGGCAGCCCCGGTTTCCGCAGCCGCAGAGGGGGCCGTCGAGATCGACGGTGAGGTGCCCGAGTTCCCCGGCGAGGCCGCGGCTGCCGGTGAGGAGGCGCCCGCCGCTGACGATCCCGAGACCGAGGCCGGTGCTGACATCGAGCATCGCGAAATCCGCAAGACCGCGGGCGGCGCCATACATCCGTTCTCCGAGGCAGAGGGCATGGGACTCCTGCCGCGCCACACAGGGCAGGCCGGTGCGCCGGGCGAGGTCGGTGGCGAGGGCGTGCCCGTCGAGGAGGTGAAGGTTGGGAGACATCATCGTCACGCCGTGGCGGTCCTCGAGGAGTCCGGGCACGCTGAGTCCCACGCCGCGGATCCCGCCTGCGCCGGCTTCGCCGGATGGACCGGCGCAGTCCCGGATCGCCGCCGCGAGGCGGGAAAGAAGTTCCTCGTAATCCGCCGGGATCGGGAACGAGCATGAGGCTTCCCCGAGTCCCCGGCCATCGAGTCGCGCCCGTCCGACCCACGCGCCCGCCGCATCGACGACCACGCCGATGACGTTGGCTCCGTGCCCGGAGAGGCGGACCAATTTGCCGGGGCGTCCGAAGGCTTCGGTCGTCTCCCCGGACTCCTCGAGGAAGCCGCTCCCGACCAGGGAACTGACCGCCTTCGATACGGTCGGCGCGCTCAGCCCGGCCCGCCGTGCCATCGCCGCACGGGATGCGGGACCGTGCTCCCGGACCAGTTCGAGGATGCGGCGTTCGTTGATCCGCGAAAGCAGGTCGGTGGCGACGGGGGACGACATGAAGACATAATAAGTGATATTTCGGAAGTGATCATTCCGAAGTCGCGCCATGCGCGATCGCGGGTGCGGCAGGATGGAGTCCGCGATCCGACCTCAGGCGCCAAGCCCCGCGAGGGTCTCGGAGTCGCTCGTGCCGAACCGGTCGGTCTCCAAGCCCATCTCCTGCAGCATCTGCACCCAGAGATTGCAAAGCGGCGGGGGACTCTTGGGGTCGTGGGCGAGGTGCTGGCCGTGCTTGAAGCGTCCGCCCGTGAGCAGCACCGGCAGATTGGTGGATTCGTGGCTCGAGGCGTTGCCCATCCCCGCGCCGAAAACGCTCATGGTGTGGTCGAGGAGACGCGATCCGCCGTCGCGGGCGTCCTTCATGCGGCCGATGAATTTCCCCCACTCGAGGAGTAGGTCGCGCTCAAGGATGGCGAGCTGGTCGAGCTTGCCCTTGTCCTGGCCGTGGTGGCTGAGGTCGTGGTAGGCGAAGCTGGTGCCGGGTTTCGACGGCGTCTTGCTGGTGCCGACGAAGTAGAGGGTGACGATGCGCGTGAGGTCGGTCTGCACGGCGAGGCGGGCCACCTCGAGCATGAGGCCGAAGCGCGTCGTGTCCTCGCCCGAGCCGGGATCCTTGATGACGGGGACGCCGGGCTTCGGCTTCGGCTGTTTCGCGAAGTTTTCCGAGCGCACCATCCGTTCCTCCAGTTCGCGCACGCTCGTGAAATACTGGTCGAGTTTCTCGCGGTCGCCGGGACCGATGTTTTTCTCGAGCCGTTTCGCTTCCGCGGCGACCCGGTCGAGGATGGAGCGACCCTCCTGGACGCGGGCGACCTCTTCGGCGACTTCGGCGGGCGTGCCGTCGATGAAGAGCTTGGCAAAGGCGCGCGCGGGACTCGTCTCCGGCGGGATGGCCACGCCGCTGCGCGTGTAGCTGCAGCTGTAGGCACCGCTGGTGGAGAAGTTCAGCGAGGGATAGCGGGTGTCGCGGCCGATCGTCTCGGCGGCGAGCTGGTCGAGCGAGACGGTGTTCCTGAACGAGGGTGATCCCGGATGCGGCGCGCCGGTGAAGAAGGATTTGTCCGAGGAATGGCCGTCGCGCACCTCGGGATGGTTGAGTCCGGAGATGATGGTGAAGGCATCGCGGTGCGGCTGCAGGCCCTCGAGGTAGGGGGTGGCGGTGTAGGCGGTGCCGGACTCCTTGGGGAAAAGATTCGGCGCGTGGAAGCTGAAGTAGTTCAGGATGCCGATGAAGCGCATTGGCGGCTTCGGGTCGGCGGCGAAGGCCGGCAACATGGCATCGAGCCAGGGCAGGGCGAGGGAGATGCCGCTACCCTTGAGGAGGGCGCGGCGGGAGAGGGCGCGGCGGGTGGTGAAGGTCGGGTTCATGGGATGGTGGGCAGGTCTGTCAAGAGGATGGCGGCATGGCCCGGGCGAGGCGGAAGCCCGTGTCGGGATAGCGGCGGGTGGGGGTGGCGTGGGTGCGGACTTTGGAGAGGAGTTTTTCGTGGGAGGCGCACATGCTGCCACCCCGGATGACGCGGTGCGTTCCGAAGACGGTCGCCTCGATCCATTCCCAGGCGTTGCCACCCTGGTCGAGGGTGCCGTAATGGCTCGCGGATCCGGGAAAACTTCCGGCCGGCATGACATGCTCGAAGCCCCGGAGGACGCCGCCGTTCGCTTGCGGGGAGGGATCCGCGAGGAAATTGGCGAGGTTCGGGGCGGCGTCGCCCGGCTTCGCGAGCTTCGGAGCCAGATCGCTGCGGGTCGGGTAGGTCCAATAGCTCCCGGGCGGGCCTCCGGCGGTCGGGGGCTGGAAATAGGCGGCCTTGAACCATTCGTTTTCGTTGGGAATCCAGACGGTGGCGGAGGTTTCGCGCTTCGCCAGGCCATCGCTCCCGGCGAGTGAATACGCCCCGGTCTCGGTATCGCCTCGACCGCCGCCATGATGCAGCCAGTTCGCGAAACGCATCACATTGAGGAAGGTGACGTGCATGACCGGTTCCCGCTCGCGACCCGCTCGGGCGGCATAACGGAAGGTGCCCGGATTCCCCGAGCGGTCAATCTTCTGTCCCGCAATCCACAGGCCATGCGGATCGTTTGCAGCGACCGCGTTGAGGAATTCCGCATACTGGCCCACGGTGACTTCCAGCTTGGAAATCTGGAACGGATACGCCACCGCACCCAGCCCGTTCGTGTCGGGCGTGTTGCCGGGATCCCCCACCGTGACCCACTCGATCTCGAGAGCACGGGCCAGGTTCACGGAAAGCCCGGCCGCGCAAAAGGCGAGCCAAAGCCAAACCGATGAAAAAAAGCGGGCGGTCATGGGCGGGCGCGAAGTCGGCGGGGGTTCACTGCTTGAGGAGCCAGCCGACGAGGTGGTTGAAGGTGGCGGGCTCGATCAACTGCCCGAAAGCGGGAGGCATGATCGATTGGGCCAGTTCGGTGTCCTCGGCGATGTCGCCCTTGGCGATGCGCTGCTCGTTGCCGGCGGCATCGACGAGCACGATGACCTGGCCGACTTCGCCGCGGACGAAGCCGGTGAGGGTGGTTCCGTCGTGCTGTTTCAGCGTGTGGAGGCGGAAGTGGATGTCCACGTTGCGGTTCGGATCGAGGATATCCTCCATGAGCCGGTCCGGTCCGCGGCTGCCAATGCCGTCGAGCTGGGGGCCGATGAGCCCACCCTGTCCCTTGATCTGGTGGCAGGCGGCGCATTGGGTCTTGAAGACGGCCTCGCCCTGGGCGGGATCGGGTTTGGTCGAGGCGAAGGCGGCCAGACGACTCTTGATCAAGGCATCGATCTCGGGCTGCGGGGCCGCCTTCATCGGGGCGGCCGCCTTGGGCAGGTAGGGAGCGAGGCGGTCGCGCAAGCCCACCGGGGCGGTGGTGCGAAGCAGGGTGGCGAGACTCTGCAACTGGCTGGCGCGGGAAATTTCCGGGCGGAAGGCAGCGGTATCGGGCGCGCCCTCACCAAAGCCGGCCACGCCGAGCCAGGCGTAGGCGCTCCCTTCGTCGCCATCGACGATCTCGAGCGTCACGTTTTGCCCCTTGAGGTCCGCGAGATCCCACTCGACGCGCACGGCGGTGTCGCTCCGCGGCGGGAAGGCCTGCCGCACCGCGCGGCCATCGGCGACCAGCCGGACGAGGTTTTTGTCATGGGCGGGCGAGCCGGGAGCGCCGCGATGACCGCAGAGCCAGAAGGAGAGCCTGGACGGCGCGGGAAAGGCGCGGCTGCGCAGGATGCCGGTGAGCTTTTCCCCTCCGCCGCGGCTTCGGTCGAGACTGCTGAGGACTTCGGTTTCCACGCCTTCTGCATTCTTGCGTCGGTCCTGGCACCATGGACTGCGGCCGGGCGCGCAGCCCGGGTGCGGTAGTTCCTGCCAGGTGATGTCCGTGCGCCCTTCCTCGGCGAGGAGGGTCTCGGTGAGATCCGTCGCCCACGCGAGCAGGCTGGCGGGCGTCTTCAGGCCACGCTCCATGAGACCGTTGTTGAGCGCGGTGATGGCGTCCGCCTGCTCCGCGTGGCTGCGGCCGGCGCCCGCGCGCCGGGCGGCGATGGCGGACTCGATCCGGGCGGGATCCCCATAGCGGGCGAGGTGGGTGAGCCGGTCTGCCAGCGGGGCCGGGCTCTCGTCCCAGCGCTCGGAGACAAAGGCCGCCGCCTCCGCCGTGGGCACTGCGGTGGCGATGGAGAGCGCGGTGGCGATGTCCGCGGGCTTGGACAGCGCGGAGAAGGCGTCAGGGAGCTTCAAATGCTCGCGCAGGGCGATGCGAAGCTGGTGCTGCAGCTGGGCGTCGCCAGGATCGGTCGAGGGAAGCGCGGCGAGCAGGAGCGGAGTGGCGGCGGGGTCCGGCCTCCGGGCCAACGAGGCGGCGGCGGCCCGCTTCACAAAGGGATCGGGGGAACGGAGATCCGCGATCGTGTGCCGGCCGGGTGCGGGCGGGGCGGGACGCGGCGTTTTCGAGGCCCCTTCTTTCACGACCCGCCAGATGCGGCCGCGCTCCCGGTCGCGTCCGGGGTGATCGAGCGGCACCTCGTAGTGGCCGATGATGCGATTGTAGAAATCGGCGATGTAAAGGGCGTTGTCCGGACCGATCTGGAGATCGACGGGGCGGAACCAGGGATCCTCGCAGGTCACGAAATCCGGTTTTTCATGGGCCCGCGGCGTGGTGCCGGTGAAGATGACCTGGTCGGCATTGACCCGCGAGTTCACGCAGTTGCCGAGGAAGATGTGGTCGTCCCACTCGGGACCCCAGATCCCGCCATCGACGTAGGCCACCCCGCAAAGTCCGGTGCTGCCGTGGCCGTGTTGGCACATGACCGGGGCGAAGCCGAGGCCGTCGTGCGATTTGCCAAAGCTGGGGTAGTAGGCGCCGCCGATGAGCTGTGTGATCGGATTGCTGTGACAGTCCGCGCTGTAGAGATTGCCGCGGCGATCCCAGCAAAGGCCGAAGGGATTCACCTGCCCCCACGACCAGGGTTCGACCCGGGATCCGTCGGGACGGAAGCGGAAGACGTTGCCGCTGTGCAGGTCGAGGGTGGAGCCGTCGCGCGCCTTGAAATGGGAGGTGTTGTTGAAGCCGTGGGTTGCATAGACCCAGCCGTCTGCTCCGAGGCGGAAACTGCTGCACATGCCGTGCGTGTCCTTTTCATAACCGAGCGGGCCGAAGAGGACTTCGCGCAGGTCGCACTTCCCGTCGCCATCGGTGTCGGCGAAATACCAGAGGTTCGGGATGCTCCAGGCGATGCAGCCCGCTTTGTGCTCCGGCTTGTGCCACGGAAGGACGCCGGTGGGCACGTTCAGCCCGTCGGCGAAGTCGGTGACCTTGTCGGCCCGGCCGTCGCCATCGGTGTCCTCGAGGATCTTGATGGCATCGCGGCTGTCCTTGACCCGCGAGCCCTTCGCATCGGCCCAGCGCTCCTTCTTGGCGGCATAGGGATACTCGGTGTTGCTGCTGACCCAGAGCCGTCCGCGTTCGTCGAAGGCGAGATTGATCGGTTTGTTGATCATCGGCTCGCTGGCGAAAAGCTCGATCCGGAAGCCCTCGGGCACGCGCATCCTGGCCTGCTGCTGCTCCGGGGTGAGCGGGTCCGTCTCGCGGACGAGGCGCAGCTGGCGCTCGTGGTCCTGCGGGCTGGCGCTCACCTTCGGCTGGGCCTGCCGCCACTCCGCCTCGCTCACCGCCTTCTTCCCGTGCAGGTGGACGAAGGTGCCCTTCTTGTTGCCGACGACCACCTCGGGCAGCGTGTCGCCATTCACGTCCGTGACGAGCACCTGGGTGCCCACGCCGGAATCGTCATCGATGCGGTGCGGGACGAATTTCACCTCCTTGCCCTGGCGGGTTAGCTGGAACCAATAGAGCACCGCCGGCGCGTTCGGCTCGGGGTCGCCGGTGGGGCCGTGGGCCCAGAAGCGCTTCCCGGTAACGATGTCCTTCAAGCCGTCGCCGTCGATGTCGGCCAGGTCGATGGCGTGGAGCTGGGAGAAGACGAGGCCGTAGGGATTGAGCTCCGGCTTGTCGCCCATGATGAGGTGCTTTTTAAAGGTGATCGTGCCGCCCTCGCGCACCTGCTCCCACCAGGCGAGACCGTAGCCATGCGCCGCGAGGCTGCCGATGACGTCGTTCAGGCCGTCGGCATTCACGTCAGACGCGTGGAACTGGGCGCCCGCGCCAAACGGAGCCGGATACTTTTTCCAAACCGGATCGCCGTCGAGCGAGGCCGGTTGTTCCCACACGCCTCCGGCCTCGATCAGGTCCGCACGGCCGTCGCCGGTGACGTCCCCGACGCCGAGGCCATGGGTGAAGCGGCCCCATTTGCCGAGCCGGGTGATGGGATGAAAGGTCCACGGTTTCGCCGGGTCCGCCGGATCGGGCGAGGCGTAGCCGAAATTGCCGCCGTGGTTGCACACCAGCTCCGGCCGTCCGTCGCCGGTGAGGTCGGTGAGGGTGGGGGATTCATTGTCCACCTGGGGGAAGACCACGTGCGCCTTCCATGGCCCGGTCTTGCCCTGCGGGTTTTCATACCACGAGGCCTGCTGCCCCGGCAGGCCCCAGGCCAGCACGTCCGCCCAGCCGTCGGCATTGAAGTCGTGAACGAAGGAGAAAAAGCTGTCCGAGTAGCTGTTTTTCACCCCGAGCGCCCCCTCGAAGCCGGGGATGACCTGTTCCCGGCCATCGGTGCCGGCCTTCTTGAAGGTCTGCGTCGCCGGACGGATCTCGTGGCGGGTCTTGTAATCGGGCCCCGCATACCAGAACGGACCGGAGACGACGTCCAACTTGCCGTCGCGGTTGAAATCGCCGACATGGGCGCCCTCACTCCAGAACTGCGGGCTGAGGTGCAGCTTTTGGAAGGTGTGCAGGAAGTGATCCTCGGCACCGGCGGAGGCGGCGAGGAGGATCAGGGGGTAGAGGATGGGTTTCATGGGGTTCCTGGTTCCTCGTTTGGATCACTTGTGCGTGAAGAGGCGGCTCTGGATGACCTCGTGGAGGAGGGTGCGCAGGCCGTAGTTGGTGGAGGCGGCGCGTTGCACGATGGCCTCGATGACCTCCCGGTCGGCGAACTGGACCGGCGCGCCGGTGAGGTGGACGGCGACTTTTTCGGTGACGCAACGGGCGAGCTGCCGCGGATCGGCGAGGACGATCTTCTTGAACTCGTCCACGTCCTTGAAGGCGCGGCCATCGGCGCGAGCAGCAGGGCGGGTAGAAGGTGAAGGATGGGTTTCATGGTTGTTTCTCCAATTTCGAGATGAGGCTCAAGCAAGTCCCCTCGCCCGGGGCCAACCGCAGTTCGATCACGGTGCGCCCTTTACTTTTGTCGAGTTGCTTGATGGGCACCTGGCAACCGTCTCCGGCGCCCAAATCGAGAACGCGCTCGTAAACCCCGTCCAGACTGATCTCATCCATGACGGTTTCGCGAAGCTGCCAGTTGCTGACGAACAGATACCGTTGGCCCGACCGGTCTTCGCGGGTGACCAACTCGAATTGGTGCAGCTTGGTCAACGCGGACGGTTGGCCGATCGCGTTGTAGATCGCGCGGTAGAGAGCGGCGGACACGCCCTCCTCCGGCGAATCGCCGATTTTCCAATCGCCGATGTCGTGATCGAAGGGGACGCCTCCCTCGCGGAGGAGCGGCCCGTCATCCTTGTGCCAAAAGACGCTGAACGGTTCCGCGCTGACCAGCACGCTGCCTTTGCCGTTGGTCCCGGAGACCAACAGGGGCGCCTTGTCGCGGGCGACGACGGTCTTGGTGCGTTCGGCGTTGTCGGCGACTTTGAGTTCCCAGCGCCAGTTGACGCCGCGGCCCCGGTCGCCCGCGTAGGTCCAGTTGACCTCCTCGCCGAACACCGCCCGCATCAGGTCGGGCTGCTCGAAGCAGTGGGCGGTGTAGACCCCGGGCACACCCTCGGCGATGAGCACGCCGCCCGCCTTGACCCACGCAAGGAGACGCTCGGTCAGACCGGCTGGGAAGTAGGTGGCGTATGGAAGTATCACCACCCGAAACCCGTCGAGCTTCTCGTCGCCGGCGAGGATCGCGCCCTCGGGCACGTGGCGGAAGTCGAGATCGCGGTGATCGAGCATCTGGCTCCACCGGAGGAACGCCCGCAAATAGACGGGATACGTCTGCGAGAGACCCTGGTAGGGATATTCGTTGAGCATCGAGGTCGTCGGCACCACCAGCGCGATCTTGGGCTTCACCACCTCGGTGTCCCGCACGTAAGGCCAGAACTCGCGGGCGCGTTTCTTGCCCAGCACGATGGATGTCCCCGCCTCGCGCACGAACCGGCCATAGCCCGAAGCGGTCTGCGGCTGGTGGAGACTGGAGTGCTGCTCGTCGAGGTAGTTGTGCCGGTAACTCCAGCCGTCCTGGAGGCCATGCACCTGCAGCAGTTGCCGGCCCCAAACCATGTTGCGCCACACGCTCAGCTCGCCGTTGACGCGGAAATCCTCCTCGGTTTCAACTTTGCTTCGCCGCGGATAGGTCCAGATGAACTCGGTCTGGATCGGCTGTTTGCCCGCATAGCGGCAGAGGTCGTAGTGCATCCGGCTGGCGGGATAGCCGGCCGCCCAGTTGTTGTGGTGGTCTTCGAGGAACGTGTAGGGCAGCGCTTTCCAGATGGCGTGGTCGGGGACGGTGCCGTTGACGAAGGAGCCGGTGATCGCGGAGAGCTCCAGGCCGCTGGGCCGGCCCGGATCGGCTTCACTCAGGTGCCTGGCCCAATCCCCGACAAACCCGGCCCAGGCCCGGCCGCGGAAGGCCTGAAACTCGTAGGAGAGCGCCGTGGGGCGGGCGTCTTTCTCGTGGAAGGGCGAGGTCGGCGGCTGGATCGCGGCGAAGGTGGCATAGTCCGTGCGCCAAGCCTTGTTCAAGGCCGCGATGTCGCCGTAGCGCGCCTCGAGGTCGGCGCGGAAGGCGGCGATGGCGCCGGGGTTGTAGCCCCACACGTCCGTATGATAGCCCAGCGCCCCGGGCTCCCACGTCGTCGGCTCCCATAGGAGCGACTGGGGAAACTCGTCGTGGATGAGACGGCCGAAGGCCTTGGCGTTCTTGGCATACAGGTCGCGGACCGCCGGATGCCAGATGTTCGGCACGGAAGTCGGCTGGCCCTTCGCATCGCTCAGATGGATATCCGGGTCTTTCTGGACATCCGCTGGCAGCAGCGACAGCGGCGCAATCGGGCTGCCCTGGGTGTGCGTCTGAAGGCGGGCGCCTTGCTTGACCGCATACCCGCGCTCGATCAGTTGTCGGAAGGCATCCAGGCGGTCTTTGTCGAACGGCTTAGGCTCGCCCGGGCCCTCGAACTCCCAGTGTCCGCCCAACCAATACTCCACGCCGTCGAAACACATGGGTTCTTCACGGCTCATGGCATCCAAGACGTGCTTGCCGCTCCACGGCGTCGTGCCCGCGCGGACCGACCACAACGAAAACTCGCTCGCTTTCCCGTCCGGCCCGAACGTCGGCGGCTTGCGCTCGGGCACCCCGAGGTCGCGGAACCTGCCGGTGGTGTCGAGCGGCTGCAGGAAGGCCAGCACGTCTTTCTCGAGGGCGGCCCGCTGCGTTTCCAGCTCGGCCAGTTGCGTCGCCAGGCCCTGAGCACGCTCCGCGAGCGATGTTGCCTCGGCTTGCGTGTGCGCGATGTTTTTCTGACGGTGCAGGCCGAAGAAGCAGCCCGCGTAGTCCTGTTCCCAGTTCCGGTTGGCCTCGATGACGGCGCGGGCCCGCTCGACAAGTTGGGCGGAGACCGCGTCTGGCGACCCCGCGGCGGGGGCCGGCGCCGCGGCCGCGTAAAACGCCACCCGCCGGCAGCGGTTGGCCAGGTCGCGCAGCAGGTGCGTCTTCACCGTGTGCCAGCCGTAGGGTTTGTCCACGGCCGTGAGCGCGTCCCAGGCCTGTTTCCACGAGGCTTCGGTGGCGGCGGTCGGCTTCGGATTCGCCGCCGCCTGGCCGGCCGCAGCAATCTCTCCGGCCCGCGCGGCCAGATCGGCGGGCAACGCGAGGCCGTTAGGCGTGAGCATCGCCCGCCAGGCGTCGAGCCGCGCCGCTTCGTATCGCTTCGTGTCCGCCTCCAGCTTCTCCTGCCAGTAGGGCAGTTCGAGCAGGTAGCCGTCCCGCTTGCATTTGTGCACCATGGCCTGGCTGTAGCTGACCGCCTCCTGCGCCCGGGCCAGTCCCCTGTCGGGCACGTAGACCATCACGTCGTCCACCAGCCACGGCCCGCCGGACGCGGCGACGATCTCCAGGCGGTTCAGCGCGACGTCTTTCGGCAGGTAAGCACGGATGAGTTTCACGCCCCCGTCATACGCGAATTGAGTCTTCATCTCGTAGTAGGCCGGCTGCGGATCGAAGCTCACGCGCACCCTGTGGAACGCCGTGTCGTCGGCCAGGCTGCCCGGCGCCCCCGGGACGAACCCGCCCGGCTTGCCGGCCTCAATGGGCCTGAATCCGAAGCCCGTGGTCCCCCCCCCGTAGGGCGCGCCGTAGGGCTCGTTGGAATTTGCCGTGATCTCGATTCCGGTGTCGGCCGCCGCGTTCCGCACGCGGATGCGGACCGCGCCCGCAGCCTCCGCCGAGCCCTTGCGCAGTTTGAACTCGACGGTCAGCGGGCTCGTGGCCGCGGTGATGGGCAGGTCGATCCCCACGCCTTCTCCCGCCGCCGGTCCGATCTGGACGGCGCCGTCGGTCTGCGTGATCGCTCCGGCCTTGCCGTCCACGGCGGTCCACATGGCCCCGGCGGGATGGAATGCCGGCTTTTCCGCCTGCGCGCCGCCGAAATCGGCGTAAACCACCAAGCCATGCCGGTCAACCGGGATTTCGGCGGCGTGCAGCACGGCCAGCGGAGCCAGCAGCAGGGTCGAGAGGACTGTGAGGGTGGAGTTTTTCATGGCGGTTTCAGGTTCTCGTTTGGATCACTTCCGCGTGAATAGCCGGCTCTGGATGACCTCGTGGAGGAGGGTGCGCAGGCCGTAATCCTCAGGCGCGGCGCGCTCCACGATGGCCTCGATGACCTCCCGGTCGGCAAACTGGATCGGTGCGCCGGTGAGGTGGACGATCAGTTTTTCCGTTACGCAGCGGGCGAGCTGCCGCGGATCGGCGAGGACGATCTTCTTGAACTCGTCCACGTCCTTGAAGGCGCGGCCATCCGCCATGGCGAAGCCCGGATCCACCGGCTTTCCGGCGGTGTAAAAGCGGATGTCGGTGCCGGGGACGTTCACGACCTTGTCCTTGGCGCTGTCCGGGATGGCCCGGTAAACCGTGCGCCATCGGCCGGTGACGTCGTAGTTTTCAAGGGCGAAGCCGGGTGGATCGAGCCTCGCATGGCAGCCGGCGCAGGCGGGCTGGTTGCGGTGCTTGTCGAGCTGCTCGCGGATCGTCGTCGCGCCGCGAATGTCCGGCTCGATCGCGGGCACGTTCTTCGGCGGTGGATCGGGCGGTGTGCCGAGGATGCGGTCGAGCACGTAGGCGCCGCGCACCACCGGTGAGGTGGTGGTCCCGTTGGCGGAGACTTTCAAGACAGCCCCCTGGGTGAGGAAGCCACCGCGGCGGGAATCGGGGGCGAGACCAACCTTGCGGATGCGGTCCCCTTTGACACCGGGGATTCCATAGTGCTCGGCGAGGCGCTCGTTGAGCATCGCGAAGTCGCTGTGGACCACCTTGGCGGCACCGAGGTTCTTCGAGAGCAGTTCCTCGAAGTAGCTCTCCGTCTCGCCCACCATGGATTGCTGGAGGTATTGCTCGAACTCCGGGTAGAGCTTCGTGTCGGGCTGGGTGAAGTCGATGTCGCGCAGGTTCAACCAACTGCCGAGGAGGTTTTGGGTGAATCGTTCGGCCTTCGGCGAGGCGAGGAGCCGCTCGGTCTGGGCGCGGAGCACGGCCGGGTCGCGCAGCTTCTTTTGCGCGGCGAGGGTGGTGAGTTCAGCATCCGGCGCGGTGCTCCACAGGCCGTAGCTCAGCCGGCTGGCGAGGGCGTGGTCGTCGAGAGCTCCAAGCGGCTCGTGCAGGAAGAGGAACTTCGGCGAGCACAGCGCCATCTTGTAGGCGGCGCGCAGGGCCTCGTCGAAGCGGCGGCCCTTGGCCATCTGTTCGGTGACAAGCGCGAGGTGCTCTCCGATCTCCTCCGCGCTCACGGGGCGGCGGAAGACCTTCGGGAGGAAGGCGGCGAGGAGGCGTCGGGCATCGGCCTCGGGCTGCGTGGAAACGACTCGCAGGTCCTTGCCCGGTGCCTTGGGATCGGCCGGCTGCAGCGGCAGGTCGCCATACAGCAGGCGATGCCCCCGCGGCGGCCATTCCTCCTGCAGCGGCCCCTCGATGTCCACCCACTCGATCACCGCGCAGATGCCGCTCACCATGGCGCGCTCGTCCGGCTTCTCCGGCACGGCGCGGTAAGGGGAGAGCCAGAGCGTCTTGCCGCGCGGCACGCGCGCCTCGTAGGTGAACTCGCGGAACTCCGTGGGGCTCATCTCGAAGTAGGTGTTGCCAAAGGTCAGGCCGGTGCGCGGCCAGTCGGCGAGCGCCACCTTCAGGATGACGTGGCGATCGGGCCGGGTGGCGTCGTTCTTGCCGGCGTTCGGCCCGGTCTTGTCGATCATCGCCTTCGCCCGGATGCGGAAGCGGTAGCGCGCGTCCGGCACCGGCGGCGACCAGGCGCCGAGTTCGCCGTGCGGGCCGTTCCCCCCGTTCCAGCGGATCGCGAGCAGCCCCTCCGGTGAGTGCGTCCACTGGCTGTTTTGAAAGCCGGGCGCGTTCCAGTCATGCCAGGTCTCGTTGTAGTCGGTGCGGATCTTTTTCGTCTCCACCCGCGGCACGGTCACCGTCGCCTCCTTCAGCGCCAGATCCGCGGCCTGCAGGTAGCGCTCCAGATGCACCGCGGAGAGGTTCAGCGCCGCTCCGATGTTGTCAAAGCCGCCGGCGGTGCCGTCCTCTGGCAAAAGATCGCGCAGCGGCGTGTCGATGCCGAGCAGGTCGTGCACCGTGTGGACATATTCGGTGCGGTTGAGCCGACGGTAAACCACCCGGCCCGCGGCTTCCTGCTCTCTGCGGCTGTTGTCGTGCAGTTCGCCGCCCAGGGTCTTGAGAAAGATCTCGCTCAGTTCCGCGGCGGGCCGCTCCTTTTTCTTCGGTGGCATCTCCCCGCGCTCCACCTTGTCAAAGACCTTGGTCCACTGCTGGAGGTTCTCGATGTCTTCCGGCTCCCACTTCAGGGCGGTGAGGTCCAGTCCGCCCTTCTTTGCGTCGGCGTCGTGGCACTCGTAGCAGTGCGAATCAAACATCGGCTCGAGTTTGCCGCCGGGGTCCGCGGCACCGGCGGTGGTCAAGGCGAGGCAGAAAAAGGGGATGCGGGGCAGGGAAGTCAACTTCATGGCTGCTTTTCGGCGGCGGGTTCGATCTTCGGCGCCGGACGTGCGAGGCGGAAACCGGTATCGGGATAGCGCTTGGCCGGATGAGCATGGCTTCGCACGCTGGAGCGCAGTTTTTCGACGGTATGCGCCATGCAGCCGCCGCGCAGGCCGCGCTGGGTGCCGAAGACGATGGCTTCGTTCCATTCCCAGGCATTCCCGCCCTGGTCAAAGGTGCCGTAGAAGCTCGCCGCGTTAGGATAACTGCCCACCGGCCAAGCGTCCACATACGAGCGGCTGAAATTCGCCGCGTTCGCCATCGCATCCCCCGCCGCCGGCGTGCGCGGCTTCTCATTCGACCGCACCGGATACAGCCAGTAGCCGCCCGCCGGGCCGCCCTTGGCCTCGGGGTGGTGGTAGGCGGCCTTGTACCATTCGTCCTCGGTGGGGATCCACACCCTCGCGTCCGGCTCATGCACGGCGAGACCACCGTGCTTCGCGATGTGATACGCGCCGTTCTCGGTATCCCCCTGACCCTGTCCGTTGTGCAGCCAGTTGGCGAAGCGCATCGCCTCGAGAAAGCCCGCAAACAGCACCGGCTTCTTCTCCGTGCCCGGCAGCACCTGATACCGATAGGCGCCCGGCGCCCCGATCCGGTCGATGAACACCGGCAGGTCTTTGCGGATGCCGCCCTGGTTGTTGTCCGTGAGCAGTGCGCTGCCCATGTTCGCATTCCACAGGGCGTGCGGATCGCCCTTCGCCGCCACCGCGTTCAGAAACTCCGCGTACTGCGCCACCGTGACCTCAAACCTGGAGATCTGATACGGATAGGCCACCGCGCCGTAGCCGGTTTTGTCGGGCTTGTTGCCGGGATTCTCCACGGTCACCCATTCCAGTTCGAGGGCATGAGCCCGACCCGCCAGCGCCGGGAGGGCGAGGGCCGCGGTGATCAGGCAGAACCGGCGCGAAAACTTCATCGGGCACCGTCAAGGGGTTCGAAGCTCACGTCGTCATACCAGCCGTTCACCACCTCCCGGCTCCCGCCGCCCACGGCGAATTGGAGGGTTTGTTTCGGCGCGTCGCCCGCGTTGGTGAGGTAGGTCAGCACCTGCTTCCCGTCGATGAAGACAGTGATCGTTCGGCCCCGCATCTCGATCACCAGGTCATGCCAGGCCCCGGTCGTGAGCGTGATCTTCTCCACCTTGGCCGCGCCGATGAACTTGCGGTTCATCTGCTTCGCCTTCTTCATCGCCTCCGCCTCGGGCGAACCCTTCGGGTGCAGGTTTTCCTCATCCCAAGCCGTGATGCTGCCCGGCCGGATGTGGACCCCCGCGAGGTGAAAGTTAGCCTCCAGGATCGGATTCGGCCCGTTGAAGCCCACCGCCGCCATGCCGCCCTCCTCCAGCTTGAAGCGCAGGCTCACCCGCACATCCCGCCCGCTGATTTTCCGCGTCAGTCCCGAGGGATGCAGCTTCCCGAACGTCTGCCCGCGCAGCGCGCCATCGTGGATCTGCCACCAGCGGTGCATGTTGTCCGGTCCCGACACCACCTTCCCGTCGGCCAGCCAGCCGTAGGAGGACCAGTTTCTCATAAAAACCGTCTCATCCGAGAAATCCTCTTTCCAGCGGGAAAGGTCGGGCGGCGCATCGGCGGCGTGAATCCGCACGGTCGCCATCAGAAGGGAGCAAACAAGGAGAAAGGTTTTCATGTCTCAGGGCTTGTCAATGGGGTCGCTGGCTCGGTTCTTCGTTTCGAGCGGCTCGATCCCCACGTCGTCATACCAGGTGTCGAGGATGGTTTTCCCGTTTCCGCCAACGCCGAAGCCGATGCTCGTCTTCGGCGCGTCGCCGCAGAGAGTCGTGTATTGCAGCACCGGCTTTCCATCGATGAACACTTTCAACTCCCTGCCCCGCGTTTCCACGGCGAGATCATGCCAGACGTCCGTTGCGATGACGGTCTTCGCCGTTTTCGCGTAAAAGAAACGACGGTTCCACGTGCCCTTCTTCCTCAGCTCCTCCGCCTCCGTCGAGCCCTTCGGATGGAGCACGTCGTTGTCCGCCGCGACCACGCCGTCGGGCCGGATATGGAGGCTGACCACGTTAAAGACCCTTTCGAGGATCGGATTCGGCCCGCGGATGCCCACCGCCGCCATGCCGCCCGGCGGGATCTTGAAGCGGCAGCGCAGCCGCACGTCCCGCCCCGCGATGTCACGCGAGATCCCGGAGCCGTGTTTTTCCTCCGGGAAATTCCGTCCGCGAAGCGTCCCGTCGATCACCTGCCACCATTCCGGACGCGAGTCCGCGCCGCCCACGGCCTTGCCGAGCGGGGTTTTGGCATCGATGCCGGAGGCGAGGAAGCCGTAGCTCGACCAATGCTTCGGCAGTGTCGCCGGATCGGAGAAGTCGTCGTGCCAGCGCGCGGGGTCGGCGGGATCGGCTGCGTCCAGCGCTGCCAGCGGGACGAAAAACGCGAGGAGGATGGCTTTCGAGGCTTTCATGTTGCGTGGATCCCTTGCTCAGGCGTCGGTGAAGGGTCCGGCCCCGAGGGCTGCGAGGGTCTCCCGCACCCGGATGCCGTCGAGCGCGGCGACCTCCGTCTTTTCCCGCAGCGACATCGCGGCGGCGACACCGGCGGCCTCGCCCATGGCCATGGCGGTGACAGTGACCCGGGTGGAGGCATGGGCGCCGCGCGTCGCGCTGTGACAGCGGCCGGCGACGAGGAGGTTGCCGATCTTTTGCGTAATGAGGGAGCGATAGGGGATGTCGTAGGGCTCCGGCTGGACCTTCTTCGGGTCGAAATCATTCGCACTGCCCGACACGGTCTTGTTCGGATGCAGGTCGAGATACCAGCAACCCGTGGCGATGGCATCATCAAAGCGGCGCGACTTCATGAGATCGTCCTCGCTCAGCACATGCCGACCGACGATACGGCGCGACTCGCGAACGCCGATCCACGGGTAGGCCTCCATGAAGTAGGCGTCTTTGAACGCGGGCACGTCCTGCTTCCAGGCACGGAACATTGCATGCGCATCGGCGCGGCCCTGCATCTCGGCGCGGGAGAGATCGGCGGCATCGGTGGGGTTCGCGGGCACGCGGACGCCGTGGACATAGACCTCGTTCCTGCCGAAGAGGAACATCACGCCCGGACCGTAGTAATGCGGGAGATCGCCCCGTTCCTGCGCGGCCTTCAAAGCGGAACGACAGGCGCTGCCGACCGTGGCGTCCGCGGCGACGTTGTTGATGCGGAAATGCAGCGTGAGCGGCTGCACCTCCGCGTTTTGCTCAAAAGGAGCGCCCGCCCATGCGGCCACATCGGCATCGCCGGAGCAGTCGATCACGACCTTCGGCTTCACGGTCACAAGGCCGTCTTTGTTCGCGATGGTGACGCTCTCGATGCGGTCGCCGCTGCTGTGGGCATCACAAACGAAACTGTTGAACAGCACGCTCAGATTCCCCTTCTGCTCCTGAAAAAGATGGTCGAGCAGCAACTTGAACTCGAAAGTGTTCGGGATGGTGGGGTTGTGTTTCGACACGGTCCGCGCGTCGGGGGCGCACACGCCGGATTTCGATAGCAGTTCCAGCGCGATGCCGCGGACGACGATGCGTTTGGAGTCGATGTGCGCGATGCCGTCGAAATAGGGAAGACCGACGCTGGTGATGATGCCGCCGGCGAAAGGGGCCTTTTCGACCAGCAGGGTTTTGGCTCCGGCGCGGGACGCCGCGAGCGCCGCCGCGCTGCCCGCGCAGCCTCCGCCGCACACGAGCACGTCGGTCTCCAGCGTGCGGGTCGTCCCGGCGGATGGGATGGGTTCCGCGGCGGACGCCTTCAAGGACGCCGCGGCGGCGGAAGCGGCGGTCGCGCCCTGGATGAAGGTGCGGCGGGTTCGGGAGGAAGTGGGGCGCATGGGCTGGGGGTGTTTTTACGGGAAGGTCGGGTATCCCGCGCGTTTCATGGCGTCAAAGTGTGTGCGAAATGCGACGCGACGGGCCGCGTCAGCGGAGCAGGCCGGA
>JBILDO010000126.1:0-4867 GCA_044352585.1 Verrucomicrobiales bacterium
CCGGCCCGGTTCCCTACCCGCCGAGGCGTGTCACTTGCCCTGGGTAGGGCGCTGTGTCCCACAGCGCCGCGAACGGTAGTAGGACGTTGCCTGGCCGGGAGACGGCGCTTTGAGGACAAAGCGCCCTACCCATCGAACCTCTGATCCGGCCCGGTTCCCTATCCACCGAGGCTCGTCACGAGCTGTTGCAGTTGCGGATTGTCCGGCTCGAGCGCGAGGGCCTCGCGGGCGTATCTCAGGGCGAGGTCGCCTTTGCCCGCGTCGCGGCAGACCGTGGCCAGTCCGATGAGGTATTCGAGATGGCGCGGGGCGAGCTCGCGCGCTTTCTCGAGATAGGGCAGGGCCTCGGGGAACCGCCCGAGTGAATTGAGGGCGACGCCGTAGAAATACTGGGTCTCGGCGCTGTCCGGGAGAAGTCCGGCAGCGGTTTTCAACTCGTCGACGCCTTCGTCGTAGCGCTGCATCCGGATGAGGAATCGGGCGAGGCTCTCGCGGGCGACGCCGCGGTCGTTGTCGGTCATGGCGGCGGCGATGGCGGCGCGATACTCCGATTCAGCCTCGGCGGGACGGTTCCGCGAAAAGAGCATCTCGGCGAAGTTGATGCGCACCGGGATGAACTCGGGTTCGACTTTCTGGGCGAGGCGGAAGGAGGCCTCGGCCTTCGCGACGTCTCCCTGGTCGAGGTAAAAGGCGGCGAGGAACATGTGGCCCGCGGCGCGGTCGGCGATGGCTTTCTGCTTCTTCTCGAACTCGGCCGCGGTGCGGGTGAAGGCGGATTTCTGCGCCTCGCTGAAGCCCGCGTGCGAGGCCGCGAGGACCCGGGCCGCCTCGGTCCTCACGGAACGCGACGGATCCCCGAGCAATCCGCCGGCGAGGGCGAGCCGCTGGTCGGGCGGGTAATTGAGGAGGGCGTTGAGGGCCTCGGTCCGCACGCTGGGATCAGGATCGGCGAGGCGTCCCGAGAGGACCTGGGTCGTTTCAGGCGATGGGCCGCGGAAGCCCACCGTCTCGACCGCGGCGGCGCGGACGAGGGCCGGACGAGTCGTGTCGGCGGCAAGGGCGGCGAGCTTTTCGAATGAACCCGGTTCGTTTCGCCGGGCCGAGGCGAGGATTTCGCCATAGTGCGCGTTGCGGGGACCGGCGCCCCACCATTTCACGAACCATTCCGCGGCCCAGTCCCGGGTTTTGTCGGTGTGGCACTTCGTGCAGGCGTCGGGCGTGCCGAGTTCCTTCGCGAGGTCGGGACGGGGAACGCGGAGGCTGTGGTCGCGGCGCGCGTCGACCCCCATGTAGGTCGTCGTGGGCATGTGGCACTCGACGCAACTCGCCCCGGTGCTGCCGACGGGATGGAAGTGGTGGGCCGGGGTGTTGTAGGGCTCGTTCAGGTGACAGCGCACGCAGAGCGCGTTGCCCGGTGCGACCAGCTTCATCGAATGGGGATTGTGGCAGTCGGTGCAGCGCACCCCGGCATGGTACATCTTGCTCTGGACGAAGGATCCGTAGACATAGGTCTCCTCCTTGAGCTGCCCGTCGTGATGGTAGAGCCGCTCGCTCAGGATCGAGGGGGAATGGGTGTCATGATAGGGTTGCCCGCGCACCAGGACCGGTTCGAGCAGGGTCCGGTGGGAATGGCAGGGGGCGCAGGTCTCAACCTGGACGGTCGAGTCGAGCGGGCGGGTGCGTTTCGGCTGCTTCGTCACCGGATCGACCGTCCAGGGAAACTCGTTCGGCGCGGCTCCGGGTTCCTTGAGGCTCACGACGAGCCCCTTCGAGGCGACGTAGTCCTTCACTGCCTTGAGATCGGCGGGCGCTCCGGTCTTCGCTTTCGCCTCCGCCTCGGCCCATTTGACGTGCTCGGATCCGGGACCATGGCAGGCCTCGCAGCTCACGTTCATTTCCGACCAGGTCGTGTGGTAGGTCTGGGTCCCGGCGTCGAACCCCTTGTCGAGATTCGTCGAGTGGCAGTCGGCGCACATGTAGTTCCAATTGAAGTGCCGGCGCGTCCAGTGGAGGATGTCGTCCGGGGGAACCGGCTCGTCGGGATAGAGGTGATACCAGCGCTGGCCGCCCTGATCCTTCAGCCGCGAGTCCCAACAGACCTGCAGCGCCTGGTAGCGGCCGCCGGGGAAGGGGATGAGATACTGTTGGAGCGGGAAATGGCCGAAGGCGTAGTCGATCTTCATGTCCTTCGCGACCCCGTTCTCGTCGAGGGCGTTGACCCAGTATTCGGATCCCTTGCGGAAAAAACGGAAGACCTGGCCGTGGTGCTCGAAGACGGCGTTATTGAAGTCGCCGAGGACGAATTCCTCCGTCGCCGGGTTCATCGCCTTGTGGTGGTCGCTGAGGAGCCATTCCTGGAACTGGTCCTCGTGGCAGGTCTTGCAGCTTTCGTGTCCGACGTGGGAAGCTCCCGGGACGGGGTGCCAGGGGGGCGAGGAGGCGCTTTTCTCCGGATCCGACGCCAGCTCACGCCCGCACGAGGCGAGAACGAGGGCGGCGCAGAGGAGGATCGGGACGCTTCGCTTCACGGGAACGTTGCGGGGATGGGAGGATTGTCAGGATGGGGCGCGTTCGCGGGAGACCGGGAAGGCCTGAAATGGTAGCATATTCCGCCATCGGGCGGCTGCCCATCGTTTTTCGGTCCCGACTGAGGCAAAAAAGAACTGTTGCGGCCCGAAAAACCGTCGGTGCCTGATTCGGAACTCGACACTCCGGTCCCGGAATTCTATACTTTTTCCGTGCAAGAATACGCCTACATCCACGACGAGGACAACATCCCGGCCACCCTGCTGGAGGTGCCCTTCCTCGAAGCCTTTTCCAAGGAGCACCTCGACCAGGTCCTCCACGCGTCCGCCTTCATCGAGTGCGACCCCGGCGACGTCATCATCGCCGAGGGCGACGAGGCCTCCCGCATCTTCATCCTCCTCGCGGGCGAGGTGGCGGTGGTGAAGGGCGGGAAACAGCTCGTCCGTATGAACCAGTCGGGCGACATCTTCGGCGAACTCGCCGCCCTCGAGGATGAGGTGCGCTCCGCCTCCGTCGTCGCGGTCGAGCCGTCCTTCTGCCTCGCCGTCGACCAGAAGTTCCTCGAGCACATCCTCCCGAAGGAGGACAATCCCGCGTTCTACGCCTGCCTCTACGAGTTCATCGCGAAGCTGACGACGAAGCGTCTCAAGGCGACCTCGCTCTACCTGGCGAAGCTCGACGAGGAGCTCCATCAGTTGCGCGAGGCGCTCGCGGCGAAGTGAGGGGCCCTCCTCACCCGTTCGCCTTCGCCGCGGCGATGGCGTCCTGGGCCTGGCTCGTGGGGTTGGCCTTGAGATCGCGCCAGATCACCTTGCCATCCTTCACGAGGAAGCTCTGGCGGGAGGCGAATCCCTTGGGGTTCGCGGGCACGCCGAAGGCCGCGATGACCTCGCCCTTCTTGTCGGCGAGGAGGGTGAAGGGGATCTGGAACTTCTCGGCGAACGCGAGCTGGTCGGCTGGCGTGTCGGCGGAGACGCCGTAGACCTTGATCCCCGCCTTGGTCACCTCCTCGAAGGCGTCGCGCAGGTTGCAGGCCTGTTTGGTGCAGCCGGGAGTGTCGGCCTTGGGATAGAAGTAAACGAGGGTGATGCCGCTGGAGAGTTCCTTGCCGAGATCGACGGGATTGCCCTTCTGATCGACGGTCTGGAGCTTCGGAGCATCGGCGCCGACTTCGAGGGGTTCGGCCTTGGCGAAGGAGGCGTGGAGAGTGAATGCGGCGAGAGTGAGCAGGATGGAGCGTGTTTTCATGGTTGGGAGATTCAATCGGGAAACCCGGTGGGAGTAAAGGCGGAATGCGGGCGAGATTGCGTGAGCCGTTCCGGTTCCGCCGGTCGGACGACGTTTTGCCTCGATCGGGCCGAAACCAATGGTCACCGTGCGGGTTCATCCCGACAGCATGAAATCCCGTTCCCCTTTTTCGATCCTCGCCCTCGCCCTGGCCGCCATTCTGTTCGCCGCCGGCAACGGGTGGGCCGCGGAAACGAAGCCGAACGTGCTTTTCATCGCCATCGACGACCTCAACCACTGGGTCGGCCACCTCGGGCGGAACGCGCGGACGAAAACGCCGAACATCGACCGCCTCGCCGGGCAGGGGGTCTCCTTCACGAACGCCTATTGCACCGCCCCGGCCTGCAATCCCTCGCGGGCCTCGCTGATGTCGGGACTGCGGCCGAGCACGACGGGATGCTACACGAACGCGCAAAACTGGCGTCCCGGGATCCGCGAGGACCAACTCATGAACTCGCATTTCTTCAAATACGGCTATCGCGTCTACGGGGCGGGTAAGATCTATCACGGAGCCGGCGACCGGGGTGGCGGGTGGACGGATTACTTCGACGGCAAGGGCGGCGCGCTCACGCCGCATCCTTCGGCGCCGGACAAGGGCGTCGGCGGGATCGAGTTCTATCCGCTCGCGAACCAAAACGAGGAGATGCCCGACCACCTCGTCGTCGACTGGTGCATCGAGCGCATGAAAGAGGAGGGCGATCAACCCTTCTTCATCGCCTGCGGTCTCGTGAAGCCGCACATGCCCTTCAGCGTGCCGAAGGAGTGGTATGACAAGTTTCCCCTCGAATCCATCGAGCTGCCCCCGCACCGCGAGGACGATCTCGAAGACGTCCCGCCCGCCGGGGTGAAGATGGCGGGACCCGAGGGGGACCATGCAAAGATCCTCGCCTCGGGACGCTGGAAGGAGGCGGTGCGGGCCTACCTCGCCACGATCGCCTACTGCGATTACGAGATCGGCCGGCTCCTCGACGCGCTCGAGGCTTCGCCGAAAAAGGATGACACCATCGTCTGTCTCTGGAGCGACCACGGCTGGAGCCTCGGGGAGAAATCGCAT
>JBILDO010000128.1:0-4789 GCA_044352585.1 Verrucomicrobiales bacterium
GATTGAGGCCCCTCAACCGAACATCGCCGCGATCGGCTTGCCCTGGTCGGTGATGGGGACGGGGCGCGATCCGTCGTAGAGTTCCTTGAGCGGATCGATGCCGAGGGCCGCGTGGATCGTGGCGTGGAAGTCGGGCACGGAGACGGGATTCTCGACAATGTTCTTCGAGAGCGCGTCGGTCAGCCCGTAGGCGCCACAGTGCTTCAGTCCGCCGCCGGCGAGGACGAGGCTGAAAGCCGTGCCCTGGTGTCCCCGTCCGCCGCGTCCGTCGTAGGTCGCGGGACGGCCGAACTCGGTGCCCACGGCGATGAGGGTCTTGTCGAGCAGCTTCTGATTTTCGAGATCGGTGATCAGCGCGGACAGGGCGATGTCGAGTTCCTGGATGAGGTTGTGCTGGTTCTGCTGGCCCTCGTTGTGGGTGTCCCAGCCGGTCCCGTTGATGAAATTGAGGTTGTGCGAGACCTCGATGAAGCGCACCCCGGCCTGGACGAGGCGGCGCGACAGCAGGCAGCGCTGTCCGAACTCACCGCCGTAGAGGTTCCTCAAGTCGGCGGGTTCCTTCTTCAAATCGAAGTGCCGCATGAAGTCGGGTCCGGCGAGACGGAGGGCCTCGCTCTGGGCCTCGCGGTATTGGGCCGGGAGCGATTCGGATTCGATCCGTCCCGCGAGCGGCTGCAGGAGCGCCTCGCGGCGCGCGGCGCGGTCGGAATCGACATCGGCGGGCCGCGAAAATCCCGCGGGACCGCTCTCGGTGTCGGTCAGGTAGACGTAGCCCGCCTTCGCCCCGAGGAATCCGGGACCGCGGCTCACGTTCGGATACCCGATGAGCATGTAGGCGGGCACGTCGGGATTCACCGCGCCGAGCTCGTGCGAAATGATCGATCCGATCGAGGGATAGGTCGTGCTGCCGCTGATGAGACGCCCGGTGTGGACGAAGTTCGTCGCGAAGGCGTGCTCGTCGATGAGGTGGTGGTTGACGGTGCGGACCGCGGTGAGCCGCTCGGCGAGTTTGGCGCTGCGGTGGAGGTGTTCGCAGAACTTCACTCCCGGCACGGCCGACTCCACCGACGCGTATTCGGATCCCGCGACCTTCGGGTTGGCCTTGGAGTTGCCCTTCGCCTTCGGGTCGAAGGTGTCGATCTGGGCCATGCCGCCGCCGAGCCAGATGAAGATGCAGTGTTCCGCCTTGCCCTTTGGCAGGTTCAGCGTCGCCGTCGGCGAGGCGAGCAGTTCGGAAGCGCCGAGCGAGGCTCCGCCGGCGAGAAGGGAGGTGCGTTGCAGGAATTGGCGTCGGTTCATGGTGGCGGTGCGGCCGGAGCCGCGGTGAAAGGTGGGGCGGTAGCCGCCGTAAAAGGTCGGAAGGTAAAAAGTAAAAGGTTGCTTGGTGGAGTGGTTGCTCAGGATGGCAGTGGGCGTTCGAACGACCAGATCATACACAAAATCGTTGGGCGGGATGACGTTGGATGGTTCACGACGGCTGAGTATGAGGAAAGAGGACGCGGACTATGGGGCATAAATCCACTCGGGTGCGTTGAGCATCGCCCAGAGGACATCCTCCATGCGCTCGCGCCATGCTTGGTTGAGAGCGTGGGTCGGTGGATCACCGCGGCGGGCCTGCTCCTCCTTTTTCGTGGCGAGCGTGTTGGCAGCCCCGTCGAGGTGGTTCGACCAGCTCACGTAGCGGACCGGCTCGCGCTTGCCGGGCTTCGCGGCGGGGCGGTCCGACGCGGGAATGACGCGGTTTGCAAACCCATCCGCGAGCAGTGCCACATATCGTTCCTTCTCGAGGGCGGTGGGCTGGCGGGTGAGGAGGCGGAGGAAGAGCCGGTCGACGAGTTCCTCCGGCGACTTCGCCTCGAGCGAGAGCGCGGTGACGCCGTGACGATCGCTCAGGCGCGTCAGCCACACCCCCATGGTCCCGTTCGCGAGGATGGCGGGCTGGAGCACGTTCGGCTCGATCTCGCGGGCGTTGATCGGATCCTGGCGCGCCCCGCGCCATCCGAAGGTCTCCATCAGGCTCGCGACCGCCTGGATGCGCGGCAGGGAAAGGCTGGGCCGGTCGCGCTCGTTCGAGGTCGAGGCGAGCATCCACGCCCGCCGCGGCTTGCCGAGGGTGATCGAACTCTCGAGGGCGCGGACGCTGTCGAGATCGAGGCTGACTTCCTCGAGATCGAAGGGCGTCCCCGTCGCGGTGAAGAGCGAGTCGACAATCTGCTCGGCGCTGAGGCGCCGCGGGCTCGGGGCGATGAAGAGCGGACTCGGCGCCGTGAGGAGCGGATCGACGGCGCGCTGGTAGGCGTGCGAGTTCAGGATGAGACGGGCCATCGCCTTGAGATCGTAACCGCTCCGCACGAACTCGTATCCGAGCCAGGTGAGGAGCTCCGGATGGGAAGGGGCGTTCTTTTCCCAATCGCCGATGCTCGCGACGAGCCCGCGTCCGAGATAACGCTCCCAGAGCCGGTTGACCATGACCTGGGCGAAGCGCTGGTTTTCCGGCGCGGTCACGAGGGCGGCGAGGCGGTCGCGGGGATCATCCGGATCCGCGGCGAGCGTCGAGGCCGTCTCCTCGTTCGCGAACTCGGGGAAGGGCCAGGCCGGCTTCACCTCGGAGCCCGGCTTCAGCGTCACCTCGATGAGCGGCTTGCGGCCGGTCTGGTGGATGCGGTCCATCGGCACGCTGCTCGATTCGGGCAGCTTGATCGCCTCTTCCTTCATCATCGCGGCGAGTTGGAAGAGATCCTCCTGCTTCGCGGTGTGCGCGGGCGCGTCGTGGCAGCGGGCGCACTTCATCTCCACACCGAGGAAGGCGGAGCTCACGATCATGCCCTTCGCCGCCATCGGCACGTCGTTCTGCGAAGCGGTGCCGAATCCGGCCGGTCCGCCGAACCGCTCGCTGCCCTCCATGCGGAGCAGTTCGGTCACGAAGAGGTCGGCGGGCTTGTTGTCGAGGAAAGACTCGTGCAGCCACCAGCGGAAGGGTCCGGTGTTGTTCA
The DNA here is from genome assembly GCA_044352585.1 of Verrucomicrobiales bacterium. Lineage (GTDB taxonomy): Bacteria > Verrucomicrobiota > Verrucomicrobiia > Verrucomicrobiales > DEV007 > Arctic95D-9. Next base: position 2,994 of record JBILDO010000128.1, read on the forward strand.
GGGTCGGATTGATGATGTTCGGGTTCTCCGCGAGAACATCCTGCCAGTAGCCCATCCAGTGATCGGCCCAGCGCGCGTCGGCGAGGAGACGATCGATCACGAGGGCACGGCGCTCCTTCTCCGGATCGGCAAGGAACCGTGTGATCTCCTCCTCGGACGGCGGCACGCCCACCGTGTCGAGGTGGACGCGGCGCAGGAAGGCGAGGTCATCGGACCGGGGCGTCAGTTCGAAACGCTCCACGTCGAACTGCGGCCAGGGCGCCCCCTCCTCGATCCACTGGGTGAGCACGGCGATCTCCTTCTCCGAGAAGCCCTCGCCCTTCGGCGGCATGATGTCGTCCCCGGCGTCCGGTCCGATACGGTAAATCAGCGAACTCCCCTCGACGTCGCCGGGGGCCACCGCCGCGCCATCCGACTTCCCGCCTTCCAACGCGTTCTCGTGGAGATCGAGGCGCAGTCCGCCTTTCGCCTTGCCCCCTTGGTGGCAGCTGTAGCACTTCGCCTCGAGGAGCGGCTTCACTTCCTTGAAATAATCGACTTTCGCCGCATGCGCCGCGTCCGACTCGGCCTTCACTTTCACGATGCGGTCGGCGATGAAATGGTCGATCGCGTTGTGCGCCGGATACCCCTCGGGCAGGGCCGGCACCTCGACGGGCTTCGCCTTCGCGAGCCAGCTCTTCGCGGCGTCGCGGCGCTTCCCCCAATACGCGGCGTGCTCGGCCCGCTTCGCGGCGCGGCGCTCCGCGTTCACCGTGGCATACCATCCGCGGCGCTCGGTTTCGTAGGTGGCCCAGCCCGGGTCGGTGTAGGGCACCTGCCGCTTGCCCGCGGAGAGGAGCGACCAGCTCCCGCTGCCCTCGGGCGAAATCGCCGCGACCGTCTCGCCGAATTCAGGACGCCGCTTGCTCTTGCCGGCGATCCCGCCGACCATGGTCTCGAGGATCACGAAGTGCTCGCCGCCCTTCGACTCGAACTCCCCCCACGTCTCGCGGTTGCCGGGCGGGACGAAACGGAAATCCGGTCCGAGGTCGAGGTAGTCATCCTGCGACGCCAGCACCCCGTGGCCACCTGTGTCACCGCTGGGGAAGGGCGTCTCGAGGACCTTCTTTCCGTCGATGTAGAGCCGGCCCGGTCCGCGACTGCGGAGGAGGAGGCGGTGTTTGCCCTTCGGAATCGTCACCGTGGCCGCGGCGCGGAAATGGGTGGGGATGGGGCGGTCCTCGCGCACTCCCGTAGCGATGTATTTCTGCGGCCAGTCGAAGAATCCGAAAACGGCTTCCTCGTAGGTTTCCGTCACCTCGGGTTCGTCCGGCCACGCGTTCGCCGCCGGCACGCCCTTCTCGCTGATCTGCACCAGCACCGAACCCGCCGGAACCATCTCCGGCGTCACCGGAGGCGGCGGCGGCGAGTAGGAATAGCGGGTCTCGAGGACCTTCGCCTCCGGCGCGCCGCGATGAATCGTCAGGTCATCGAGCCAGCCGTCGAAGGACTCGGAATCGCTGCGCTTGTAGCCGGTGCCGATGACGAGATCGTCCGCATCCGTGACCGGTCCGAGATCCGTCGCCCCACCGAGGTCCCAGACGCCCCCCGTGGCCTTGCCGTCGATGAGGACGCGGAGGCTGTCCTTTTTCCCGAAGGTATGGACCACCGCGACATGGTGCCAGCCCGATTCCGGGACGAGAGCCTTGCTCCACCAGCGGTGCCATTCGCGCTTGCCACCGTTCGCCGGGTCCACGCTCGTGAAGAGGAAACCCACCTCCGCGCCGCCGTCCGCGCCCTTGAGCCGGACCGCGTAG
>JBILDO010000038.1:0-51737 GCA_044352585.1 Verrucomicrobiales bacterium
CGAATACTGTCTCGGGGGCCGTCCCGCCCTCTGCGACGTGGGCACGGCGATGCGATTCACCGGACTGATGCCGGACGGACAGACGCGCTTCCGCAATGCGGCCGGACAATCGATCCTCCACTACGCGGGGGTCTCGACCTTTTCCCAGCGCTCGACCATGCCCGAGGCCGCCGCGGTGAAGATCCCGGAATCGGTCTCCTTCGAACACGCGGCCCTCATCGGCTGCGGCGTCATCACCGGCTACGGGGCGGTGATGCACGCGACGCGGGTGATGCCCGGGAGCAGCGTCGCGGTGATCGGCTGCGGAGGGATCGGCCTGAACATCGTCCAGACGGCCCGCCTCGCCGGCGCGACGACGATCATCGCGGTCGATCGCGTCCCCGCGAAGCTGGAGTATGCGAAAACGATGGGGGCGACCCATCTCGTCGATGCCTGCGAGCACGAACCGGTCGCCGCGGTGAAGGATCTCACCGGAGGCCGCGGCGTCGATCACGCCTTCGAGGCGATCGGTCTCGCCGAGCCGATCGAGCAGGCTTACGACATGACGAAAAAGGGAGGCACCTGCGTTGTCGTCGGCATCGCCCCGCCCGAGGTTCGGGCCCGGATCAACGTGAACCAGCTCGTCTACGCCGAGAAGACCCTGAAGGGCTCGATCTACGGATCGACCCGTCCGAGACTGGACCTGCTGGCCCTCATCGACCTTCACGCCCGGGGAAAAATCGACCTCGATTCCCTGCTGACGAGGACGTATCCGCTGAGCCGGATCAACGAGGCGTATGCGGCCTTGGAACGCGGGGAAGTTGCGCGGAGCCTGGTGATGCCGCAGGAGGGGTGACCGGATTCCGGCAGACCCGGGGCTTGCCTCGCTCCGCGAGCAGCCTTAGCCTTTGAAGAGCGGCACCGGAAGGTGCCCTCACCGGCTTATGCTCGAGAACGGCCCGCGCGCGACGGTCTACGAGGCCCGGAACCTCGCCAAGGTCTATGAGATGGGCGAGGTCACGGTCCACGCCCTGCGTGGCATCGACGTGTCCTTCTACGAATCCGAGCGGGTCGTGTTGCTCGGGCATTCCGGCAGCGGCAAGTCGACCCTGCTCAACATCCTCGGGGGACTCGACGTGCCCACGTCGGGCGAGGTCTTTTACCGGTCGAGGAAGATGTCGGACTTCTCCGAGGCGGAGTTGACGCGTTACCGGCGCGAGCACGTGGGATTCGTATTCCAGTTCTACAACCTCATCCCCTCCCTCACCGCCCGCGAGAATGTCGGGCTCGTCACCGAGATCGCGCGGAATCCGATGAAGCCCGAGGACGCCCTCGCTCTCGTCGGACTGGAGGAACGGATGGATCGTTTCCCCTCGCAGTTGTCGGGCGGGGAACAACAGCGGGTCGCGATCGCGCGGGCCATCGCGAAGCAGCCCGACGTCCTCCTCTGCGACGAGCCGACCGGCGCGCTCGACCTCGAGACCGGCATCCTCGTCCTCGAGGCGATCGACCGTGTCAACCGCGACCTGGGGACGACCACGGTGGTGATCACGCACAACCGGGTCATCTCGGAAATGGCACAGCGGGTCATCCGGCTCTCCGACGGCCGGATCGAGTCGGTCACCGCCAACGCGACGGTCCGCCCGGCCCGGGAACTGAACTGGTGAAGCCGATGCGCGCCCTCAACCGAAAGCTCTGGCGCGACCTCTGGCACATGCGGGGCCAGGCCGTCGCGATCGCGGCGGTGATCGGCTGCGGGATCGCGGTGTTCAACGGCGCCCATTCGACCCTCCGCTCGCTGGAGTCGGCGCGGCAGTCCTACTACGAGCGCTCCCGGTTCGCCGAAGTCTTCAGCGGGCTGAGGCGCGCGCCCCGCTCGGTCGCGGACCGGGCGCGCGAAATTCCCGGAGTCGACGCCGCCGATGACCGCATCATCGAGGGGGTCATCCTCGATCTACCCGGACTCTCCGAACCGGCGGTCGGAAGGCTGATCTCGCTTCCCGACACGGGTGAGCCGCGTCTCAACGCCGTCCATCTCCTCCGCGGCCGCTTTCCGGAGGCGTTCCGCACGGGCGAGGTTCTCGCGGAGGAGGCCTTTGTCTCCGCCCACGGCTTCGAACCGGGCGACCGGATCGAGGCGGTTCTCAACGGACGTCTCCAGGAACTGACCATCGTCGGGGTGGGAATGTCGCCGGAATACATCACGACGATCCAGGGCGGGACCTTCTGGCCCGATGACCGCCGCTTCGGGATCTTCTGGATGCCGCGCCGGCAGATGGAGGCCGCCTTCGAGATGGAGGGCGCCTTCAACGATCTCTCCCTCGCGCTTTCCCCGGAAGCCGCCGAGGCCGAGGTGATCCGGCGGCTCGACAGGCTCCTCCTCCGCTACGGGGGGCTCGGCGCGAACGGGAGGGACCTGCACCTCTCGCACCGCTTCATCAGCGACGAGCTCTCGCAGTTGAAGGTCATGAGCCTGGTTCCTCCAAGCATCTTTCTCGGGGTCGCCGTCTTTCTCCTCAATGTCGCGCTGCGCCGGCTCCTTTCGATGCAGCGCGAGCAGATCGCCACGCTCAAGGCCTTCGGCTACGACCACTGGCGCATCGGACTGCACTTCGCCGGCCTCGTCTGCCTCATCGTCGCGGCGGGTTCGGTGATGGGAATTCTGCTCGGGCTGTGGATGGGGCGCAGCATGACGAACCTCTACTCCGAGTTCTACCGCTTTCCGGTGACGCTCTTCCGCATCGATGGGCCGACCCTCGTGACCGGGGTCGGGATCGCGTTTTTCTCCTCGTTGCTCGGCGTGTTTTTCTCCGTGCGCCGGGCGGTCTCCATCCCCGCGGCGGAGGCGATGCGGCCGGAAGCGCCGCCGGACTACCATCCCTCCCTCATCGAGCGGATGGGATGGCACCGCTTCCTTTCGCAGTCCGCGCGCATGGTCCTTCGCGAACTGACGCGACGGCCCGCCAAAGCCGGACTGACCGCGCTCGGGATCGCCTTTTCCTGCGCCATCCTCGTGGTCGGGAACTTCGGGAAAGACGCGGTGAACTTCCTCATCGACTTCCAGTTCGGGATGCAGGAGCGGCACGATGCCTCGCTCGCCTTTTTCGAGGCCATTCCGGCGCGCGCGGTGCGGAGCCTCCGCCAGATCCCCGGCATCGACGAGGTCGAGGTGAACCGTGCCGTCCCGGTGCGGCTCGTCCACGGCCAGAATTCGCGGCAGACGTCGGTGACGGGTCTCGGGAAACGCCGCGAGCTGTTTCGTCTCCTCGATGCGAAAGGCCGCGAGATCGACCTGCCCCCGGAGGGACTCGTCGTGTCCGTCTCCCTCGCGGAAATCCTCGGGATCCGGCCGGGGGACTCCGTCCGTGTCGAGGTGCTCGATTTCAAACGGCCCGTGAAGAACGTGCGGGTCGCCGGGATCGTCGATGATTTCGCCGGAACCGCCGCCTACATGGACCTGGGCGCGCTCAACACGCTCCTTGGCGAACCTCCCGTGATCACCGGGGCCTGGCTCCGGATCGAGGACGGCCGTGAAAACGAGGTGTTCCGTGCGCTGAAAGAAACTCCCGTGGTCTCCGGAGTGACCCTGCAGCGGGTCGCGGTGGCCGGTTTCATGGATTCGTTCGCCGACAATCTCCTCCGGATGCGGATCTTCAACGTGTGTTTCGCGTGCGTCATCGCCATCGGGGTCGTTTACAACAGCGCCCGCGTCGCCCTCTCCGAGCGCAGCCGCGAGCTCGCCACGCTGCGGGTCATCGGCTTCACCCGGGGCGAGGTCTCCGCGATCCTTCTCGGCGAGCTCTTTTTCCTGACTGCGATCGCGATTCCACTCGGTTTCGGAATCGGTTACGGTCTTTGCCGCCTCATCTCGGCCGCGCTCGAGACCGAACTCTACCGCATCCCCCTCGTTCTCAATCCCCCGACCTTCGTCTTCGCGGCCGTCGTCGTGATCGCCGCCGCGGTGGTCTCGGGCCTCCTGGTGCGCCGCGGAATCGACCGCCTCGATCTCGTTGCGGTGCTCAAGTCGAGGGAATGACGCGCCGCTTTCTTTCCATCCATCGCAATGCCGGTTGAATCCACCCCCCTTCTCCGCTTCCTTGTCCATGATCGATGAGTGACAACGGCATGCGACGAAGCGTCCGCCTCTGGCTGCGGCTCGCCCTGGCAGGGGGCGTGGTGGCGCTCGCGTGGCTCGGGATGCGTCCCCGGCCCGTGGAAGTCGATGCGGCCACCGTGACCCGGGGGCCCTTTGAGCTGACGGTCGAGGAGGATGGCGAAACGCGGATCCGCGACCCCTATCTGATCTCCGCCCCGCTTTCGGGGAGGCTCGAGCGGGTCGAGCTGGAGCCCGGCGACCCCATCTCCGAGGGTCAGGTGATCGCCTCGATTGATCCGGGCGAGCCCGGCTTGCTCGACGCGCGGACCGAAGCCGAATCCGAGGCGCGCGTCCGCGTCTTCGAAGCCGCCCACCGGCGCACCCTCACACAAGTCGAAAAAGCCCGCGCCGAGGAAACAAAGGCCAAACGATACTATGAGCGAGACAAGGTGCGGCAAGAGAAAGGCGAGATCGCGCTGCCGATGCTGGAGGACGCCGAACACCTCCTGCGGGTCGCGCAAAACGACGTGTCCTCCGCCGAATCCGCCGTGGACATCGCGCAATTCGAGCTGGATCAGGCCAGGGCCGCCCTCCTCCATTCGCGGAATCTCCGCGCGGAGGGGGAGGACGCGACCCGCCAGTTCGAGATCCGTTCCCCCATCGGCGGCGTCGTCCTGCGCAAATTCCAGGAAAGCAGCACGGTCATCGTGGCGGCCGGGCCGATCCTGGAGATCGGCGATCCCGATGATCTCGAGATCCGCATCGACGTGCTCTCGGAGGACGCCGTCAAGATCCGGCCCGGCAACCGGGTGCGCCTCGAACACTGGGGCGGGCCGCAACCCCTCGAAGCCCTTGTCCGCCGCGTCGAGCCCTCCGCCTTCACGAAGATTTCCGCGCTCGGGGTCGACGAGCAGCGGGTCTGGGTCTACGCGGATTTCTCCCCCGGAGGAACGCCGCCCGCCATCGTTGGCGACAAACGGCCGCGCGGGGAGCAGCTTCTGGGCGACGGTTACCGGGTCGAGGCGGAGATCATCGTCTCGCGGGAGGAATCGGTGCTCAAGATCCCGTCGGGCGCCCTCTTTCGCGACCGGTCGGCGGGAGGTTGGTGCGTCTACCGGGTCGTCGGAGGAAAAGCGGTTCCAACCCCCGTCGAACGGGGGCAGGACAACGGGATCGAGACCTCGCTCGGTGGCGGTCTCGGTGAGGGAGAGACCGTCATTCTCCACCCCGGCGACCGCGTGCGGCCCGGAGTTCCGGTTCGGATCCGGGAACCGTAGGAACCAGTCGGCATGGCAAAGGGCTCGCCGGGTTCCTTGACCGCGAAACCGGGACGTGGCCGCATCGCGGACTATCCCGGTGCGGTTCCTTCCCCTACAAGAGGCGCATGAAAAGCGCCGTCCTTTCCGCGATTTCCGCCCTCGCCCTCGTCTCCCTTTCCTCGAATGCCGAGGACGCCAAGCCGATCCGGGTCGGCATGATCGGACTCGACACCTCGCACGCGACGGCCTTCACGAAGATTCTCCACGACCCCGGCAACCACTATCCGGTGCGCGTCGTCGCAGCGGTCCCGGCCTCGAGTCCCGACATCGAATCGAGCGTCTCGCGCATCGACGGATACGTCGAGACGCTCTCAAAGGAATACGGGGTGAAGATGTTCGACTCGATCGAGGCGATGCTGCCGGAGGTCGACGTGGTCATGGTCGAGAGCGTCGACGGACGTCCCCACCTCGCCCAGGCGAAACCGGCGATCGAAGCAGGCAAGCCGACCTTCATCGACAAACCGCTCGCGGCGTCGCTCGAGGACGCCGTCGCGATCTTCGATCTCGCGAAGAAACACGGCACCCCCGTCTGGAGCTGCTCGAACCTGCGCTACAACGCGGGCGTGGTGAAGGCGGCGACGGCGGACGTGGGGGAAGTCGCCGCGGTGGTGAGCTACGGGCCGGCCTCGCTCGAGGAACATCATCTCGACCTCGCCTGGTATGGGATCCATCCGACCGAGGCGCTCTTCACCGTGATCGGAACCGGCTGCGAGAGCGTCGTTCGAACCCACACCGCGGGAACCGACGTGGTCACGGGCGTCTGGAAGGGCGGCAAAACGGGAACTTTGTTAGGACTCCGCGCCTCGAAGACGGCCTACGGGGTGAAGGTCTTCGGCAGCAAGGCGGTCATCGAGGAGAGCGCCGGATCCGGTTATCCCGAGCTGATGAAGGAAATGGTGACGTTCTTCCAGACGAAGCGGCCTCCCGTGTCCGCGGAGACCACCCTCGAGATCTTCGCCTTCATGGCCGCCGCCGACGAGAGCAAGCGCCGCGGCGGGGCTCCGGTGACGCTGCGGGAGATGATGGAAAAGGCGAGCGCCGGGAAGGATTGATGGAGTGATGGAGGATTCCGTGCTATGGGGCGGGTCTCATGAAAAGCGTTTGGGTTCTGCTCTCTCTCATCGTTCTCTCCGCGCGGGCGGAGTCGGTCGTCTACGTGTCGGAGGGCGGACACAACCGGATCGCGGTCTTTTCGCTCGACGAGGAGGCGGCGACGCTGGCGCGCAAAGGCGATCTTCTCCTTCCCGGCACACCGGGGGCTCTCGCCCTGAGCCCGGATGGAAAAACGATCTACGCCTCGGTTCGTTCGGAAAAGACCTTCGTCACCCTCGCGATCGATCCGGCCACCGGCCTGCTCTCGATCGCAGCGACGGCTCCCGCCGCGGGGAATGCGGCCTATGTCCATCCCGACGCGACCGGCCGCTGGCTCCTCGCGGCTTACTATGGGGAGGGACTCGTCAGTGTCAGCCCGATCAATGAAGAGGGTCGGGTCGTCGAGGAACCGGTCCAGGTCCTCGACATCGGACCGAAAGCCCACTGCATCCGCACCGACCCGGCGAACCGCTATGCCTTTTCGCCCCATCCCATGGACTTGAACTGCGTCGACCAGTTCCGCTTCGACGCGGCCAAGGGCGAGCTCAGCCTCAACGATCCGCCGACGATGCTCGGCGAAGACAACGCGGGACCGCGCCACCTGAAATTCCATCCGAATGGCAAATGGGTCTACGTCGTCAACGAACAGGGCAAAAGTGTCACCTTCTGCCGCTACGACGCGGAGAAGGGCCGGCTCGAGAAACGCCAAACCCTCTCGACCCATCCGAAGGACTGGTATGTGAACTCGGGGAGCTGCGCCGAGATCCGGATCAGCGAGGACGGGCGCTTCGCCTATGCCTCGAACCGCGGCCATGAAAGCATCGCCTCGTTCACGATCGACCCGGAATCGGGGGAGTTGGCGGAACTGGAGCGGGTCCCGACGGAAAAAATCCCGCGATCCTTCGACCTGATGCCGGGCGGGCGGTTTCTCGTCGCCGCCGGACAGGGGGAGGGGCGGCTCGCCCTCTATCGCCGGGATCCGGGCACCGGTCGCCTCACCCGGGTCCAGACCCTCGCCTGCGGGAAAAGCCCCGCCTGGGTCATGGGCCTGAAGCTGCCCTGAATCATCGGGTGTCATCCGACATGGAGCGGCGTCCGTGGAGCGCCCGAGCGTGGCCCGGCCTTTACTTTCCCGGGAAATCCCCTAGGTTTCCGCCTTTTTGACGATGTCCATCGAACTGACACGGAATTTCTCGATCATCGCCCACATCGACCACGGCAAGACGACGCTCTCCGACCGTCTGCTGGAGACGACCGCGACCATTTCCCAGCGTGAGAAGCAGGACCAGCTCCTCGACTCGATGGACCTCGAGCGGGAACGCGGCATCACGATCAAGTCGCACCCCGTGACGATGCTCTACAAGGCCCGGGATGGAAAGACCTACCAGCTCAACCTCCTCGACACCCCCGGACACGTCGATTTCTCCTACGAGGTGAGCCGTTCCCTCGCCGCCTGCGAGGGGGCCCTCCTCCTCGTCGATGCCGCCCAGGGCGTCGAGGCGCAGACCGTGGCGAACATGCACCTGGCGAGCCAGGCGAACCTCCACGTCATCCCCGTGATCAACAAGATCGACCTGCCCGCCGCCGACATCCCCGCGGTGAAGAAGCAGCTCGAGGAGATCCTCGCGATCCCCGGCGACGAGGCGATCCCCGCGAGCGCGAAGATGGGCCTCGGGATCGAGGACATCCTCGAGGCCGTCGTCACCCGCATCCCCCATCCGAAAAAGCCCTCGGACAACATCCTCCGCGCCCTCGTCTTCGACTCGGTCTTCGATGCCTACCGCGGCGTCGTCAGCTACGTGCGCGTCGTCAGCGGCGAGGTGAAGCGCGGCACCGGCCTCCGCATGATGGCAACGGGCAAGACCTACGAGGTCAAGGAGGTCGGCGTCTTCACCCCGAAACAGTCCCCCCGCGACAAGCTCGTCGCCGGCGACGTCGGCTACCTCATCGCGAACATGAAGTCGTCGAGCGAGGTGAAGATCGGCGACACCATCACCGACTCGCGCAACTCCGCGGAGGAACCCCTGCCCGGCTTCAAGGAGATCCAGCCGATGGTCTTCAGCGGGATCTATCCGGTCTCGTCGGAGGACTTCGAGCAGCTCAAGCTCGCCATGGGCAAGCTGCAGATCAACGACGCCGCCTTCAGCTATCAGGCCGAGAGCTCCGCGGCGCTCGGTTTCGGCTTTCGTTGCGGCTTCCTCGGCCTCCTCCACATGGAGATCGTTCAGGAACGTCTCCGCCGCGAGTTCAACATGGACGTGATCTCGACCTATCCGGGGGTCGTCTACCAGGTCCAGCTCACCGACGGCACCGAGATCGAGGTCGACAATCCCAGCTTCCTGCCCGAGCCGCAGAACATCGTCGAGATCCGCGAACCCACCGTGAGGGCCTATGTGATGACGCCCAACGACTACATCGGCGAGCTCATGAAGCTGGTGGCCGAAAAACGGGGCGAACTCGTCAACACCGAGACTCTCGACGCCGGACGCGTCCTCCTCACCGCGATCCTGCCGCTCAACGAGATCCTCGTCGACTTCAACGACCGCCTCAAGAGCATGACCCGCGGCTACGGCAGCATGGACTACGAATACGCCGACTACCAGGCCGAGAAGCTCGTGAAGATGGACATGCTCATCGCCGGAGAGCCGGTGGATGCCTTCTCCGTCATCGTTCACCGCGACAAGGCCGAGTCGCGCGGCCGCCAGCTCGCCGCGAAGCTGAAGGAAGTGATCCCCCAGCAACTCTTCACCGTCGCGATCCAGGCCGCCATCGGCGGCAAGATCATCGCCCGCGAGAGCATCACCGCGATGCGCAAGAACGTCACCGCGAAGTGCTACGGCGGCGACATCAGCCGGAAACGCAAGCTCCTCGAGAAACAGAAGGAGGGGAAGAAGAAGATGAAGGCCATCGGCAAGGTCAACATCCCCCAGGACGCCTTCATCAAGGTGTTGAAGTCGGGGGATTGAGGAGCGGAAGTCAGAAGTCAGAAGTCAGAAGTCAGAAGTCAGAAGTCACAAATCGGAAGCCTCCTCTCATGCCCTTTTTCAAGAAACCCAGCAAGGAGGAACTCGCCGCGCGTCCGCTCGACCGGGGCGGCCGCAAGGAGGGCCGCTCGCTCGTCAAGGGAGTGCGGAAATTCCTTCGCTACAACGACGACCTCATCGACGAAACGCGCAAGGACGAGATCCGCAACCGCAACGCCGCCTTCCTCGCCTCCCTCGACGATCCCTCGAAAAAGCGTGGCGACCTCGAGGCGATGGCGGAGGAACTCACCGAGCTCTGCAAGAAGTCGGTGAAGGAATACAAGCCCAACGCGTGGAAGGAGAACATCGAGGTCATCTTCGTCGCGGTGGTCATCGCGATGGGCATCCGCGCCTACTTCATCCAGCAGTTCAAGATCCCGACCGGATCGATGCAGCCGACCCTCAACGGCATCATCGCGTATCCGACGAAGGAGATCAATCCCTACGGGGAACGCCACGCGCCCGAAGGCTACGAGTATCCCGCCCTGCCAAGGCGCCTCTGGGACAAGGTCTGGTTCGGCCGCACCCACGTGCAGTGGGTCGCGAAGGAGGACGACTACCTGAACCTCTCAAGCCTCGAGGACCGCAACCCCTTCTTCTTTTTCCCGCGGACCGAGCTGAAGACCGCCAACGGCCGCACCTACAGCGCTCCCGGAACCTCGAGCCGGATTTCGACCCTGCTCAATACCCGGCTCCTCTCCTCCGCGCCCGGATCGAAGCTCATCCCCGTGAAGGCGGGTGATGTCATCGCCGAGGGATTCGTGGATACGGGCGACCACCTCGTCGTGAACAAGTTCATCTATCACTGGAAAAAACCGACCCGAGGCGAAGTTTTCGTCTTCGACACCCAGGACATCCACGGGATCCAGCAGAAGCTCATCCAGGAGGAAATCGCCACCGGAGTGAGTCGGCGTGGGGCGACCGTCCCGCGGCAGGGATCGCAGCACTACATCAAGCGGCTCGCCGGCACTCCCGGCGACACCCTCGAGATCCAGCCGCCCCTGCTCAAGGTCAACGGCGAGGTCGCGACCGAACCCGGCTTCGTCCGCGTCATGTCGCAGGAGGGTTACTACACCGGCTACACCCTCGCGGGCGCGCGCGGCGTGCAGTTGCAGGAGGGCGAATACTGGGCTCTCGGCGACAACAGCGCGAACAGTTCCGACTCGCGCGACTGGGGCATCGTGCCCGAGGAAAACATCGTCGGCCGCGCCGCCTTCGTCTATTACCCCTTCGGCCACCATTTCGGGTTCGTCGATTGAGACCCGTCCTCCGTTGAATCCGACCGTCGCCAGCGCCCGTGAGATCGTCCGCCGCAGCGGATCGAACCTCGCCTTCGCCCTTGCCGTGCTTCAGCGCCGGATGCGTCGCGACATGGAGATCTTCTACGCCTTCTGCCGCGTCGTCGACGACCTCGCCGACGAACCCGGGCTTGCCGACGCGGAGCGCCGCGCCGGACTCGACCGCTGGCGCGGTCTCGTCGAAGGCCGCGTCGCCGATCTCCGGCCCGGGATCGAGACGGAGTTCGCCGACCTCCTCCGGCGCCGCGGGCCGAAGCGAGGCGATCTCCTCGCCATCCTTGACGGCATGGAGATGGACCTTTCCCCGCGGACCTTCGCCACCCCCGCCGATCTCCGTCATTACTGCTACCACGTCGCCGGCGCGGTCGGTCTTGTCAGCGTCGATCTCTTCGGCTGCATCGATCCCGGGGCCCGGGCCTATGCCGAGGAACTCGGCTACGCCCTCCAGTGGACGAACATTCTCCGAGACGTGGCCGATGACGCACGCGAGGGCCGCGTCTTCCTGCCGCTCGAGGACCTCGCCCATTTCGGACTGTCTCCTTCCGACCTCCTCTCCGGCGATCCCGATCGCGAAAAATTCGTTCGGCTCATGCGGCGGGAAGCCGCCACGGCTCGCGCCCATTTCCGCGAGGCCCTCGCCGCCTTCGCCGCCCTCCCGTCCGCCGATCGCGCCGCCTTGCGTTCCGCAGAACTCATGCGCCGGATCTACACCCGGATCCTCGACACGATGGAAAGCGACGGCTACCGGGTCTTCGAGACGCGATACCGTCCCGGCAAGGCCGCCCTCCTCGGCGAGTTTCTCCGCGCCAAATACCTTGCCTGATTTCCGATCCCCGGTCATGGAATTCGTCCGCTTCAAGCACGCCCGGTTTTCCGCCCGCCTCCCCGCGTCCTTCCGCTATTCCCCGAGCCACTATTGGATGGTCGAGGACTCCGACGATCCGGGCCTCTGGCGGGTCGGCTTCACCAAGTTCGCCACCCGCATGCTCGGTGAACTCGTCGAGGCGCGCTACGAGGTGAACGTGGGCGCCCCCGTCGCTTCCGGGCAAAACATCGGATACGTCGAAGGTTTCAAGGCCGCGAGCGACCTCTACTGCGTCATGGATGGTGTCTTCGCCGGGGGCAACCCGCTCCTCGAGGCCGATGCCTGCCTCGTGAAGAGTTCGCCTTACGAGGATGGCTGGCTCTATGCCGTCCGCGGCGAACCCGAATCCGCCAGCGTGGACGTCCACGGCTACGTCGCCCATCTCGAGGCCCTCATCGAAAAGATGCAAAGCGAGGGGTATTGAGGATTGCCCCATCCGCCTCCCGTTCGCGCCTTGCTCCCGGAGATTTCAAGCTCGATCTTTCCGGGAAAGGACCCTAGCAAAACGCGATGTTCCGATTCATCCCCGCCCGAGGAGGTTCGAAGTCCGATCTTCACGCCGGCCTTCGCGACGCCGCGCTCGCGATCACCGACGGGGAGCGGGACGCCGTCGCCAACATGGCGAATCTCGCCGCCCTCCTCTGGCAATTCCTGCCCGACCTGAACTGGGCCGGATTCTATCGGCGGATCGGGGATGAACTCGTGCTGGGGCCCTTCGCCGGCAAGCCGGCCTGTGTGCGCATCCCGGTGGGCGGCGGCGTTTGCGGAAGAGCGGCGGCGGAGGGAACGACGCAGATCGTGCCCGATGTCGACGCCTTTCCGGGCCACATCGCCTGCGATGCGGCGAGCCGGTCCGAACTGGTCGTGCCGGTGTTCCGCGACGGGGTGGTGGTCGCTGTGATCGACCTCGACAGCCCGCTCCCGGCCCGCTTCGACGAAGACGATGCCCGCGGGATCGAGGCCCTCGCCGTAGCGATCGCGGACCGGATCTGATTCCAAACCGGAAAATTGAAGCGCATTCAAGCCGCGTTTACGGGTCGACGTATCGAAACAAGACCATGCCACCGCCGGATTGATCGATGATTCATACCAAAACAAAATTAATTTCGGACGATTAGATTTTGGACGAAGCGTTTGATTGGGTTCGGGACTGTAGGGAGGCAGGTCGATGATGCGGACATTGCCCGGCAGGCGCCCATCGCCATCGCGCAAGTGGAACCCCGCCTGATCGCGGATGATCACATGAACGGCTCCGGGATCGGTCGCCGCGAGGTTTTCAAGATCGCTCCGGTCCCACTCCAGGTTGACTCCGGAGATCTGGCAGAAGTACGCCTCTCCACCGGTGAATTCCAGCGCACCGCAGAGGGAGTCCCTCTCCTACTGGATCTGGCAGGCGACCACCGGGCGCGACCCGTGCAAGCTCCAGAGCTTTCGCAGCATCGTGTGCAGACCGAAGCGCGCCTCGTCCATGACCCAAACCTTCGCGCGGGTGCCAGCCACCAGGTCCAGTGAATCAAGGTTTTCTCCGAGCTCCTCGCGGAACTCGCACGCCGCCGCGGGATCCCCGGGATCTTCGCCACGTCGCTTCCGCGATCGCGCTGGGTTGGGGGTGTTTCTAGAGCTTTGACGGAAAGGCGGTTTATCTGGCACAATTGGAGGGTCTTGAAACGGAATGATTCCAGAGACGTGGGCGGAGGCCCGGTCGATTCCGGCCTCCTTCAGTCGCTGCGGCGCCGAGAGCTCCTTTGCCGGACCGGCCTCGGTTTCGGCGGGCTTGCCTTGAACGCCATCCTCGCCCGCGACGGATTCGCCTCGTCCGCGGGAGGCGGAGCCTACGTGCCGTCCAGCGGACGCCCCCAGTTCGCGCCGAAGGCCAAGAGCGTGATCTGGCTCTTCATGCGCGGCGGGGTCAGCCACATGGAGAGCTTCGATCCGAAACCGGCGCTTAACCATTACGCGGACAAGTCCATTCCCGAGACGCCCTTTGCCTCGGTCCTCGATCCCGAAAAGCGGAAGAAGGTGCGCGTTGTCGTCGTGAACGACGCCAACGGACAGCAGCGCACGAAGATCTACCCGCTCCAGACCGGCTTCAGAAAGTATGGAAAGAGCGGCATCGAGGTGAGCGACTGGTTCCCCCACATTGGCTCGTGTGTCGATGATCTCGCCGTGATCCGCTCGATGTGGACCACCGACGACAATCACGGTGCCCAGGTGCAGTTCCACTCCGGCCGCCACATGCTCGACCCGCGCGTGCCCACGATCGGAGCCTGGGTCAACTACGGGCTCGGCACGCTCAACGAGAACCTGCCGCAGTTCATCAACATGGGGCCGCGCTTCTTCGATCCGCGCGACGGCCATTACCTCGGCCCCGCCTACGACGCGGTGAAGCTGAAGGTCGATCCGAAGAATCCCCTCGACTACGCGAAGCCCGAAGGGAAATTCGATGGGAGCGAGCAGAAGCTCGGTTTTGATCTCGTGAGCCGGCTCAACCGGCTCAACCAATCGCGTTATCCCGGCGACGCCGCCCTCGACGCGCGCATCAAGAGCTACGAGCTCGCCTACCGCATGCAGATGGCGGTGCCCGAGACGATCGACTTCTCGAAGGAGAGCGAGGCGACGAAGAACCTCTACGGACTCGACCAGGCCGAGACGCGGCCCTTCGGCGAACAGCTCCTCGCGGCGAGGCGCTTCGTCGAGCGCGGGGTGCGTTTCATCCAGATCATGCACGGCGACGGCGCCGCGGGAGCGTGGGACCAGCATTCGAAGCTGAAGGAGATGCACTCGAAGCTCGCGATGCAGGTCGACCGCCCCATCGCCGGGCTCCTGAAGGATCTGAAACAACGCGGCCTCCTCGAGGAAACCCTCGTCGTCTTTGGCACCGAGTTCGGCCGCACCCCGGGATCACAGGGCGCCGACGGACGCGACCACCACCCCTACGGCTTCAGCGTCTGGATGGCCGGAGGCGGGATCAAGGGCGGCATCGTCCACGGATCCACCGACGAACTCGGCTTCCATGCGGTCGAGAATCCGCATTATGTGACCGACCTCCACGCGACCCTGCTCCACCAGATGGGATTGCACGCCCATCACCTCGAGGTGCCAGGGCACAAACGGCTCGAGGTGGATTTCGGGCAGGTCATCCGGGAGATCGTTTGACGCCGGAAATCCCGTTCTTGCTTCGCGAATGATCGAAACGAAGGTGAGTGGAATCTTGCCTTCCTCCATGCTTCGGATCTTTTCGATTCTTCTCGCGGTCGCCACGGCTCCGCTGTCGGAGGCCGCGCCCGTCGTCCTGATCGACCCGGGCCACGGGGGATCGGAGGTCGCGGGGAGTCTCAAGGAACGCAGCAACAGCTCGCCGAACAACGCGACGACACCGGGCGGCCTCAAGGAAAAGGATCTCACCCTCGAGTTCAGCCTCATTCTCAGGGAGGAGATCCTGACGGAAGCGACAAAGCAGGGCCGCAACCTCGACGTGATGCTGACGCGGGAGACGGATGTGAACCCCGACTTCATCTCCCGGGCGAGGCTCTGCAACCGTTCCGACACCGCCTGCGTCGTGAGCATCCACTTCAACGCCACCGACGGCGCGAAGGCCTCGGGCAGCCTCGCGGTGATCGCCGCGAAAAACCGCAATCCCGACTACGACATCGACAAGGCCTTCGCCCTCGGATTGGTCACGGCTTGTTCGAAGGGGGTGCGCGAGTATCTGCCGAACTCGAAGGACATGGGCACGATCCACGACAGCCACCTCCACGGCGGCCTCGGTTCGAACTTTTTTTTCCAGCTCCAGCGCCAGCCTTGTCTGAAGGGGAAACCGAAGTGCTTCCTCGAGATCGAGTTCATTGACAACGCGGCGGTGGAGAGAGCGCTCCTCGGCGGGGACCGGGCGGCGAAGTTCCGCACGATTGCGGGTTCGATCGCCCGCTACCTCGTGTTGGAGGCCGGCGAACCGTGGGGGGGCGGGGATGAACCCGCGAAACGAAGGCCCGGACCGGCGGGACCGGGGGACGAACCCGCCCGGTTGCGGGCCGAGCCGGTGGATCCCGGGAGATGAGCGGCTTCAGGCCCGCAGCACCGCCATCGCCTCGCGGGCGTTCAACTCGATCCCCGCCCAGTCCTTCGCCCGGATCGTCTCGCGCGGAGCAATCCAGCTGCCGCCGACGGCGGCGATGAGTTCGTGATCGAGCCAGGTTTTCAGGTTGGCGAGGTTGATCCCGCCGAGTGGGATGAACTTCGGTCCGAGGTGCGCGAAGGGCGCGGCAATGTTGGCGAGGTGCTTGAGGCCTCCCGCGGATTCGGCCGGGAAGAATTTCAGGAGACGACAGCCTTCGCGGATTGCGACGTCGATATCGGTCGGGGTCATGACGCCCGGCCCAAAGGGCAGGCCGCCCTGCGCCGCCGCGCGGATGACCTCGGGATTCACGCCCGGGGACACGCCGAATTCGGCTCCGGCGGCGAGGGCGGGCACGACCTGGTCGGGCGAGAGGATCGTTCCGATGCCGATTCGCATTTCAGGACACGCGCTGCGGATCGCGGCGGCGGCAGCGAAGGCGACAGAGGTGCGAAGGGTCAGCTCCATCGCGGTGACGCCTCCCCGGAGAAGGGCCTCGGCCAGGGGCACGGCGGCCTCGAGTTCATCGATGACGAGGACGGCGATCAGTTTCGCCTCGGAGAGGGTCTTGCCGATGCCGGATTCGGGGGTCAGTTCGCTCATGGGGAGGGGAGAGATGGATCGGGCGCGGTTGCGCGAGGCGACTCCGGATGAGATACTCCGGTTTATGCCGTTGAAAACCCCTCTTTTGCGTCCGTTTCCCGCCACGATCCTCTGTCTTCTCGGAATCGGCCTGATCGGGGCCCAGGAAAAAGCAAAGGCGAAACGAGCCCTCGACACGGCCCTGCTCCCGATTGAGGACATTTCCGGCCTGCCCCGGGTCCTCCTCATCGGCGACTCGATCTCGATTGGCTACACCGTCGCGGTCCGGGAAAAACTTGAGGGCAAGGCCAACGTGCACCGGCCCCTCTCCAACTGCGGACCTACCATCGCCGGTCTCGAGCGTCTCGATGCGTGGCTCGCGACCGGCGGCGCGGACAAGAAATGGGATGTGATCCATTTCAACTGGGGTCTTCATGATCTGAAGTATCTGGGACCAAATGGAGAAAATCTCGCCGAACCGGGAAGCCCCGGAAGCCACCGCCAGGTCTCGCCGGAAGATTATCGGAAAAACCTCGGAACCCTTGTCACACGGCTTCAGAAGACGGGTGCGCGGCTGATCTGGCGCAGCACCACGCCGGTTCCAAAGGGGGCCAAGGGCCGGGTCCCGGGAGATGCGGTCGTATACAATCAGATCGCCGGGGACGTGATGGCGCAGGCAAAAGTTCCCGTTCACGACCTTTACGGATTCGCCCTCGCGCGTTTGGATCGTATCCAGAAACCGGACGACGTTCACTTCACTCCCGAAGGTTCCGCGATCCTCGCGGATGACGTGGTCCGCGTGATTCTCGAAACGCTCCAACCCTGACAGAACGAGTCCTTGCAATGAACTCCTCCTTCCTTCGGCTCCGGGCCTCCCTCCATCTCATCCCGGCCGCGCTGCTCGCAACCGGTCCCGCCTTCCCCCAGAACGGAGACCGGCCCGGGCACGAGATGGCACCTCCTCCGGCCCATTGGAAGATTCCCGCCGCTCCGGTGGTGGCCCCGGCGGAAGCGGGCGCGACGATGAAACTCGAGAATGGCTTCTCCCTCGAACTCGTCGCTTCGGAACCGATGCTGAAGGATCCCGTGGCTCTCGCATTCGACGGCAACGGCCGCATCTGGGTGGCGGAAATGACCGGCTACATGCCCGATATCGAGGGCAAGCTCGAGGAGTCGACCTACGGCCGTATCTCGGTTCTCGAAGACACCGATGGCGATGGCAGGGCGGACAAACACACCGTCTTCCTCGACGACTACCTCCTCTCCCGGGCCGTGGCCCTGGTCGATGCCGACAAAACCCTCCTCTTCGCCGACAACGAACAACTCTACGAGGCCCCGATCCTCATCGACGAAGCGGGTGCGATCAGGGCCGGCGAAGTGCGCGTCGTGGACGAGGACTACGCCGAAGGCGGCAATCCCGAGCACAAGCCGAACGGCCTCGTGCGCGCGCTCGACAACTGGATCTACAACGCCAAGAGCGACCTGCGCTACAAGAAGGTGAACGGCGTCTGGGTCAAGGAGAAGACCGAGGAACGCGGCCAATGGGGAATCACCCAGGACGACTATGGCCGCCTCTTCACGAACTCGAACTCCAATCTGATCTCCGTCGAGGAAATCGCCCCCGGCGAGAAGTCGCGCAATCCGGCTTACACCTTCCGCAGGCCGGTCAGCAGCACGATCAAGAACCAGCAACTCTGGCCGGCGCGGATCAATCCCGGAGTCAACCGCGGCTACCTGAAGGGTACTCTTGACGAGGAAGGGTTTCTCCAGAAGCCCACCGCCGCCGCGGGAGCGGTCGTCTATCGGGGGGACCAGTTCCCCCCGCGGTTCCATGGGAACCTCTTCATCACCGAACCGGGCGGCAACCTCGTGAAACGCGCCGTGATCAGCGAAGGCCCCAACGGGATGCGCACCGTCAAGAGCGCCGTGGAGGGATCGGAGTTCCTCGCCTCGACCGACGAGCGCTCGCGCATGGTCAACGCCTACACCGCTCCCGACGGCTCGCTCTACCTCGTCGACTTTTACCGTGGCATCATCCAGCACAAGGAATACATGACCTCCTACCTCCGTGCGCAGGTCGTCGCCCGGAAACTCGACCAGCCCATCGGCCTCGGTCGCCTCTGGCGGGTGCGCCACGCCGAAGGCAAGCCGCTCGCCGCCGCTCCGGGGATGCAGGAGGACGACGCCACCGCCCTCGTCGCCCATCTTTCCCATCCGAACGGTTGGTGGCGGGACACGGCCCAGCGCCTCCTCGTGGAGCGCGGGGACAAGGCCGCGGTCCCGGCCCTGAAGTCGCTGCTCCACGACGGAACGAACGAACTCACGGCGATTCACGCGATCTGGACGCTCGAGGGGCTCGGAGGGTTGGATCCCGCCAGCCTTACCTCCGCGATCGGCCTGAGGCATCCGCGCGCCGTCGCCGAGGCGGTCCGTGCCGCCGAATCCTTCGCCGGCACGGAAGATGCATCGGCCGCGTTCGCCCTGCTCGCGCCCCTGTCGCAGAGCGCGAACCTCCACGTGCGGCGTCAGGTCGCGGCCAGTCTCGGTCGCTTCGGCGATCCCGCGGTTCCCGTGCTCGCCGCCCTCGTCAAGGCGCAGGAACAGGATCTCCTCACCGGCGATCTGGCCGTGAGCGGCCTCTCCGGAAGGGAGCTGTCCCTCTTTCGCGCCCTCCCCCGGGAACACAATCTCCGCGTTCCCCTGATCGAAACGATTGTAAAACGGAGCGAAAAAAAGGAATTGACCGAACTGGTCGGCCTGCTCGCCGATCCCGGTGAATTCCGCGCCCTCGCCCGCGCTTCCGCGAGCCTGCGCCGTTCCGAGGAGGCGCGGGAATTGCTCGCGCTCGCGGCGGCACCCGGAACTCCCGCCGGAAACCGCAAGGCGATCATCGAGGGCCTCCTCGCCGGCGGAAAGGACAAGAAGTTCAAACCCATGCCCGTGAAAACACTCGCATCGCTCGATCTTGCGGCGAAAAGCGGTCTCATCGACGACCCGACCCGGAAAAAGCTCGCCGCCCTGTTCAAGGTGGGAAGCGGGGAGGAAGAGGTCTTTCTCCTCACCGACGCACATCGCGACCAGTTCAAGCTCGGAGAAACCCACTACCAGCGCATCTGCCTCGGCTGCCATCAGATCCATGGCAACGGCCAGCAGTATGTCGCCCCGCCCCTTGCCGGGTCGGAGTGGGTGCTCGGGTCCGAAACGCGGCTCGTCGCCATCCTCATGGACGGACTGATGGGACCGGTCGAAGTCCTCGGCAAAACCTACACCGTCCCCGAGGTCCAGCCGATGATGCCGGGCCTCCGGGCCAATCCGGATTTCACCGACGAACAACTCGCCGCCATCGCCACCTACGTGCGCAATGCCTGGGGCAACGGCGCTCCGCCCGTTCCCACGGAAACGGTCGCCGGCTACCGCAACTCCGTCGCCCCTCGCGCTCCTTGGACGCCGGAGGAATTGCTCAACGGGAAGCTCAACGTGAAATGAACGCTCCGGGAGATCCCATGACCGCCGAAACCCTCGCCGGTTGGACCCCGGAGGAACGGCAGGCCCTCTTCTCCGCGGTGGACGAATCCGACTATTCCCTCGACGACTGGCTCGAGGCCTTGGGGAGCTTCTGCGCGTGGCTTGAGGAAGAGGGTGAATCCCGGCGGCCCTGGAGGGAGATGACCGGCTACATCCACTGCTGCACGCGGATGGGGGCACCCGGAATTGCTTTGGCGAACTTAAAAGTCATTGTATTACAAGCACTTACCGAATTTGGATTCCAGAGCACGTTCGCGTCGCAAGCCTGAGAAGATTCAGATTCTGCGAAATTCGAAGAGAAAAGGGTAGGCACGGGTGGCGGGATGTGGTATTTTACACGCCTATGTCAGCCACACGAAGAACACGTTTTTCACGCCGGGTTCCGGATCACGTCACGGATGAATTGGTCACCGTTCTTTCAGACAAACAAACCTTCGGGTTCAACGACTTGTTCGAGGTCGTCTATGAGAACCTGAAAGCCCGGAATGCCGTCAGCGGAGGGGAGGAAATGCTCCGCCTGCGGGCCTACGAAAAGCTTCAGAACCTCGTCACCCGCGGTCTTGTCGAGAAAAACGGCAAGGAATACCGGGGCCTCGAGAACCTCCACGAAGCGGCCAGCGCCCAGGCCGCTTCCTGATTGCCCGCCAGTTCCCACCGGGTCGCCCCAGGCCAATCCCTTCGGCGATCCGAAACGGTCCCCTCGATTCACGGCGGGCCGATTCTCCAAGGAGGACGCGAGGCGTAAATTCGTCTCAAATCGTCTGGACGCGGTGAGCAAATCCTCTACATTCCGTCGGCTGGGCATTCATTCCGGCCGACGGATTCTTTTGCCATGCTCTCCGACTACATTCCCGTTCTGGTCCAGGTGGTGATCGCCGCCGGATTCGCCGTCGCAACCCTCATCGCCAGTGCTCTCCTTGGAAAGCGCGCCTTGCGGAACCGGGTCAAGGACTCCGCCTACGAGTGCGGCATGAACCCGATCGGCGAAGGCCAGGCGCGCTTCAGCGTGAAGTTTTACCTCGTCGCGATGCTCTTCGTCCTGTTCGACATCGAGGTCGTCTTTCTGATTCCGTGGGCCACGGTCTACCGCGAGTCGATCGCCGCGGGAGCCGCAGTGTTTCTCTGGGCGATGCTCGGATTCGTCGGGATTCTTTTCCTCGCCTATCTCTACGCCCTGAAAAAGGGTGCCCTCGAGTGGCGTCGCTGAAGGATCCCGCTCCCTGCCTCCGACTCTCCGCATGGTTCACTACATCGCCCTCTTCCGCGTCGGCAAGGCGACCACGACCGACGAGCTCGAGGAGATGATCCGGGCGAGCCGGTCCTGTTTCCACCGGGTTCACGAGGCCCATAACTTTCGATCGGGCCGGAATCTCGATCCCAAAGGGGAATTCGCCTTCTTTATTTCCGCCGATTTCGAGAGCCGCGACAAGTTCCTCATGTTCCGCGACGATGCGAACGTGGCACGTTTCGAGTCGGAGGTTTTAAAACGGCACACGACGAGCCGGGTGGAGCACCTCTATGAAACGGATCCGGGCCGGGATCCGAAATATTCCTGACCCCTCCCGCCCTCGGTGGATCGCTTCGGGAATGCGGCGAGCCAAATCACTCACCGCTCCCGCGGACCGCGTCAGTGTTGCCGGAGGTTTCCTGCTGGGCTTGGCGGGCGAGTCTCGCCGCTTGCGCTTCCGATTTCCGGAGGGGACCGCGTCCCTTGAACACCTTCTCAACCGGCGGCGCAACATTTTTTCTGTAAATTCTGCGATCAGGCTTGAGGTGGATCTGTGAGGTTCATGTTGAGGTAGATTTTTGAGGTAGATTTTTGAGGTAGATTTTTGAGGTAGATTTTTGAGGTAGATTTTTGAGGTAGATTTTTGAGGTAGATTTTTGAGGTAGATTTTTGAGGTAGATTTTTGAGGTAGATTTTTGAGGTGGCCCACTCGTTGGAGATTTCGCAGAGCAGGGCGGAGACCAAGCGCTTCGCGAGTCGCATTCGCATTGAGGAAGCGCCGGAGGTCAAAGCGCCGGAGGTCAAAAAAGTTACCGAACCCGACTACGTTGAAAGGCGGCTCGCCTTGATCGGTGATCTCCGGGAACGGGCCGAACTTTACCGGAAGCAAATCGATTCCCAGACCTTGACCAAGAACGTTCATGAAAAGCGCCTTCAGGACCTCATGGCGGTCGAGAAGGAAATTCGCGCGCTTGAATTGGCGATCGAGACTTATAAATTCCGAACTCGTACCGAGTGAATTGACCGCCACCGGGCCTTCCAAATCAAATTGACGGTATGCCGCCGATCCTTGGGAAAGACGCCCCTCACGGCTTCTTCACCGCCCCCGGCGTCCCCAGCCCCTGGGGTCGGGTGGTGGTCGGCTTCGCCACTTTTCTGGCGGTGTCAGGAATCGAGAGCGGGATCATGGCCGCATCGTCGATGGCCCTCAGCGTCACTTCGCGGATCTCGACGGTGTTGGCGTTGCCACTGTGGAGCTGGAAGGCGAGCAAGCCCTCGAGGGCGCGGCCTTTTTCATCGTGGTCGGTGAGCGAGGACGTCAGTTTTCCGTTGATGCGGTGCTCGAGGTGGTTGCCACGCGCCGTTACGGTGTAGGTGTTCCATCCGGCCACATCGATCGTGACGGGTTCGTGCTCGGAGACGAGCCAGCGCTGTCCCCCGCCATCCAGGATGATGGTCTGCCCGTTGAGACCGAAGATGCCGCGTCCCTTCTCCTCGTAGGTCATCCCGGTGTGTTCGATCGCGGGATGGACGTCGCACTGGTAACCGGCGATGCCCCAGCCGCCCGCCTCGGGGAGCGGACGGCTCCGGTATTGGATGCCCGAGTTGTTGTCGCCGCGGACGCGCATCACCACGGTCAGTTCGAAGTCCTTCACCGTTCCGTTTCTCCAGATGAGGAAGGTGTTGCGCTCCGGCGTGCCGGGTCCGGTGCAGGTGCCGGTGATGACTCCGTCGACGACCTTCCACAGAGCTGGATCGCCGTCCCATCCCCCGAGATCCTTCCCGTTGAAAAGGGAGACGGGTTCGCCGGCCCGGGAGGGGGAGGTGGGGAGAACGACCGCGGCGAGGAGGAGGGAAAGAAGTCGGGACATGGGACGTGGCGTTGGTTTCGCGTGAAATTAGTTTCGCGTCAGTTCCGACGACAGCAAGCCCGTCTCCGGGCGCGATACCGCGGGCGCGGAATCCGTCCGTCCGCTCCGTGACCCGGTCGAAACCGCCATGACGCCGTGCGCATGCGCGTGAGTTGCGGGGCGGCCCCGCGTCCGGCACTGTTGAAGAAGTGAAGCCCGCCTCCCTCCGTTTCCGCTGTCCGCCGGACAATCCGCATTCCCGGGGGGGCGTTTTCGTCCCGCTTCTCGTTCTCGCCGCCGCCGTCGCTCCGGTCGCAAGGGCCGCGGAAGCCTGGTGGGAAACGGTGGACCCCGCCCTGCTGCCCGCGGCGGAGAAACCGATCCACGAGGTGATCGACCATTTTGTCGATGTGCGTCTCGCCAAGTGGGAATTGAAGCCCGCCCCGCCCGCGCCGCGCGGGGTCCGCTACCGGCGGCTCCTGCTCGACCTCCATGGACGCGTCCCCACCCTCGCCGAACTCGATGCGTTTCTCGCCACCGCGGACAACGCCGGAATCTGGGCCGGAGAGGTCGACCGGCTCATCGGGAGCCCCGCCTTCGACCGTCACCTCGCCCATGAATTGAACTGGCTCCTCATGGATGGCCAGACGACCGAGTTCCAGAAGTATCTCGAGCGCGCCGTCGCGGCCCGGGCGGGGTGGGACACGATTTTCCGGGATGCGGTGACCGGGCTCGCCGATGCGGAGCGTCCCGGAGTCGATCAGTTCCTTCGCCAGCGCGTCACCGACAACGACCGCATGGCCAACGATGTCAGCGTCCGCTTTTTCGGGGTCAATGTCAGTTGCGCGCAATGCCACGACCATCCCTACGTGAAGGACTGGACCCAGGAAACTTATTACGGAATGCGCGCCTTCTTCTCGCGCACCTTCGACAACGGCGGCTTCTTCGGCGAGCGCGAGTATGGGACGCTCACCTACAAGACCACGGCCAACGAGGAGCGCGTCGCGGGCCTTCGTTTCCTCGGCGGCGAGCCCCTCGCGGAGCCGGTCGCGGCCGAGCCGGGCGAGGAGCAGAAAAAGGCCGAGCGGGCGCGTCTCGAGGAATACAAGAAGAACAAGCAGGCCCCGCCTCCCGCCGCCTACAGCCGCCGGGCCCGGCTCATCGAGGCCGGACTCGCTCCGGGAGAAGAAGAGTGGTTCGCGAGGTCGATCGTGAACCGGACCTGGGACCGGTTTTTCGGGCACGGTCTCGTCATGCCGCTCGACCAGATGCACGGGAAGAACGAGCCGAGCCATCCGGAGTTGCTGGTCTGGCTCGCGCGCGATTTCGCCGCGCACGGGTATGACCTCCGCCGCCTCGTCCGTGGCATTGTGATGAGCCGAGCCTGGCAACGCGACAGCGTCTGGGAAAGCGGCGATCGTCCGCCCCTCGAGCTGTTCGCGGTCGCCCACCCGCGTCCGCTCTCGCCGAGGCAGTATGCCGTCTCACTCAAGGTCGCGGCGAGCGCGCCCGAGTCCTTCGTGCCCGGGGCGGGCGGCGCGGCCGAGATCGGAAAGCGCATCGAGAACGCCGAGCGCGGCGCCGCGGGATTCGAGCGCTGGTTCGAGCGACCGGGCGAGGATTTCCAGATCGCGGTCGATGAGGCCCTCTTCCTCAGCAACAGCCGCGAGATCGAGGAGCAGGTGCTCTCCGGAGGAGGTCTCGTGCGTTCCCTCGCGGCCCTTCCCGGAACGGAGGAACGCCTCCGCCTCGCCGGTCGCGCCGTTTGGCAGCGGGATCTTTCCGGGGAGGAGATCGAGGTGCTCTCCGGATTTCTCGGCACCCGGGGCGACCGTCCCGAGGAGGGATTGCGGCAGCTCCTCTGGGCCATGCTGACGAGCAGCGAGATGCGTTTCAACCACTGATCCAACCTGCGATGAATTCCGGATTCTGCGGCACTTTGGCCCACGACATCAGCCGACGCGCCTTCCTCGGCCAGACTCTCGCGATCGGATCGGGATCGCTCCTCGGCACGACCGGCGCGATCCATGCCCTCGACGAGGATTCCCTCAACGCGGAACTGCGGAAGTCGGGAAGGAGCGTCATCCTCCTCTGGCTCGCGGGCGGCGCGAGCCAACTCGAAACCTGGGATCCCAAGCCGGGCCGACCCACCGGGGGACCGTTCGCCGCGATCCCGACCTCGGTGCCCGGAGTCCACATCTCGGAGCTGATGCCGAAGATGGCGAAGCGGCTCCACCGGGTGTCCCTGATCCGCTCTCTCAGCACCGGCGACGGAGGCCACGGCACCGGAGCCGAGATGATGCTCCGCGGACGCAAGAACGAGGCGGCGATCCAGTATCCCGATCTCGGTGCCGTCATCGCCAAGGAACTCGGCCGTGCCGACAGCCGCGTCCCGGGCTACGTCTCCTTCTATTCCCAGACCGAAGGCCGGGGCAGCGGCAAGCTCTCGCCCGCCTTCCTCGGAGCGCGCTACGCGCCGATGAATCTCGACGACTCGACGATGCCGCCCAATCTCTCGAGGCCGGAAGCCCTCAGCGACCTCGATCACCGCGAGCGGGCCCGGCTCCGTGATCTCCTGAGCGATCGCTTCGCCTCCGGGCGTGAAACCGAGACGATGCGCAGCCACGCCTCCGCCTATGCGCGAGTCCACGGGCTCATGAGCAGCGAGCCGCTCTTCGACATCGAACAGGAGCCGCGGTGGATCCGCGAACAATACGGCCCCTCGCTCTTCGGACAGCAGGCGCTCATGGCCCGGCGCATGGTCGAGGCCGGGGTTTCCTTCGTGCGGGTCTCGCGGGCGTGGTGGGACAGCCACGGTCAGAATTTCGAGACCCATGCCGAGATGGTGCCCGAGCTCGACCACGTCATGGCCACCCTGCTCGACGACCTCGACCAGCGCGGCCTCCTCGAGACCACTCTCGTCGTCGCCTACGGCGAGTTCGGGCGGACCCCGACGATCAACGGCAGCCTTGGGCGCGACCACTTTGCCGAGGCCTGGAGCGCGGCGATGTTCGGCTGCGGGGTGCAGGGCGGCGCGGTCTGGGGGAAAACCGACGAGGACGGACGCACCGTCTCGGAGGATCCGGTCGGTGCCGGCGAGCTCTTTGCCACGATCCTCGCCGCAGCCGGGATCAATCCGGAAAAGGAATACCACGTCGGGGCACGTCCGATTCCCCTCGTCAATCCTGGAATCCACCCGATCCGCCAACTTCTTGCCTGAGCGCATGAGCGATTCCCCTCCCAGCCTCCGCCTCACCGAGGAACGCAAGATCCCGCGTCAGGACATCCTCTTCAGCCTCGCCGGCCTGCCGGGTTCGCAGCGGGTCTTTTTCGGGAGTTCGGACGGCGGGGTCCTCCACGCCGACCTCGGGGCGGATCCGGTCGTGCCCACCGTGCTCGAGGGGGATTTCCGCCACCGTCCCGGAGCGTATGTCACCGGACTCGCCCTCGCGGCGGGAGCTTCCCGGCTCGTTTCGGGAGCGTGGGACCGATCCCTCATCTGGTGGGACACCGCCTCGATGCGCCCGGTGCATCACGTCGCGGAAGCCCACGCGAAATGGATCCGGAAAGTCGTCGCCTCGCCCGACGGGAGTCTCGTCGCGAGCGTTGCCGACGACATGGTCTGCCGGCTCTGGGATGCCGCCACCGGCGCGCCCCGCGGCGAGTTGAAAGGTCACGCCGCGGAGACCCCGCACCAATATCCCTCGATGTTGTTCACCTGCGCTTTCAGCCCGGACGGGAGCCGCCTCGCCACGGCGGACAAGACCGGCCGCATCCTCGTGTGGGAGGTCGCCACGCGCCGGGAGATCGCCTCGCTCGATGCCTCTTGCATGTACACGTGGGATCCGAAGCAGCGGCGCCATTCCATCGGCGGGGTGAGATCGCTCGCCTTCTCGCCCGACGGACGCACCCTCGTCGCCGGGGGCATCGGCCAGATCGGGAACATCGACCACCTCGGCGCGGCGGCCCGCCTCCGGTTTTTCGATTCGGAAAAGGGCGGGACCCTCGGCGAGTTCGAATCGTCCGAATTCAAGGGCCTCATCGAGCGCCTCGCCTTCCACCCGCGGGGCGAGTGGCTCGTCGCCTGCGGCGGCGACAACGGCGGCTTCGCCCTCCTCATCGACCCGGCTTCCCGCAAATCGCTCCACGAGTCCAAGCTCCCGTTCCATGTCCACGACTTCCTCCTCGACGGGGACGGAACCCGCCTTGTCGCGGCGGGCCACAATGGTATCGTGGTGCAGCGGGTGGGTTGAAGAAGGCGTCGTTTCGCCGCTTGTATTGCCCCCCGGCTTCGGGCACACTGCGGGCCAACATGGAGTCGCACGAAGTTCTCAAGGAGGCCTTTGACAGCCCGAACGTGAGCCCGAAGGAAATCGCCGCCGAGCTCGGCGTCTCGCTTTCCCTCGTCTACAAGTGGGCGCAGCCGCCAGAGGGCCAGGGCTCGGGCAGCCGCAATCCGCTCGACCGGGTCGAGGAACTCGTCCGCCTCACCCGCCATCCCGCGATCGTCGAGTGGCTCTGCCAGCGCGCCGGTGGTTATTTTGTCAGGAATCCGAAGTCCTGCCCCACGAAGGGATATTCCGTCGTCCCCGCGACGCACCAGATCGTGCAGCAGTTCGCCGGACTGCTCGACGCGGTCTCGCGCGCGGCCCAGGACAACGACATCTCGAAGGAGGAGTCCGAAGAGATCCGCCTCGTCTGGGACAAGCTGAAATCCTATTGCGAGGGTTTCGTGCGATGCTGCGAGGAGGGCGACTTCGAGCCCATCCAGAAGGAACTCGCGGCGCGGAAATGACGACGCCGCTCCCCGCCGATCCCCCGCCGCGCTGCCGGGCCGAGGTCGATCTCGGCGCCCTGCGCGGCAACGCGGAAGTCCTCGCGTCCCTCGCGGGACCGCGCTGTGGACTGATGGCCATCGTCAAGGCCGATGCCTACGGCCATGGCCTGCCCGAGGTCGTCGCGGCCCTCGCAGGCCGGGTCGGCTGGTTCGGTGTCGCCAATTTCCGTGAGGCGAGGCGCGCGCGGAACGCCGCCGGTGAACACCGGGCCGATTTCCTCATCCTCAGCCCCGCCGCTCCCGAGGAGGTCGGGTCGGTCGTGGCCGATGGATTCAGCGGATCGGTTTCCCTGCCGGAGGAAGTCGAGGCCTACGCCGCGGCCGCGGAGAGGTTGGGCACGATCGCCCGTCTCCATGCCGTCGTCGACACGGGCATGGGACGCATGGGCTCCCAGCCGGAGGATTTCCCCGGGCTCGTCGACCGGATCCGGCGCGATCCGTTCTGCCGGCTCGAGGGCATCGCGAGCCACTTTCCTTCGGCCGACGAGGATGAGGCCTTCACCCGCGACCAGATCGCCCGGTTCCGCGCCCTCCTCGAGGCGGTCCAACCGGAACCCGGGTGCCACATCCACCTCGGCAACAGCGCGGGACTGATCGGATTCCAGGAGGCCATGCCCTTCGCCACGCTGGCACGGCCGGGGCTCGCCCTTTACGGCATTTCCCCGCTGCCTGGATCGGAGACCGGCCTGAAACCGGTGATGAGCCTGAAGACGCGAGTCACCCTGGTCCGCGACCTGCCCGCCGGAGCCGGAGTCAGCTACGGCCGGACCTACGTCACCGAGCGTCCCACCCGCGTCGCCACCCTCGCGGCCGGCTACGGCGACGGGTATCCGCGCCATCTCTCGGGCCACGACGCCTCGGTCCTCATCGGAGGAACACGCTGTCCCCTCCTCGGGCGTGTCACGATGGACCAGATCCTCGTCGATGTCTCCACGGTCGACGGGGTGAAACGCGGTGACGAGGCCGTGCTCATCGGTCGTCAGGGCGGAGCGGAAATCACCGTGGCGGAGATCGCGGAAAAGGCGGGCACGATTCCCTGGGAGATCCTCACCGGCATCACGAGCCGGGTCGTGCGGGTCTACCGGTGAAGGATCGATGGACACCCATCCCGACCTCGCTGAGGGCGGCTACAGGTGCCGTCGCATGGGATGCGCGGCCTTGGGCCGTGACCGTCACCCCACCCTCGCGCCCTCGACATGGAGCCGCTTCGCGTCTGCGAAGCGGTCATCGAGCCAGTCGAGGTGGGTCGTGGTGATGAGCTTCTGCGAGGCCGCGGGCCAGTTCGCCATGAGCGCGTTGCGGCGGCCCGGATCGAGTTCGCCGAAGACATCGTCGATCAGCATCACGGGAGCCTCCTGGCGCGTCTCGAGGAAGAGGTTCGTCTGTCCCAGCTTCAGGGCGAGGGCGACGGTGCGCTGCTGGCCTTCGCTCGCGAACTTCGCCGAGGGCATGCCGTTGAGGAGGAGGGCGAGGTCGTCGCGATGGGGCCCGGCCGCGGTCTGGCGTTTGCGCAGTTCCTCGTCGCGTTTCGATTCGAGCAGGGCGAGGAGATCATCGCCCTCGCCGCTCGCGCTTTCATAGTGCAATGTCAGGATCTCCCCGGTGCCGCTGATGAGGATCTGCGCCTCGGCTGCGCGGGGTTGCAGTTGCTCGATGAGGACGCGCCGCGCGCTCGAGAGGACCTGCCCGTAATCGTGGAGCAGGCGCGAGTAGGCGTCGATCTGCGGCCACTTCGGCGAGGCGTCGCGCTTGAGGAGGTGATTGCGCGAACGCAGCGCCTTTTCGTAGGCCCGCAGCGCCTCGCGGTAGCCGGGATAAAGCTGCGAGGCCATGAAGTCGAGAAAGCGCCGCCGCCCGTCTCCGCCGCCGCGGACGAGGGCGAGGTCGTCGTTCGCCATCCACACGACGAGGGCGCTGTGGCGCAGGTAATCGGACGCGCTTTTCTGCGCCTCGCCATCGACGAGGAGTTTTCGTCCCGTCTCGCGGTATTGCAGGCGCAGTTCCGACTCCGTCGATCCCCCGAGGACACCGCCGACCGCGAAGGCCTTTTCCGAAAAGCGGATGCAGTCGCCCAGCGTCGCGGTGCGCGGACTTTGCAGGCGCAGGAGCACGCACGAGGCCTCGAGGATCGAGGTCTTGCCCTGGGCGTTGTTGCCGTGGAACAGGGTCACGCCCGGTGCCAGTTCGAGCCGCAGGGACGCGAAGCAGCGGAATTGATTCAGGTTGAGCGAGCGGAGCACCATGCGCGGCGGGCAATCAACAGGCTACGGTCCGCGAAGCAACCGGGTTCGTTCAAAAAAGCGGGGGCACGAGGCCGGGGCTGCCCGCGGATCGGGCGCGCGCCGCCATCGCGTCCGGGCCGCGAATCCCTTGACTTTTTGGCCGTGGCGCGTTGCACTGGACCTGAAACCGTCTCCCATCCCCATGCAAACCGCGCTCAAGGTCAAGCTCTCCGCCTTCATGTTCCTGCAGTATTTCATCTGGGGGTGCTGGTATGTGAGCATGGGCACCTACCTGGCGAACGCGTTGAAATTCGAAGGCGGGCAGATCGGCCTGGCCTACGGGGCCTTCGCGATCGGGGCGATGATCTCGCCCTTCCTCGTCGGGTTGATCGCGGACCGCTATTTCGCCTCGGAAAAACTCCTCGCCCTCCTCGGCATCGCCGGGGGCGTGGTGCTCTTCGTGCTGCCGCAATGCAAGACCTTCGCGGCGTTCTATCCGATGCTGATCCTTTACT
The DNA here is from genome assembly GCA_044352585.1 of Verrucomicrobiales bacterium. Classification (GTDB taxonomy): domain Bacteria; phylum Verrucomicrobiota; class Verrucomicrobiia; order Verrucomicrobiales; family DEV007; genus Arctic95D-9. Next base: position 30,546 of record JBILDO010000038.1, read on the forward strand.
GCGCGCTCTACGTGCCGACCCTCGCGCTGGGGAACTCGCTGTCCTTCACGCACCTCGCCAACGCGAAGGTCGATTTCCCCCGCGTGAAGATGCTTTCCGCGGTCGGCTGGATCGGGGGCCTCGTCGCGGTGAACGCGGTGAACGGCGCGGAGTCACCGGTCCAGTTTTATCTCGCGGGCGGCGCCTCCATCCTCTTCGGCCTCTTCTCACTGGCCCTGCCGCACACGCCGCCGACGAAAACCGGGGCGGACGTGAGCCTTGGCGAGATCCTCGGCCTCGATGCGCTCGCGCTGATGAGGAAACCGTCCTTCGCGATCTTCATCCTCTGCATGTTCCTCATCTGCATTCCGCTCTACTTCTACTTCGTGAACCTCGGTCAATACCTCACCGAGTTGAAATGGGAGAACATGCTCGTGAAGACCTCCTACGCCCAGATCTCGGACGTGGTCTTCTTCCTGCTCCTTCCGTTCTTCCTGAAGCGTTTCGGCTACAAGAAGACGCTCTTCCTCGGGATCGCGTGCTGGGTGGCGCGCTACTTCGCGCTCTCGGGCAGCGTGGGGGCGGGGGAATGGACGACGGCGCTGATCTTCACGGCGATCCTCCTGCACGGAGCCTGCTACGACTTCCTCTTCATCGCGGGCCAGCTCTACGTGGACGACGAGGCGGGTGAACGCACCCGTGGGGCGGCGCAGGGGTTCATCGCCTTCATCCTCTGGGGCGTGGGGAATTTCGTCGGCAGTCTCCTCGCCGGGAAGGTGCAGCAGCATTACGCGCTGGAAACGCCCGTGAACGGTCTCACGCACGACTGGGCGGCGATCTGGCAGATTCCGGCCTGGGGCGCGTTGGTCGTGCTCGGGGTCTTCCTGATCTTTTTCCGCGACCCGAAGAAGGTGGCGGGCTGAGCCGGGGTTGCCGGCTGCTCCATCGGTGTGTCATTCGATCCGGCGCCACGCGCGAACGCGCGAACGGGGAGGTGTCGAAGATTTCCCTCGACTTCGTTGGGGTTCGCGTTTCCAATCGAAGTCATGATCCTCGTCAACACCGAAACCGTTCCGGGCCGGAACATCCTCGAGGTGCGCGGCCTCGTCCAAGGGAACACGGTCCGCGCCAAGCATGTCGGCCGTGACCTGATGGCGGGATTGAAGAACATCGTCGGTGGCGAACTGAAGGGCTACACCGAGCTGCTCACCGAAGCGAGACAGGAGGCCGTTGCTCGCATGGTCGCCCAGGCGCAGGGCCTCGGGGCCAACGCGGTCGTCAACGTGCGCTTCTCGACGAGCTCCGTCACCGCCGGTGCCGCTGAGCTCTATGCCTATGGCACGGCCGTGGTCGTGGGTTGAATCCGGTGCCCGCCACCAAACCGCTCCCTTACCTGACATGGAGACGAATGAAGCCGCCAGCATGCTCCTCGCCGTTTTCGTGGTGCTCGCATGGCTCGTTGCCTTCTCCCTTCCGATTCTGGTTCTGATTATCGGGGGAGTCATCGGTGCGGTCCAGGAACGACGCCATTTCGACGATCTCGCGAAGCGCGAAGCCGCCCTCGCCGGGTTTCCGGTGACAGACTTGAGAACGCCCCCGGCGGGCCTTCAACCCGGAGGCGGAACCCTCGTCTCGGGTTCAGTCGTGATCGCGGCGGACCACTTCAAGTCCTTTTGCGCGAAGTGGCGCAAACTGGTCGGCGGGGAATTCCTCTCCCTCTCGCGGATGCAGGAGCGCGCCCGGCGCGAGGCGATTCTGCGAATGGTCGAGGAGGCGCGGAGAATGGGGGCGACGGCCGTGTGCAACGTCCGGATCGAGACGAGCACGATCGGAGCAAAGCAGGAGGGAAAGGTTTCGGGATGCGAGATCATGGTCTACGGCACCGCCCTGCTTCCTTCGTCAGCTGCTGCAAGGATTCCGATCGCCGGACCTCCACCGATGCCGGTTCGAGGAACCCCGGGCCCGTCCGGTCCCCCGCGTCTCCCCGGCGGTCCGGTGTGATCCGGGGTGGTGACGAACCCGTTGCCGAAGGTCTCAACCGGATCCGTTGGACAAGGGCGGGCTTTCCCGGCAAGCTTCCGCCATGGCCAATCTCCTCGAGCAATTGAAGCAATACACCACGGTCGTCGCGGACACGGGCGATTTCGAATCGATGCGCGCCTACCGGCCGCAGGATGCGACGACGAATCCGTCGCTGATCCTGAAGGCCGCGCAACAGGAGGCCTACGCGCCGCTCGTGGACCGGGCCGTGGCGGACCTCAAGGCGTCGCCGCTTTCGGGCGGGGCGCTCGTCGGGGCCATCATCGACCGGGTCCTCGTGAATTTCGGAAAGGAGATCCTCGGGATCGTGCCGGGCCGCGTCTCGACGGAGGTGGACGCGCGCCTCTCCTTCGACACGGAGGGCACCCTGACAAAAGCACGCGAGATCATCCGGCTTTACGAGGGCGACGGAATTCCGCGCGAACGCATTCTCATCAAGATCGCCTCGACCTGGGAAGGGATCCGCGCGGCCGCGAGGCTGGAGAAGGAGGGCATCCACTGCAACCTGACCCTGATGTTTTCGCTGGTCCAGGCCGTAGCGTGCGCCGAGGGCGGCATCACCCTGATCTCGCCCTTCGTCGGGCGCATCTACGACTGGTTCAAGAAAAGCACGGGAACGGAATACGCGGGCGCGGAAGATCCCGGGGTGCAATCGGTCCGGAAAATTTACGCCTATTACCGGCAGCACGGTTATCCGACGGAGGTGATGGGGGCGAGCTTCCGCAACACGGGGCAGATCCTCGAGCTGGCGGGCTGCGACCTGCTCACGATCGGCCCGAGCCTGCTCGAGGAACTGCAGAAGTCCGAAGGGACGGTGGAGCGCAAGCTGTCCCCCGCACTCGCCGCTGCGGAACCGGTGGAACGTATCGCCGCCGATGAGAAGTCCTTCCGCTTCCTCCTCAACGAGGATGCCATGGCCACGGAAAAGACCGCCGAAGGTATCCGTCTCTTCGCCGCGGACATCGTGAAGATGGAGAAACTGATCGCGGCGAAGCTGTGAGCGAGGGGACGGACCAGGAGGATCGCGAACCCATCCTCCAATCCGTCATCTCCCCCGCAGAATCGCCTCCGCCACGGCCAGGTCGCCCGGAACGGTGATCTTGAGGTTCGGCTCGGGGTTTTCGACGAGCTTCACGGGATGTCCGAGCGCGGCCACGGCGGAGACTTCGTCGGTGACGAGTTCTCCCCGGGCGAGGACGGCGGCGTAGGCTTCGCGAAGGAGCACGGTGGAAAAAATCTGCGGGGTCTCCATCGCCCAGAGATCCTCGCGCGACACGGCTCCGATCACTTCGCCGGCGGCGTTGCCGCGTTTCAGGGTATCGGCGACCCGGTGGGCGAGGGTGGCGGCCCCGCCCTCGGCGGCTGCGGCGATGCAGCGGGAGATCGCGGCGGGCGTCACGAGCGGGCGCGCCGCATCGTGGACCGCGACGAGGTCGCAATCCGACCCGATCCGAACGAGTCCGGCGTTCACGGAGAGGTGGCGTTCGGCCCCACCGGGGAGGGATTCGACGAATTTCGAGATTCCGAGCCGGGCGGCGGCGGCGGCCACCTCGGCGAACTTCTCCGGATTCGTCACCACGCGGATTTCGGCGATGCCGGGACAGGCCTCAAAGGCGAGGATCGAGCGCACGAGGACGCTCTCGCCCGCGAGATCGGCGGCGAGCTTGTCGAAGCCCATGCGCCGGCTGCTGCCGGCGGCGACGAGGATGGCCGAGACCTTCATGATCCCGAGCGGCGGGCCTCAGCCCAGTTTCGCCATGACGGCCTGGGAGAGCGTCTTGCCGTCGGCGCGGCCGGCGGTGCGCTCCTGCACGAGCTTCATGACCGCGCCCATTTCCTTGCGCGAGGTCGCGCCGACTTCGGCCACGGCGGCGTCGATGATGGCGTGGAGTTCGGCCTCGCCGAGGGGTTCGGGAAGGTAACCGTTGAGCACGGCGATCTCGGCCTGTTCCTGCTCGACGAGTTCGGTGCGGCCGGCGGTGGTATACTGCTCGACGGAATCCTGGCGCTTTTTCACCTCGCGACGGATCACGGCGACGATCTCGGGATCGGTCAGTTCGGCGCTGGCCCCGCCCTTTTCGATGGCGGCGTTCTTGATGGCCGACTTCAGCATGCGGATCGTGTTCAGGGCGAGCGTGTTTTTCTCACGCATCGCCGTTTTCATGTCTTCCGTAATCTGTTGGGATAATTCGCTCATGGGGCTAAGCTAAACGCGTTCAACCAATGCGCGACGTGAAAAACGACTCCTCCGATCCCGCCACCCCGCCTTCCCCGCCCCGAGACCTGGGCGGAAGAATCTGGAAGTGCCTGATGGCGCTGGTCCTCATCGCGGTGAGCTGGGCTCTCGTGACCTACCTCTGGAGGTCCTACCTCCGCGCCGCGGAGATGGACGCGTGGGTCGAGGTGCCCTGCCGCATCGAATCCCTTGCGGTCGACGACACCCAGCGCAACCAGCGGGGCATGCCGAAATACCTTCTCAAGGTGACCTACCGTTACCAGTGGAACGGCCACGACTATCTCGGAGACCGCATCAAGCGCCTCCCCACCGAGGCGAGCGACCCGCGGAAGCTGAAGAAGAAGATCGAGCAGTATGCGGTCGGCACGGAGACGGTGTGCTGGCTCGATCCCGACCTGCCTGAAATGGTGGTGCTGAAAAAGGATTCGAAGGCCGCCCTCTACACGATCTGGTTTCCCTTTCTCTTCATCGTCGGATCCGTCGGGATGATCTACTCGGCCTTGTTCCGGCGAACCGCGTGAACCATCCTCCTCCGCCATGAAACCCACCGCCCTGCTCCTCGACCGCGGCTTCACCGGCCACGACCCGGGGGATCACCACCCGGAGGCCCCGGGCCGCATCACCGCCATCCTCGACCGGCTCGAAACCTCGGGCCTCGCCGCCGAATGCGAGCCGGTGAAGGGACGCGAGGCGACGGACGACGAGATCCGCCTCGTCCACTCCGACGCCTACCTGCGCACGGTCCTCTCCGAGGTCGATGGCAGGGGATACGGCCAGCTCAGCACGGGCGACACGAACTACGGCCCCCAATCGCTCGCGGTCGCCCGGGCCGCCGCCGGCGGACTCCTCAACGCGGTCGACGGGGTCGTCGCGGGCACCTGGAAAAACGCCTTCTGCGCGGTGCGGCCGCCCGGCCACCATGCCACGCCCGACCGCGGGATGGGATTCTGCCTGTTCAATAACGTCGCCATCGCGGCGCGTTACGCGCAGCGGAAACACGGACTCGGGCGCATCGCCATCATCGACTGGGACGTCCATCACGGCAACGGAACGCAGGACATATTCTTTGAAGATGGCAGTGTCTTCTTTTTTTCGACCCACCAATCGCCCTGGTATCCGGGAACGGGGGCGAAGGATGAGACGGGGTCCGGGGCGGGGCGGGGGACGACCCTGAACGTGCCCCTGCCGGCGGGATCAGGAATGAAGGAGATCGGCGGCGCCTTCCGCGGGGCCTTCACCGAAGCGATGCGCGACTTCAAGCCGGACCTGATTCTCGTGTCTGCGGGATTCGACAGCCGCCTTGGGGATCCGCTCGGGCAATTCACCCTCACCGACGCCGAATTCGCGACCCTGACGGAAGTCCTCCTCGAACTCGCCGACCACCACGCGGGCGGGCGGCTCGTCTCCGTGCTCGAGGGGGGCTACAACCAGCGCGGGCTCGCCGCGGCGGTGGAAAGCCATGTCCGCAGTCTGCGGAAGTGAGCCGCGGAAACGCGCCCGAGTTTTTCGTTCCCTCGAACGGTTCTTTCGACTACGCTCCCGTCATGTCCCGCCCGTTTCTCCAGACCGCAGGCCTCGTGGCGACCCTCGTTCTCGCGGCCGGCGCCCTGACCCAGGACCGGGCGGGCAAGATCCGGCCCACCTACTTCGGGATCAAGGACGGCGAGGTCCCCGAGGATCCGCGTGAATGGCGCGAAGGGCGCTACTACGATTTCCCCGACTGGGATGTCAGCGCCGAGTTGCCGAACGACGTCTTCACCTTCGCCCGGCTTCGCTACAATTCGGGGACGTGGATGGGCCAGCGCGCGAAATGGATGATCGACTATCCGGACAGCGAGCTGAACTTTTCCTACCGTCTCCAGCAACTGACCTCGCTCCAGGTCGATCCGAAGGGGGCCATCGTCGACATCGACGCGGAACAGCTGCGGCATTATCCCTTCATCTACATGATCGAACCCGGTGACATCTGGATCACCGAGGAGGAGGCTGCGATCCTGAGGGACTACCTGCTCAACGGCGGATTCATCATGGTCGACGACTTCTGGGGCATCTACGAGTGGAAGAACTTCGAGCGAGCCCTGCGCCAGATTTTCCCGGACCGCGAGTATGTCGAGCTTGAACTCGACCACCCGATCTTCCACATGGTCTTCGACCTCGAGATGAAACCGCAGATTCCCGCGGTGGGCATGGCGATGATGGGCCGCGAGGAGGGGATCACCTACGAGTGGAACAAACCGGGATCCGAGACCCCGCACTACCGCGCCATCCTCGACGATTCCGGGCGCATCTGCATGATGATCTGTTTCAACACCGACCTCGGCGACGGTTGGGAGGAGGAAGGCACGGATCCGTGGTATTTCCGCGAGTTTTCGGAGAAATACTCCTATCCGCTCGGGATCAACATCGTCTTCTACGCCCTCACCCACTGAGGGAGAGCACGCACGACGCGCCGGGCACCCCGTTTCCGCATTGACCCGAATGCCAGGGGAGCAAGGGCGTGGGACGGGCGCGTGGCATCGGCGTCCCGCCGGTTGATGACTCGCAAGAGGCCGGTGCCACGTGGCCCGGTCCCATGCCGGTTCCTCACTGACCCGGCTTCGGCGGGGATTTTGGAAGCGGAATGGTGGGGCTCGACGGTGCCGGGCGCTTCAGCGGGATCGGCTGGACTCCGCCGGGTGCCGGAGTGGCACCGGGGGCAACCGGGGGACGAACCGGGACGGCGCCGGCAGGTTTCACGGGCACGACGCCGGCCGGACGGACCGGAGCCGCTCCGGGTGCCGCAGGGGCGGCGGGAACGCCGGTGACCGGTGGACGCGAAGGTGCGGGAATGGCCGCGGGTTTGACTCCGGGACCGCGGACTTGATCGAGTTTCACGGTCGTGCCACCCGGACTGGCCGGAGGCACGGGCGGTCCACCCACCGGAACGGGGCTTCGTGCCGGTGCGCCGGGCGCGGCCGGGGCAGCGGGGCGGACCGGAGCGGCCGGGGCTGCGGTGGGCGACGCGAGCGCCACTGGTGCGGTTTTGGGCGTGGCCGCAGCCTTGGATGCCTCGAGCGAAGCGACGAGATCTGCGACCGGGGTCGAAGCGAGGACCGCGGTGGGAATGAAATAAGCGTTGACCACCGTGCCGATGACGAGTCGGTCCATCGGCTTCAGGGCGACTCCGTCGGGTCCGACCGGAGCTCCGTTGACGCGGGTCCCATTGGTCGAACCCGGATCAACGACGCGGTAACCCTCGCCATCGCGATCGAAGCGGCCGTGTCTCACCGAAACCTCGGCGATGAGCATCTGGATCTGGTTTTCGGGACTGCGGCCGAAGGTGACGGAGTCGCCCGCGAGATCGTGGCGGGCCGGTTCTTCGCCGGGAAGACAGACAATGAGGGAGAAGGCGTTTTCTGACATGGCCCGCAGTTTCCGAAAAAGCCCGGAGTCTGTCAATCCGATCCGTCGGAATCACGGCTTCGTTTTTGAATCGACCGCCACGCCGACCCGATACCCGGGTTTCTCGCGGCCAATCAGGGATTCGGGTTGGATCCAAAACCGTTGCCGGTCGAGAATGGAACGATCGAACGGCTCGATTGAGTTTGCCGGGTCCGCGGTGCCGAAGAGCGGACGGACGATTCGGCGGATCGACGGTTCCCCGCCGGAGGCAATGCGGCCTTCGACGGATTCGACCGGCCTCAGACGAGTTCGCGGATCGGGGAGGGGCCGGTCATGGTGGTGAGCAACTCATTGGAGAGTCCCTCCATGAGTCGCACCTCGCCGAGGTCCAGGAGCGCGTGCAGGATCGTGGCGGTGAGGTTTTCCATCTCGACTGCGGTGCCGTCGGGCTCGCCGCCGCGTCGATCGCTCCTCCCGACAACCTGACCGGTTTTCAGTCCGCCCCCGTAAAGGAGCAGGGGACTGAGGTTGCCCCAGTGGTCCCGGCCACCCTTGGCGTTCATCACCGGGTTCCGCCCCATCTCCCCGCAGCAGACGAGGAGGATCTTTTCCGAGAGACCGCGCGCCTCGACATCCTCGATGAAGGCACTAACGGCATGATCGAAGGGTGCGCCGACATAGTCCATACCTTCGACCATGGTGGCATTGTTCACGTCGGCGTGCATGTCCCAGACGAAATTGGTCGTCACCGTCACGAAGCCTGCGCCCCGTTCGCAGAGGCGGCGGGCGAGGAGCATGAGCTTGCCGATGGTCTGACCGTGGTCCCGGTAATACTGGTGGTTTTTCCAAACTTTCCGGATTTTGTCGGGATGCACGAGCGGAGCGGTGTCGTATCGGGTGAGGGTGCGCGGATCCTCCTTCGTCACGTCGAAGGCATCGGCGATGCCTCCGAGGACCATGTCGAAGGCCTGCCCCTGGAAACCGCTGAGCCCGGCGGCTCCGGTCGTGTCGAGATGGCGCCGCGCGGTGTCGAGGTCGCCGAGAAGGAGACGGCGGTCGTCGAAGCGGTCGCGGCCGAGTGTCAGGGTCATGTCCGCCTGCATCTGCGCTCCCTCGCCGGGCTCGTAGGGGGCGTAAGCCGCGCCGAGCGGACCGGACGAGGCGAAATCGCCGAAGGTCTTGGTCATCGGCATGGCGGCAGGATCGACGGCCTTCGGGTAGAGCGCGATGTTCCGTGGGATCCCGTTCGGATGGTTCGTTCCGGCGGCGCGGACGTAGAGCGAGCCCAGATTTGCCCCGAGGGAATTCTTCCCGACAATGGGCTTGATGTCGTGCGCCCCGGTCCCCGTCCGGAAATTGCGGACGATGGCGAGCTTGTGGGCGAGACGGGCAAGCTTTGGAAAGGTGGCACCGAAGGTCACGCCGGGGAGGGTCGTCGGGATTTCCCCGGTGGCCGAGCGGATTCCCGCGGGCTGGTCCATTTTCGGCTCGAAGGTCTCGGTCTGGGAGGGACCCCCGTGCATGAACAGGAAGACGACCGAACGGTCCTTCAGGAGATGGGGCGCGACCGTCTTCGCGGCCAAATAGTGCGGCAGTGAGAAAACCGATCCGCCGAGTCCGAGGGAGCCGATGCGGAGAAAGGAACGCCGTGACGGGTCGTGAAATGCAATCATGCCAACGGGAAGAGATTCCCGGATTTTGCGATTCCGGGCAATCCCCCGATCACGGGAGGGGGGGCGAAGCGGTCCGAATATCGCGCCCTGGCCGATATTCCGCGGAAAAAGCTTGCCGGATCAGAACATTTCCGTTATCCCGGAGTTCCTTCTCGTCTTCAGGATTACACAAGATCATGAAAATCACAGCAAACTCCTCCTTCCTCGACTTCAAGACCTCACTCGGCCGCCTTTCCCCGGGCGTTTTCATCGGGGCCGCGCTATTGCTGGTTTCCGGAATCGCCATGGGCAATGGCTCCACCCGGCGTCAATTGCGCGAATTGGGATACAACGGTTCCTACAGTGGCGTAATCTCCGGTAATAAATCCTTCCGGACCACTGGGACCGGGACGTTCACGGTAGTTCCCGTGAGCCAATTTGCCACGGAGCGGGTGCCTTCATCGACCCGGAGAACGGTGACCGGATACTTCGGCACCGGCACCTCCTACTTGCTTTACAACAAAACCTCCGTCAACAGGCACCGGGCGATCATCAGCGGTCTTTATTATGGGGAAAGCTTCAATCCCCAAGTCGGGGCGACCACGATCCGAACCGGGTCAAAGAGGCTCGTAATCAAGCGAAATTGGAGAACCTCGACGGTCGGCTTGATGTCCCTCAGGGACAACATGAGGGAATACAACGCTACGGGAGATCTTCTGGGCCAGTGGCAACTGAGGGCCGATCTAAGCAAGTGATTGGGTCGCGTCTTACGCCCTCCTGAGCGGGTATGGATTCTCTCGATCGGAATTGTATCCAACGCTCCCTCGCTTTCCCCCCCCTTCTCCCTTGGATCTGAGGTTTGGGCCGCGCGCTCTGAAGACAATCACAGACGACCCGTCGCCCGTGTCGGCCGACGAGGATTTGGTTGCGCTCATCCGTGGGTCACGGCATCATCCAATCGATGATCGGGCTCGATCTGGGAACCACCAACAGCCTCGTGGCGATCCTGCGCGACGGGCACCCCATGACCCTGCTCAATGAGCTGGGCGAAGATCTCGTCCCCTCGGCCGTTGCGGTGGCGAAGGATGGCGGGCTTCTCGTCGGGCGGGCCGCCAAAGACCGTCTCGTGACGGCTCCGGATGCGGGCCGCGCCTTTTTCAAACGGGACATGGGGACTCCGGCCGTCTACCCTTTCGGAGGACGGACCTGGACGCCCGTGGAATGCAGCGCCGCGATCCTGCGGGAACTCAAGCGGATCGCGGAGCTCCGCCTCGAGACCGCGGTGGACAAGGCGGTCATCACCGTTCCGGCCTACTTCCATGACCTGCAGCGCCAAGCGACCCTGGAGGCGGCGCGAATCGCCGGCCTGGAGGTGGAGCGCCTCGTGAATGAACCGACCGCGGCGGCGCTGGCCTACGGGTTTCGCCCAGACGCCGACATGAGCACCCTTCTGATCTTCGATCTGGGTGGGGGCACATTCGATGTAACACTGCTCGAATGCTTCGATGGAGTGATCGAAGTGAAAGCGTCCGCGGGAGAAAGCCGGCTGGGCGGCGAGGATTACACCGACCACCTCGCCGAGTGGATCATCGAGAAAGTCCGCTGGCGGCCCGATGGGCCTGACCGGGGCCACTGGCGGGAACAGGTGGAGGAACTGAAGCGCCAACTCGGCCGGGCGGAGTCCGCCACCATCCGGACCGGGAAACGGGAGATCGAAGTCACGCGCCGGGATTTTCAGGAGGCCACCTTGGAACTGACGCTGCGGCTCATGCCGGTGGTGCGGCGGGTGCTGCGGGACGCGAAAATCTCGCCCAAGCACCTCGACGCGGTCCTCCTCGTGGGCGGGGCCAGCCGCATGCCCGTGGTCTTCGACCTCTTGCGCGACTCCCTCGGCCTGCCTCCGGAGAGCTCGATGGATCCGGTCCGCGTCGTGGCTCAGGGAGCCGCGGTGCAGCAGGCGCTTTGCGCCGGACATCACGCGGTCAACGAACTCGTTCTCACCGACGTGTGCCCGCACACGCTCGGAGCGGAAATCGGAAAACGGATGTCGTACCGCGAAATCGACGATGGTTATTTCGCGCCCATCATCGAACGCAACACCACCGTTCCGGTGAGCCGGAGCCGTCGATTCACAACGTTCGATGACGATCAGGACGAAATTCTTCTGAGGATCTACCAGGGAGAGGGGCGTCTCGTGAAGGACAACCAGAAAATCGGCGAGATCCTCGTCGAAGGACTGCGGCACCGACCGGGGCAGCTTCATCCGGGGGCGATCGACGTCCGCTTCTCCTACAGCATGAACGGCGTGCTTGAAGTCGATGTCACCATCGTCGAGACGGGGGAACAGCTCACCGAAGTGTTCGTGCAGCGAGCGGGGATGCTGTCGCAGAGGCAAATCGCGGAGACGGTCCGGGCGCTGCAGCCCCTCAAAATCCACCCGCGCGAGGCTCCCGTCAACCGGGCACGGCTGGAGCGTGCCAACCGTCTTTACGAGGATCTGACCCGCGATCTCCGCGATGAACTGGATGAGTTGGTCACCCGGTTCGAGCAGGCGCTCGTGTCCCAGGACGCCGCCCGGATCAAGCCTGCCGGCATGGCTCTCGACACCTTTATGAAACCCTTCTTAAGGGATGATTGACCCGTGGCGCAGGTTGGACCTGGATCGGCGGGTGGCCACCGAACGGGATGTGAAACGGGCCTATGCGCGGCTTCTCAAGCTCCACCGCCCGGAAAAGGATCCCGAGGGGTTCCGGATTCTCCACGACGCCTATCAGGCGGCGTTGAAATCGCTCCGGGAACCGTCATCCGGCTTCGCCGAATGGTTCGATGACGAAGGTCTTGAAACCTTCCGGACACCACCGTCGCATGAAGCGGTTCCCACGGAATCCACGCTCCCGCTCTTGGGAGAGGATGCGACTCCCCCCAGTTTTGGACCCGGACCTCGCCTGTGAGCACCTTGGGCCGCGGCCGGGCGAAACTGAAATCACGAACGCCGAACGGTCGCGCGACCCCGGGCTCGATCCGGATTTGAGATCCGCGACGGGACCTCTCCCGCCGGGAACGGATGGAATTTCCGCCGTGTTTTTGCCGGAGCCCGGCGCGCCGTCCGTGCCGGATCCATCGCAGGAGACGGCCCGGTTGAAGCGGGCGTTGCGAAGCCGTTGGAAGCAAAAGCGCCGGGCCTTCGAGGCGGCGGCGGCGGCTTTTTCCGCAGCCGGTTTCGACGCCACGCGCCGCGCCGGGGAATGGCGAAGGGCCGCGGGCGGGGAAATCGACCTCCTCGCTTCCCACATGCCCCACGTCTTGCTGGTGCATCAGATCCTACGCGGCGAGTTCTCGCTTTGTCAGGAAGTGGTTGACGAATGGCAGCGGGCCGCGAAATGGAAGAGCATGTCCCGGTTCGCGGAATGCCTGCTGAAGTCCGTTCAAGGCACCGTCCCGCGACGCTCCGCGGAGTTCATGAGGCAGCTCGCCATGCGGCTTTCGATCCCGGATCCCCGCCTTGCCGACGAATTGGCGCGGGTAGTGTATGAGAATTTCGATTCCGGCCGGCGCGAGGTTTTTGATGAGGAGATCACGGAGGAAATCTGGATCGGAAAGCAGATCCTGGGGATCCCAAGGCGTCATCGGAGCTTCTGGTGGCGTCTGCTTTCCGATGAGCATCAACCGGCGATCCCGCGCAACGGTCTGGGCTGGCGCATCCTGCTCGATGCGATCGACACGCAACCGATCGAGTTCTGGGACCCGGTCTGCGAACGCGTTCCGGCGGACATCCGGGAAAAGATCGAGGGTTGGCTCGCGACCCGGAACCGGGGGCTTCCCGCCAGCATCGTTCACATCCGGGACATCTTAGACAGGCCCAGCTGGATCATCCTCAACCTCCTTCTGGCGCTCGCGCTTTTATTCCTTTATCACATCCTGGGTGAAATGGTTTTCGGTTCGCTTTTGATGATCGTCCTGGCGGTGGTGATCGCCGTTCGCTTTTCCGGAGGCGGTGATGGCAACCGGTCGTGAATTTCCCCGGCCGTTCCGCGTGATCGCGCCCCCGTCGGGCTTTCGTCGCCTGTTCGCGGGCCGGCGGCCCTCATTTCGCGCTTGTCATCGCTCCGATCCTTGTCGTCTAATCCGCCTCGCCGGAAATCCGGCGGGTTGGCCGGAACTCATGACACGACTTGCGATCTTCTCCTTGATGCCGTTCTTCGGCGCCGCGACCGCGAGCGCCGCGGAACCGGTCCGCGTCCCCTGGGCGAGTTCACGGATCCACGGATCCCCCGAACCGGCCAAACCCTATGCCCCGGAGCCGGTCTATCCGAAGCTCGCGGTCGACCAAGGGCTCGAACTGGTGGCCAGGGAGGGCCGGTTCCACATCGTCGAGCGCAACGGCAAAATCTGGTCTTTCACCGAATCGGGCGACGGATCGGGAGCGGACCTCTTCGGCGACCTGAAGACCGGCCGCGAGGGATTCACCAACGCCTACGGCCTCGCTTTTCATCCGCGGGCTGATGAGAACCACACCGTTTTCCTCACCTACACGATCGGAAACGATCTCGATGACGGGACCAAGCTCTCGCGTTTCCGCATTTCCGCGACCGATCCTCCGAAACTCATCCCGGAAAGCGAGGAGGTTCTCCTCACCTGGCGCAGCGGCGGCCACAACGGAGCCCACCTCCAGTTCGGCCCCGATGGCATGCTTTATGTCTCCACCGGCGACGCGACCGCGCCCTCGCCGCCCGATGGTTTGAAGACGGGGCAGGACAATTCCGACCTGCTCTCCGCGATCCTGCGGATCGATGTCGATCACCGGGACGCGGGTCTCGCCTATCGCATTCCGCCCGACAATCCCTGGGTGGGGAAGGAGAAGGTGCGGCCAGAGATCTGGGCCTTCGGCTTCCGCAATCCGTGGAAGATGAGCTTCCACACCGACGGCCGGCTCTGGGTCGGCGACGTGGGCTGGGAGCTGTGGGAAATGATCCATCTCGTCGGCAAGGGCGGCAACCACGGTTGGAGCGCGATGGAGGCCTCGCAGCCCATCCTGCCCGGTTCGGCGAGCCCGCTCGCGCCGATCACCCCGCCGGTCGCGGCCCATCCCCACAGCGAGGCCGCCTCGATCACCGGGGGTTTCGTCTACAACGGTTCCCGCTTGCCGGAGCTGCGCGGCGCCTATGTCTATGCCGATTATGAGACGGGAAAGATCTGGGCCATCTGGCATGACGGTCGGCGGATGACGCGGCACGAAGAGATCGCCGACACGCCGCACAAGATCGTGACCTTTGGTCTCGGGTCCGACGGCGAGCTCTATTACCTGCACTACGGCAGCCCGACCACGGCCTTCCGTCTCGTGAAGAATCCGAAGGCGGATCAGCCGTCCGATTTCCCCCGTCTCCTCAGTGAGACCGGTCTCTTCCGCGACACCGCCGCGGCGGTCCCCGCGGAGGGCGTCTACGAATACCAGGTGACCGAGCCGATGTGGGAGGACGGGGCGACCACGTCGCGCTGGATCGCGCTCCCTGACAAAACCACCATCACCACCACCGGCGCAAACCGCCGCTACACCGTGGCCTGGCCGAAGGACGCGGTCCTCGCGCGCACCGTCCGGCTCGGGAAGCGGCCGGTGGAGTCGCAGGTGCTGCACTACGACGGGGAGACCTGGAACGGATATTCCTACCGGTGGAACGAGGACGCGACCGACGCCGAACTCGTCGGGGCCTCCGGAGCCGAGATCGACGTGCCCGCCGCGGCATGGAAGGGCGGCCCCCGCTACCGCATCGCGGGCCGGGCCGAATGCCTGCGCTGCCACACCTCCTGGAACGAATTCGTCAACGGCTTCCAGCCCGCGCAACTGGCCGGGTTCCCCGCCTTTCCCGGACTGCCCGCGCGCGAAACGGCCGCCGCGCTCGGGATCGCCGACGCGAATTACTTCGAGCGCGATCCCGGCGGACGTCTCGCCGAGAGCCGCGGACAGGCTCCACTGGAGACGCGGGCCCGCTCCTGGCTCCACGCGAACTGCGCCCACTGCCACCGCCGCCACGGGGGCGGCAGCGCTCCGCTCGAGGTGAACTTCGACCGGCCCCTGTCGGAGACGGCCCTGCTCTGGCAGGCGCCGACGCGCGGGGATTTCGGCCTCACCGATGCGCAGGCGGTGACCCCGGGCGAACCGTGGCGGTCCGTCCTGAACTACCGCGTTGCCTCCGTTGGCAGCGGCCACATGCCCCCCCTCGGTCCGCGCGAGGTCGATCCCCATGGCGCGAGGTTGTTGTGGGAATGGGTGGCGGCGATGCCCAGGGAGACTCCCGTCACGACCGACCTCCCGTCGGAGTTCGACCATTCCCATTTGGCCGATGCCTCCTCGGCGATGCGCCTGGCCCAGGCCCTCGCCGGAAACGCGATTCCCGAACCCGCCCGCGGCGAGGCGATCGGAGCCGGTCTCGCGTCGGAGAAACCGGAGATCCGCGCCCTCTTCGAGCGTTTCCGCGATCCGTCGGCGAGACCCCGCCCCCGCACCCACGATCCCGGCGCGATCCTCTCGCGGAAAGGCGACCCTGACAACGGCGCGAAACTCCTCTCCCCGGCCGGCAAGCTCGCCGCGTGTCTCGCCTGCCACCGAATCGGGGGAGCCGGTCTGGCCTTCGGGCCCGATCTCGACGGGATCGGATCGAGGCTCGGACCGGGTGCGATCCTCGAGAGCCTCCTCGAACCCTCGCGGGTCATCGCGCTCGAACACCGGCTCTGGTCCGTGGAGTTGACCTCGGGAGAGACCCTCGCCGGACTCATCCCCGAGCGGGACGCGGATGGATTCACCCTCCGCAGCGGCCCGGGACTGGAGCGGCGGCTCGCTGCGGCGGAAGTGAAACGGACCGTGCCACAGGACCTTTCCGCGATGCCCGCGGGTCTCATCGATGCCCTCGATCCGGGCGAGATCGCCGATCTTCTTGCCTGGCTCGCCGGACGCAAGGGAGGATGAGGGGCGCGATGCGGCGTGTCCCGGCCGCAGCGAGGCGTTGAAATCTCCGCCGAATCCCCTTAGTCTGGGGGCTATGCCAAGGAAGGTCCGACTCACCAGCATGATCGTTCGCACGGGCGATGTCGTCCACGATCTGAACCGACTCCATTTCTCCACCCCGCACTGGCCCGAAGGGTGGCAGCCCGATATCACCGCCTACCGCTACGACGACCGGATCGAGGTCTGGGTCGATCTCGCCGGGGTCGATAAATCGGACATCAGCGTCGACGTGCTCCCTGACCGGGTCCGCATCGCGGGAGAGCGGCGCCCTCCCGTGCAGGCCCGCGACATGTCGAGCCAGTGCCGGCAGGTCCTCACCATGGAGATCGAATGCGGCCGTTTCAGCCGCGAGATCGCGCTTCCGGCAGAGGTCAACCGGCACCGCGTCTCCGCCCGCCATGAAAACGGTCTCCTCTGGATCATCCTCCCGCTCGCCTGATCCGTCCGACCCGCCAAACCCCAGCACAATCCCTGCTTGTTCCGGCATGGAAGACTTTGAACGACTGCTGAACGATTCCTCCGGCGAGATCATCGAGATCTCGACGAGCAAACCGAACGCCAAACTGCCGGAGTGGCGCTCGGACCTGCCCGAGGTCATCCCCGTGATGCCGCTTCGTGGCGTCGTCCTTTTTCCCGGCACCGTGGCCCCCCTCACCGTGGAGCGGGCCGCGAGCCGGCGCCTCCTCGACGAACTCCTCCCCAAGGGCCGCCTTCTCGGCCTCTCCACGCAAAAGGACGCCGACCTCGACGTGCCCGGGACCGGAGACGTTCACGAGATCGGGGTGCTCGGCAATGTCCTCCGCATGGTCCGGCAGAACGACGAGAAGACCCTCGTCCTCATCCAGATCGTCGAGCGCATCCGGCTGACGGAGTTCGTCGAATCCACCCCCTACCTCAAGGCCCGCTTCCAGATCCTTGAGAACAAGTTCCCCAAGGCCGGCGACCGGTGGGAGGCGATGCTGCGGAACCTCCGCGAGTCGGCGCAGAACTTCATCAACCTGAACCCGAACATCCCCGACGAGGCCCACCAGGCCCTCGCCTCGATCGATTCACCCTCCATCCTGACCGACTTCCTCGCGACGAACCTCAGTCTCGACCTCATCCAGAAGCAGCGGCTCCTCGAGGAAGTCGACGTGAAGAAGCGCGCCGAGAAGGTGCAGCAGACCCTCAACAGCCAGCTCCACATCGCCGAGCTGCAGCAGAAGCTCCGCGCCGAGGTCGAGGACGAATTTTCGGACGCCCAGCGCCGCACCTATCTTCGCGAACAGATCCGCGCGATCCAGCGCGAACTTGGCGAAGGCGAGGGATCCGAGGAACAGGTCGACGACCTCCGCGAACGGCTCGAGTCCGCCGGACTGCCCGAGGCGGTCAAGACGCAGACGGACCGCGAGCTGAAGCGCCTCGAGATCATCCCCCCGGCCAGTCCCGAACATGCCGTGATCACCGGCTATCTGGAGACCGTCGCCGAGTTGCCATGGAACAAATTGAGCGAGGACCATTACGACCTCGGACTCGCGCAGGAGATCCTCGACCGCGACCACTTCGGTCTCGAGAAGGTGAAACGCCGCCTCATCGAATACCTCGCCGTGCGCAAGCTCAACCCCGGGGGTCGCGGCCCGATTCTGTGTTTGTTAGGTCCTCCCGGCGTTGGCAAGACCAGCCTCGGACGCTCCATCGCCGACGCCCTCGGACGCTCCTTCGCCCGCATCAGCGTCGGCGGCATCCGCGACGAGGCCGAGATCCGCGGCCATCGCCGAACCTACATCGGGGCGATGCCGGGCCGGCTCATCCAGGAGATCCGTCGCGCCGGCACGCGCAATCCGGTGATCATGCTCGACGAAGTCGACAAGATCGGGGCCGATTTCCGCGGCGACCCGGCCAGCGCCCTCCTCGAGGTGCTCGACCCTCGCCAGAACGATGCCTTCGTCGACCGGTATCTCGACGTGCCCTTCGACCTCAGCCAGGTCATCTTCATCGCCACCGCGAACATGATCCATCCCGTGCCGGCACCGCTCCGCGACCGCATGGAGATCATCGAGATCCCCGGCTACACCACCGAGGAGAAGCTCCAGATCGGAAAGCGCTACCTCGTGAAACGCCAGCTCCAGGAAAACGGGCTCAAGTCCAGGCATGCCCGCTGGAGCAACGCTGCCATCCTCCGCATCATCGACGACTACACCCGCGAGGCCGGGGTTCGGAATCTCGAGCGCGAGATCGGCGCGGTCTGCCGGGCCGTGGCCGCGAAAGTGGCCCTTGATGAGAAGCATTCCGTCGAGGTCACCCCCGCCTTCGTCGAGGAGGTGCTCGGCCCGCCGCGCTTCGCGCGTGAATCGAAGATGTTCGTGAGCCGTCCCGGCGTCGTCAACGGACTCGCCTACACCCCCGTCGGCGGCGAGGTTCTCAACATCGAGGCGATCCGTTATCCCGGGAAGGGCCACATCAAGCTCACCGGCCAGATCGGCGAGGTGATGAAGGAATCGATGGAGGCCGCCTGGAGCCTCGTGCGCGAGCGCGCCACCTCGCTCGGGATCGATTCGAAGGACTTCGAGAAATACGACGTCCACGTGCACGTGCCCGCCGGAGCCGTGCCGAAGGACGGCCCCTCGGCCGGTTGCGCGATGTACACCGCCCTCGCCTCGCTCTTCGCCGACCGCCGCGTCAACAAGGACATCGCCATGACCGGCGAGATCAACCTCCGCGGCGCCGTGCTTCCCATCGGCGGCCTCAAGGAGAAGGCGCTCGGAGCGCTCCAGGCCGGCATCCGCACCATTCTCGTGCCGAAGCTGAACCTCAAGGACGTGCCCGACATCCCGCCTTCCGCCCGGAAGAAACTCAAGATCGTTTCCGTGGAGACCGTCGACGAGGTGCTGAAGGCGGCGCTGTTGAAAGGGTGAGGGATCAGGCCGTTGCCCGGTCAAGGAACGGGGCCGCCCCCGGCCCCGGCACAGGGCGGCTGCTCCACGGTGGCGCCGATCCTTGAGGCAACGAAAGCGGCCCTATTCCGTCGAAGAAACCTTCCCCAGACTCCGCAGCACGAACGCATATTGCAGGGCGACCTCCTCGAGTTCGCCATAGCGGCCCGAGGCCCCCCCGTGTCCGGTCTCGAAGGCGGTGTGGAGGAGCGGCGGGGTCGCCCCGGTGTTGTGGACGCGGAGCCTCGCAACCCACTTCGCGGCCTCCCAGTAGGGGACGCGGTTGTCGTTCCACCCGGCGAGGACGAGGAGCGGCGGATAGGCCTGCGACCTGACATTGTCATAAGGCGAGTAGGCGCGGAGGCGGTCGAAGACCTCGCGCGAGGACGCGGGATCGCCCCATTCGTCGTATTCGCCGGTGGTGAGCGGCAGGCCCGCGTCGAGCATGGTGTTGAGCACGTCGACGAAGGGCACGTTCGCGATGAAGGCCCCGAAGAGGTCGGGACGGCGGTTGAGGACCGCTCCGGCGAGGAGGCCCCCGGCGCTCGCCCCGGTGCCGCAGAGGGTTTTCGGCGAGGCGTAGCCCTCCGCGACGAGATGTTCGGCGCAGGCGATGTAGTCGGTGAAGGTGGTTTCCTTCCGGGCGAGCTTGCCCGCCTCGTACCACGGACGCCCGAATTCGCCGCCGCCGCGGACCTGGGCGACGGCGTAGCCGATGCCGCGGTCGACGAGGCTGAAGACGTTGCTGTCGAACCACGGGTCGCTCGCGATCCCGTAGGCGCCGTAGCCGTCGAGGAGGATGCCGCCACCGCCATCGCGGGGATGATCGGTGCGGAGGAGCAGCCAGACGGGGATCCGGGTCCCGTCGGACGCGGTCGCGAAGGTCCGCTCCACGCGATACCTCGCCGAATCGTAACCGCGCGGAGGCGACTTTTCCTTGAGGAGGCGGACCTCTCCGGTTTCGAGATCGGCCTCGGCCACGGTGTGGGGTTTCAGCATCGTCCCGTAGCTGAAGCGCTGCGCCGTCGCGGTGTATTCCGGGGTCGGTTCTCCGCCGACCCAACCCCCTTCGGTCGGAGAGGCGACCCACTTCGTGGTGCCTTTGCCAGGATCGAGGAGGAGGAATCCGGGCACGCCGCCGCGCCGCGCGCCGAGCACGACCCGGGTGGCGAAGGCGTCGACCGACTCGTAGGCGATCGCTTCGTCGCCGGGCAGCACTTCGACCCAGTTTCCGCGCGCCGGATCGGCGAGGGGGGCGCGGAAGACGCGGCCGTTCACGGCACCCTCGTTCGAAAGGATGAACCACTCGTCGCCGCGATCGGTGTAGAAGGTGCGGATGCCGTCCTTCCGGGGGAAAAAGACGGACGGGAGCGCGCCGGGCTCTCCGAGCGGAATGCGCGAGACCTCGTTCGTGTCCTTCGACGAGGAGGTGATGAGGAGAAAACGGCCGCTCTTCGTCCCGTCGATGGAAACGCTGAAGCGGACGTCCGTTTCCTCGAGGATGAGCGCGTCCTTGCCCGCGTCATCTCCGAGGACGTGCCGCAGGACGCGCCAGGGACGGTCGGTCTCGTCGCCGAGGGTGTAGTAGAGGGTGCGGTTGTCGAGCCCCCACACCGGTGCTTCGTCGAACATCGTTCCCTCGATCGCGTCGGGGAGGATCCTTCCACCGGAGAGGTCGCGGATCCGCAGGGTGTAAAGGTCGGTGCCGTCGTGGTTCTCCTTCCACGCGTAGAGCCGTCCGTCGGGCGAGACCGCGCCGCCGCCGAAGGAAAAGGCCTCGTCCCCGCCGGCGCGCTCGTTGAGATCGAGGAGGATGACTTCCTCCCCGGGCCCGGCCGGCGCGAGCAGGTCGGCGGCCTTGTCGGAATGCCAGGGTTTCCGGCAGATCAGGGCATGGTCCTTGCCCGCGACGTCGCGTCCGTAGTAGAGCCAGGCGCCCTTGCGGTAGGGAACGCTCGTGTCCTCCTCGATGATGCGGGCCTTCATCTCCGC
>JBILDO010000039.1:0-49407 GCA_044352585.1 Verrucomicrobiales bacterium
GCTCACGCACAGCTCCTCGGCGAGTTCGGCGACGGGTTTGCCGGTTCTCAGGAGTTCCACGGCCTGCGCCTTGAACTCCTCGGTGTATCGTTTACGGGTCTTAGTGGCCATCATCTGATTTTGGTCTTGGATGGTCCAAAAAGCTAGCTCACCTCAAAGGCCTCGCGCTGGCGCTCGGCAACCTCCGGAACCAATCCTCCGATAAAACGGGCGACCTCGACGAGCTTCGAGTTGGGTAGCTCGTGCAGATCGCGAGTAATGGATTCAACCAAGGTCATGTGCGGTATGTAGTTGATTGACGGAATCTTTCCAGCGCGTTTCCAAATGACCCGCCTCCGTCTATCACCCGTCCAACTCAATCCTCCCCGCCTCCAACCTCAACCGCCGTTCCCCCAATCCCTCCGCCTCGCGCCGGGAATGGGTCACGTGCAGGACGGTGATGCGGTGCTCACGCTGCGTTCTTTGAAGGAGGTCCATCAGGTCATCCTGCGTTTCCTCGTCGACCGAGGCAAGCGGTTCGTCGAGAAGCAGCACCGACGGCTTCACGACAAGGGCCCGGGCGAGGGCGACGCGCTGTCGTTCACCGCCGGAGAGTCCCGGGGGAAGCCGGTCGAGGAGGGCGGAGACACCGACGCCCTTCGCGGCTTCGAGAACGCGGGGCTCGATCTCCGCGGCAGGCACCCCGCGCATGCGCAGCCCGAATCCGATCTGTTCGCGCACGGTCAGGGTGGGAAAGAGCGCTCCATCCTGCGGCACGTAACCGATGCCGCGCTCTCCCGGCGGGAAGGATGTCACCTCGCGAGCGTCAATCCAGACCGTTCCTGAACTTGGGGCCCGCAAGCCGCAGAGAATCTCGAGCAGCGTCGTCTTTCCCGATCCGGTGCGCCCCATGAGGACGGCATAGGACGCCGAGGGAATCTCGAACGAGACCCCGTCGAGGATAGTCGCACGGCCTTTCCCAGGAGGAGCCCAGGAGATGTATTCGAGCCGGATCATGAAGTCTGCATCCCTTCATTCGCGAAAATCCGCGGACATTTGCGTTCATTCGCGTTGAAAAAAAGGAACGCGAATGAGCGCGAATGACACGCGAATGGTCGCAAATGGGTCGAAGGATTCATCGCTATTTACACCCGTTCCCCCGTCATCTTCACCGCGACGAGGACGATCATCGAAATCGCGATCATGAGCAGACTCACGGCGACGCCTTGCTCGAGTTCTCCGACGCTCCAGGCGAGCCAGACGCTCGTGGGAAGGACCTCGGTTTTCATCCGGGTCGCTCCGGCGAAAACAAGGATGGGTCCGAACTCACCGAGACTGCGCGCCCACGCCACGCTGGCGGCGGCGAAGATCCCGCCCCGCGCCGCCGGCAGGGTGACGTGGAGAAAGGCCTGCGCCGGCGTCGCCCCGAGGGTGAGCGCGACCTGCTCGGGCCTCGGCGAAAGGTGGTCGAAGACATTGCGCATCGTCCGGATCGCAAAGGCCGCGGCGATGACAAACTGCGCGACGATGACCCCGCCCACGGTGTAGGTGAGCGGAATGGCCTGTTCGATGAGTCCACCCGCCCGGGTTTGGAAAAAGATGAGCAGACAGATCCCCACGACCATGGGCGGAAGCACGATGGGGATATCGAGCGCGGCATCGACGAGGGCGTGACCGGGAAAGCGGCGGCGCGACATGAGGTAACCGACGGGTACGGCGACGGCGGCGGAAAGCAGGGCCGAGACCGTGCAGGTGACGAGACTGAGCAGGGTCGCGTAGCGGATCTCGCGAGAGAGCAGCACCTCCATCACCTCGCCCGGCGAGGTGTAGGTCGCGGTCGCGGCGAGCATCGCGAACCAGAAGCCGAGGTAACCCGCGGCGATGAGACCGAGGACGATCCAGAAGGGAGAAAGGCGGCGCACCGGGCTCATTGCTTCAGCCACGGCGGCACGTCGAGCCGGTCGCTCGCCACGGCCGCTCCGTCGCCCCGCCAGCGGAATCCGGCGGCCTCGAAGGCGGCGGAACGGGAACGGAGAAACCCCAACAAACGCCCCGCGAGCCGTGCGTTCGGGGAATCCGCGCGGACCGCGAAGGGTTGCACCGCCTTCGAAAACTCCTCCGGTAGCGGGATCAGGTCGAAATGTTCGGGATGCGGCGCCACATTCACCTCGTAGACGACGATGGCGTCGAGGCTACCGGCCCGCATCTGGTTGACGAGGAAATCGGCGGTGGGGACCTCGACGACGACGTTCTTGCGCACGCTTTCGAGCAGTCCGGTCTGGCGCAGCATCGCGTTGGTCATGAAGCCGAGGGTGCTCTGTTCGGCGTTGCACAGTCCCACACGAAGACCGCCGCGGGCGAGGTCGGAGAGCGTCTTGATCCCGGTGGGATTGCCTTCGGGCACGGCGATGACGATGGCCGTTTCCGTCAACAGGACGGCCTCTGGAAACTGCTCGGCCACCGGCGGCACGAAACAGACGTCGCAGGCATAATAGACATCGGGGAACTTCGGATTCGCGGTGTCGCCCATCGCCTTCATCGAGGCGCAGAGGATGCCGCAGCCGTTGTAGACGGTGGTGAGATCGACGCCCTCGCGGTCGGCGAATTCCCTCAGGACCGGTTCGATCGCGAGACGGTTGACCCCGCCGCTGTAGAGCACGAGCGAAGGTTTCTCCGTCCAGGGATCGCCCCCGGCGGGGGTGAAGCCGTGTTCACCGAAGGTCTTGCCCCCGCGATCGGGCGCGGCGAGGTAACGGGCGAAACGCAGGGCCGCGACGGGATCCTGACAAACCGACAGAACGGCGGCTGACGCGTTCTCGCGGTGCGAGGAGATCTCCGTCAATTCGACGGCCTCGAGTCCCTCAAATTGCTTCACGACCGCATCCCAGACGATCGCTGCATCGGTCGCGCCGAGTTGCAAGTCCGCGGCGAGTTCGGTGACGGTCGGCTTCATGACGACGGCCTTCGCGGCGAGGCGGTCCCATTCGGCGCCGAGAAGCCGCTTCGACACCTTTGAAATGCTCGCGGCTTCGGGATTGGCGAGGGCGAGGCGCACGTCCCCGCGGGCGAGGTCGGCGAGGACGCGGATCGACTTTGGATTGCCGACCTTCACCGCGACCACCGGACGCTGAATCGCGAGCGGCAGCGCCTCCGCGACGAGCTTCCGCTTTCCCGCGTCGGCAAGCGAGCCGTCGTCCGCCGCGATGAAGAGGTCGCCCCGTTTCGCGACCTCGATCTGGCTGAGGAGCGTGCCGGTGCCGCCGTATTGCAGGTTCACCTCGACACCGAATTCCTTCCCGTAGGCCGCGGCGATGGCCTCGACCGGCTTCTTGAGTCCGGCCGCGCAATAAACGGTGAGCGACGCGGTCCCCTCCCCGGCGGGACGCCGCATCACCACGAGCGCGATGATCGCGGCAGCGAGTGCGAATAAGACGAGGGCGAGGAGGCGGCGGGTCATGGTTTGAGTGCGCAATCCCGGGTCACTGACCCGGGCTACAGCGCCTGTAGCCGACCTCTGCGAGGTCGGGTTGGACGTTCATACAAAACTCAGCCACTGACAACATCACGAAAGTCTTCTATCGAACCCGCCAAAGCCGCCATCCCGCAAGCGCGAAGATCATGGCGAGGCCGACCCCGCCGAGGGTCACCCAGGAGAAACCACGGTGTTTTGGCGCCGCGGCGACGGCGCTCGGAGCGATTTCGACCGTCTCGACGGATTCCGGTTTTGGTTCGGCCGACGCGGCCGTTGTCTCCTCTTCCGCGACGGGCCCGTCCTCTCCGACGGATGCGAGCGCGGTTTCCCAGTCGACTTTCAGCAGCAGATCCCATCCCGGATTCTCGTTCTTCACCCGGCAGGAGCAGCGGCCCGTGAGGAAGAGCGAGGTGTCCTCGATCATGAGGTCGTCGAGCTCCTCGAGCGACCAGGCTCCGAGAACGCGGCCGCGGCCGAAGACGGGTGCGGCGAAGGGGATGACTTCCTTCACGAAGTCCGCGTGGACGGGACCCGCGAGCATCGCGGCGAAGTGTCGCTCGGCCGGATCGTCGAGCGAGAGCGGGAGGACGGAAAATTTCAGCTTCAGTTCCGGTCCCGGACCGAGCTGGCTGTCGGGATCGTCCGGATTCTGCGCGGGCAGTTCGGCGACCTGCTCGAGAAAGCGCAGGCGCGAGGCGATCCGCTCGACCTCGCTTTCGCCGCCTACCTTCGTCGCCACGACCCACACGACCGAATCCGCCTGGAGAATCCGCCGGATCAATTCCCGCCGCACCGGCGAATCGAGCACCGCGGCGAGCGTGTCCGCATCGAGAGGGCCCTCCGAAACCACCGCATCGTCGTGGGGAAAGAGCCACTCCGCCCGATCCAGCGCGGGATCCTCGCTTTCCTCGACGAGCACATTGGCGAGCCCGTTGCCGCGGAGGGGGACGAGGAGCTTCACCTTGTCGCGATCCGTCGCCCAGGCCTTCGGCACGACGAGGCGGAAGGGATCGGCCTCCCACCGGTCGAGGGCGTAGCGGAAGACGGGGATGGTGCAGGCGGAGGCCGCCCGGGGTATCACAAGAACCCCTGACAAGACAACCAAGACGATGATGCGGAAAAACCTCATTTCCCGAACCGCTTCACCCGTCCGTCCACCGTGACGACGTAGAGATTCCCCCGAGCCACAACCATGCCGTCCCACACGGGAGGGCTGTCGAGCTCGAGCTTTCCTCCCGGCTCGCCGGACTCGATGTTCATGCGCCAGAGCACGGCACCGCGCTGGCCTTCGAGGGCGGCGTCCTGCTCGGCGAGCTGGTCCTGGATCGCGGGGTCCTTCTGCGAAAGTCGCTCGAAGGCGTATTCCTCGTCGAGGACATCGGGAGGCCCGGCAACAAAGAGATTGTTCCCCGCCAGAGCCATGGCCCGCGTCACGATGGGGACGTAGGTCTCCCACTTGTGCTCGACGTAGCTGTCCTTGCCCGCGGCCTTCGGTTTCTCTTCCGCCTTGCCCTTGCCCTTGCCTTTCGCGTTCCCCTTGCCCTTTCCTTTTGCGCCTTCGACGACGACGGGAGCGTTGGCGCGGAACCAGAGGGCCGCCCCGGCGCGTCCCTTGCCACTCTCGACCGCGGTGCTGACCCCGTGGGTGCCGTTGCCGGATTCATCGCGGGCGTCGCCCCGGTCAAAGGTGCAAAGCAGGGCCGTCCCGCTGGAGGGCAGAACCTCCGGACGCGCGAAACGCTCGAGCACCGCCTGTCCGTCGAGCGGACGGTGATGAATCACGACCTGGTCGAGCATGCCGCGGTAGGCGGTGGGTTTGTCAGGACCGACCCACTGCTCCCCTCCCCCGCCGAAGCTGAGCGGCATCTTGGGACGGCCCGGAAAACCCTTCGCGCTTCCCTTGCCCACCGGATCTCCGTCGAGATACAGCGTCATCGCCAGATCGGTGCCGAGGACCGCGGCGAGGTGATGCCATCCGTCCGTGAGCGCCTCCGGCGCGATGACCTCCGTCAGCGTTTTCGAAGCCGCATCGCGGACGTGGAAGACGGGCTTGCCTTCTTTCAAGCTCAGCGCATAACCCATCAACCCGGCCCCGTGGTTGAGGAGCACTCCGTCCTTTCCATCGGGCAGGATCCAGCACTCCACCGTGAGCGCCTTGTCGGCGGGATTGAGCGAATCGGCGTCGGGGAAGGTCACTCCGGGCGGTTTCGCACCCCGGGCACCGGCTGCGGCGACGTCGATCTTCACCTCCGGGGCGACCTTGCTCGAGGCCTGCAAGGTGTGTTCCATCGTCGTGGTCCACTTCAGGTATTTCGCCTCGCGGCCGTAGCTGTAAACGTTCTCGTCATCGAAGACGAGGATGCGTCCCGTCGGCGTGTATTTCCCGGGCTGGTAGTAGCCGTTGTGACCGCCGGAGGAGTTCTCGCCGTAGATCCAGAGGGCGCGATGGAACCACTCGGCGTCGAGGTAACCGAAGGCGGCGAAGAGGTGGGGATGCTCGCCCTTCTGCTTGGCACCCTGCTCGATCGCGTTGCCGCTGACCGGCGCGATGTCGACGCGTTTGCCCTCGTGGTCGATCTTCTGCGAGCGCAGGTAGATCGTGCCCTTGCCGTCGCTGCTGAGGATGTCGCTAAGAGCCGTCGGCATCTGCAGGGTCTTGTGCAGTTCATCGAGCGGCTTGCCGCTCTCGGGATCGCGGTCGGTGAAGGCGACCTCGACGAGTTTCTTCCCGGTCTTCGCATCGAGACGGAAGAACTTCATGCCGCCATCGAGGAAGCAGGAGCGGCCGCAGACGAAGCTGGCAACGCCGTCCTCGACGAGGACGCTGCCGTGCACCGGCCAGACGCTCTCGAGCTGCTCGAAGGCCATGTGGCGAAGGTCGGTCGGCGCCGCGCGGAAGCGCCAGCAAAGCTCCCCGTCGCTCGCGCGGAGGGCGTAGACGCTGCCGTCCATGCAGCCGAAAATGAGCCGTCCGGAATCCCATGTCGGCGGCGAATCGATCCGAGATCCGGCGATGAAATGCCAGGCTTCCTTGCCCGAGGCCGCGTCGATGGCGTGCAGGGTGTGGGTCTCGACCGAGGAGACGAAAACCTTGCCACCCGCCACGACGGGCGCGCTGAGGCGGCCGCCGAGCTTCGTCTCCCACGCCGCCGGAAGATCGGCCGCGAGATCCTGGTCGGAGAACCCGCTCCGCTGCGGATCGTGCCGGTAGGTGGGCCAGTCGAGTTCGTGATTCTCCTCGTCGGCCATCTCGAAGGCCGGGCCTTTCTCAAGGCGAGCTTCCTCGGGCAGATTCGGCGGCAGCGGGTGTTTCGCCTTCGGAGCGAGGGCGTTCATCCCGAACAGTTTGGCCTCGGGATAACAGGCACAGTTGTGAGGACCGGCGTAGGTGAGCCCGTTGCAGGGCAGCACGCCGTAGAGACAGGCACCGCGGACCCAGTGATTGAGGTCCCAGTGCTGGTGCTCGTGGTCGACATACTCGATTCCAGTCCTCGAGGGAATGAGAAACTTGTCGGTCGCCTTCGCGATGTAGCAGCGGTGGTGGAACCAGTAGGTGTCCGGCGGCACATCGGGGAGGAATTGCTTTTTCACCTCGCCGGTGCGGAGATCGCGACCGATGAACTCGCCGCTCTGGTTGCCCTGCAGCGTGCCCGCATTCCAGACGAGGCCTCCGCTGACGATGAGATCCTCTGGCGATCGATAGCCCGATTTCTCATGGGGTGATTCCCAGAGGAGCTTGCCGGTGGCGGCGTCGAGGCCGCGCATCGTGCCATCACCGCCCGCGAACAGGACCGTCTCACCCGAGAAGAGCAGGCGCGGACCAAAGTTGTATTCGTAGAGCTCGCGGCGCGGAGCACCCTCACTGACCCACAATTCCTTTCCGCTCTTCGCCTCGAGGCAATAGATTTTCTCCCCGTCGTAGAAGGAGAGGCGTTTCCCGTCGACCGAGGGCGTGAGCGGGGCGACGAGTCCCTCGAGTTTCCAGAGGATGGTGCCTTTGTCAGGATCCACGGCCATGAGGATGCGCGGCTTCTGGTCCCAGTTGTATTCGGTTTCGACCCGCTTTTGGTCGCTCTGTTGCTGTGGCGCGAAATCCTTGAGGACCCAATCCGCGGCCGGGTTGACGAGGGCGTAGAGGACGCCGTCGGAGTAGAGAAGCTCCTCCGCCCCCTTCGTCTCGGGGAATACCTTCACCTCCGCTCCGGTCGCGGCGTCGAGCATCGACACGGGAGCGGTGACCCCCATCGTCACGAAGATCCGCTCCCCGTCGGCGACGAGGCGGCGCGTCAGCGAGGTCGGTCCCGTTTTCAGCGGCCAGAGATTCGTGCTCCACTGCTCGATCGGCTTTTTCCAGAGGACCGTGCCATTGAAGGCGTCGCGGGCGATGAGGTGGAACTTCGAGGGCAGGAGGATGCTGATGCGCGAGCCCTCGTCCATGATGTAGAAAAGACGCCCTTTCGCGGAGACCTTGGCGCTCAGGGACGACATGCGGTCATGGTGGCGCGACCACCTCGGGCTGCCGAGCCACTGGAGCCGCTCGGGCGGGCCGACCTCGCTGTCCTTCGAAGCGGCGTTGCCCTTCGCGTCGTAATAGTAGTGTGTCCACTCGTCCATCGAGGCGGGCCACGGTTTCTGATGCCGTTTCCATCCGTCGGCGGTCTTCGTCATGGCGACGCCGAGCGGGGTGAGGACTCGCTCGATCTCGGTCTCGGAGACCGACTCACCCTCGTCGATGACGAGCAGGTTCACGGTGCCCTCGACGTAGGGCAGGTTCGTTCCGTTCCACGCATCGACACTGACAAGACCATAGTTCCCGGACGCGTGCACTGCCTCGCGGGCGGCCTTGACCTGTCCCGGATCGCGCGCGAGCCCTTGGACGAGGTAACTCTCGGATTCACGGAGCGAGGCGGTGAGGGCTCCGTCTCCCGCACCGACGTGGACGACGAAACCGCCCTTCACCCCGGACTGGTCGAGGACGGCCCGGGCGTCGGTCGCCGCGTCCTGCGCCGGAGAAGGGAGCACGGAGCCAAAGACGAGGAATCCGAGGAGGGTGAGGAGTGGGTTGGTTTTCATCGAAATTCAAGTCAAGGAACCGGGACGCTGGAAACCCGGGCTTTCCAAAACCCCGGAGCGGTCGGAAGGTTTCCCCGGTGGCGCACGGAAATACGTGAGCCGCCCGACCTGATTCGATTCCCTCCGACACCGGAAGTCAAGAAAATCACGGCAGGTCGCCGGGTCAATCCCGCCAAAACCCAAGACCGATCAGGGCACCCCATCCGCGGCCGGCATCGGGAGGGTGTCCGGGGTCTTCGGATCCGGCGCGTCTCATGAGAGGCCTCTGACAGCCTCGGATCGCGCGGGAAATAAGCCGATCGCGGACGCCCCGCCGGGGTGGCGCTCCACCGGTGCGTCCCTACCGGAACCATCCCGAAAAGACGAGCGGTGCCGACCTCCGTGACTGCGAACGAAACGCGGCCAAAAAACGCCGAGGAATCGGTTGCAACCTTCCCGGGATTCCCCTTCCCTTTTCCCCATGCCAGACGCCTTCCTCTTCGATATCGGCAACGTCATCATCACCTTCGATTTCCGGATCTCGGCGAAGAAACTCGCCGAGGATTCGGCCGTTCCGGCGGACGAGATCCTGCCCCTCGTCTCGCCCCTCGCGACGGAACTCGAACTCGGCCGCCTCTCGCCGGAGCAATTCATCGCCGGGGCCTCCGCTCGGATCGGCTACACCGGCACGCCGGAACGTTTTCAGGCGGTCTTCGCCGACATCTTCGCGCTGAACGATCCGATGGCCGCCTTCGTCGCGGAACTCAAGGCCGCCGGGACGCCGCTCTACCTGCTCTCCAACACGAACGCGATCCACGCGTGCTTCTTCGAGGCGAATTTCCCGGTCTTCGGCCTCTTCGACGGCGGGATCTACTCGCACGAGGTCGGGCTGATGAAACCCGATCCCGCGATCTACGAGCGGGCCAGGTCCGACCTCCGGCTCGTCCCGGAACGCACCGTTTACATCGACGACAACGCCGCGAACTGCGTCGCGGGCGGGGAGGCCGGGTTCCTCTCGATCCCCTACGACGCGAAGCGGCACGGGGAATTTCTCGACGCCGTCGCGGCGCTGCACCGCTAACGGAAGATCGCTCCGGCAAGGGCGAAGTAGATGATCGAACCGCTCACGTCCACGATCGTCGTGATCGCGGGCGAGGCCACCACCGCGGGATCGAGGCGGAGCTTTTTCGCCGCGATCGGAAGGGCCGCCCCGGTCAGGGTCGAGGTGAGGACCTGGGCCATGAGAGCGAGCCCGACGACGAGGGCGATGGAAAACGGATCGAGGGCTTTTCCGATCAACCCCGCCGGGAGGAGGAACCGGATTTGCAGGGCGACGCAAAGGCCGAGCAAGGCACCCAGGAGAATGCCGATGCGCCCCTCCTTCCAAATGACGCGCCAGAACTCCCGCGTGTCCAGTTCCCCGAGCGACATCGCCCGGATCACCATGGTGGCGGATTGCGCCCCCGTGTTCCCTCCCGCGGCCACGACCATGGGCAGGTAGAGGGCGAGGATGTAGTAATTTGTCAGGACCTCCTCGTAGGCGTGGATCACGAAGCCCGATGAAAGGGCCAGGAACGCCAGGGTGAGGACCCAGCCGAAGCGGCGGCGGAAGTGGGTCATCGCCGAGGTCTGGAGGTAGGCCAGATCGCTCTGGCCGCCGATCCCCGAGATGCGCTCCATGTCCTCGGTCGATTCCTCCTCGAGGATCTCAAGGGCGTCGTCGTGGGTGATGACCCCGAGGAGCCGCCCTTCCTCATCGACCACGGGCAGGGCCATCAGGTCATAGCGCGCGATCATCTGGGCCGCCTCCTCCTGGTCGGCCATCGCGTCGATCGAACTCTGGTCGGAGTCCATCAGCTCCCGGATCGGCGTGTTCCACTTGCTGAAGGCGAGGTCGCGCAGGCGCAGTTTGCCGAGGAGGTGCTTCTCCGCATCGACCACATAGATGCGGCTGAGGAGCTCGGCCTCGTCGCGGATCGCCTCAAGCTGGTCGAGGGCTTCCTTCACGGTGAGGTTCTCCCGGACCATCGCCATGGCCATGGTCATGCGGCCGCCCGCGGTTTCCTCGGGATACTTCAGTAGATCCTCCGAGACCTGGCGCGTCTCCTCGTCGAGCAGCTCGATGTATTGCGAGCGGTCCTCCTCGTCGACCTCTTGGAGAAAGTCGGCGAGCTCGTCGTCGGAAAGCGACTCCAGGACCTCGCGGCGCTCCTCCTCGGGCAGGGTGTTGAGCCGGTGCTCCACGTCCGAGGCGGGGAGGTAATCGGCCCAGACCGATAGCACCCCGGCGGGCAACTGGTCGAGGACCTCCTCGCGGTCCTCGTCGCCGAGGCGCTCGAACGCCACCTCGACGTCGCCGGGGTGGGCCTCCTTCGCGATCGCGGCGATGCGGTCGGCCTCGCCGCTCTCGAGGACCTCGAGAATGGTTTCGACATCGACCGGTTCCCGGTTGCTGTTGCTCGTTTCCGCGTCACCCATGATGAGCCGCCACCCTCAACCCGCCCCGGCAAAACGCAAGCAGGCCCGCCAGCCGACCGTCGATCCCGTTCCTCCCGTTCTCAACCCGCTGCCGGAGCAGCCGCCTCCCCGCGAAACACGAAATAGACCGCTCCGAGAATGCAGAGCCCGGCCCAGAGATAGTCCAGCTTGAGCGGTTCCTTCAGGTAAAACACCGCGAAGGGAACGAAGACCGAAAGCGTGATGACCTCCTGCAGGATCTTGAGCTGGCCCACGTTCATCACGGTGTAGCCGATCCGGTTTCCCGGAACCTGGAGGAGGTATTCGAAAAAGGCGATCCCCCAGCTGAAGAGCGCCGCCACGATCCACGGCTTTTGCCCCATCTCCCTGAGGTGCGCATACCAGGCGAAGGTCATGAAGAGATTGCTCAGGCAGAGCAGGCCGACCGTGGAAAAATGCGCGTTCATCGGGGTAAGGAAGAGGCTCAGTTGGTGGGTTTGCCAGGGTCAGGCCGGTGCCTCATCCCGCCTGCGGAACCAGCCGGTCAGGGAAAAGCGCTCGCGCCGCGCGGGAAGGACCTCGTGCCAGAAATCGGTGGACCGGAAGAGGACGAGCTTGCCCGCCTCGGGCAGGATGTCGGCCGCCGGACCCCGGACTCCGGCCTCCGCATCGGTGTAGAGACGCAGGAGCCCGCCGTCGTCCCGCGTCCACGCGTCGTTCAGATAGACGATCGCGGAGACGACCCGGGCCGAGAAACCCCGGTGGCAGTCGAGATGCGCTTTGTAGAAGGCGCCGGCCGGGTAGCAGGCGAGGTGCGCCTCGAGGTCGAAGAGACCGAGGAAAAGAGCCCGGTTCAGCTCCGAGCGCAGCGACTCCATCGCCTCCCCATAGCGGACTTGGGCGTCGGTCAGGGCGAGCGGATCGAGCCAGAGGACCTCGTCGCCGCGGATCTCCGAACGCACCTCCTTTCCCCCACCCCGGCCCACCGCGGCTCCCCGGAGGATTCCGGCGTCACGAAATGCCTCCATCTCCGCGCGGAGGGCCCTGACGGTGGACGCTTCGAGAAAGTCACGGACCACGGCAAACCCGGGATCCGCGAGACGGACCGCGGCATCGGCGAGGACGGAGGGTTCCGGTTCGGGAGAGACGCTCATTCGATTACAGGCTCCTCCGGCGATGTAGGCGACCTTGCCGCGCCGGTCAACCCGGAGACGTCCGACGCCACGCAAATCCGTTCTCGACAAGATCCGATGACACCGCCACGATCCCGTCCATGAAAGACCAACCCGCTCCGCTCGTCCTCCCGGTCCTGCTGGGCGCATTTCTGTTCACGAGCCTCTCCGCCGCGCCTCCCATGACCCTCACCCCCGAAACCAAGGCCAAGGCGCTCGAAACGCTGCGCGCCGGAATCCGGATCGCCGACCCGGAAAAATTCTGGGTGACGATGCACGCGGCCGAGGGCCTCACCCTCGGGGGCTACGGCGAGGAAGTCATTCCCCTGCTCGAACCGAAGCTCTCCACCGAGCAGGACGCGCAGCACCTCTGCGGCCTCGCCCGCGAACTCGTCCGTGCCGGGAAGCGGGAGCCCCTCGCTGTCCTCGTCGAGGTTCTCCGCCGCGACGATTCCTACGGTCACACCCACGCCGCCGAGAGCCTTTACAAGGTCGTCGAGGTCGGTGACGAGGCAGTCATGCGCGAGCGGTTCGAGAAGAGCGCCAACCTCAAGCTGCGCCTCATGGCCGCCGCGGCGCTGGCCCGGAAGCTCGATGACGCCCGTGCCTACGCCTTCATCCGCGATTGCCGCGACGGCAAGGATCCCGACGGACTCCAGATCGCCGCGTGGATTCTCGGGATCATCGGAAATCGGTCCGACATCGAGCCGCTCCGTGCCCGTCTCGGGGATGCGCCGACTCCTCTGATCCGCGCCTACGTCGTGAACGCCCTCGCCTGTCTCGGCGATCCCGACGGACTCGCCCGTCTCGCCCGCGATCTCGAGGATCCCGACCCCATGATCCGCACCTATGCCGCCACCTTCGCGGGCGATGCCAAGGCCGTCTCGACGCAAAAACGGCTCGAGGCCATGCTCGACGACCCCGACGCCGACGCCCGCATCCGCGCCGCCCAAACCCTGCTCCAGCTTTCCCGATGAGATCCAGCAAAACCCTCCAACGCATCCGCGGCGGCGGTCTCGCCCGCTGCGCCAACCTCGGCAATCCGGTTCCCGCCTACATCGTTCACGCCGCGCGCGCGGGCTTCGACTGCATCTGGCTCGACCTCGAGCACCGCGCCTTCGAACCGCGCGAGCTGCAGATCCTCATGGCCCACTTCCGGCTCTACGACATCGACTGTCTCCTCCGCGCCCCCACCCTGGAAAAGACCGGTCTCTACCGCTACCTCGAGGACGGGGCCGCGGGACTCATGATCCCGCACGTCTCCACCGCGGAAAAGGCCCGCCAGCTCGTCCAAGCGGTCAAGTTTCCCCCGGTCGGCGACCGCGGCATCGACAACGCCGGCTTCGACTCGGACTACCGGATTAATCCTGACAATGTCGCCTATACCGAATGGGCGAACCGCGAGACCTTCCTCGTCGTCCAGATCGAGACGCCCGAGGCGGTCGAGAACGTCGAGGAAATCGCGGGAGTCCCCGGCGTCGACCTGCTCTTCGTCGGTCCCGGCGACCTCGGGCTCCGTTACGAACTCGCCGGGGAGAATCCCGCCGAAAAGCTCGAGGCCGCCTACGAGCGCGTCGCCGCCGCCTGCCGCCACCACGGCAAGGCCTGGGGTTGCCCCTCGGGGACGCCCGAAGACATGAAGAAGCGCCGCGCCCAGGGGGCTCAACTCCTTTGCAATTGCGGCGACTTCATGATCCTCCGCGACGGTCTCAATGCCGCCTCGGCGATGTTCGAGGGGCTTTGAGCCGGACACGGCCGGACTGGCGGAGATCGTGAATCGAACGGCTGCGGTTCAATGCGCTCCGAAACGAACCGATGCCCGCGGTCTGGGTCCGTCGTCGCGAGGATCCTCGGAGAGGTGATGGAACGGCCCGGTTCCCGCATCCACCGAACGGTGGCGTCGGAGGCACCAGGAGGTCACGCCTCACGTCGGTTTCCGTTCCAAACTCAAGGGCTTCCCTGACACAGGCATTGGCACGCGGCCCTGTCGTGCGGACAGCCGATCCCGATTGGTCTCAGGGCTCTTCAAAACAGCTCACCCTGCACGCTCATCCCCTTGGATTTGACCAGAGGATTGGGCGAGTCCTCCACCTTCAGGCTCTCGGCCAAAGGCGCGAAACGGCTCATCGCCCCGGCCAGGTAGTCCTCGACTTCCCCTTCCTCCAGAAGGGCGGGCATGCGGTCGTGGATGGGGGCCATCCGTTCATTTGCGTCCGTGGTGATCATGGAAAAGCACGGGCCGAACTCGTGCGACACTTCCCAGATCCCGGCGATCCAGAACCAATCACCGTCGGTCCGGGTGAATCGATGGGTCCGCTTCCTGCCCTTCGGCCCCGACCACTCGTAGAAGGCGTTTGCCGGAATGACGCATCGTCGCTCCCGGAAGGCGTTCGACCACATCGGACCATGGAGCTTGTCGGCGCGGGAGTTGTTGATCGTGCCAAGAGTGGGCCGCTCGAAGCCCCAGCGCATCGTCGCCAGCTCCCCGTCCGCCGTGATCACCGGAGCCGGGTCCGTCCTCCGGACCAGCCGGGGCTCCGAGGGCAGGTCGAGCGATGCGCCCGGGAGGAGGGAGTTCTTCATCGGGTTCTTGCCGACCCGGCGCCCGATCTCGTAGGCGTTGCACATGGGGGAGTTTAGGTTGCGAAACGGTTTTCGCCAAGAGGTAGGCGGGTTCTTTTGGAAACCGGACCAGGCACCCTCGAAAACAGGCACCCTCGAAAACAGGCACCCTCGAAAACAGGCACCCTCGAAAACAGGCACCCTCGAAAACAGGCACCCTCGAAAACAGGCACCCTCGAAAACAGGCACCCTCGAAAACAGGGACCCTCTTCACACCCATGACAATGTCCCGAGACGGGCGAACCGAACGAGGGAGGGTTTCCGATTGCCGGGCCGCTCGTGAAACACAGCGGTGCCAGACGCAACCCCGCATGTCTTCGAAACCACCGTGCCCGCTTAAGGCAATCCTTGCCTCCCGTTCCCGAACCGCAGCGATTGCGGCAGCACGTCGGGCGTTTCTTCCTCGCCCTCGAAGATCACGACGATCTCCTCGAAGCGTCCCTCGCCCCAGGCTTCGCGGGAGAGGAGCCAGGTGCGGACGAAGCGGGCAACGGCAAGGCGGCCCTGATCCTCGATCTTCGCGAGGGTTTCAGGACTGCCGGCGCGCACGGCGAGTTGCTCGGTGATACCCTTCTCCAATTCGGCGAGATCGTCGTCCGCATCCCATCGCGCCCAGCCGTTCGAGGTCTTTTTTTCGACCCTGGCGGTATCGAAGGCGACGGGCAGGGTCGGTCGCACCCGCGGAGCGCGCACGAGGAGGCGTTTGCCGTCGGGCGTGAGATTCCACTCGTCGTTGAGGTCGATGTGGAACCGGTAGGTCGCGGGCACGGTGATCTCGGAAACGTTGGTCGAGAGCGGCAGCTTCTTTCCAAGGACCTCGTAGTTCGTGGTGCGCGAAAAACTCTCGGTCGCCTCGGCCGTGGCGATCTCGAGATGGCTGCCGGTGCCGGACTGCACGGTGAGTTCGCGCCACTCGTGGAAGGTCTGGATGACCTCCTCGGGCCTGAAGAGCTTCACGATCCCGATGGCGGTGTCCTTGGCGGCCTCGACGACCTTGTCGACCGTCCCGGTGGTCTTGTCGACGGTGCGCTCGACCTGCCGGAGGAAAGTCAGGTAAACGACGAGCGAAGCCACGACGAGGGTGAGGAAGACCCAGAACGCGGTGCCGGGAACCTTGATCGGCGGGCCCGATTTTGCTTCAATGTTAGGCTCCGGATCTGCCATCGGGGAGAAATTCATAGAAAATACTTCCGCTGCCTTTCGGAAACCGGAAGACCCGCCAGTTCCATGACCCGCAGCATGTCCTCCCAGACCTGGCGCTTCGCGCGACGCCCCTCTTCCTCTGACGCGGCCTCCTGGCGGAGGAGGTAGCTGGGGTGATAGGTCACGACGACGGGGATTCCGCTGAAATCATGAACGGCATTGCGGAAGGCGGCGATGGCCCCGCCCCGCTCGAGCAGCCCCTCGGCGGCGGTGCGACCGAGGGCGACGATGACCTTCGGCCGCAGCAAGTCGATTTCGGCGCGGATGAAGGGAAGGCAGGAGGCCATTTCCTCCTGTGAAGGAGGCCGGTTGCGCGATCCCTGGAAACGGCCGTCGCCCATCTTCGGCCGGAACTTGACGAGGTTCGAGATGTAGACGGACTCACGACCGAGCCCCATCGCCTTGAGGATCTGGTCGAGCTTTTGTCCGGCGGGACCGACAAAGGGCTTTTTCTGTTTTTCCTCCTCGGCTCCGGGCGCTTCACCGACGAAGACGATATCCGCCATGGGATTGCCGACCGCAAAAATGACGGTGTCGAAAAGCGTGCCGAGGGCGCGAGGCTCGGGCGCGTTCTTGACCTGCTTGAAGAGCGCGTTCAGGGCCTGACGGCGGGCGGCCTCGTCGGGCGTTCCCGCCGCCGGGGCCGACGATGGCTTCACTGAGGGCAGGACCGTCGCGGCCGAAACCAGGGCGGATTCGGCAAGAACTGCCCCCGATGCGATCAGGGGAGCGGGAACATCGATCGTCGCGCGCTCCTCGCGGACCTCGCGCGGCGCGGTGGCCGCCTCGCGGATCCGGGCGGGCAGTCCGCGGAGGAGGGCGATCGATTCCGGCGCCACGGCCACGGTGTCGCGCCCACGGCCCTGTTCCCGCTCGAGGAACCGGGCCAGCGCGCCAAGGGCGGGAGCCATGCCGGAAGGCGAATTCATCTCCCGACTCTAGACCGGCCCCTTCCCCGGAACCACCGGAAATCTCGCGGAAACCCCATCAAAATTCACCCAGCAGACCCGCCATCGCCTCGGGCGAAAGATCGATTCCGGTGACGGCTCCGGAGAGCAGGTCGCTGGCGAGATCGCCCTTCTTTTCCTGCATGCGCTGGATGCGCTCCTCGACGGTGCCGCGGCAGATGAGCTTGTGGACGAAGACCGGTTTGTCCTGCCCGATGCGGTAGGCGCGGTCGGTCGCCTGGTTCTCGGCCGCGGGATTCCACCAGGGATCGTAATGGATCACGGTGTCGGCCCCGGTCAGGGTGAGTCCGGTGCCGCCGGCCTTCAGGGAAATGAGGAAGACCTCCCCTTCCCCGCCCTGGAAACGCTCGACGAGCGACTGGCGGTCCTTCGTTGCTCCGGTCAGTTTCAGATAAGACACTTCACCGGCGACGAGATGCGCCTCGATCAGATCGAGCATCGAGGTGAACTGCGAAAAGACGAGGACGCGATGCCCCTCCTCGCGGAAGGTCACGAGAAGCTCGACGAGATATTCGAACTTCGCGGAGCCGCCCGCGGCGTGTTCCTCGCCGAGCAACCGCGGATGACAGCAGATCTGGCGCAGCTTGAGGAGCGCGTCGAGGAACAGGATCTGCGCCTGCTGCCCGCGGATCGCGAGGGCCTGACGCACCTGCTTGTCCATCGTCGAACGCACCGTCTCGTAGAGATCCTTCTGGACCTCGGTCATCTCGATCTCGTGGAGGATCTCCGTCTTCGGCGGCAGTTCCTTCGCCACGTCGTGCTTGGTGCGCCGCAGGATGAGCGGACCGACGCGCCGGACGAGGGCGGCGCGGCGCGATTCATTGCCGTTCTTCTCAATGGGCGTCTGCCAGGTGCTGCGGAAGGAATCGAGCGTGCCGAGAAAGCCCGGCATGAGAAACTCCATCAGGCTCCAGAGTTCGCCGAGGTGGTTCTCCACCGGCGTGCCGGAAAGACAGAGGCGGTGCCCGGCCTTGAGC
Source organism: Verrucomicrobiales bacterium (assembly GCA_044352585.1). Lineage (GTDB taxonomy): Bacteria > Verrucomicrobiota > Verrucomicrobiia > Verrucomicrobiales > DEV007 > Arctic95D-9. The sequence continues at coordinate 17,903 of JBILDO010000039.1, forward strand.
GAGGCGACCGCACGCGTCACCTGGGCCCCGGGATTCTTGATGTGCTGGGCCTCGTCGAGGACGAGGAGGTGGAACTCGTGCTCCAACAACGCCTCCAGATCCCGGTGGAGCAGGGCATACGAGGTCAGCACGAGATCGGCCCGCGGAATCTTGCGGAAGCCGGCCTTCCGATCCGCGCCCTGCAGAACGAGGACGCGCAGGTCCGGGGCGAACTTCGCGGCCTCGCGCTGCCAGTTCATCACCACGCTCGTCGGAGCGATCACGAGCGAGGGTTTGCCGTCGTTCCTCCCCGATTCCATCTCGGCGAGGAGATGGGTCAGGGTCTGGAGGGTTTTCCCGAGGCCCATGTCGTCGGCGAGGATGCCGTGGAGCCCGTGTGAAAGGAGGAACTGCATCCACTGGTAACCCTCGCGCTGGTATTCGCGCAGTTCGGCCCGCAGCCCCGGCGGCACGGGGACGCGCTCGATCGTCTCGAAGTTTCGCAAACGTTCCCCGAGCTCGCCGAGCTCGCGCGGGATCCCGACGGGCATCGCCTCCCCGGCCAAATCGCCCGCGAGGAGGGCGGCGTCGAGCTTGCCGAGGCGGATCGGCCCCTTGCCGTCGAAGCGGAACTCCATCAGCTCGCCCAGCGTCGTGAGGATGCGGCGGAATCTCCCCACCGGAAGCACAAGTCCGCGTCCGTCGGGGAGGAAAATGAGGAATTCCTGTCCCGAAGGCATGCCCTCGGTGACCTCGAGGAATCGGTTTTTCACGAGGGCCGCGAGGATGGGTTGCAGTTCGAAACTCTCGCCATCGATCTCGAAACCCGCGGAAAGGTGGAACCATCCTTTGCCCTCGTCCACGATCTCCGCGCTCCAGCCCTGGGTGCGGAAGACGAGCGGCTGGTAACCGACCCCGGGCGCGAAACGCACCTCCCACCGCCTCCGCTCGAGCGCGGCAACACCGTCGTGGCGGAAGCGCTGCCAGTAGAACTCGGGGTGCGGCCACTTCTTCGTGTCGGGTGCCCACAGGGTGCCCTCGCATTCGGGGCGTTCGAGTTTGCGCAGCGACGGCGGAGGTTCCTCGGCTCCGGGATGCAGGTCGAGGGCGTAGAGCGTGTTCAACGCGGTGGTCTCGGCGGCGCGGTCGCGGGGGATCTTGCGTTCCGGCGTGACGACCGGAGGCAGCGCGCCCCCCGGCGAGAGCGGCACGCGGACGCCCTCGTAGACCGCGAAGGCTTCCGCCACGATCTCGGGCAGCCAGGCGCTGCGATCGCCTTCGGGACGCCTCCGGACGCGGAGGAGGAAAGAGAGTCCGGTCCCCGACTCAACCCTTTCGGGTGTTTTGTCAGGCTCCGCCGCAACCGACAGCGTCCGGCCAGTCGTCATTTTCTCCGAGAGCGGCGCGCCGCCGAGGGCGCGGGCGAGACGGGCCCCGCCGCCTTTTTCAAGATGAAACAACAGGGCCGCGGCGTGGGCGCAGTTCACCCCGGCGTCGCAACCGCAGTCCCCTTCGAGGGCGATCGACGTCCCCTCGCGCCAGCAGGCGATGACGGGAGTGAAGGTGCGGCCGTCCTTCTCCGTGAGGGTGCCGGTGAGTTCGGCGTCGCCGGTGTCGAGCAGTTCCCCTGAGGCGCCGGCGACCTGCTTCGCCGCGGCCAGTTTCCGCCCCGCGGCGAGGGCTCCGGCGTCGAAACGCGCCTGCCAATCCTCCGATTCGAGGAAGGTGGCGAGGTCGGCGAGGTCGAGGGGGGCCATGGGACTGACGGACTGTGCCATGCCGCCGAACCAGGGCAAAGCGATTCGCCCGGCAACTTTTCCCTTGCGCCTCCAATTTTCTCTGTTTCTGTAAAGACAGAAACTTTCGAAATGGAAGACCTTCCACCCTTCGCACAGCATTTCATCCTCCACTGGGGCGAGATGGGGACCAAGTGGGGCATCAACCGCACCGTTGCTCAGATCCATGCCCTGCTCTTCATCTCGGAGCGTCCCCTCCACGCCGAGGAGATCTGCGAGAAGCTCGGGGTGGCCAGGTCGAATGTCAGCAACAGCCTCAAGGAGCTGCAGAACTGGGGGATCGTCAAAGTCATCCACCTCCCCGCCGACCGGCGCGACCACTTCGAATCGATCAAGGACGTCTTCGAACTCTTCCGCATCATCACGGCGGAGCGGAAGAAGCGCGAGATCGATCCCACCCTCGCGCGGCTCCGCGCCTGCGCCACGGAAGCCGGCGAGACGAAGGACCCCTCGCAGTCCCATGCGAAGCGGCAGCTCGAGGAGCTGCTCGGCTTTTTCGAACTCGTCAGCGATTTCTACGGAAAAATGGACCGCCTCCCCACAAAGTCGGTCGTCAGCGCGATCCGCATGGGGGACAGGGTCGCGAAAACCATCGGCGTCCTCATGAAATGAAGGAAAATCCTGACAAAGGCATCAACGGAGGCGGACGGGTCGTCCTCGCGGGAGGAAGCGGATTCCTCGGAAAGGCCCTCGCCACCGCCCTCGACGCGGCGGGCTACGAAGTCGTCGTCCTCACGAGGAATCCTTCGCGCCACCACGGTCCCGGCCGGGCCGTGGAGTGGGACGGACGCACCGTGCGGGAATCGTGGGTCGCCGAACTGGAGGGTGCCACAGCCCTTGTGAACCTCGCGGGACGCTCGGTCGAATGCCGGCGGACTGAGAAAAACCGCGACGAGATCCTGCGTTCGCGGGTCGATTCCTGCGAGGCCCTCGGCGCGGCCCTGCGCCTCGTCTACCGCCCCCCGTCGGTCTGGATCCAAGCGGCGAGCCTAGCGATCTACGGCGATGCGGGCGATCGCGTCTGCGACGAGTCTGCCTACATCCCCCACGAGTTCCCCACCGACGTCTGCATCGCGTGGGAGGAGGCCCTCGGCCGGTCGATCCGTCCGGAGATGCGCTGGGCCGTCCTCCGCATCGGGTTTGTCCTCGGCCGCGACGGCGGCGCCCTCCCGAAACTCGCACGCCTCGCCCGGCTCGGTCTCGGCGGTCGCATCGGCACGGGACGCCAGTGGATCAGCTGGATCCACCTCGACGACATGACGCGCCTGTTCCTCGAGGCGATCCGCAATCCCGCAATTCACGGGATCTGCAACGCCACCGGCCTGCAACCCGTCACGAACGCCGAGTTCATGGAGACGCTCCGCCGGACCCTTCGGGTTCCCTTCGGCCTGCCTGCCCCGGCCCGGCTCGTGAGGCTCGGATCCCCGATTCTCGACACCGATCCCGACCTCGCCCTCAACGGCCGGCGCGGCCTGCCCTGCCGCATCCACGGCCTCGGGTTCCGCTTCCGGCATCACGAACTGCGCGACGCCCTCGCCGACCTCCTCCTGCCCCGACCGGCCGAAGCCCGCGAACGGGAATGGGTCGGGAGCTTTGCCCGCTGATTGCCTCCCCCTGAAATCCCTCCAAGTTCCCTAGGAGAACGAAGAGGCCGACGATTCTCCCTTCGAGGTCGGCTTTACCGACGTTCCGATTCCGCGGGATTCAAACGGCCGCCGCGACGACGGCCTTCATCTTTTCGAGCCCGATCCTGGCACATTCGTCCGCCGGCATGGCCCAGTAGGTCGGATTGAACAGCTCCAGCGAGAGGGCGGGGTAGGCACCGACGGCGATGAAGTTTTTGATCACCTGAACGACCGGGGCGATGCCGTCCCCGGGAAAGACACGATCCGCGTCCTTGATCGTCTCGCGGGGCGGATCGGCAGGGTAGTCGTTCATGTGGTAGTTCTGCAGAGCTCCGGGACCCATCAGCAGGATCGAGTCGAATCCGCACCCGCCCTTGTAGGTATGGTAGACGTCACCGAGGAAACAGGCCTTCGGATGGCCGGCCTTGATCGCGACATAGAGAGCCTTCTCGACCGTGCCGATCGAAGCGTTCCCGCCCCACATCTCCACTTGGGGAACGACCCCCATCTCGTCGCCCAATTCGAGGAGGGCGCGGTAACGTTCGGCCGCGTCATCGAGCGCGACGGCTTCCCCGTTCGGCACTCCCGCCGGAGGAGCGGCGATGCGGGTGCCGCCGAGCCGGGCGATGAGATCCATGTCACGTTTCGCTTCCTCGAGACCGGCGGCCCGTTCGACCGGATCGTTGACGATCCATTTGGCGAAGCCAATCGCGCTTTCGACGGTGAGTCCGTGATCGTCGATGCGTTTTTTCAGTTCCTCGACTTTCCCGCCCTTCGCGAGGTATTCGTTGAGCTTGCGGAACCAAGGCTCGATCGCATCATAGCCGGTTCGGCCCGCCACCTCGATCTCATCGGCCGCATCCAGTTCCTGGCCTCGGATCGTCGACATGTTGAGGCAGAATTTGAACCGCTTCGGCGAGAGAGCCGAAGCCGCGTCCCGGGCTTCGACGGGCAGCGCGAGGCCGCCTGCGAGCGTTCCAAGGGCAAGTCCGGATCCGGCGAGAAACATGCGGCGATCGGAAGAGGCGGAGGCGATTTCGTTCGACATGCGCGATCCTTGCCACGGTCGGGTCCGGTTATCAACCCTCTTCAATGCCGTCATTCCGCCGACGGAGGGCATCGGAAGGACAATTTTTGCGGAATTTGCTAATTTTTCGCACGATTGCGCCGTAAACAGGGCAGAAGTCGGAATTACCGCCGACCATCTCGAAGATCTCCCGATGAAAACCTCGCTTTCTCTTGTCACCGTCTTGCTCCTCCTCTCGAATTTCCATTTGCATGCCGCGGATCCCGGCCTGTCCGCAATCCTGCCTGCCAAGCTGGAGGATGCCTCGGGCAAGGAAGTGGACCCGGCTTCGCTGAAGGGGAAAACCGTCGGCCTCTACTTTTCGGCGCACTGGTGCCCGCCGTGCCGGGCCTTCACCCCCAGTCTGGTGAAGTTCCGTGACAAGCACGCTGAGGAGGACTTCGAAATCGTCTTTGTCAGTCTCGACCACTCCGCGGGTGAAAAAGCCACCTACATCCGCGAGATGGGCATGAAATGGCTCACCGTTCCGGGAGCCGGCTCGAAGGAGGCCCGCGCCCTCGCGGATCGTTTTCAGGTGAACGGAATTCCCATGCTCGTCATCCTCGCCCCGGACGGTTCGGTCGTGACCCCGAATGGTCGCGAGGATGTCATGGTCTCAGCGGACACCGCTCTCCGGACATGGAAAGAGAAAGCTCCCTCGCAGTGATGCCTGAGGCGGATCGTGAAACCTGCCGCGAACTTGCCGCCCCCGCGGTGACGCAGGTGCCCCCTGCGGATTCTCCTCCTCCCACCGAGGGGGGGGATTCTCGGCCGGGACGACGACCCGATCCCGATCTGGAGTTGGTGGAAAGAGCCCGGGATGGCGACACCCGGGCCTTCGACGCGCTCGTCGAAAAGTACACGCCAAAACTTTACGGGCTCGTCTACCACATGACGTCAAACCGGGAGGACACCAACGACATCCTCCAGGATGTCTTTGCCAAGGCCTACCGCGCCCTGAGGCGCTTTCGCGGAAAATCCTCGTTCTACACCTGGATCTACTCGATCGCGACGAACATGACGTTGAACTTCCTCAAGAAGCGCAACCGTCGCCGCAACATGAGCCTTGATGATGTCGATCTCTCGATCGAGAACGACCCCGACTTCATCGAGATGACGTCGAAAAGCGACCCGGTGCGGGAGGCGAACCTCTCCGAATTGCAGCAAAGATTGAACATGGCGATGCAGCGGCTGTCAGTGGACCATCGCACGGTGGTCACGATGTTCGACATCCAGGCCATGCCCCACGCCGAGATCGCCAGGATCCTGGGGATCTCGGAAGGGACCGTCCGATCGCGGCTCTTTTACGCCCATCGCCAGTTGCAAGCCTATCTGGAAGACTTCCGGAAGTGATTTCCGCCGTCCCCGACGGGATTGCGACCGGATCTGGGATTGAAAAAGTTGCGTTTCGCCCCTTAATTTGTCTCGATTCCCTGATGAACGATTCCGAAGACGTGCAGCGGCTCATCCGCCTGAAGCGATATGAGACTCCCGGTGAGGCTTATTACCAGAGCTTCATGGAGGACTTCAAGGAACGCCAGCGCGCGGAGTTGCTCCGCGGCTCGGCCCGCGGTCTTCTCCTCGAGCGGATCGGAATGTGGTTCGACGAACTCGGCGGAGCAAAACGGTTGGTGCCCGCAGGCGCGATGGCCGCCACCGCGATCGGTCTCGGTCTCTATTTTGTCCTCCCGCAACGGGAGGAAGCCGCTTCCTCCACCATCACCGCCTCGACCGGAGCCGCCCAACCGGCCCCATCAGCGGTCGCGGCGGACACCATCACCCTGAAACTCCCGAAACCTGCGGTGCGGGTTCCGGAACTGGCCGATACTCCGTCGCGCGACGTGGCACGGGTTCTTCCCGCCGCCGCACGCAGCGGACTCCGCGAATTGTGACGCGTTTCCACCGATGAGGCCAGTGATCGTTCCCCTACTCGCCCTCGCGGCGGCCTCTCTTCCCCCTGCCGTCACGGCCGAACCCACGCCGATGGTCACGGTGATCTGGAGCGCGGACACCGTCAGTCCCGCCGTCTGTGTGGAGAAGGACGGATGGTTCGTCAGCGTCATCCCCGCCAACATCCCGCTCGAGGGTCTCGTCGCGACCCGGCTCCTCACCTCGGACGGAGAACAACCCGGTCGCCTCCTGCATCTCGACGCCAACGACCGGCTTTGCCTGATCGAATCCGAGGAGGGCCACGTCAAGGGTCGGCCCGTTCCTCTCGGCGAATCCATCACCCCGAAACCCGGGGAAAAGGCGGAGTGCCTTTCCGGGAGCGGTGCCTGCCGTTCCACCGTGGCCGGCAAGGATTGGTCGTATCGCGGGGAACAGTTCCGCCTTCCGCTCCTCCGGCTCCGCGTCTCGGAGGCGAGCTCGCCCTGCCAGGCCGGAACGCCCCTCGTCAGCGCGGAGGGCCACCTCATCGGCATCCTCACCGACCATTCGCTCGACTCATCGGGCGAAGTCTACGCCATCCCGGCGAACCGGATCCGGAAGTTGGTCGAGGACGTCAAACGTCACAATCGTTCCGGACCGGTGTGGATTGGCCTTCTCCTCCACAAGGAGTCCTCCACTCCGGAAGTGGTCGAGGTAAAGCCCGGCTCTCCCGCGGCGGAAGCGGGGGTGAAGGAAGGTGATGTGATTCTCACCATCGGCAAGGGTGCCATCGGGTCCTACGACGACCTCGTCGAGGCGATCTTCAATCTTCCGGCCGGACAAACCGTCGAGATGAAGGTGCTGCGAGGACTCGACGAGCACCCCCTGACGATCACCCCGCGGTTCGCCGAGGTGGCCGAAGTCCGCTGAAGGTCGCCCAACCGGGTTGGGGCATCGGCCCGGCGAAGTTGGCGGCCGGGCTTCCCGGCGCCGCATCAAACCCCGACCCGCCCCTGCAGGGCGCGCATCAGGGTGACCTCGTCCGCATGATTCAATCCGCCCCCGGCGGGAAGTCCTTGGGCGAGACGCGAGACTTTCAGTCCGCCGAACGAGGAGAGCAACTCCGCGAGGTAGTGGCAGGTGGCCTCTCCCTCGACATCACTTCCCAGGGCGAGGATGACCTCGTCGAACGAGCCCGCCTCGAGCCGGTCGACGAGTTCGCGGATGCGGAGATCCTCGGGCCCGATGTCGTCGAGCGGTGAGATGCGCCCGCGCAACGAATGATAATGGCCGCGGTAGGCACCGGAACGCTCCAAGGGAAGAATGTCGGTGGGTTGCTCCACGATGCAGAGGAGATTCGGTTCCCGTTGCGGGGAGTCGCAGACGGCGCATCCCGCTGCGAGGGTGGCGAAGAATCCGCAAACGCCGCACTCCCCCACTTCCGTCGCGGCGTTCGCGACGGACTCGGAGACCGGGAGCGCGCTTTCCCGGCCCTGTTGCAGGAGCCAGACCGCGATTCGCTCGGCGCTCTTCGGCCCGACGCCGGGGAGCCGTTTCAATTGCCCGATCAGGATCCGGACCGGTTCGGGGTAATCAATGCTCGCCATGGGAAAATGGTGGACCTTGCGAAACGAGGAGACTCAGAGGCGCTCGAGAAGCCGCGCCCGCCCCTCGTCGGTGAATTCACGGATCAGCCTCATGGGCCGGGCTCCGGGTGTCGCGCCCTCTTCCCGGGCCCGTTCGAGGAGGAGGGCGAGGGGCGCATCTTCCCCGCCGGGCACGCGGGCGCGGGAGAAGGATTCGAGCGCTCCCTCGAAATTTCGCTGCCGCAACTGGATGATCCCCTGCCAGAAGCAGTCGCGCCGTTGCCGCTCCTCGTCCGAAAAGGCTTCTGCGGGAGCAAGAAGCTGATAGACCTCCAGCAATTGGCAGGACAAGGGATCATAAACCTGCTCCAAGGGGCGCACCTCAAACCGGTCGCGGATGAGACGATAGGTGTCCGGACCGAGCAACACGTCGGAGGCGAGGCGCGCATTGGCCAGCGCCAGTCGATCGGCAAAATCGGCTCCCCCGCCCACGCCGGCAAAGAGGTATCGCCCCGGTTCCCCACAAAGCCCGACGGACATGGTTCCCGAGTTCACCCCCACTCCCCAGGCCAGCGGATGGAACCACCGCGACTCGAATTCCCGGGCGAGCCCGCGCAATCTTCCGCGCAAATCGCAGGCGGTGCGGCAGGCGCTGACCGCGTGATCGTCCTCGTTCCCGAAGATCCCGAAGACGGCGCGGATCCGCTCGGGGCCGGCTTCCTCGAGGTAGGCGCCGCGCGACAAAAGGAACGACGAAACGGCGCGGAGGAACCAACTGCCGCGCCGAAGGGCGTCCTCCGCTCCGATGGACTCCGCCTCACCCGCCGACAGGAGGCGGCAGACGACCGTCGTGACTTCGCGCGAGCCCCCTTCGCGCAACGGGGCATGGGCGGAGTCGAGGAGGTTGAAGAAGACCCGGGAAGAAACCCGGGTTCCGAGGGCCCGCTCGAGGAAGCGCTTGCGGGAACCAAACTCGGTGCGGGCGAATCCGGCCGCACCGAGAATGGCGATGACACAGGCGACCAGGAGCGGAATCACGTCGAAAAGAACGCCGTAAAGGGCAAGCAGGGGGGAAAGCGCCGCGGACAACCCCAAAACGGCGGAGGCCACGACGACTTTCTCCCAGCTTTTGGTCGCCTCGATCATCGCAAAGGCAAGCCCGACCGGCACAAAGGCAACCGCCGTGAATTCGGCCCAGCGGACCCTTCCCGCAGGTTCCACCGCGAGAAATCCCTTCGCGCGATACCAGTCGCCGACCGCCTTGACGAGCGGTTCCATCAAACCGGTCGCGGACAAGACCAGACCAAGGAGCGCGGAGCCTCCTCCGATGGCCATTGCGAAGGTCCAGTATCGGCGCATGAAATGAAGATTCGGATTTCCCGGGACGATCCCTGCCCCGAACAAATCCATTCACGCCTAGGATAAGACCTGACGGCCGATGGGCAAGGACCGAGAAGGCATTTCTCATCCGTGCCCTCCGGGACCGTCACGGCACGGCAGGATCCGGAAACGATCCGCATATTTCCGGGTCGCCGTTCGTTTCCTGTTCGCCAGATGATCGAAATCCCCTTATCGTTCCTTGTGTTTTCTTCGTCCTCCCGATGAATATCCGCCTCCTTTCGGCAGCCCTCACGGGGGCGATCCTCGTTTCCGTCCCCTCCTCGTCCCCCGGCCAGGCCCGTATCGTCGGGGGCTCCAAGGCACCCTCGGATTCCTACCGGTGGATCGTCGCCCTCGCCGAGTCGGATGGTGGCACGCTCTTCGACCGGCAATTTTGTGGGGCATCGCTGATCTCGCAGGATTGGGTCGTCACCGCCGCCCACTGCGTCGAAGACGAAATCGCCGCACGGCTCCAGGTCGTCGTCGGACTCACCGATCTGGATGACCCCTCATCGGCGGAGATCCGCGGGGTGCGGGGAATCTACATCCATCCAGGATACGCCGATGTGCAGGGCGACCTTCTTAATGACATCGCCCTCCTCCTCCTCAACGATCCGGTCACCACGATCGATCCGGTGAGCTTCGCGCGATCCCCTTCCACGGCGCCTCCCGGATTGAGCGTCCGAGCCCTGGGCTGGGGCGACACCTTGGCGAAACCGCGTTATCCCACCGAACTTCGCATGGTCGATCTCGAAATCGTCTCGATCGCCTTCGCCAACCGGGCTTATGGAGTGAGCCTTTACGACAACCGTCACCTCGCCGCCATGGCCGCCGGAAAGGACACCTGCTCGGGGGATAGCGGAGGACCGCTCTTCGTCACCGACGGAGCTCCGGGGGATGCCCCTCTTCTCCTCGGCATCACCAGTTTCGGACTCAACTGCGCCCAACGCGGCATTCCCGGTCTCTACGCAAACGTCGGGAATTTCGCGCCTTGGATCGACGGATTTCTGGCGCTCGATGGCAACGGTTCCGCACCTTCGATGCGATTGCTGGGAAACCGGCGATGGATTCCGAGCGGATCCGCCGCAACAAGAACCGTCAATCTGACCGATTTCGGCCGACCGCTCCGAGCAGGCCGTTCCTTGGTGAAGCGCTACGCGGTCAGCAACAACGATGGAGAGATCCCCCTCGGCATCTCGGGGATCCGCTTCTCGAACCGGGCCTTCACCGCATTATCCTATCCAAAGTATCTTTTCCGCGGCGGCAGCGGTGTCGTCCGCGTTCGCTACCGGGCCCCCAATTCGAGGCGTGGCGGCCAGACCCAGACGCGGATGTCGATCCTCAACAACGATCCCGCGAGACCGGTGTATACCGCCACCTTGCGGGCGCGTTACCGGCCCAACTGGTGGTGAGGGAGATCGCGGCGCCCCCCACTCGCCAAGCCCTCATACCGAATCCAAGAAATCCTTGAACGATGGGATCTCTTGACCGTGAAAATCTTCGCGGTCTGCGGCGTTGCCGCCAGAACGGCATCGCTCCGCAATCGTCCAAACCTTTCTTGGATTCCGGATCAGGCCGTGGCCGCACCCGTGCGCCACGCGCCACCGCGGGGACTCGTTGGACGCTTCCCCCACCCTTCGCGGAATCCCGGAGCGACCCGGCCGTTCGAGGCCCGGCCATTCGCGGCCCGGCCATTCGCGGCGCGGTCGTGTTCGGTTTCGACCGCCACCCCGGGCACGAGACGGGGCTCGATCCCCGTGTCGCGGCAGAACCGGTCGAAGGATTGCCGGTAGCGTTCGTGCAACCAGGTCGCGTGATGCTGCAGGATCGTCCAGTCGACCGAGAGCGCCTCGCCGAGGGCGTCGCTCCAGTTTTCGTCGGCGGCGAACTCGATCGGCACCTCGTCATGCTCCCACAACTCGCAATAGCCCAGCGTCGCGGCGTCGCCGGCGGGAATCTGGATGCGGGCCACGCCGCCCGACATGCACAGGGTGCGCGCGGCGAGACAGGTGCCGCAGTAAAGCCGCGAATGGAGGAGCAACGAAGCGATTTCCCAAAGGTTCCGCGAGCCGAACTCGGCCGCCTGCCATTCCGGGAACGCCTCGACCCAGGAACGAAGGGAACGGGGCGCGCCACCGCGGGTCCGGTTCGCTTCGAAAAAGACGAGCCCGAGATGCTCACGCTCGGACACTTCGCGAAGAGCGGTGACAAGCCGCTCCGCGTCGGCCGCCCTCACCCCGCTCGTCTCCACCGTGATCCATCCATCCGGGAAACGGTGGCGGATCGACTCGAGTGAATCACGATCGCGGCATTCCCGGAGCTGGCGTGCACAAACCTGGGGCAGGACACTCAGGGCACAGGGCATGCGTTCGACCGCGATCCCCTCACGGGCGAGGAAGTTGGCGCCCGCCTCATCCCGCACCCCGACAAACTGGGCCCGGCGAAGATTGCCGAGAAGCCGCTCCCTTCGTTCCGGACTCAGGCGTCCGGGATCCGGCAACCCGACCGCGTGGAAACTGAGACCCGCGCCCCAGAATTCACCGGTGGGTTCGAGGAGGTAGGCAAAGTCGGAGAGCTGCCCGGAACGGCGCCTGACATAACGATACAGCTCCTCGCGACCGCTGATCCCGGCGAGACTCTCAAAACGCTCCGCCTCCTCCCCTTCCGCGGCTTCGCGGTATCCATCGACCAGGTCCAGGTCAAGCACGTCTCCCCCGACGTGGACCAGCTTCAGCCCCGGGCTGCGCATTTCCAGGGCACATTCCCCGTAATTCCGGACGGAATGCCCGCCGATTGCTGAAAAATCAACGTTCACCAACCCACCGCAACGCACCCGCGAAAGGTGCAGGAGCCGGCCGAGAACGTGCGGCATCAGGAGATCGCCAAACCGGTCCTGATCGAGGCGACCGACGAAGAGGGCCTCGCGGGCCGTCGTGATCATTTCGTTGACCTCGGCCAGCGGAGAAATCCAGTCCAGGCCGGGGGGATGATGAACACGCCCCTCCACGCCCGCAATCCTGCGCCGCGAGGGCCCCTCTGAAAAATTCACCACGTTACGACCAGTTGACATGCCATAATAGTAGAGACTTCCAGAAATTTTACAATCATTAATCAATCCATTGGCCCGTTTCGCACCCTGGAATGCATGCGCCACCGAGGAGAGACACCGAGGAGCTGCTGCAGCCTGGCGCGTTCCGACTCCGGCACCGACGGGTCCGCAATCCGGTCGCGCAGATTCTCCCGCTCCAGCCAAATCAGCGTCCGCGCCGGCCAGAGCCGGACTTCGAAGGAATCACGGCAATCCCCCTCCTGCCAGACCGGCAGTCCCGGCACTTCCTCCGCTGACCCAGGGGACGTTTCCGGCCTACCGGATTCGTCCGGAGATCCCTCGAGAGCGACCGCGAGGGACAAAACGGCAAGCAACAAGGAGAATCCGGTGGCCAGACGGGAGGAAGGGCGCACTCCAGGTTAGAACGGCTCCGATCCGCCGCGTTCAAAACCGGCCCGGAACGAACCTCGTCCGGCTCCGTCCGGAACCCCGATATTTCCTGCCTCGAACGGCTTGACATCCTCGACAACCCGCATAGATTCCCGTCCCTCGCGTCGCGCCCCGGGGTCTCGCAGGAGAATTCTCCCCACCATCGACCGCCCGGCCGTCGATGTTCCGGCGAACGCGAAAAACACCATCCGGATATGAAAACCTTTTCCGCAAAAGCCGAAGAAATCCAGCGCCAGTGGCACGTCATCGATGCCGAGGGCCAGATCCTCGGTGCCGTCGCTGTCCACGCCGCGAATCTGCTTCGCGGAAAGGGCAAACCGCTTTTCACCCCCCATGTCGATTGCGGCGACTTCGTCGTCATCGTCAATGCCGACAAGGTTCGCCTTTCCGGTGCCAAGGAAGTCCAGAAGGTCTACACCACCTTCTCCGGTTATGTCGGCGGCCAAAAGCGGGAGACGGCTTCGAAGCTCCGCGGTCGTCGTCCGGAGCTCCTCGTCGAGCGCGCCATCCGCGGCATGATCCCCCACAATCGCCTTGGTCGCGCCATCTACCGCAAGCTCAAGGTCTACAACGGCCCCACTCATCCGCACGACGCCCAGCAGGTGAAGCCCTACGCCCTCTGATCCGGAATCCCTCCCCCCTCTTTTTCCATGAGCGAATCCTACTCCGCCACCGGTCGCCGCAAGACCGCCACCGCCCGGGTCACCCTCGTGCCCGGCTCCGGCCAGATCACGGTCAACAAGCGCCCCTTCGAGGACTACTTCGGCACCCTCTCCCTCCAGAACAAGGTCCTCCACCCCTTCCAGGCCGCGAACGTGGCGAACCAATTCGATGCCACCATCAGCGCGAGCGGCGGCGGAGTGACCGGGCAGATCGGTGCGATCCAACTCGGCATCGCCCGCGCCCTCCTCAAGACCAATCCCGAGTTGAAGGACCTTCTCCGCGAAGATTCTCTTCTCACCCGTGATCCCCGCAAAAAGGAGCGCAAGAAGGCCGGCCAGCCCGGAGCCCGCAAGCGCTTCCAGTTCTCGAAGCGTTGATCGGAGGAAGGCGTTTCTCCAGCCTCCGCTTCCAAGAGAAAGGGTCGAATCTTTTCCGGCCCTGTTTTCTTTTCCCGAGAGCCGTGTTTTGCATCAAGGTTCGAGGGCGGCCGAAGAGGGCTCAATCCCCCAGCGCCTCGAGCTCCGCTTGGGCGGCGCGTTTCGCGGCGCGTTTCGCCCCGAGGTGCCGGATGTCCTCCGCGTTGATGAGGAACACGGCGTCCTCCCCGATGTTCACGGCATGGTCGCCCACCCGCTCGAGGCTGCGAACCATGAAAATGAGGTGGAGGATCTGCTTCACCTGGCCCGATTCCCGGTCCATCCGCTTGCTCAGTTCGCGAATGACCTCGCGATGGACCTCGTCGAGTTCAAGATCCCGGGCATAGAGGGTTCCCGCCAGTTCGGCATTGCCCTCCGCATAGGAGCGCATTGCCTCGCGAAGAAGGCTGGCGGCCTTTTCATAAACCCCCTCGAGGAGGTGCGCCTCCGGAATCTCGGGATGCTTCAGGAGTTTTCGGGCGCGGCGGGCGATGCTGCGCGCCTCGTCGGAAATGCGTTCGAGGTTGTTCGCCACCTTCATCCCCGCGATGACCTCCCGCAGGTCGCCGGCGACGGGGTTGTAACGCATCAGGATCTCGAAGGAATCCGCGTCGATGCGGCGCTCGAGTTGGTTCACCTCCTCCTCCTCGGCGATGGCCTCGTTGAGCAACTCCGCATTGCGGGTGAGGAGACCGCGGACGGCGTGTTCCAAGTTGTGTTCAGCCATGCTGGCCATGCGCATGACCACGTTCCGCGCGTCGCGCAAGGCCTGTTCGAAGGTGCCCAAGATGTGAACGGAGTCGGTCATGAAGGGATGGGTCGGATTTTCCCGCGGGTGCCTTCCCGGAGGTTCCGGCCCGTCCCGTCGGAATCAGGCGGGAGCCAGGGCGGTTCGCCGCACCTTTTCCCCCTCCTCAATCTCAACAAAGTCGTTTTCCCGTTGCCGGATCGCACCATCGAGATCCCCGCGTTGCAAGAAGTCGCTGTAGTGGATGAGTTCGAAATCCCCCGGGTGCTGTTCGACGATGGCGGTGAGCGACTCGACCCAGTCGCCCGAGTTCAGGTAGTGGATGCCATTGTCGAGGAGCTTGTCCGCGGGTGTATGAATATGGCCGCAAATGATGCCGCGGCAACCGCGAACTGCGGCGAGTTCCTTCAACTGGTCCTCGTAGCGGTCGACGAAACTCACCGCCGACTTGACCTTCGCCTTGATCGTCTTGCTCAGCGAGAAATACTCCTTTCCGCGGAGGGCGCGCCAGCGGTTGTAGAGGCGGTTGATGCCGAGCAGCAGTTCGTAGCCCTTCGCCCCGGCGATGGCGACCCAGCGGTGGCTCGTCGTGACCCGGTCGAACCCGTCGCCGTGCACGACGAGATAGTCGCCCTCCGGGGTCTCGTGGATGTACTCGTCGATGATGCGGAGGTTCCCGAAACAGACCGGGAGAAACCGCTCGAGGATGTCGTCGTGGTTCCCGCGCAGATAGATCACCTCGGTGCCCTGCTTCTCCATCTTCTTGAGCACCGTGCGGATGAACTTCGTGTGGATCGGCAACCAGCGTCCACCGCTCCGGAGCGCCCAGCCGTCCACGATGTCCCCGTTGAGAACGAGCTTGCGGCAGGTCGTGGCCTTGAGGAAGGCGATGACCTCCTCGCACTTGCTGTC
Organism: Verrucomicrobiales bacterium; assembly: GCA_044352585.1. Taxonomy (GTDB): domain Bacteria; phylum Verrucomicrobiota; class Verrucomicrobiia; order Verrucomicrobiales; family DEV007; genus Arctic95D-9. Next base: position 33,442 of record JBILDO010000039.1, read on the forward strand.
CCGGGTCCCCAGGTGGATGTCGGAAAGGAAGATGGTGTGGAAGTCGTGGCGCTTGTCGGTGGTCTTCATGGTGCGGGAAGGGACCGGGATTGGTGGAACGGCGGAGGCGGAATCAGAGGGCCGGGACGGAAACGGGATCGGCGGTGGCGGGGGAGACGAGGGCTTCGAGCTGGTTTTCAAAGCGCTTCACGACCTTCTTCCAACGGACCTTTCTGGCCGAGGCCCGGGCTTCTTCCCGGATCTCGGATAGGTCACCGACCGCGGCGGAGAGCGCGGCGTCCACAAAGGCCCCGGAGTCGTCGAAGGGAACCGTGAAGCCGTTGACGCCGTTCTCGATGTGTTGGCGGGCGGCCGCGTAGTCGTAGGCGACCACGGCCAGTCCGCTCGCCATGGCCTCGAGGGTGACGTTTCCAAACGTCTCGGTCGTGCTCGGGAAGATGAACAGATCGGCCGAAGCATAGTGTTCCGCGAGGGCCTCGCCCCGCAGCACTCCGGTGTAGACGTATTCGGGATGCTCCCGCTTCAATTCCTCGAGCCTGGGCCCGTCTCCGACGAAGACCCCCTTGAAGTCCGGAATGCGCCGGCGGATTTCCCCGAAGGTTTCGACGACGAGGGGTAGGTTTTTCTCGGGCGCGATCCGCCCGACATAGAGACCGACCAGTGCCCCCGCCCCGGCCCCCCAGGTCTGGCGCAGGACGAGCGAGCGCCGCTTCGGATTGAAGAGTTTCGTGTCGACGCCCTTGGGAAGGAGCTGGAGGTTCTCGAACCCGCTCGCATCGAGCTGCTCGATGACGTCCCGCGAAGGCACGAAGGTGCAGGCGGACCGGTTGTGGACGTGGCGCAGGTAGGACATCGTCGCCTTTTCGAGGAGAGGCATGCGGTAGTGCGCCATATACTGCTGGAAATTGGTGTGGAAACCCGAGGCCGCGGGAATGCCGAGGGCGCGGGCGGCGGTGATGGCCGATGCACCCAAAGGGGTCTCGGTGGCGACGTAGATCACATCAGGGCGTCGACGGGACCAACGGGACTGGAGGACGAGCCGCATCGGAAACCCGAACCGGACCTCGCGATAGCCCGGCAGGCCGAAGGACGGCACCTCCAGCCCCTCTTCGTCGCAGGCAAGAACGGCCGGACGGACCACATCGACGTTGTGGCCCCGCTCCCGAAGCCCGTTGACGAGTCGTTCCAGAGTGGTCGCAACCCCATTGGCCTGGGGTGTGTAGGTGTCCGTGACGAAGGTGATGTTCATGGAAGGATTCCGGTCGTGCGGCAATGCCCGCATCTTCAAAGGCCCTTGCGCGGATCCTGGGAAACCGATCCCGCGTTCGTGCCGATCCGCAAGAATCCGGGCAAGACCCATTTCTGGAAAGCGACACCTTCGTCACTTTGGACCTTATGGGGAAGTTGACCTTCTCGCCTCCCGAAGAGACGAGCCGCAGCCCGGGCACCTGCCAATGACCCGGACTGCGGCTACCCCTCAACTCGGGTCCTCGAAGCGGTCGGCGGATGAACAAGTAACGCCGCCCGCTCCTTCGGACCCGAAGGATCTGTTTTGCCTGTTTTGAAGCGCGAGCGCTTCGGCGAGGAGCCCTTCCCGGTCTCCCCACGTTTGTTTGTGTGTCAAAAGCGCTCCGAGCGAGCGGGCCTTTCGGTGGATTCCGGCCGATTCCCCCTCGAGGGTTTCGGGCACGGTTTGGAACGGCTGCGTGGACATCGGAGTCGAATCAGCATGGTGTTTGCTGACAATCGAGTTTAACAAATTATTAGCCACAATCAACTTAAATTTTAAAATTTTCTCAGTTTTCTTACCCGGTTTTGCGAATTTTCGCCCGCGCATGGGTGAAGTTCTAAAAATTTAGAAGACAGCCCGACGCAAATCATCACCCCTTGTCTACGACTCTGCGGCGGGTAGCCCTGGATCTTGCGTGCGGAGACAAGCCCAATGCCTCTCCTGGCGGAGGGCAAGGCTCACCGTTTTCCCGGCATTGAACGCGGGCCCGTCAGGCTTGGAATCGGACCGCTGTCCGGATCACTTCATCGAGGCAAACCGGCTCGAGAGCAGGTCCGCCGTCGATGCGGATCCAACCTTCCCGCGGGTCGAATCGATCCACTGCTGCTCGAGTTGGTTCTTCGTCGGACGATCGGTCTCGTAGAAGACGCCGAATTTTCCGGGGAAGGGAAGCGAGGCAAGCTGGTAGGCGGCGTTTTCGTCCGAGATATCGTGGCGTCCGGCGTCCTCGTCCGACTGATCCCACTTCTTCTCCTCGATCAAGTCGAAGGTTCCTCCCTTGCGGGGGTTGCCTTCGTCGAAGGCACCAGGGTAGAAGATGACGCATTCGGAGAGCACCTCGACGACGCTGAAGCCCGGATGGAGAATGGCGCGTTCGAACACTTCCATCATGTGCTTGACCTGGGCCGCATGGGTGCGGGCGACGAAGGAGGCACCGCCGTAGACGAGTTTCTTCATCGGGTTGATCGGCTGGTCGATCGCTCCGGCCGGATCGGTCTTCGACTTGAAGCCCTTGGGACTCGTCGGCGAGGTTTGTTTCTTCGTCAGGCCGTAGACGAAGTTGTCCATCACGATGTAGGTGAGGTTCACGTTCTTCCTCGCGGCGTGGTCGAGGTGATTTCCGCCGATCGAGTAACCGTCACCGTCTCCGCCGAAAGCGAAGACGTGGAGATCGGGACGGGCCAGGCTCACGCCGGTGGCGAAGGGCAGGGCACGGCCGTGGATGAAGTGAACCCCGTGCCCGTTGACGAAATAGGGAAAGCGGGAGGAACATCCGATCCCGGCGATGGTGCAGATCTTCTCGTGGGGGATCTGGAGTTTCTCGAGCACCTTGAAGAAGGAGGCGAGCACGGCGAAATCGCCGCACCCGGGACACCACGTCGGATGGTCGGCGGTGAGGTCTTTCTTGGTGAGCAGCTTGGGGGCTTCGGCGGTGGCTGACATGGGAAAATCGATGGATGGGGGTTTGGCGGATGGTTCAAGCGATGGTGGCCTCGACGCGCGAGACGATGTCGCGGACCTTGTAGTTGAGGCCGTCGGTCTTGCAGATGGACCGGATCTTCGGATCACAATGGCGGGCCCGGAGCAGGGTCGCGAGCTGGCCGGATCCATAGAGCCCCTCGTCATTCATCTCCACGACGAGGACGTGGGCGTAGTTCGCGAAGATCGATTCCATCCCGTTGGGCATGGGGTTGAGGTGGCGCAGGTGGATGCACCCCACCTTGCGGCCCTTTTCGCGGAGGCGGTCGACCGCCTCACGGATCGGACCCCAGGTCGAGCCCCAGCCCACGAGCAGGATCTCCCCGGCCTCGTCGCCATGGATTTCAGGAAGCGGCAGGGTCGCGCCGCAGGCCTTGATTTTCTCGCGGCGCCGCTCGGTCATCTTCTGGTGGATACCGGGATTCGCGCTGGGGTGGCCCCACTCGTCGTGTTCGAGACCCGTCACGACCGGATAGGTGCCCGCCGTCATCGGCGAACCGGGAGGCGCGTGACGGGTGAGCCCGTCTAGCGGGTAGGGCTTGAATTCCTCTCCGCGGGGCGCGAGGTCGAGGACGGGATCGTGAACGTATCGAGACAGATCCGGCTGCTCGAAGGCCTCGATCCGTGAGGCGAGGGCCATGTCGGTGAGGATGAAGACGGGGCAGGAATACTTTCGCGCCAGATCGCAGGCCTCGACCGCGGTGAAGAAGCAATCCGCGACGTTCTTCGGCGCGAGAACGATGCGGGGACAATCCCCGTGGCTGCCATAGATCGCCTGCATCAGGTCGCTCTGCTCCACGCTGGTGGGCAGGCCGGTGCTGGGACCACCGCGCTGCACGTTGATCACCACGAGCGGAAGCTCCGCCATGGTGGCGTAACTGAGCGCCTCCATTTTCAGGGAGATCCCCGGGCCGGCGCTACCCGTCACCGCGGTGTGTCCGGAATAGGCGAAGCCGAGGGCCATCGACACGGCCGCAAGCTCGTCCTCGGCCTGCACGAACATCCCGCCATACTTGGGAAGTTCGCCACGGAGCTGCTCCATGATCGTCGACCAGGGCGTGATCGGATAGGCCGCTCCGTAGCGGACGCCGCCCGCGAGAAGTCCGAGGACCATCGCGGTGTTGCCGTCGGTCGTGACCTTGTCGGCGGCACTGCCCTTGCCCTGCTGGAGCTCGTAGTTGACCTTGAGGAGGTCTCCGACCGGATAGGCGAAGCCCGCGTCGAAGGCAAGCATGGCGTTCCGGAGGACGTCCTCGTTCTTGCCGCCGAACTGGCGGGAGACGAGGCTGACGACCTTCTCCTTGTCCAGCTTGAAGAGATGGGTGACGAGACCGAGGACGAAGAGGTTCTTGCCCCGTTCGCGCGAGCTGCCACCGAGGGCCTCGACCGTCGCGCTGGTGATCGGGATGCCGACGTGGGTGGCGTCGAGCTCGGTCTTGACCGACTCGACATTGTCCGTGTCGTAGATGCAGATCCCGCCGGGACGGAGGGATCCGATGTGGCTGTCGTAACTGTGCTGGTAGAAGGCGAAGAGGAAATCGGATTCGTCCCCGGCGGAGAGCACTTCGCCCGAACCGAGGTGGACCTGGAAGATTGAGGGACCACCCGAGATCGTCGAGGGGATCGTCATGTAGGTCATGACTTCCCGGGAACTGCGTCCGGCGAGTTTGGCGAGCAGGCCGCCGATCGTCTGGATGCCGTCCTGGGAGTTTCCGGCGAAGCGGATGACCGCATCCTGGAGTTCGTTGACGCCCGCGGAAGACGCGGGATCGAGGGTGATGTCGGAAGGCTCCGACGTCGCGGTGGGGCTCATTGGGAGTTGAAACAAAAAGGGGGTTGGACGCCTGTTATAGCCGGACGCAAATCCCATTGCAAAGAAATTGTCGCGCGATCCCGGACGCCTTCCCGCCCCCCGCCGAGCAACGGAGTCCGGGGAGAATCCGCCGATCTTGTCACGCCTCCGCGAATCTTGCCGCGAAGATCGTCTGGAGTGGTCTTCGGGCTTTCCGCGAACGATCGTTTCGGGGAAGGTGAGGAGTCTCCAACCCGCAGACCGCCATGTCGCCCCCCCCTTCCCCACCAACGCGGAATCCCGCTCCGGACACGGCCGCCAACCCGAAATACCCCGGCATCCGGGTCACCTGCAACGGGAATACCCTCGTCGCCCGGCACGTCGAAACCCGCATCACCGAGGGAGGGGTCTTTTTCCCCATCACTCCTTCGACCGAGGGAGGGGAACTCTACCAGCTCGCCTACGCCACGGGTGAGCTCGACGTCTGGGGCAACCAGAAGATCGCGGTCGAGACTGAAGGCGAACACGCCGCCCAGGGCGGGGCCACCGCCTTCGCGGTGACGGGGAAGCGCGTCGTCAATTTCACCTCCGGACAGGGAATCGCCTACGCGATGGAGCAGTATTACCACGCTCCCGGGAAGTGCTCGACGATGGTCCTCGAGGTGGGAGCCCGCGCCCTCACGAAACACGCCCTCAACGTCCACTGCGGCCACGACGACGTCTACGCCGCCCTCGACACGGGTTGGACGATTCTCTTCGCGAAGAACGCCCAGCAGGCCGCCGACCAAGCCATCATCCTGCGCAAGGTCAACGAACTCGCCCTGAATCCGGGGATGAACGTGCAGGACGGCATGCTCACGACCCATTCGGAGCGTGCCTGGCTCGCACCCGAGGCGGACCTCCTCCGTGAGTTCCTCGGCGCGCCCGATGCTTCCATCGAGTGCCCCACCCCGGCCCAGCGCGAACTCTTCGGGCCGCGGCGGCGGCGCGTCCCGGCGATGATGGACCTGCGTCATCCGATTCTTCTCGGGCCGGTCGAGAACCAGGAGCACCACATGAACGGGGTCGCGGCGAGGCGGAACCAATGGAACGAACCCATCCTCGCCTTTCTCGAAGAGGCCTACCGCGAGTTCGGCGAACTGACCGGACGGAGACACCACCTCCTCGATTGCCACAGGACCGACGATGCCGAAACCGTGTTTGTCTCCCTCGGCTCCGCCGCCGAAAACATCGAGGCCGCCTGCGATTACCTGCGCGAACACCGCGGCGCGAAGGTCGGCTCCATCCATGTCAACGTGATCCGCCCGTTCCCCGAGGCCGCCATCGTCGAGGCCCTGCGCGGAAAGAAGAACGTCATCATTCTCGAGCGTAGCGACGAGGGCATGGCGGGCGACAACCCGCTCGGACGCGACATCCGCACGGCCCTGACCAAGGCCCTCGAGGCCTCGCTCCACGGCGCGAACGGACGCATTCCCGCGCTCGCCCCGGAGGAGTTCCCGCGGATCTGCAACGGCATCTACGGAATCGGATCGCGCGACTTCCGTCCCGAACACGTCCTCGGTGCCTGCGAATTCGCCGCCGGCACGACGAAGCGCCGGGACGGGCGCGGTATCGCGGAAGGCGAGCATTTCTTCGTGCTCGGCGTCGACCATCCCTACGCCGTGATCTCGAAGGACACCCCCTCCCTCCTTCCCGAGGGAGCGATCGCGGCGCGATTCCACTCCATCGGCGGATGGGGCATGATCACCACGGGCAAGAACCTCGGCGAGATCATCGGCGAGTTCGCCACCGTCCTCGGGCGGGAAACGGGCCGGGCCGACCTCTTCGTCAACGCGAACCCGAAATACGGCTCCGAAAAGAAAGGGGCTCCGACCAACTACTTCCTCGTCGCCTCGCCCGAACCCGTGCGGGTGAACTGCGAGCTGAACCACGTCGACATCGTCCTCTGTTGCGATCCCAAGGCCTTCACCCACACCAATCCGCTCGCCGGACTGAAGAAGGGCGGAGCCCTCGTCTGGGAGTCTTCCGAGCCCCCCGACCGGGTCTGGAAACGGATCCCGCCGAAGTTTCGTGCGTTTGTCAGGGAAAACGGGATCCGCATTTTCACCCTGCCGGGTTTCGAGATCGCCCGCGCCGCCACCGACCGCCCCGACCTGCAGCTGCGCATGCAGGGCAACGCCTTCCTCGGGGCCTTCTTCCGGGTGTCGCCCTTCTTCGAGACCTTCGGGATCGATCCGTCCCGCTTCGACGAGGTCGTGCGCGCGCAGTACGAGAAGAAGTTCGGCCGCTTCGGTTCCGCCGTGGTCGACTCGAACATGCGGGTGATGGACGAGGGGTTCTCGCGGGTCACCGAGGTTCCCCACGGCGCGATCGACGACGAGGACCTCTCCAGCATGCGCCTGGTGCCGCTGATCCCCGGGGGAGTTCCCGACATTATACCCACGGCCGGTTGCGGATATCCGGGACTGCATCCCCATGCCCACGAGGAGGGGCAGCCGGACCGCTATCCGCTGCAGTCGCTAAAGAAATTCGACAGCGAGTTCCGCAGCGGACTCGGCTACCACCAGCCCTCCGGCGCGCTCGCCTCGGTCGGAGTGATGGCGGCCGCCACGGGAGCGACGGCCTCGAAACATGTCGCCCGCCGCGAGACCCCGCTCTACCTCCCGGAGAACTGCACCCAGTGCATGGAGTGCATCAGCGCCTGTCCCGACACCGCCCTTCCCAACACGGCCCAGGATCTCGGCACGATCCTCGTCACCGCGGCCCGGCACTATGTGACCGATCCGGTCGAACGCGAACGTCTTCTCACCCTCCTTCCGGACCTCGAGTCCCGGGTTCGGAAACGCATGAACGCCGCGGTCGAGGCGAGAGAGAACCCGCCCTTCCAGGATCTTCTCCGATCCGAGGTCGAGGCGCTCGACGGGGCGATCGGCGCGGGAGCCCGTTCGGAGTTCCTCGGCATTCTCGGGCACATTCCCGTCGCCTACGCGAAGGTTCCCGCGGTCTTCAAATCGATCGAAAAGAAGACTCCCGGAGCGGGCGGCGTGTTCTCCATCTTCGTGAGCGACCTCTGCAAGGGCTGCGGCGAATGCGTCGAGCGGTGCGGCGACCACCAAGCCCTCGTCATGGTGCCCGACACCGCGGAGTTGAACCAGCACCTCACCACCGCACAGATCTTCTCGCGCCTCCTTCCTGACACTTCACAAAAATACCTCGGACTCTACGACGGCGAACATCCCGGGGACTCGCGTCCCGCCGCGCTGCGAAACCACCTCATGGTGCGGCGGAACTACGAGGCCCTCGTCTCCGGGGACGGGGCCTGCGCCGGCTGCGGCGAGAAATCGATCCTGCGCGCCATCGCCTCGGTGACCGAGGCCACCATGCGCCCGCTCTATCACCGCAAGGCCGATCGCCTCGACGCCCTCGCCGACCGCCTCGAAGCGGAGGCCGCGGCCCGCCTCTCGACCCTGCGAAACCAGGACCCGGTCGGTCATCGTCTCTTCCAGCGGGCTGTCGCCCACCTCGTCATGGGGCTCGGAGGAGAAAACGACGAGGACACCATCCGTCGTCTCGCCGCGAACGGACCCGTTTCCGACGAGGACCTCGTCGCCGCCCTCGTCAGCGCCCTGCGCGTCGAGGCCTTCAACCACCAGAAACTCCAGGCCACCGACGGACGGCTCGCCAACGGCATGAGCGTGATGTTCATGGGCGCGTCGACCGGCTGCAACACGGTCTACGGCTCGACGCCGCCGAACAATCCGCATCCCTATCCCTGGATGAATTCCCTCTTCCAGGACGGCGCCACCATTTCCTGGCTGCTCGGGGAATCGCTCCTCCTCGACCACGCCCGCCGTTCCGTCGCGCCCGAGCGACTCGCCCTCGCGCTCCTGGGGGAACGTCCCGCGACCGGATCCGTCGAAGGCGTCATTGATGAAGCCGGCTACTGGGATCTCACCCACCTGACGGAGGCGCACCTGACCGACCAGGAGATCCGCGAGTTGCCCAAGGTCTGGATCGTCGGCGGCGACGGCGCCCTTGGCGACATCGGTTTCCAGAACCTCTCCAAGGTCATCCTCCAGAACCGTCCCCATGTGAAGGGAGTGATGCTCGACACCCAGGTCTACTCGAACACCGGAGGACAAAACTCCGACAGCTCGAACATGCTCGGCGGCTACGACATGAACCAGTTCGGCCGCGCCTCCCAGGGCAAGCTGAACGAGAAGAAGAACGTCGCCGAGATCCTCACCTGCGGCCACGGCAGTCCCTACGTCGCCCAGGTCTCGATGGCGAACGCGGCCAAACTCTACCAGACCGTGCTCGAGGGCCTCGACTACCGCGGCACCGCCTTCTTCCAGTGCTACACGTCCTGCCAGCCCGAGCACGGCGTCGCCGACGACCGTTCCGCCCATCAGGCGAAACTCTCCCGCGACTCGCGCGGCATGCCTGAGTTCGTCTTCGATCCCCGCGGCGGAGAGACCACGCCGGAGTGCTTCGACCTCAGGGGAAACCCGAACCCCGACCGCGACTGGTGCGAGTCCGTCTTCCCTGACAAAACCCCCTACCGTTTCACGGTCGCGCACTGGGCCGCGACCGAGGCGCGGTTCCGCAAGCACCTCCGGGTGATCACGGAAGACGAGGCCGCCGCCCTCATCCCCCTCGACGACCTCCTCGTCCTCGTGACCCAGGACGACGTCGTCAGCCGTCACGTCTTCGATCCGTCGCATCGGGCCTTCGTCCCGGACTTCGGGGCCTTCCTCCGCGCCGAGGTCGATGGGGTGGTGCGTTGCCACGCGGTCTCTCGCCAGGCCGTGCTCTTCTGTGTCGAACGCCGCAAGGCCTGGCGCCTCCTCCAGAGCCGCGCCGGAATCGTGAACCGCGACTATGCCGCCCAGCGGGCCGTCCTCGCGCGCGCGGAACGGGATCGAGTTCCTGTCGACGGATTGAGGGCCAACGCGGGAGCATGGTTTGCGGAGGAACTGGCGAGGGGATGAATCGCCGCCAGGTCCGCCTCATCGGCAGGATTGCGCCACTTGGCCTCCTCATTCCCGCGAGAAAGATTTGCTTGTCTGATCGGATTGGTTTCGGTTGATTGTCGGGGATGAAGCCACTCGCAATCGGTTTTCTCCTTCTCTCCTTTCTCGGCCTCGAGGCCCGTGAATTCACCAGCAAGGATGGTCGAAAACTCAACGGGGAACTGCTCGCCCACTCCGGTGACCAGGTGATCATTCAGGTCGGTAACAAGGAATTCGTCGTCCCGATCGCCGGCTTTTCGGTGGATGACCAGCAGTTCATCAAGAACTGGATCCAGCAGAACCCCGGGGCGGTTCGTTACAAGTTCGGTTACTTCTTCGATTTCGAAGAGGACCGGTCGGGAAGGACCCAGGGCAAGGCTCCTGGTGCCATGATCGACGACAAGTTGAAGACCATTCCCTACGAATGCGAAATGGTCGTCTTCAACAAGGAAGTCACCCCTGTCGAGAACATCGAAATCCGCTACGAAATCTACGTTGATGATTTTGTGGTGACGAAAAACAACGCCTTTACCGCATTGGCCGTCGGGGCGGAAAAGCGTTCCGAGCTCCAGACTGTCGCGGGCAGCATCGAGGTTCCTCGAATTGAAGCAGGGGGGCGCATCGACTTCTTCCGGCGGTTCAATATCGAGATGTATATCGACCGCGACGGCGGCAAGACCGACGAGGCCGCGACGGACAAGGTGCGTGGCGTTCGCGTGAGAGTCCTCAAGGGCGATCTTGTCCTCGGTGAGGAGTCCGCCGGGGAAGGGGGACGGGAAGTGGAGACCATTCCATGGCAGGGTGCCGAAGCGTCGGGCGAGACGACGATCAAGAAGTGATTCGATGGTCGGGGGTATCCCAACCGCGCCGCTTTTCTCCACCACCGGCTCTCCTTCGACTTGCGGATCCGGACCGTTGGAACCCGCCCCTGCGGCTTCGCTCACGCTCCTTTATTGGCCAACGCCCCGCGTCCGTCCCACCGCCGCAGCCGAAGCTCGCCCGCCATGAGCACGCTGCCCCCGGGGATCGCCCCCACGAACACCACCGTCGTTCTCTTCAGCCGGGTTGTCCCGACCGCGGAATCATCGACCGCAACGGCCGTCGGCCGGAAATCATCCGCCAAAATTGGTCACCCAGTAGGGCTCGGTTCCCGCTTTCCCGAATCCGACAAAGCGGAAGCTGCGACGGAGGATGTTGCGACGGTGCCCCGGAGAATTCATCCACGCCCGCGTCACTTCGGCCGCAGTCCTTTGCCCCAACGCGATGTTTTCCCCCATGGTGGAGAAACCCGTTCCGCCCGCATTGACGACGCGCTGGTCGAAGGTGGACCCGTCGGGGCCGGTGTGATCGAAATGATCATTGACGTCCATGAGCCTGGCATACGAGGTGGCCGCCCGGTTCAGCGCGGAATGGAAGCGGAGCCGCGGCAAGTTGCGCTTTTCGCGCTCGGCGTTGTGCAATCGCAGCAGCTGTTTTTGTGCCGTAGTGGCGGCTTTGACCGGTGAGGCGGGAACCGAGGCGGCGAGGAGGAGCAGACACGGGATCAGGGCGGTCTTGGGAAACGCGGGTTTCATTCGATCGATACGGGTTGGCTGGTGAACGGAGGGTGGACGATCCGGCCCGGGCTTCCATTCGAAAAATCCGGCCTCTCCGCGGAATCATTCCCGCAGGGTCAGGGTGACCCGGCGCAGGTCCATGACGGATCGTCCCGGGATCTCCGTGGCCCGCAAGGTCATCGGCCCCGTTCCCGCGGCCAGTTCCACCTCGCCGAGGACCAGCGTGCGGAAGTCCTTCATCCGGCTCTCCCCGTCCGGACGCGGCAGGGTATCCTGGTTTGTGTGCAACGGCGGATCCCAGCCGGGGAACACCTTTCCGGCGAGCCGCGCCTCGCCGTAGCTGAATTCCACCGTCGCTCCGGCATCCGCGGGCGGACAGGTGTAGTCGATCGTGACCTCGTAGCGGCCCGTCGTCTTCACCTCGAGCTTCCACACCAGGGAATCCTCTGGACGGGTCCAGTTCACGAAATAGGAACAATTCGGCGCCTTGCTGCTGCGCCGCACTCCGCCGCGCGGCTCCCCGTCGCGTGCCGGCAGAATCGTGATGGGGAATTCGCGGTAACCGACCGGAATGGGCCGCGGATCGACCGCGTTCGGATTGCCCTTGGCCTTGCCGCCCTTGCCTTTCTCTTTCGACGGTGCGGAGGCGGCGGTCCCGTAGATCTCACTGCGCCAGGCAGCGACGGCGGCGGTCAACTTCGCCGCCAATTCGGGCGAACGCTCGTTCACCGGAGTGGTTTGTCCGGGATCCGCGACGAGGTCGAACAATTGTCCCGTGTTGTCGAGCCGGTGGGTCTGCGTGCGCACGCTGATGTTCGAGGCCCAGGTCGAGAAAATCATGCGGTCGGGCCAGTCCGTTTCCTGACCGAACAACAAAGGGGAAAGATCGCGTCCGTCGAGCGGCTTGTCGCCCGTCCGTGCCACCCCCGCGAGGCCCGTCAGGGTCGGAAGCAGGTCGATCGCCCCGGCGATTCGCGTCACCGCATGGCCCGCGGGCAGTTTCGCCGGCCATCGCAGGTAACAGACGGAGCGCACCCCGCCCTCGTCGGTCTGGCCCTTTTTGCCCTTCATCCCCCCGGTCCAGCGGTTCGTGTTCGGGCCGTTGTCCGAGAAATAGAGCACGATCGTGTTTTCCCCGAGCCCGAGTTCCTGGAGCTTTGTCAGGATCCGGCCGATGTTGCGGTCCTGGTTTTCGATCATGGCGAGGGCGCAGCGCGTCTCGTCGGCGACTTCCTGGTCCGCGAGCGTCGCCCCCTGCGTGATCGGCCTGTCCTTGAACCGCGCCCAGTCCTCCGCCGGTGCCGCCCACGGCGAATGCGGAGTGGTGAAAGGGACGTAGCAGAAAAACGGCTTGTCGCGGTTCGCCTCGATGAAGCCCAGCGCCTTGTCCGTGCAGACGTCGACGAGGTAGCCCTTTGTCTTCACCATTTTCCCCTCGTCCTCAAGCGGCGCGTCGAAATACTCCCCCCAGTGGCCCGAGCTGTGACCGAAATAGGTATCGAAACCCCGCGCCATGGGATGATACGGCCACTGCGAGCCGTTGTGCCATTTGCCGAAGGCGCCCGTCGCGTAACCCGCCGCCTGGAAGGCCTCCGCGATCGTCCGCTCGTCGAGGTTCATCCGCTCCTGTCCCGTCGAGACTCCCTTGACCCCGGTGCGCGGATGGTAGCGGCCCGTGAGGAACTCGGCCCGGGTCGGCGAGCAGACGGGACAAACGTAGAAGCGATCGAGGGAGACGCCGCCCTTCGCGATCGAGTCGATGTTCGGCGTCGCCACCTGGGTGTTGCCCGAGAAGGAGTAATCCCCCCACCCCGCGTCATCGGCGAGGAAGACGACGAGATTCGGCGGAGCCGCCTGGACCAGGCCGGTGGAGAGAAGGAAAAGGGCGAGGATCGTGCGCATGGACTGCGGGGGAGTGATAGAATGGATGAACAAGGCCGAAGGACGCCGGTTTCGCGGCAGCGGGATGTAGAAGCGGCGTCCCGCCGCTTGTCCGTGAAAAGAAAGCGGCGAGACGCCGCTTCTACCGTTCAACCCCGCGGACGGAAGCGGGTTTTCTCCGCGAGCGAGGTCCAGAGCGCTTTTTCCTCCTCCGTCACCTCCTCGGGGAATTCCACCACCACCGTCACGTAGAGATCGCCGTGACCGTCCTTGCCCGTTGGCAGGCCCTTGCCACGCAATCGCAGCTTCGTGCCCGGCTGGGTCCCCGGCTTCACGTTCATCTTCACCTCGCCGTGCGGCGTGGGAATCGTCACACTCGCGCCCAGCACCACTTCCCACGGAGCGAGGACCAGTTCGCTGTCGAGATCGTGCCCATCGGGCGTGTAGCGCGGATGCCGCTCGAGGCGGACCCTCAGGTAAAGATCGCCGTCCGGTCCGGCATTGGCACCCGGATAGCCCAGGCCCGCGCAGCGGATGCGCTGGCCTTCCGCGATCCCCTTGGGAATCTTCACGCGAATGGTCGACTCCTTGCCGGGGCGGCCGTCCCCGGTGGGACGCGCGAGGCGCACCTCGCGGGTCGATCCATTCATGATTTCCTCGATCCGCACGAGAAGATCCGCCTCGATGTCCTCGCCCGCCATCGGCCGGTTCGAATGGGGGCGCCTCGCACCACGGGCTCCTCCGAAGGCCCCGAAGGGATCGCCTCCGCCCCCGCGGCCTCCGAAGAGGCTCTCGAAAAAGTCGCTGAATCCCGTGCTGCCGCCGAAATGATATTCGTAGTCCCCGCCCGGGTAGCCCGAGCCCCCACCGAAATCCTGCCCCTGCTGCCAGCCCGGACCGAGCGTGTCGTATTTCCGGCGCTTTTCCGGATCGCCGAGCACCTCGTAGGCCTCGTTCACCGCCTTGAAACGCTCCTCCGCGTCGGGCTGGTCCTTCGCCACGTCGGGATGATACTTGCGCGCCAGTTTCTTGAACGCCTTCTTGATGTCCTCCTGCGAGGCGTCCTTCGAGACGCCCAGGGTTTCATAATAATCGCGGTATTTGACGGCCATGTAGGGTGGTCGGTATCCGGTAACCAGTATTCAGAATCCGTTGATCCGTCCACCGATTACCGATTCCCGTTCGCTGAATCCCGTTCCTCTCACTTCCGGTTCCAGAAAATCATGAGGTTCTTCGAATTCCGACCCGAGACGACGATGTCCGGCCGGCCGTCCTGATCCAGATCGGCGATCTTGAGATCCTCCGAGGCCACGAGATCACGAGCCACCCAGAAGGGCGGATGCCAGCCACCGTCCTCCTTCTGGAAAAACAGTTTCACCCCCACGTGCCCCTCGGCATCCGGGTTGCGCCAGCCCACCACGACATCCTCGCGACCGTCCCCGTTGAAGTCCGCCACCCCGAGCGCGTGCCCCTGGTTCAGCGAGTCCGTCAGCAGGGTGCGCGTCCATTTCCCCTCGCCCGCGTCCCTGTAGACGACCAGGTCATTCCCGTGGAAAGGCTCCACCGCCGCGATGAAATCCGACCCCTTTGCGATCTCGCCGACTCCGCGCGTCGGCGGCGTGGAGTTCTCCGGAGTGACCAGCACCGTGGATTCACTTCCGCCTGATTTCTCGCGGACAATTCCCTCGGCTCCGCCGATGTAAAGATATCCGTCGCGGAAATCGAAATTGTGCGTTACGTGAAGTTTCGCACCGAGGACTCCGTCGGTCCATGCGGACGCCTCGGCGGCCTTCGCCGGATCGACGCGGTGTGCGCGGACCTTCACCGTGTTCTCCCCGACCCCGTCCTTGTTTCCGATTCCGTGCAGCGGCAACACGACCAGTTCGTGGCCCCGGTGTGCGGGCACCCATCGCATCCGGTGCGTCGTGGGATCGTGCGGCAGTGCCACGGGCTTCCACGGCGCGCCGGCCTCCGCCGGACGCTCCAGGTAAAAGACCGCGCCCGACTGCGCCAGATCCGAGGTCTCGCCCGGATTCCACTGCGCCCCTGCGGCGATCTCCACCTTGCCGTCCCCGTCGAGGTCCGCCGCCGCCACGCAGACATGGTCGCGCAGGGTCAGGTTCTTCACGACCGTCGCCTCCTTCCAGTCCGGATTGCGGAACCAGGAGATCTCCCGCTTGTCGCACAGGATCACGTCCGTCTTGCCATCCCCGTCGACATCCCCGAGGACCAGACCATAGCCGATCTCGACCTGGTCATCGATCACCTGGGGCTCGAACTTCGGCAGTTCCGCCGGTGGAGCGGCGCTCAGGATCGAGACCGGGAGAAGAACGAACGCGGAGAGGGGAAGAAAACGGCGCATGGGATCAGGGGAGTGAAATTCGTCCCAGTGAAGCGAAAGCCGGCCCGGTGCGCCAGAGAAATCCGGCGGAGAACGCGGCGCATGCGCGGGTATGCCGATTCTTTCCTTCCGACATCATGTCTTCGGATCTTTGCGCGGAAGAACACCACGTTCTTCGCAGAACCAGGATAGGGGTAGGGATGGGGCATTGGTTTGCCCCGCCCCTCCCTCCGAACCGTGCATGCGGATCTCCCGCACACGGCTCTCCAGTCAGCGGTTTGCTCCGTTACGGAGATTGACGATTTCCGCGGCTCGGGCTTCTTGCGGGCAAAAGAACCCAAGTCCGGTAAAGTAGTGGTTGGGCCAGCGTTGGTGATCGCGTCCCCGGCCCCGCC
>JBILDO010000129.1:0-4555 GCA_044352585.1 Verrucomicrobiales bacterium
CCATTCGTTCCCATTCGTTCCCATTCGTTCCCATTCGTTCCCATTCGTTCCCATTCGTTCCCATTCGTTCCCATTCGTTCCCATTCGTTCCCATTCGTTCCCATTCGTTCCCATTCGTTCCCATTCGTTCCCATTCGCGTTCCCCTCTTCCCGTCGCCTCGATCTGTTTCCGCGGCGCATCGGCGAAGCCAAAGATCTTTCAACGCGAATTCCGCGAGTCTTCAGCCCTCCGCCCCCGTTCCGGCAAACGAGCCGCTCCACCACGTTCCGTGTCTTCGTGACTCCGAATGGCGTTATCCCCGCTGGAAATTTGCAGTCAATCCGGCTTTAGTGACCTCCCCGGAGCTCCCGCGACCCCGGAATGACACACCCCGACCTATCCATCCCGCCCCGGATCCCGTATCCTCCAAC
The DNA here is from genome assembly GCA_044352585.1 of Verrucomicrobiales bacterium. Taxonomy (GTDB): domain Bacteria; phylum Verrucomicrobiota; class Verrucomicrobiia; order Verrucomicrobiales; family DEV007; genus Arctic95D-9. The sequence continues at coordinate 412 of JBILDO010000129.1, forward strand.
AAAGTCATCGACTCTCCCGCAGTATCCCTTCCCAATCAGCGGCGACCCGCCGCTCTAGCTCCAGACCTTTTACCTTTCACCTTCCCACCTTTTACCGGCGCTCCGCGCCGCCTTCCGATGACCGCTGACCTCACCTCCGAACTTCAGAAGGAACTCTCCCGCCGCATTCTCGTCCTCGACGGCGCCATGGGCACGACGATCCGTCAGTACAAACTGACCGAAGCCCAGGCCCGCGGCGAGCGTTTCGCATCCGCCCCCAAGGACCTCCTCAACAACGGCGACATCCTCTCGATCACCCGGCCCGACGTCATCGGCGACATCCACAAGCGTTTCCTCGAGGCCGGATCCGACATCATCGAGACGAACACCTTCTCCGGCACCACCCTCGCCCAGAGCGAATTCTTCGTCGAGGACCCCCGCGAGACCGGCAAGGGCCGCAAGGATCCCGAGTTCTTCGCCCGCGAGGTCTGCGACAATTCCTTCCTCAAGGACCTCGCTTGGGAAATCAACTACGAGTCCGCCAAACTCGCCCGCCAGTGGTGCGACCGCATCGGCAACGAGACCGGCCGCAGGCGCTACGTCGCCGGCGCGATCGGGCCGATGACCGTCTCGCTCACGAACTCGCCCGACGCCGACGACCCCGGCTTCCGCGTCATCACCTTCGACCAGGTCCTCGAGGCCTACAAACACCAGGTCCGCGCCCTCATCGCGGGTGGGTCCGAGATCATGATGGTCGAGACCATCTTCGACTCGCTCAATGCCAAGGCCGCCCTCGTCGCCCTGCGCGAGGTCTTCGACGAGGATGGCGTCGAGTTCCCCATCATCGTCTCCGCCGCCGTCGGCCGCGGGGGCGAGACCATGATCTCGGCGCAGAAGACCGAGGCGCTCTGGAATGCCGTGGCCCATGCCAAACCCCTCGCCGTCGGGCTGAATTGCTCGCTGGGACCCGATCTCATGGAGCCGCACCTCGCCGAGCTCTCCCGCGTCGCCGGCACCTACGTCTCCGTCTACCCGAACGCCGGACTGCCGAATCCCCTCGCCCCGACCGGCTTCGACCTGCTCCCCGATGACATGGAGCGCGAGATCGCCCGCTTCGCCGAGGCCGGACTCGTCAATCTCATCGGCGGCTGCTGTGGCAACACGCCCGAGCACGTCGCCGCCATCGCCCGAGTCGCGGAGCGTTTTGGCCCGCGCGAGGTCCCGCATCCCGCCCCCGCGATGCGCCTCAGCGGATCCGAGGCCTTCAACCAGACCTCGGAGAAGGGTTTCCTCATGATCGGCGAACGCACCAACGTGGCCGGTTCGCCGAAGTTCGCCACCCTCGTCAAGAAGGGCCAGCTCGAGGACGCCGTCGCCATCGCCCGCCAGCAGGTCGAGAACGGTGCGCCCGTCATCGACGTCTGCATGGACGAGGGCATGATCGACGGCGTCGAGATGATGACCCGTTTCCTCAATCTCCTCGCCGGAGAGCCCGACGTCGCCGCCGTGCCCATCATGGTCGACTCGTCGAAGTGGTCCGTCATCGAGGCCGGCCTCAAGTGCCTCCAGGGCAAGGGCATCGTCAATTCCATCTCGCTGAAGGAAGGCGAGGAGGTCTTCAAGGCCAACGCGCGCACCGTCATGAAATACGGCGCCGCCGTCGTCGTCATGGCCTTCGACGAGCAGGGCCAGGCCGCCACCTACGAGGACAAGATCCGCATCTGCGAGCGCGCCTATCGCATCCTCGTCGACGAGGTCGGCTTCAATCCCGAGGACATCATCTTCGACCCGAACATCCTCACCGTCGCCACGGGGATGGACGAGCACAACAACTACGCCGTCGACTTCATCGATGCGACCCGCTGGATCAAGCAGAACCTGCCCGGAGCCAAGGTCAGCGGCGGCGTCTCGAACATCTCCTTCTCCTTCCGAGGCAACAACGTCGTGCGCGAGGCCATGCACGCCGCCTTCCTCTACCACGCCGGACAGGCCGGCATGGACATGGGCATCGTCAACGCCGGCATGCTCGAGGTCTACGACGAGATCGAGCCGAAGCTGAAGGAACTCGTCGAGGACGTCCTCCTCAACCGCCACTCTGGACCGGGCCCCGGCGGCGCGACCGAGGCCCTCATCGACTACGCCGAGGCCCTCAAGGCCGCCGGCGCGGACAAGAAGGAAAAGGGCGCCGCCACCGAGCTCGCCTGGCGCGGCGGCACCGTACTCGAGCGCATCACCCACGCCCTCGTCAAGGGCATCACCGATTACATCGAGGAGGACACCGAGGAGGCCCGCGCCGGCCTCGGCAAACCCCTCGCCGTCATCGAGGGACCGCTCATGGACGGCATGAAGGTCGTCGGCGAGCTCTTCGGGGCCGGCAAGATGTTCCTCCCCCAGGTCGTCAAGAGCGCCCGGGTCATGAAGAAGGCCGTCGCCTACCTCGAGCCCTTCATGCTCGCCGAGAAAAAGGAGGGCGACGAGGACAAGGCCCCCGTCTTTGTCATCGCCACCGTCAAGGGCGACGTCCACGACATCGGCAAGAATATCGTCGGCGTCGTCCTCGGCTGCAACGGCTACAAGGTCGTCGACCTCGGTGTCATGGTCGATTGCGACCGCATCCTCGCCGCCGCCGCCGAACACAAGGCCGACATCATCGGCCTCAGCGGACTCATCACGCCCTCGCTCGATGAGATGATCTACAACGCGAAGGAATTCGAGAAGCGCGGCGTCAAACAGCCCCTCCTCATCGGCGGGGCCACCACCTCGCGCGCCCACACCGCCATCAAGATCGCCCCGCACTTCTCGCAGCCCGTCGTCCACGTCGTCGACGCCTCCCTCGTCGTCGGCGTCTGCAATTCCCTCCTCTCCGAGAACCTCCGCGATTCCTTCCTCGCCGAGCACCAGGCCCGCGAGGTGAAGGAGCGCGAACTCTTCGCCGGCAAGGGCTCCAGCGCCGTCTACGTCCCCTACGAGGAGGCGAAACGCCAGAAATTCGTCATCGACTGGACCACCGCCGACATCGCCACGCCCGAGAGCATCGGCTCCTTCCTCGAGGACCCCGTGCCCCTCGCCGAGATCGTCGAGGTCTTCGACTGGACCCCCTTCTTCCACGCCTGGGAGCTGCGCGGCGTCTTCCCCAAGATCCTCCAGCACGAACAACACGGCGCCGAGGCGCAGAAACTCTACGACGACGCCCGCCGAATCCTCGATGACCTCGTCGCCAACAACCGCGTCCACGCCCGCGGCGTCTGGGGAGTCTGGCCCGCCGCCTCCACCGGAGAGGACGTCGCCCTCTTCACCGACGAAACCCGGAAGGACGTCCTCACCACCTTCCACTTCCTGCGCCAGCAGAAGGAAAAGGTCCAGGCCGGCACCCCCTTCCAGAGCCTCGCCGACTTCGTCGCCCCGCTCGACAGCGGCCGCGCCGACTACCTCGGCGCCTTCGCCGTCACTGCCGGAAACGAGGTCGAGGAGTATGCGAAGACCTTCCGCGACAAACACGACGACTACACCGCCATCCTCATCCAGGCCCTCGCCGACCGCTTCGCCGAAGGCCTCGCCGAATGGCTCCACCGCAAGGTGCGCCGCTTCATGGGCTTCGGGATCGGGGAGAATCTGAGCGTCGAGGAATTGATCGACGAGAAGTATCGCGGGATCCGCCCGGCCGCGGGCTATCCGGCCTGTCCGGATCACACCGAGAAGCAGGCGCTGTGGGATCTGCTGGATGTGGAGAAGAAGGTGGGCATGCAGCTGACCACCAGCTACGCCATGTTCCCTCCGAGCAGTGTCAGCGGGCTTTATTTCTTTGGGGAGAAGGCGCGGTACTTTGGGGTTGGGAAGATTGGAAGGGATCAACTGGAAGACTACGCAGCACGAAAGAAAATCAGCATCGAAGTGGCCGAGAAATGGCTGGCGCCCAATCTGGAAGGCTAATGGCTAAACGGCTAACCGCAGCTCCCGGCAAGGGATCGGCTGCCGCCCCAGCCCGTGCCATCCGGTTGACACGGCATTCCGGTACCGGTAACTTCGACCCATGATAAACAACGGTGTGGAAAACTCCGCGCTAAAAAGTCGCGTAGACGTGCCTTAGGCGGGCCAGAGCCGCTTCCCAGGAAGTCGGGCGGTAGACGAAGTTCCTCAGCCAGCGGATGAACTTCAAAGCTCTCAC
>JBILDO010000041.1:0-48758 GCA_044352585.1 Verrucomicrobiales bacterium
GGATTCCGTTGATTGGATCACGCGGAGCTGCGGCTCGTAACGCTCGCGGTGCTCGCGGCAAACCTTGCGGAGGGGCTCGAAGAGGGCGAGGAAATCCTGGTAAAACGCGCTCGTGCCCGCTGTGAAGGCGGCACGTTGTTTCGTCGCGAGGAGATCGCGGTGGCGGTCGAGGATGGCGGTGTAGAAGGCGCGGGCGCGTTTCACCGACTGCGCCCCGATGATGGCACCGATGATGAGGAAGATCGAGGCGATCCCGAAGGCGACCGCATCCCACGGCGTCACCTTCAGCATCATGAGGATGACGGCGCCGAGGGCGGTCAGGACCGAGGCGAAAATAAAGCCCCAGATCGTGCGGCTGCGGCGCGCGAAAAGGCTCCCGAGCTGGTCGCGCAGATTCAACTCGCGCAGGGCCGCGGCGGTGGCTTCCTCGACCTTTTCCTCGATGCGCCGGTGAGCCGTTCCCCAGTCGGGGCCGCCATCCTCGCCGACGCTGAGCTCGAGATTGAAATGCTCCTGCATCTCCTCGGAGACACGCTCCCAGAGGTGGTCGACGTCTTCCTTCACCGCGGTGGCACCGGCACCGATGCTGCGGCGCACCGCCTTCATCGTCGTCGCGAAGATGAGGCCCTCGATCTCCTCGGCGCTCTTGCGGCGCGGCATGAGCGCGGAGACGACGCGGAACTCGGAATCGAGGAGCGGCTCGGCCTGGAGCCCCGCGGCCATGAAACTCTGGTCGAAGGCCTCAAAAAGCGGCTCGCATTTCTTCAAGGTGCGTTCCTGCTGCGTCTTGCAGGCGGGCTCGAGCTCGCTGAGAAGTTCGTCGTCGGCGCGGATGATTTCCGAAGCGGCCCCGAGCTTCTCCTTGATCTCGCCGAGGACGTAGCACGAAGCCCGCCACGCGTGGATCAGCTTGATGAGACGGGGTTCGGACGACTCGACCACTCCGGCGATGTAGCGCTCCAGCCCCTCGATGCCGCTCCCCCGCGAGAGATCTTCGTTGCCCGAGGCGGAGGTCTTCGCGAGGAAGGCCTTCTTCGCCGAGACCGCGAAGGTGGGGAAGTGCTGGCCGAAGCGGTGGTGTGCGGTTTTCTGGAGGTGCTCAAGGACCGCGGCGACCTCCTCCCCGGTGCGCAGGTCGCACTGCTGGAGGACGAAGACGACCTTCTTTTTCCACTGGTGGTGGATGCGGTCGAGGAATTCCCAGGTCGACGCGCCCCACGGATTTGTGACCGAAAACACGAAGAGAACGAGGTCCGCCATCGGCAGGAACTGCTCGGTGATCTGCTGGTGGTTGGCCTCGATCGAGTTCGTCCCGGGGGTATCGACGAGGTTGAAATCCCTGAGAAATGGGTTCGGCCGGAAGATCTCGACGATATCCTCGGAGAAATCGAACTCGTGCGGTTCGGCCCCGTATTTGAAAAAGGCGATGCGGTCCGTCGTGGGAATGACGTCGGCATTGCAGAAGTCCTCGCCGAAGAGCGCGTTGAGGAGCGAGGACTTGCCCGCGTTGACCTCGCCGGCGACGACGAAGAGAAAGGGATCCTCGAGATTGGCGAGAAGATTCTTGAGCAGGGCGAGGCGCGACGGATTGATCCCGCTCTCGCGGCCGAGCTGGGCGAGTGACTCGATGGCCTGGCTCAACTTCTCCCGGGTCTGGAAGTAGTTCTTGCCGAGAAGGTCTGTCGCTTTGTCAGTCAAGGCGGTGGATAGCAAAAAGATTGGATAGCAGGACGGTGACCATGCCCCTTCGCGAACCTCAGCTGGGGTTGCTCAAATGGAACCGAATTATTTCACTTTGCCAAATTAATTTCAAGATTCCAGGGACCGGACCCGGTCCCGGATCACGGAATCAACGGGGCCTTGGCATCTCGAAGCGGTCGCGGGTGCGGCAATAACCGCTCGGGACCTCCATCCGCCCAACCGGGGCAAAGGCCCCGGGGTTCACCAGCAAACTTCGGGGATCGAGGATACCGTCCCGGACGTGGACGTGACGGATCAGCCCGACGACGAGCCGGTTTTCACCCATTTCGAGGGTCGACCACTCGGTGCACTCGAGGGCCACCGGTGCCTCCGCGATCCGGGGTGGGGCCACGGTGCGGCTCGGGAGGGTGTGGAGGCCGGCCAGTTCGATCTCGCTGACCTCCGGGCCGACTTCGGACGAAGTCAGGTTCATCGCCTCGGCACAGGCCTCGTCGACGAGGTTCACGACAAACTCGCGGTTGCGGCGGATGTTGCGGGCCGTGTCCTTGGGAATGCCCGGTTCGCGGTCACCGGGGGCGAAGCCGAGCATGGGTGGCTCGGTGCCAAGGAGGTTGAAAAAGCTGAAGGGCGCGGCATTGACGCGGCCCGTCTCATCCTGCGTCGTAACCCAGGCGATGGGACGCGGGGTCACCAATCCGGCGAGTAGCTTGTAGGCCCGGGCGAGGTATTCCCCCCCGGTCAGGTCGAACTCCATGGCGGTCGGAAAGCGGGCGCGGGAGGGCGCAACGCGGCGCGAGATCACTTGACCACGCCCTTCGCCAGCAAGGCGGGGGTGACAATGGTGGGCTCCTTGCGGTAGGTCTTGCGGAACTTCTTACCCCAGGCTCCGTTTTCGTAGACCTCGCGGTAGGTGATCGTGACCGCCTCGTAGGTCTCGAAATTGCCGCAGTCGTCGCGCTCGGTGATGGTGACGTCCTCGCGGCACCACTCGATGTGGCCGAGAAGAGTCGGATCGGGATTGCAAATGCCGTGGCGGAGCGAAAAATTCGGGAAGACCTTGCAGAAGCTGCGATCCTTGCGCGGGTAGTGGCAGCGCCAGGGTGGAGCGATCTCCGGCTTCGGCTTGGAAGAGGTGGAGGGTGCCACGACCGCCTCCTGGGCCGGGGCGAGGCCCGCGAGGAGGGAAAGGAGGGAGGCGAGGAAGGGGACGGCGCGTCTCATGACTGATTCTTCGGAGCGACCATGTTTCAAAAGAACGGCACGCTTTTCAAGCGGAAAGTCTCCGGATTTCAGGCGACCGCCGGCGAACGGAGCCGGGGTGAAACAAAAGCCCGGTTTCCCGTTTGCGAATCGCCCCGGCTCATGCAAGGGGTGACAAATTTTACCCCCGTCCCGCATGCCCCGTGATTCCTCGATTCACAAAATTCTTTTGATCGGCTCCGGTCCCATCGTGATCGGACAAGGCTGTGAATTCGACTATTCCGGAGTGCAGGCCTGCAAGGCGCTGAAGGAGGAGGGCTACGAGGTCGTGCTGGTGAACTCGAATCCGGCCACGATCATGACCGATCCGGAGTTCGCCGATCGTACCTATGTCGAGCCGATCACCCCCGAGATCGTCGAAAAGATCATCATCAAGGAGCGACCCGACGTGCTCCTCCCCACCCTCGGCGGCCAGACCGCGCTGAACACGGCGATGGAGCTGCACCGCCGCGGCATTCTCGAGAAACACGGCGTGCGCATGATCGGCGCGAAACCCGACGCGATCGAGAAGGGCGAGGACCGCCTTGCTTTCAAGAACGCGATGCTCAAGATCGGCCTCGACATGCCCCAGTCGGGCGTGGCCCACACGATGGAGGAGGCCCACGTCATCCGTGAGGAGATCGGCAGCTTCCCCCTCATCATCCGCCCCGCCTACACTCTCGGAGGCACCGGCGGCGGCATCGCCTACAACCGCGAGGAATTCGAGACGATCGTGGCCCGCGGCCTCGACCTCTCCCCCGTCACCGAAGTCCTCATCGAGGAATCGCTCCTCGGGTGGAAGGAATACGAGATGGAGGTGATGCGCGACAAGGCCGACAACTGTGTCATCGTCTGCTCGATCGAGAACCTCGATCCCATGGGCGTCCACACCGGCGACTCGATCACCGTCGCGCCCATCCAGACGCTGACCGACCGCGAATACCAGATCATGCGCGACGCCTCCTTCGCCGTGATCCGCGAGATCGGGGTCGAGACGGGCGGGTCGAACATCCAGTTTTCCGTCAATCCCGACACGGGCCGCATGATCGTGATCGAGATGAACCCGCGCGTCTCGCGCAGCTCGGCCCTCGCCTCGAAGGCGACCGGCTTTCCCATCGCCAAGATCGCGGCCAAGCTCGCGGTCGGCTACACCCTCGACGAGCTCCGCAACGACATCACCCGCGAGACCCCCGCGAGCTTCGAGCCGACGATCGACTACGTCGTGACGAAGATCCCGCGCTTTACCTTCGAGAAGTTCCCGGGGGCCGATGAAACGCTGACGACGCAGATGAAGTCCGTCGGCGAGGCCATGGCGATCGGCCGGACCTTCAAGGAGAGCCTGCAGAAGGCGCTGCGCAGTTTGGAGATCAAGCGTTTCGGCCTCCTTGGCGACGGGGCCGACCAGTCGATCGACGACGAAGGCCTCACCACCAAGCTCAGCGTGCCGAACGCCGAGCGCATTTTCTGGCTCGGTCAGGCGTTCGCGCGGGACTGGGATGTGGAGCGGGTGTTCGAGCTGACGAAGATCGACCGGTGGTTCCTGCGGCAGATTGAGGAGATTGTGAGGGAGCAAAGGGCCCTCGCCTCCGTCGAGCTTCGCCGCGCCAAACGACTCGGGTTCTCCGACCGACAGCTCGCGCTCTCCAAAGGCGTGACCGAATCCGCGGCGAGGGCCGAACGCAAGGCGGCCGGCATCACCCCCACCTACCGCCTCGTCGACACCTGCGCGGCGGAGTTCGAGGCCTTCACACCCTACTACTACTCGACCTACGGGATCGAGGACGAGGTGCGTGACAGCGACAAGAAGAAGGTCATCATCCTCGGCGGCGGACCGAACCGCATCGGCCAGGGCATCGAGTTCGACTACTGCTGCGTCCACGCCAGTTTCGCCCTGCGCGAGCTCGGGATCGAGTCCATCATGGTCAATTCGAACCCCGAGACGGTCTCGACCGACTACGACACCTCGGACAAACTCTACTTCGAGCCCCTCACCCTCGAGGACGTGCTCAACATCTACGAGCGCGAGAACCGCGACGACCAGGTCCTCGGCGTGATCGTCCAGTTCGGCGGACAGACCCCGCTGAACCTCGCCAAGGGTCTCGAGGAAAACGGCGTCCGCATCATCGGCACCTCTCCGAAGAGCATCGAGCTGGCTGAAGACCGCAAGTATTTCGCCGCCCTCCTCGACGAGCTCGGCCTCGACCAGGCTCCCAGTGGCACCGCGACCTCGCTCGGGGAGGCGCTCGAGATCACGAAGCGGATCGGCTACCCCAGCCTCGTACGCCCCAGCTTCGTCCTCGGCGGACGCGCCATGCAGATCGTCTACAGCGACGCCGAGCTGACCCACTACATGCAGAACGCGGTCGAGGCGACGCCGGACCGTCCCGTGCTTGTCGATCGTTTCCTCGAGGACGCCACCGAGGTCGACGTCGACTGCATCAGCGACGGCGAGACCACCGTGATCGGGGCGATCATGGAGCACATCGAGGAAGCCGGAATCCACTCGGGCGACTCCGCCTGCGTCATCCCGCCCTTCTCCCTCTCCGCCGCGATGCAGGACCGCATCCGCGACGCCGCCAAGAAACTCGCCAAGGCCCTCAACGTGCGCGGGCTCATGAACATGCAGCTCGCGGTGAAGGGCGACGACCTCTACGTCATCGAGGTCAATCCCCGCGCCTCACGCACCGCGCCCTTCGTGAGCAAGGCCATCGGCATCCCCCTGCCGAAGCTCGCCGCCAAGATCATGGTCGGCAAGACGCTGAAGGAACTCGGCTTCACCGAAGAAGTCATCCCGACCCACCACAGCGTGAAGGAAGCCGTTTTCCCCTTCAGCAAATTCCAGGGCGTCGATATCATCCTCGGACCCGAGATGAAGAGCACCGGCGAGGTCATGGGCATCGACGCCGACCTCGGACTCGCCTTCGCGAAGAGCCAGATGGCCGCTGGCGGATCGCTGCCGAAGGGCGGCAATGTCTTCATCAGCGTCAAGGAAAGCGACCGGTCCAACGTCGTGCGCCTCGCGAAGGGTTACCACGAGCTCGGATTCACGATTTACGCCACCGAAGGCACCGGACGCGACATCACCGGTGCCGGCATCCCCGCGAACCTCCTCCCGAAACTCGCGAGCGGCCAGCGCCCCAACGTCATCGACCTGATGAAGAACGGTGAGATGGCCCTCGTCATCAACACGCCCAGCGGCAAGAATCCGCGCGCCGACGAGATCAAGATCCGCACCGCCGCGATGCAGTGCCGCATCCCCATCATGACGACCCTCCGCGGTGCAGACGCCGCCCTCAAGGCGATCAAGTCGCTCCAGGCCAAGGACGTCGAGGTGCGCGCCCTGCAGGATTACCACTCCTGACCGCCAGGTGTTGACCTCCGCGGTGGCCGGGTCGCAAGGGCCGCACGCCATGGCGGCCCCGTTCGGTTTGATGCCACCCCGAACCGGGGCGGAGTCCCGTCCCGTCGCACGGTTGCGAGGGCGGGGAACTGGAAACGCGTCTTTGGAAAATAAAGCGGGCCCGGAAAGGAGGAACGACGAATCGTCCGCTCTCCGGGCCCGATTGAATAGTCAGGTCACCCTGATGGATTCCTTGCGGAAATCAGGAAGCCTTCTTGGCAGCGGCCTTCTTGGCAGGAGCCTTCTTCGCCGGGGCCTTCTTGGCAGGAGCCTTCTTGGCAGGAGCCTTCTTGGCGGGAGCCTTCTTGGCGGGAGCCTTCTTGGCGGGTGCCTTCTTGGCGGGTGCCTTCTTGGCAGGAGCCTTCTTGGCAGGAGCCTTCTTGGCAGGAGCCTTCTTGGCGGCGGCTTTCTTTGCAGGTGCTTTCTTCATGGTTCTCTTTTTTGTTGGTACTGGTTTTGTTGGTGCTTTTTCAGCGGGAATTCTCCGGTTCCGTGGTTTCCGGGTAGGGGTGGTTCCGGTTTTGGTTTTCCGGTTCTTGCTGTCAGCCGCCGCGCCGGGCGGCTCAGGCTTTTTTGGCGGTTCGGTTTTGGAAAGGATCGGCTGGCTTCGCTCTTCGATTTCTTCCTGCTCGGCCTTCGGGATCCGGGAGACGCGGTCGATGGGATGTTTTGTTAGGATGTTCCCCTTTGCTCCCCTTCCCTTAATATCGAGACTTGCGAATCTAAAGTCGATCTGAAAATTTCGCAAACGCAAATCACTTTTCAGATGCACTCGCACGATGAGGTTCGCATCCTCCTCGCTGTCGTGCTCGGAGAGCCACATCACGCGGGTGCCGGCGGCTCCTCCGGTGAGGTCGTAGAGTTTCTCGCGGGTCACGCCCTCGACGCGGAATCGCTTCACCATCGCTTTCCCACCGCGGCCGTCGCGGTAGATCATGTTGTAGATCTTTGACTCGTCGCGGTTGAAGACGGCGACGTGGAGGTTGTCCTTCCCGATGAAGACCTTCTCGGCGACCTTCACGACGCGCATCGTGCCGTCCTTGGAGAAGGCGATGATGTCATCCATCCGCGAGCACTTGCAGACGGGTTCGTCGCGCTTCATCCCGTAGCCGGCGAAGCCTTCCTTCCGGTCAACGAAGAGGGTGTCGTTGGCGACGACGACCTGTTTTGCATCGACCCGGTTGAAAGTGGTTAGCTCGGTTCGCCGCTTCCGACCCTTGCCGTAGCGCTCCTTGATACCCTCGAACCACTTGATGGTGTGAGCGGTGAGGCGCTTGAGGTTCTTCTTCGTCTCGGCGATCTGGTCCTCGAGTCCGCGGAGGTATTCGTCGGCCTTGAAGGAGTCGAACTTGGAGATGCGCTTGATGCGGATCTCGGTGAGGCGGACGATGTCGTCCTCGGTCACCTCGCGGCGGAGGAGACGCAGGTAGGGACGCAGGCCGGTCCAGATTTCCCGGATGACCGCCTCCCACGTTTCGCACTCCTCGATGCGCCGGTAGATCCGCTTCTCGATGAAGATCTTCTCGAGGCTGGAGAAGTGCCACTTCTCCTCGAGCTCGTTCAGCCTGATCTCGAGTTCCTGCCCGATAAGGTCGCGGGTCTGCTTCGCGCTGTGCCGGAGGATGTCGGAGACACCGAGGAAGCGGGGTTTGTTGTCCTCGACGACGCAGGCGTTCGGCGAGATGCTGACCTCGCAGTCGCTGAAGGCGTAGAGTGCCTGCAGGGTTTGGTCGGCGTCGGTCCCGGCGGGGAGGTGGACGCGGATCTCGACGTTCTCGGCGGTGCAGTCCTCGATCCGGGCGATGCGCACCTTGCCCTGCTCGTTCGCCTTGAGAATGGAGTCGCAGAGGCTCGAGGCGGTCGTGCCGAAGGGGATCTCGCGGATGATGAGCTCCTTCGACTTCGTCTTCTCGATGCGGGCGCGAACCTTGATGCGACCGCCGCGGAGCCCGTCGTTGTAGTCGGTGACGTCGGCGATTCCGCCCTGGGGGAAGTCGGGGAAGACCACGAAGGGCTCCTTCTTCAGCACCGCGATGCAGGCGTCGATGAGCTCGTTGAAATTGTGCGGGAGGATCTTGCAGGCGAGGCCGACCGCGATGCCCTCGGCGCCGTGCGCGAGGACGAGGGGGAACTTCGCCGGAAGGGTGACGGGTTCCTTGTTGCGGCCGTCGTAGCTGGCGGCCCAGGTCGTCGTCTTCGGATTGAAGAGGATCTCGTTGGCGAACTTCGAGAGACGGGCCTCGATGTAGCGGGGCGCGGCGGCGGAGTCGCCCGTGAGAATGTTGCCCCAGTTCCCCTGCGTCTCCACGACCAGCTCCTTCTGCCCCATGTTCACAAGCGCGTCACCGATGGACTGGTCGCCGTGCGGGTGATACTGCATGGTGTGGCCGATGATGTTGGCCACCTTGTTGAAGCGCCCGTCGTCCTTTTCCTTGAGGGAATGAAGAATGCGGCGCTGGACCGGCTTGAGCCCGTCGTTGATGTGGGGGACGGCGCGCTCGAGGATGACGTAGGAGGCATAATCCAGAAACCACTCCGAATACATGCCCTTCAGCGCTGTCGACGTTTCTTCCATGCGGGGATGCGGCGGATCTCAGGCGGCGGCCGACGCTTCCGGTAGCTCGGCCCGTTCGTCGGTCTCCTCCTCGATGAGGTCGAGCTCGACCTTGAGATTCTTGATGATGAAATCCTGCCGCTCGGGGGTGTTCTTCCCCATGTAGAATTCGAGGAGGTCCTGGATCGTCTTCGGCCGTGCCGGCATCTCGACCGGGGCGAGACGCATGTCGGGACCAATGAAGTGCTTGAACTCGTCCGGCGAGATTTCACCGAGGCCCTTGAAGCGGGTGATCTCGGGATTCCGCACCTCGGCGAGGGCGCGCTGCCGTTCCTCCTCGGTGTAGCAGTAGCGGGTCTCCTGCTTGTTCCGCACCCGGAACAGGGGCGTTTCCAGTATATACAGGTGTCCCTCGCGGATGAGGTCGGGGAAGAACTGGAGGAAGAAGGTGATCGTGAGGAGACGGATGTGCATCCCGTCGACGTCCGCGTCGGTCGCGAGCACGATCTTGTTGTATCGGAGCCCGTCGAGGTCCTCCTCGATCCCGAGGGCGGCCTGGAGGAGGTTGAACTCCTCGTTCTGGTAGACAATCTTCCGCGTCATCCCGTAGGAGTTGAGCGGCTTGCCGCGAAGGGAGAAGACGGCCTGGGTGTCGACGTCGCGCGATTTCGTGATCGATCCGCTCGCCGAGTCGCCCTCGGTGATGAAGAGGGTGGACTGCTCCTTCTGCTTGTGGTTCGTGTCGTAGTGAACCCGGCAGTCGCGCAGCTTCTTGTTGTGGAGCTTCGACTGCTTCGACCGTTCCTTGGCCAGCTTCTTGATGCCCTTCAGCTCCTTCCGCTCGTGCTCGGAGCGCTGGATCTTGTCGAGCATGTTCTCGGCGACGTCCTTGCTGCGGTGGAGATGGTTGTCGAGGTGGAGGCCGAGGAAATTCCCGATGAAGGTGCGGACGGACTCACCGTTCGGCGCCATCTGGGTGGAGCCGAGTTTCGTCTTCGTCTGCGACTCGAAGACGGGATCCTCGACCCGGACGCTCACCGCCGCGACGATACCCGAGCGGACGTCGCCGGCCTCGAACTGCTTCTTATAATAATTGCGCACCGTGTTGACGATGGCCTCGCGGAAGGCGGCGAGGTGGGTGCCCCCCATCGTGGTGTGCTGTCCGTTGACGAAGCTGTAATACTCCTCGCCGGACTGCTCGGTGTGGGTGAAGGCCACGTCGATGTCGTGGTCGGAGAGGTGGACGATGGGGTAGAGCGGTGTGTCGCGTCCGGAGAGGTTCTCCTCGAGCAGGTCGAGGAGTCCGTTCTTCGACTTGAACTTGTTCCCGTTGAGGGAAAGGGTCAGCCCGGTGTTGAGGTAGGCGTAGTTCCGGATCATCGCCTCGACGAACTCGAGGTTCCAGGCGAAACCGCCGAAGATCGCGGGATCGGGCTCGAAGGCAACGAGGGTGCCGGAAGGCTCGTCGCTCTTGTCCGGCTTTTTCATCTCCGCGACGACGAGGCCCTGGCCGAACTCGATCGCCATGGTCTTGTGCTCGCGGAAGGACTGGATCTCGAAGAAGGCGGAGAGGAAGTTCACCGCCTTGATCCCGACGCCGTTGAGTCCGACGGACTTCTTGAAGGCCTCGCTGTCGTATTTCGCGCCCGTGTTGATGATGGAGGCGCAGTCCTTCAGCTTGCCGAGCGGGATGCCGCGGCCGTAGTCGCGCACGCGGACGAAGCGGTCCTCGATCTCGATGTCGATCTGCTTCCCGTTCCCCATGACGTGCTCGTCGATGGCGTTGTCGATCACCTCCTTCAGGAGGATGTAGATGCCGTCGTCGGGAGAGGAACCGTCGCCGAGTTTCCCGATATACATCCCGGGACGAAGTCGGATGTGTTCGCGGGGATCGAGGGAGCGGATGTGCTCTTCGTTGTAGTCGGCGGCCATGAAGGCGGTGCGGTCGGAATGGCGGTAGTATTTAGGATAAGTGAAATATTTTCAACTCCTGATTGTAATTTTTCCAACTTTGTTCAATGCGCGAATTTGCGGCGAGTCCGCGCGCTTCGCGGAAACTATTGTGATTATGTTAGGGCGATCCACCGGGGCGCATGGGTGCCGCGGGGAGTCCCCGGAACGTGTCCCGCAGGATGGGATCGGCTCCGCCGCGGGCGATTCGGCCGGAATCGTTGATCGGCTGGAACCCTTGTCGAATCAGGGATTCCCGGCTTCTTCCGTGGAAGCGACGACGCCACCCGGAGCCGGGTCGGGCTCGCTCTGGCGCGTCGCGGCGAAGGAGGGGCGGAACTCCGGCTCACCGGGACGACGGACAGAATCCGACGCGAGGGAAACCGAAGCGCGGGGGAACGACCAGCATTGCGAGAGGGTGATCGTCGGTTCGCCGGGATCGAAGAATTTCATCCGTGGGTCCCTTTCCTCGTCCGTTTCCTCCGTTCAAAGCGGTTGGATCATCCTTCTCCAGAGCGGATCGAGGTGGAGGGTGATGAACTGCGTCGCCTTCTCCGCGTCGGGAGTGTTCTCGTAATCGCGCATCGTGTGGTCGGCCGCATAAAGCATCGCGAGCTCGCGGTCGTTCATCTCGATGACGTCGATGCGACCGCGAATGACGGCGGGGCTGAATCCGAACCCGGAAAAGAGGGAGGAGTCGAAGGGCTCCGAGGGGTGCGAAAACGCGGCGATCTTCTCTTGGCGGTTCGAGGCGAGCGACTGCTGGAGCAGATTGTTCCAGAAGTAGGCATTGCGGGGCGATTCGAATCCGGTGAGCACGGAATGCCCGCGGGCCGTCCATCGAAGGCACACGGTGCGGCTGCTCGGATAGCGTTCCTCCTGCTGGGCGAGTGCCGGATGTTTCGCGCCGAGCGTGCGGATGAAACGACCGATCCGTTCGAGGTCAAGAACCAGTCCGGGACCGGCAAGCAGATCGTGCTCGCGGCGGGCGAGGGTTTGTTCGAGCGACGCGCGCGTCAACGGCTCGATGCCGGTCCGGGGTGGCGGCGATGAGGTCGTCGCCATCGGGGGTGTCGGAGTCGATGAAGCCGGAGGAGTGATTCCGGCAAAAAATGAGGCCGGAATCGGCTGCGTCCGCCGTTCGGGCAACGGAGCGACCGGTGCGGTGAACGACGATGCGGGAGGCGCGGCCGGTCCGAGCTCCGTCACCGGCGCCTGACCCGGACCAGCCGCCCGGAAAGTTTCGGGCGCGGGCACGGCGGGGATCACGGGAACGGGTGCGGAAACCGGCGGAGTCACGGGGATGTGATCCGGCGCAACGCCGCGGTCCGGTGCCTCGCTCGTGACGGTCTTGCCGCTGCCGCGGATATCGTTGATGATCGAATCGATCCCCGCGAGGTCCTGGTCGAGGGCGCGGTGAGAAGGAACGGACACGGGACGGGGAGCCGGCGACTCGAACGCGGGCATCGCGGGCACAACCGGAGTGACCGGAGTGACCGGAGTGACCGGAGTGACCGGAGTGACCGGAGTGACCGGAGGAAGCGGAGGCGGAACCTGGGCAACGGTGGCGCGCGGAGGCACCGCCGGTTCCTCGCGCTGGAGGGCGTCGAAGACATCCGCCTTGTCGGTGAGATTCGAAGGCGGTTCGTCCGCGATGTCGGAATAGTCGTCTTTTTCCCCGGGCATCCCGGTCACGGCAAAGAAGTCGGCCGCTTCTCGCTGCCAGAGTTCACCGGCCTGGCGGAGGACGCGGCGGGGCGTGAGCGGCGACTCGGCGTCGTCCCAGTGATTGAGCTCGGCGAGACGTTCGGCGAAGCGGACCGCGTTCTCCTCGGTGAGGCGGGTGCGGCGGAGCCGGAGCTTCACGAGATCCTTGGCGACGCCGGCACCGAGCGCGTGAAGCCGCACCACTTCCGTGTCGAGACGGTCGCGCCAGGCGGAAGGGAGCCGTTCCGCGAAGATCGAGGACCAAAGATCGTCGTTCACGCACACCAGGGTCACCGAGCGGGGCACCCGCTCGCGCACGCCGTTCACGATCTCGGCGATTTCCATCCCCGCGGATTCGGAATGATGGAAACCGTCGAGGCTGTCGGCCACGAGCATCGCGGGACGGTGATCGGTGGTGATGCGCAGAAGTTGGAGCAGCCGCTCGCGCGCCTCGCCGATGGAAAGGCCGCGCAGCCGGTCGAGGGCTCCGTCCTCGCGCAGGTTCAGGTCGATGAAGAGGCGCGTCCAGAAGGCGAGTTCGCCCGAACCGAGGCCGAGCCGTTTCATCCCCTCCGGATCCGGACCGCGGGCGAGTTCCCCGGCGCGCTTGTCGACCCAGGCGAGGATCTTCGAATCCGAATCCCGCGAGAAGAGCGTCGCGAACTCCGCCTTCACCCGCCCCGGATCGACCGGGCACTCCCGGGTCTTCACGGCCCCTTCGGACAATCCCGCGAGGACGAGTCGGGAAAGGAAATGGCGCGACGATTCCTCGAGCATTGAAACCCCGGGCGTCCGCGAACGCGACTGGGTCGTGAGCTGACGGAGGATCGAGGAAAGGGCCACGGGCCAGGTGGCCGGGCGGGACCGGTCGAAGGGGAGATGGAGGGTCGAGGCGACCGCACCGAGGTGATCCCGGAGCCGGGCGACGAGATGCGACTTTCCATAACCCGCCTCGGGGGAGGTCATCAGAAAGAGCCGGCCGAGTCCGGGGGAGACGGATCGCTCCTCCCCGGAGTGCAGGAGCGACTCCACCGCCGCGAGGATCCGGGCAAATGCCGCTTGGTGCACCCGCCCCGCCCCCGGAAGGTTCGTTGGGAGATCCACGAAGAGATCGTCGAGAAACGGGTTTTCGGTCGGGTCATCCATGGGGAGCGGTCGGGAAAAATCTCGCATGGGATCGTCAATTCTCAGGAATGACTCCAATTTTCAAATAGAATTTCAAAATTGCAATCATAATAATTACCAAAATCAAAAGCACGAAACCCACCCTGGTGTCAAGAAAGAGTGCCCGGACCGGGCACCGAAGGGTGGCGGTTCGGATCCGACGGGACGCGGGGCGCGATTTTGTCGTCATTTGTGCTTGTGGAACCCCAGCCGTTTGTTAAGAAAACCGCGCCTTCCCAAGCCCGAACCGTGGCGCGGGAAAACCTCTTCGATTCCAACCAACCTATGAGTGACCAAAAACCATCCATGGCCCTGTTCTGGGGCTGTTTCATCGCCCTGATCACGACGGCGTTCGCCTTCTTCAGCCGGATGTATCTCTGCGACGTCCGCTTCGGGGCCGACTTCAACCTCGACAAGGGCACCATCGGAGCGCTCAAGGGGGCGGGAATCTGGCCCTTCGGCGTGTCGATCATCCTCTTCAGCCTGATCATCGACAAGGTCGGTTATCGCGCCGCGATGATCTTCTCCTTCCTTTGTTACGCCCTTTACATCGCTCTGGCCTGCATGGCCTACGGGGCGATCCAGGGCGTGCAGGGTGCCGATCTCGCCGCCGCCCAGGCAAAGGGCTACAGCTACCTTTACTGGGGATCGTTCATCCTCGGTCTCGGCAACGGCACCGTGGAAGCCTTCATCAACCCGGTCGTGGCGACGATGTTCAGCCGCGACAAGACGAAATGGCTCAACATCCTCCACGCCGGCTGGCCGGGCGGTCTCGCCCTCGGCGGTCTCATCACCATCGGCATGGCGAACGTGGCCGCCTCCGGTGACTGGCGTCTCGTGCTCGGCATCATCGCGGTTCCGGCGGTGATTTATCTCGTCATGCTCCTCCGCGTCCAGTTCCCCGTGAACGAGCGCGAGGCCGCCGGCGTTTCCTACCGCCAGATGCTCGCCGAATTCGGTGCCTTCGGCGCCTTCGTCGGATTCGGGCTCATCTTCGCCCAGCTCGCCCAGGTGTTCGCCTGGCCGTCCTGGCTGACCTGGGTTCTGACCGGGATTGTCGTGGTGGCCTTCGGTGCCTACACCCGCAGCCTCGGCCGCGGTTTCCTCGCCTTCCTCATCATCATCATGATGCCGCTGGCGACCACCGAGATCGGCACCGACGGCTGGATCACCGGCCTCATGGAACACCCGATGAAGGAAGCGGGCTACAACCCGGCCTGGGTGCTCATCTACACCTCGGTGATCATGATGGTGCTTCGTTTCTTCGCGGGACCGATCGTTCACCAGCTCTCGCCGATCGGACTGCTCGTCCTCAGCGCGATCCTCGCCATCGCCGGTCTCTTCGCCCTCTCCAAAACCGGCAACTCCGGCATGGCCGTGATCTTCGGAGCCGCGACGCTGTATGCCTTCGGCAAGACCTTCTTCTGGCCCACCATGCTCGGGGTCACCGCGGAGCAGTGTCCGAAGGGCGGGGCGCTCACCCTCAATGCCATCTCCGGAATCGGGATGATCGCGGTCGGGATTCTCGGATTCCCCTTCATCGGCGCGATCCAGGAGAAGACGACCACGGCTGAGCTCGCCGCCGGTCCGCAGTCCGCGCTCGTCCAGCAGATCTCGAGCGAGAAGCACTACGTTCTCGGAGCGTATCAGGCGATCGACCCCGACAAGGCCGCCGCGCTGACCGACCAAGCCCAGAAGGACGCCGTTGCGGCCGCCAACCGCTCGGCCCAGTTCAAGGCCCTCGGGACCATGGCCCTGTTCCCGTCCTTCATGCTGGTCTGCTACCTGATCCTCTTCTTCTTCTTCAAGTCGAAGGGCGGCTACAAGGCCCAGGTCCTCACCGGACACGCGGCCGACGACGAGAAATTCACCGGAGGTGTCGCCGGACCGGCGGACCTCTGATCCCCCCGCGGCTTGAAGAGCCGCCAAATCTCTTCATGGTCGAAGGGGAGGCGAAAGCCTCCCCTTTTCATTCCCCCCCCAATCTCCCATGAAGATTTACACCTACGCCAAATGCGACACCTGCCGGAAGGCCGTGAAGTGGCTGCAAGCCCGCGGCATTTCCTTCACCGAAATCCCGATCCGCGACCAGCCTCCGTCGAAGTCCGATCTCATGCGCATGCTCGCGGTCTACCAGGGCGACCTCAAGCGTCTCTTCAACACCTCCGGCGGCGACTACCGCGAGCTGAAGCTCGGCGAAAAACTCCCCGCGATGTCCGAGGCCGAAGCGATCGACCTCCTCGCCTCCAACGGCAACCTCGTGAAGCGCCCCTTCCTCCTCACCGACAAAGGCGGCCTCGTCGGCTTCAAGGAAACGGAATGGGAGGCCTTTTTCAAATGACCTCCGACTTCCGACCTCTGCGACGTGACCCGTGACCTACCCCACCATCTCCCGTAGGACATGCCCGTGCACATCGGTGAGGCGGCGGTCGATGCCGTTGTTCCGCACCGTCAGTTTCGTATGATCGATCCCGAGCTGGTGGAGGATCGTCGCGTGGATGTCGTAGACCGATGAGGCGTGGGTCCGGTCGGCGGGACGGAACCCCCACTCGTCGCTCTCGCCGAAGGTGCCACCTTTGATCCCACCGCCGCAGAGCCAGTTCGTGAAGACGAAGGGATTGTGGTCGCGTCCCTGCGATCCCTGCGAGCAGGGCATGCGTCCGAATTCGGTCGTCCAGAGAATGATCGTGTCCTCGAGCATGCCGCGCTGCTTCAGGTCCTTGATGAGCGCGGCGGCCCCGTGCGCCATCCCGGCCGCAAGCGGTCCATGGTCGCGCTTCACATCCTCGTGACTATCCCAGTTCCGCCGCGGGAAACCGTTGTCATTGCCGCTCCAGACCTGCACGAAACGGACCCCACGCTCGAGCAGTCGTCGCGCGACGAGGCATTTCCGACCGAAGAACTCCGTCTCGGCCTTCACGTTGATGGTCGTGTCATCGACACCCGGACCCTCGGGAGCGAGACCGTAGAGTTTCCGGATGTGCTCCGGCTCGCGCGAGACATCGAGAGCGTCGGTCGCGCTGAGCTGCATCGCCGCGGCGAGTTCGTAGCTGCGGACCCGCGCCTCGAGCCGGTCGTCACCCGGCCGCGCCGCGGCGTGGAGCGAATTGAGCCGCGAGAGGGCATCGAGTCCGGCACGATCGTTTTCGGGTCGGATGAAGGGGCTCTTCGGCGCGAAGAGATCCGCCACCGGCGTCTCGCTGCCCGGACGGATCACGGTGCCCTGGTGGCGCGCCGGCAAAAAGGCGTTGGCCCAGTTCTTCGCCCCGTTCGAGGCGAAACCGCGGTGGTCCGGCAGCACGACGAAGGACGGGAGGTTGTCGTTTTCGCTGCCGAGCGCGTAGGAGACCCACGACCCCGCGCTCGGGAATCCGGGAAAGACGAAGCCCGTCGTCTGCAGCAGCGTGCCCTGGCTGTGCACTCCCGTCTTGCCGACGAGGTTGTGGACGAAGGCGATGTCATCGACCACGTCCCCGAGCGGCGCGACGATGTCGCTGATCGCCTTGCCCGATTCGCCATAGCTACGGAACGTCCACGGGCTCGCGAAACAGGCACCCGGGGTGGATTGGAAGAGCTCCACCGTCTCGCCCGGATCCCAGGGTTGCCCGTTCTTTTTCTCGAGCAGCGGCTTGTGGTCGAAGAGATCGACATGACTCGCCGCCCCCGCCATGAACAGCTGCACGACCCGCTTCGCCCGCGGCGGATGATGCAAGGTGCCGGAGAGGACCCCGTCGCGCGCGAGCAGGTCGGACAAGGCGAGGCCGGAAAACGTGCCCGCGAGCGTCCCGAGGAAGTGCCGGCGGGTTGAGGAGGAGTGAAGTGCGTTCATGCGAATGGACGGATCCATGTGGCATGGGCATCCTGCCCATGCGTTCGGTGGAAGAGAGGTCGAACCGCGAGGTGCCTCGATGAGCTCTTCCGCGTCGCCCCCGTCGAAAGCATCGGCAGGATGCCGATGCCACTTTCTGACGCTTCAATCCACATACACAAACGCGTTGAGGTTCAGCACGACTCTCGCGAGGCTTTCCTCGCCGTGCTCCTTGAGATGCCCGACGAGCACGGCGCGCTCGTCCGCCGACGGTGCCCGTCCCGCGACGAGGCGAAGGGCGAGCTCGACCTTTGCCTCGGGCGACTGCGGAGCCTCTCTCTTCAGGCGCTCGCCGAAGTGCCGCGACATGACCTCGACAAAGCGGCTGTTCCACTGGGTCAGGGCCTGCAGGGCCGTGGTCGATTCATCACGCGAGGGCACGCTCGTCGAGGGATCGGCGCAGTCGAGGGTCGTCAACATCGGCTGCGGCTGCGAGCGCACCACGAAGCGGTAGATCGTGCGGCGGTGTGAGGCCGGGTCCTCCGGATCGTGGAGGTGGTATTGGTAATGCGGTGAATGCTCCGGCTTTTCGATGATGAAATCCTGGAAGGGCTTGCCCCCGGCGGCGCGGTTCAGCGTGCCGCTCACCGCGAGCACCGAATCGCGGAACTCCTCGGCGGTGAGACGGCGACGGTTCGCACGCCAATGGTATTGGTTGCCCGCATCGATCGCCGCATTCGCCTCGTCATGACCCGAGGCTCTCCGATAGGCCTCGCTCGTGACGATGAGCCGAACGAGCGACTTCACCGATTGCTCCGGATCCTCCCGCAGCCGCGCGGCGAGGTAGTCGAGCAGTTCCGGATGGGTCGGCTGCAATCCGCCGCGTCCAAAGTCGTTCGGTGTTCCGACCAGCGGCGTCCCCATGGTCCATTGCCAGATCCGGTTCGCGATGGAGCGCCACGCGAGCGGGTTGTCCCGCCGCACCAGATATTCGGCCAGTTCGGCGCGCGCCTTGCCTTCGTCCCAGCCCTCCGTCGCGAACCCGGGGAAGGTCCCGGGAGCGCCCGGCCACAGCGGCACCGCCCCCGGAGCGACCGCCTCGCCCGGTGCCTTGAGGTCGCCGCGATGCAGAACATGGATCGCGCGGGGCTTGCCGCCGGTGGGACGCAGGCCGCCGGCCTGGCTGAATTCGGTCGCCGCCGCATAGACAAGTTCGCCCTGTGGGATGTCCTTCAACTGTTTTTCAAGGGGATCGAGTTCCTTCCCGATCGCCTCGATCCTTCGTTCGTTTTCGGGGGAGCGCAGCGACTCCTCGATCGACCGCCGTTCCGCCTCGAGGGCGTGCAATTCGGCGAGCGCCGTGTCGTCGGAGAGTTCGCGGTGATAGATCCCGTCGACGAGATTCGTCTTCCGCCAACGCTCACCGGACTCGATGCTGTCTTTCGCCGAAACCGTCGCCGTCTTCGCGAGATTCCCGGCATCGACCGCTCCGATCACCTCGATCTCGGCAAGGGCGAGGATGTAATCTTTCGAGCGCTCCGCCAGCGTCGTCGCGGTGAGGCGCACGAAACGGAAGGCACGACCCTCCGCCGTGATCACCACCGGCGCGGTCCGCGGATTGACCTGGTTGCGGTCCGTCGCGTCGCGCAGCGTCGTCACGCCGGACTTGAATTCCGCATCGTCGGATCCCTCGACCCGGTATCGCAGGGGAAAGCCGAAGCCCGCCCCGATCCCGGCGAAGTCGTCGTAGGCGGGACGCAAACGGATCTCCGCTACGGGCACGCTCTTTCCGAGATCGAGCTGCACCCATTTGTGCTCTTCGGGCTTCTTCGCGATCTGGCTGTGGTAGCCGTGCTGGGGAGGCCGGGCCTTCACGCCGTGCTTTTCCTTCAGCGCGGCGATGCGGAGGTCCACTCCCGAGGCCTTCGCGGCGACGAGTTTCTTGAAGTCGCCCTCGAGTTTGCTCTTCTCGCCCTTCAGGGAGTTGATCTTGGAAGTCAACTCGAGACGCCTTCGCGCCTGTTCAGGGGGCAGCCCCGCGTAGACCCGTTCGGCCCGGTCGACCGCGGCAAAGACGGCGTGGAGCCGGTAGTAATCCTCCATCCGCACCGGGTCGAACTTGTGATGATGGCACTGCGCGCACTGCACCGTCGTGCTCTGGAAGACATTGAAGACGGTCGAGACCATCTCGTCGCGGTCGAGGTGTTTCGCGATGCGTCCGTCGAGCTTGCCTTCGCCCACCTCGACGTGGCCGATGAAGTCCCAAGGTCCTGCCGCGAGAAAGCCGAGCGCAACGACCCCATCGGGCGTGCCGGGAAAGAGCACGTCCCCGGCGACCTGTTCCCGGACAAACCGCCCATAGGGCTTGTCCTCGTTGAAACTGCGGATGACGTAATCCCGGTAGGGCCAGGCATTGTTGCGCGGTTTGTCCTTGTCGTAGCCGTGGGTCTCGCCGTAGCGCGCGAGATCGAGCCAGTGTTGGCCGAACTTTTCGCCGAAGGCGGGTGAGGCGAGGAGGCGGTCGGCGAGATTGCGGATTGCCGATTGCCGATTGCGGATTGATTCGGATTCGAAGTCTGCGATTTCCGATGGCGATGGAGGAAGGCCGGTGAGATCGTAGCTCAGACGCCGCACCAGCGTCGCGGGATCGGCGCCGCCCAGCGGCTTGAGCCCTTTTCCGGCGAGTTTTTGGTCGATGAAATGGTCGATGGGATTTCGCCCGGAGAGGGTGGCGTCGCTGACCAGACCCACTTGGATCGACTGCAACGACCACCAGTCGAGATCACGCTTCGGACTGTAGGCGAGGCGGCGGCTTTCGGGCCAGGGTGCCCCTCCGGCGATCCACTCGGCGAGGGTTTTCACCTCGGCCTTGGTGAGGGGAGGTTCGTCCTTCGGCATCTCGGGCGAGGGACCGGAGACGAGGTCGAGGATCTCCGTAAACGAGGCGTGGGAACGGATCGCGGCGGCGGAGAGGTCGAATTTTCCCTTCCTTGATTCGGCGTTGTGGCAGAAAAGGCACTTCGCTTCGAGAATGGGAGCGACCTCCCGCTCGAAGTCGGGCGCGGCACCCGCGGACGACACGAAGCCCGCCGTCAGGAGGAGGGCAAACCGTGTTGAACCAGAAGTCGTGAACATGGGGAGAGGATCGCGGTTCTTGTCCCCGATCTCAAGCCACGAGAACACGTCACCCCTCCTTCCGCCAGCCTCGTGCGCGGCGATTGCCGAAAAGGAAGACAAGAGCGAAGCACAGGCGTTTCATGGAGGGCGATGGATCGATAACCGGTCGGTCCGGGACGCGTTCCGGGATTTCCAAACGCGATCGCGTTGGCCCGTGGATCTCCGACGCAGGGCCTCGTGGGAGAATCGTTCAGGACGCAAACCGCTTCCCCATGCGCACGACGGGCAGGAGGACGCCGTCGCGCAGAGGGATCTCGTAGTGGTCTTCGGCGATGTATCCGCAGCGGGTGTAGAGCGGCACTCCGGCGAGGGTGGCCACCATCGTCGCGGCACGGAAACCGGCGGCGACGATGGCTTCCTCGCAGGCGCGAAGGATGGCCGATCCGATGCCGCGCCGCGCGAAGTCGGGATGGACGAAAAAGGCGCGCACCCGGGCCGGTTCGTTCGCGGGATCGAGGAAGGTCGGATCAGCGGCGACGCTTTCGTCACCGCCGAACAACGTGTTTCGCCGGCTCCACCCGCCGCAGCCGACGAGCCGGGATTGCGCTTCGACCACCCAATAGGTTCCGTCGGCGATCAGGGTTCGGTCGACCCCGAAGACCGGACCGAGGGCGGCCTCGCGCTGAACCTCCGAGTAGGTCGAGGCTTGCAATCCATGGACCGAGAGGAGAATGAGTTCCTCCAACCCGGGGACGTCCGCCTCTCTCGCGGGACGAAGGGTGAGGAATTCGTTCATGGCGTGCTCCGCTGCACGAACCATTCCACCGTGGCACCCATGACCAACACCCCTTCGCTGTCGTGCAATTCCACCGGGATCCCGGGGAGCGCGCGGCCTTTCGAGGCGAGTTCCCCTTCGAAGCGTTCGAATAGATCCCCGGAGAGGGGCACCGTGGCCGAAACCGGACCGCGGGCGGGCCGTCGGAACTTCGCCTCCATCCTCCGCACCACGGGGATGAGGCCGGTGGCCGAACCGAAGCGGCGCAGGAGGAATTCGCCGGTCGCGGCCTCGGCGAGGGAGAGCAGCGCACCGGCGCTGACCGTGCCGATGTGATTGCGGTAACGCTCGCCTCCGGGGAGGCGCAGGAGCGGCCCTTCCACGTTGTGGCCGGATTCCAGTCCGATGAGGCGGTTGTAGGGCAGGTCGGCGACGGTGTCGTTCATGGACGTTTGTCAGGATCCCCGGACGGCCAGTTTCGACGCGAGCCTCACGGCCTCGACGAGGCTGCTGCCCTTGGCCTTGCCCTGCCAGGCGATGTCGCAGGCGGTGCCGTGGTCGACGCTGGTGCGGATGATGGGGAGCCCCAGGGTCGTGTTCACCGCCGTGTCGAAGGCGAGGGCCTTCAGCGGGATGTGGCCCTGGTCGTGGTACATGCAGATGAAGGCACCGGTGCGGCGGCGGCGTTCGGGAAGAAAGGCGGTGTCGGGAGGAATCGGTCCCTCCACCGTGATGCCGCGCTGCCGGGCGAGTTCCATCGCCGGCTCGATGAGCCGTTCCTCCTCGCGGTTGCCGAAGAGCCCGTGCTCGCCCGCGTGCGGATTGAGTCCGAGCACGCCGATGACGGGTTCGTTTCCGCGGATGCGGCGCATCGCGTCGGCGGTGAGCTCGATGACGTCGAGGATACGCTCCACCGTCATCAGCGCGGGCACCTCGTGGTAACCGCAATGCACCGTGACGAAACTCGCGCGCACTTCGTCGCTGTACTGGAACATGCAGGCCCGCGTCGCCCCGGTCTTGTCGGCGAAAATCTCGGTGTGGCCCGGGTAGGGCACGCCCGCGGCACGGAGGGCCTCCTTGTTCAACGGTGCCGTCGCCACGGCGGCGACGTCCCCGGCGAGGGCGGCCTCGATGCTGTTCAAGACATATCCGTAGCCGGCCGCACCGGTCTTCGCGCTCACCACCCCCGGCTCGAAACCGGAATCGTCGAAGAGGCCGAGGTCGCGGACCGCGGCAGGATCGGGCGCGGGCAATCCGGTCCGCTCCGCGCAGCGCCGCAGGATGGCGAAATCACCGAAGACCACCGGCGCGGCGAACTCGCGCACGGCGGGGTTGGCGAGCAACTGCAGGCAGACTTCGGGGCCGACCCCGGCGGGGTCGCCCATCGTCACGGCGATGAGAGGTTTTGACATGGAAAGAATGGGACGCTAATGCCGGGCGGGACGCTTCTCCAGCGCAAAGGGCGGGAAACGAATCCGGGCGTTCTTCACCGCGCCACCTTCCCGAACGCGCCGTCGCGCAATCCCTGGGCACCACCCTCGACCTTTTCGGGTTGATACGAAAAAACTTCCGTCCACGTCTCGCCGTGGTCGGTGCTGCGCTGGATGTTGGTCCGCTGCGGATGGATGCTGACGAGCGTGCCCCCGTCGCTCGCGATGACCTGCCCGGCCGGAACCGCCGCGGGCAGATCGCGCCAGGTTTTCCCATCGACGCTGGCGCGGGACGGTTTTCCGCAGAGCCAGAACTCGCCGCCCGCGACGCTGAGGACCGCGCGTTTCGTGCCGGTGGGAAAGGGGCCGGACCAAGTCTCGCCGGCGTCTCCACTCGTCCAGGCGTTCGCGCCCTCCTGATCGGTCATGAGGAGGAGACCGCTCCCCGCCACGAGCGAACCGCGCCCGGTCGATGCCTCGAGTCCCTTCGGTTCAAGCCATTTCCAGGTCCTGCCGAGGTCGTCGCTCGCGAAGAGGTGGCCGAACTTCGGGCCCTCCTTTCCACGGTTGTCGCCGAGCGCGAGGAAACGCCCGCCCGCGTCGCCGCAGTAGACGGGATCGAGGTGATGGGTCTGGAACTTGCCGCGCGGATCGTCATTGAAAGCGCCCCACATCGCGAAGCCCTGGAGGTTCTTTCCGAAATCAGAGGTCGCGGCCATCGTCATGTAGCCGGTGCCGACGACGGTGTCCTTGCCCGCGGCGAGGCCCCAGGTGCCGGGCATGACCCTGGGATTGCCCTTGGCTTCGGGCAGGACGGTCGCGCCGCTCGTGAGGTGCCGCCAGTTCACCCCGTCGTCGGAGGCGAGCCAGCTCGTCGGGGCTCCCCAGCCGATCGCGACCACGAAGAGACCGCCGCCGTAGGTGACCGTGCGCGTCGACCAGACCCCGTGATCCCCTGACGGAACACCCAAAAACGCCTGCGTCCAGGTCTTGCCGTCGTCCTTCGAGACGAGGATGCGGCCGCCGTGACCCGCGACGAGGAAGGCGGGAACCTCGGGGCTCGGTTTGAAATCGCCGCCGAGCGGGATCGCTTCGCGTTTTGCCCCGCCCGCGGCCACGGCTTCAGGCGATTCCGCGGCGAGCGAGGGGAGGATGCCCAGGGCGAGGAGGGCGAAGAGGGTTCGTTGCATGATTCAAGGGGGGTGGAAATGAGAAGGGTAGGTCAGACGCAAACGCCCCGATCGAACAGAGAGAGGCTGTTGTGCGGATTGAGCCGTTCCGGTTTGAAACGGAACCAGGGCAGGTTCTGGACGAACTTCGTCGCACCACATCCCGGGACGCGGCAGGGATCCTTGTGTTTGGGACACTGGTTGTAGTGACAGACCATGCCGAGATACCGTTTCGTTCCCGCGTCGATCAGATGCAGGCAGAAATGATGATTGGCGATGGATAGTTGGATGTTGTGATCGACGAGCTCCCGAATGAGATCCGAGCAGACCTTCCGCATCGAGTCGGCGCGTCCGGCATGGGTCACACGGATGGCGAGGTCGATGTTGGTGCATTCGTGATACACCATGATGCGACGTCGGCGCAGGCGGGAGAACCGGGGCACTTCCTTCCAGAGCGGCAGCGCGACAGAACCGAAGAGCACGACCGACACGACCTCTTCCATTTTCCCAAGCCGTTCCGCGAGCAGGGTGGCGGCCTTGCGGAAACCGGACTGTCGCCGCAGCATCGCCATGTCTTCTTCATGGATCTCGCCGTAGCTCACCGGAGTCATGTTTTCGTTCTCCTTGATGCGCCTTCCGACCTCCTCGTGCCAGTCGATCGGTTCATCGTCGCTACCGGGCACAAATTCAGCCTGTCCCAGATGGTCGCGCATCAGCGAGTGCTCGGCGGGGTGCTCTTGCTGCCCGTCCGGCGTGGCATTCTCATCGACGGGATGGTAGCGGCCGAGACGCTCGAAGGCGAGATCCTCGATCCACTCAAGCAGGAGGGCGTCTTCCTCCGGTTCGCTCTCGCGGAAGAGTCCTTCGATCTCCGCCGCGCCGAACCCCAGTTCTTTTGCCAGAAGGACGTGCCGTTCGGTGAGGAGCACCTGATCTTTCAATCGCTGCCAGGTGGGCCCGCGGTGGTTTTTGGGTTTGCGGCGGTTCATGGAAAAGCGGTTCAGTCGGCGAGATGCGAATGCATCCAGGCGAGGCCGTGACGGTTGTTCGCCTCCTCTTCGGCGAGGATGCGATCGGGGTCCTTGCCGCTGACCGAGGGCGGCGGCTGCTTCGGCGGATGGGCCTTCACCCGGGCAATCGCGGCCTCGAGGTGGGACGCCCGGCGCCCGGGGAAGGTCGCGAAAAACTCCCCGGTCAGACACGGGACACGGAGGGGATCTCGGGTCGCCATCTCGAGGTTGAGGTTGATGCCGGGATTTGCCTTCCGCAGGGTCGCGACGATGCCGTTCAGGTCGAGGAAGCCGGTGCCGAGCGGGGTCTCGCTGAGGAGGAATCCGTCCGCATCGGGTTGCAGGGCCATGTCCTTGAGGTGCGCGCTGAGAACGAAGGGTGCCAGCGCGGCGAGGGTCTCGGCGGGATCCTCGAGCAGGGCGAGATTGTTGCCGGTGTCGTAGAGCACCCCGGTCCATTCGCTGTCGATCGACCGCATCAGTTCCGCCAGTTCCGCCGCGGTGAGGTCCTTGTGGTTCTCGACGGCGAGCTTGAGACGGTGTTTGGCAAGGATGGGCTCGGCGAGGGCGAGGCTGCGCTTCGCCTGTCCATGGAAAGCCGCGAAGTCCTCCGCCGTCCTGAAGATCTCGTAACGGCGCCCGCCGGTGAAGACGGCGCGGGCCACGGTCGCTCCGGCCTCGCGGGTTTGCCTCACCTCCGCCTCGAAGGCGGGCAGATCGGGCATCGCCTTCGGCAAACGCAGTTCGCCTTCGTAGTAGCCGCCGATCCCGTCGACGAGATCGCGGAGAACCTTCGGGTCGCTGCCGCGCAGGGGCGATTGCACGCCGTCGGCGCCGAGGTCGCGGGCGTATCGGAAAAAGCCGGCCGCATCGACGGGCTTCGTGAGCCGCCAGCGCTGATGGGAGGAAAACGTGCAGATCCCGAGCCGTGGGGGTGCGGTTCCGGGCCCGGCGAGGAGGGACCGCGCCGAGGCCAGAAGGGAGGCGGTGACGAAGGTGCGGCGCTTCATGAGGGGCGGCATCTTGAAAAAGTTGGTTTCCAGCACTTTAGCGAACTCCCCACAATTCCCGAAGCAGTTCCGCCATCCCCGGATCGTGTTGCGAGAGTTCCTCGTTCGTGAAGGGATAAAAGTCGTTCCTCGAGAAGAAGGCTTCGCTCGTCTCGGCGAAGTATTCCTGGGGATTCGTCATCGCGTAGGCGCGTTCGAAGGTGTTCGGTTTCGCGCCACCGTGGCGGCGCTCGACCTTCTCGTAGGCACCGCCCTTCTTCGCCGCCTCGTGGGCGAGCCGCAGTTCGGGATTGGCGAACCCCATCGGGAGGACGCGGTGGTGGAAGGCGTGGGCCAGTTCGTGCAGGGTGAAGTTCGGCATACGGTCCGTCTCCTCCCCGAAGTGGAGGATGTTGGTGAACTCGACGCTACGCTCCATCGCCGGGTCGCGTCCGTTCTCGTCGAGCCAGACCGAGTCGGGATGGTATTCGGCGCGAGGCCGCACCCCGGGATATTCCGGATTGAAATAAAGCGGCACCTTCCGCAGTTCGGCAAGCGCGCCCGCGGGCACGACCCTGACAATCTCACCGAGCTGCGCCTCGAGCAGTCCGAGCGCCTTCGCCGTGGCCGCGGCCTCGTCCGCGAGGAGATTGCGGTGCACGTGGACCTGCCATCCGAGGATCGTGCGCGTCTCCCGAAGGGGCTTTCCGGCCGCGGTGGTTCCGCCGGCCTTTTCGTTCCGCGACTCGGCATCGCGACGGATCGCCGCCTTTGCCTCGACGAGTCGATCCGGCCAGACGAAGGTCGGGGCCGTGGCGGGATCGTAGCCGGCGAGATGTCCGTGCAGGCGCGTCTGCGGTTTGGTGTACTTCAGTTCCGTGTCGCCGAAAACCTCGCGGCAGAGCGCGGCGAGTCCCGGGTCGTGCTCGACCAGCTCGGCGCGGGTGTTGACGTGGTTGTGGTCGTGGTCGTTCTCGCGGTTGTTGTCGAACCACGACTGCACCCCCTCGGCGAAATACTCGTGATGGTTCACCCCGGCGTATTTGCCCTTCCACAGACCCTGCTTCATTGCCGCGACGTAGGCGGCCTTGAGGCGGTCGTCGAAGGTGGGATCGACGTTGTTTAAACCCCGCAGGTGAAGGTTGTGGGCGAATTCGTGGATGAGGATGTTCTCGGTCGAGTAGGGATCGCCGGGATAACAGAGCAGGTTCTCCTCGCCGCAGGAACAATAGGGATCCGTCGCGCTGCCACCGAGGCCGCGGGCACGGGCATCCCAGAAGTCCTTCGGATCGACCTTTGGAAAGCCCGCGTGCGGAGTTTTCCCGAGCCTCGCAAACTCGGGCAGGTCCGTCGTGAATTCATTCCAGGCATGGATGCAGAGCCGCGAGCCGCTCGCGATCATCGCCCCGCGCACATCGGGCCGCTTCGCGAGCATGAGGTCGATGAGATGGGCCGCTTCCTTCAGCGCGCAGGGATTCACCCTGGCCGAGGCGACGATGGGATACCCGTTCGCCTCGATCCGCTGCGTGTAGAAGGCGGGAATGCCACCGACCCGGTGGGCCTGCACCGGCAGCCGGCAAGCGAGCACGGTCTCTTCGCCCGACGCGTCCACGATCGCGAAGCGGTGACCGATCGTCGTGGTGATGATGGTGTCTTTGCCAGGATCGACGGAACCGTTGGGAACCCGCTCGCCCTCCGACTTCAGCCAGAAGACCGCGACGGGCGCGTCCGAGCCGTTGAGGATCTGCAATTGCGGCCGCGGCGGAGCGGCGGCAGCGTGGACCACCGCGAGGAGCCCGGAGATGGCGTGAAATCGGAGGAGTTTCATGGCGTCGTGCAGCGACGGAATCATGGCGAAGGTCGCACGTCGGCACAACCGTGATTTCAGGAATCCGGCGCGAACGAGGCGGGAATCATCCGCGCGATCATGGCGGCGACGTGCGCCAGCCTTGCCGTAGTCTTCAGGTTTCCGGAACCAACCGCGCCCTCCTCAATGACGACAGGCACCCAACTGGCCCGCCGCCGTTTTTTCACCGCCGTCGGTCTTGCCGCAGGATCTTCGTTCCTCCGCTCGGCCGACGCCGGAGGCATCGCATCGATCACGAAGGAAGTGGTGAAGGTGCCCTCGCTGCCGAAGGGCACTTGGTTCCACCCGCGCGCCTGCCGGGTCGGTTCGAAGATCCTCATGACGACGCAGCCCATCATGGGATCGGACCATTTCGGCCAAGTCCATTGCACCGTCACGGAGGATCTCGGTCGGACCTGGAGCGGGTTCACCCCGGCTCCTCCCTTCGGCTGGGAGCCGCTCGCCGACGGCACCAACGAGGCCGTCTGCGATGTCACCCCCGAGTTTCACCCGAAGACCGGCAGCGTCCTCGCCCTCGGACACAATGTCTTCTACCGCGACCGCGGATTCCACCGCGACCAGCCGCCGCGCTGGCCGATCTACGCGGTGTGGAAGGACGGGCAATGGGGTCCGAGGAGGAAACTCGTCTGGGAGGATCCGCGCGGCAGCTACATCTATTCGAACAACTGCGGCCAGCGCCTCGCCCTGCCGGACGGCGACATCCTCATGAGCTTCACCTTCGGAGTGAAGGACCATCCGCGCTCCGTCTGCGGCGTGCGCTGCTCCTTCGACGGGAACGAGCTCGTCATCAAGGAGACCGGACCCGCGATGACGAATGAGAAGGGCCGCGGCCTCCTCGAGCCGTCGCTGACCGCGTTCCAGGGGCGCTATTACCTCACGATCCGCGCCGAGGACCGGCGTGGCTACGTGGCCGTGAGCGATGACGGACTGAACTACGAACCTCAGAAGGAATGGACCTGGGATGACGGCACGCCGCTCGTGACCAACAGCACGCAGCAGCACTGGCTGACCCATTCCGACGGGCTTTACCTCGTCTACACCCGCGAGGACGCGAGCAACGCGAAGGTCATCCGCTGGCGCGCGCCTCTCTGGGTTGCGCAGGTCGATGCCTCGACCCTGCGGCTCCTCCGCGCGACCGAACGGGTCTTGCTGCCGCTCGTCGGCGACGGCGTCAACGCCGCGGATCTCGTGCCGATGATGGGCAACTTCGGCGTCTGCCATGCGAGCCCGGAGGAATCCTGGGTCACCGACGGATCCTGGTGTCCGAAAACCAACGCGGGCGAATTGCAGCTCGCCCGCGTGAAATGGACCCGGCGCAACGGGCTCGCGGCTTGAGGGTACGGCCTTCTGCGGGTTTGTCAGGGTTTTCCGAAAATGATTTCTCCCCTGGGCTCACGCCGGAATCACCCGCGCAACCTGACCGTGCACGTCGGTGAGGCGGAAGTCGCGCCCACCGTAGCGGTAGGTGAGCCGCTTGTGGTCGAAGCCGAGGAGATGGAGGGGTGTGGCGGGCCAGATCCTGACGGAAACACCACGGGGCGACGTCCCGGCGCGTCTCATCGCGGCCTTCGAGCGGGTCCATGGCCGGCCGCCGGAGGCGGAGGAAACGGAGGCCGCGCCCGCCTTCCTGAAGTCGGCGTCGCCATCGGAGGACATCGGAGCCTGAGCGATGCTGATGCAGGCGCTCATGTCGGCGGGAGAGTTCCGGACGATTGATTGAGTTTCCGGGAAACAAGCCGCTCGCGGGAAAGGGCAATCCATGCCACCTTCGTGGGGTCCGGTCCCATGCGCCTCCTCTTCGTCGCCGATTTGCATTATTCGCTGAAGCAGTTCGACTGGCTCCTCGCCGAGGCGGAGGGATACGATCTCGTCGCGATCGGCGGCGATCTCCTCGACCTCGCTTCGCCGCTCGATCCGGATGTGCAGATCGCGATTGTGGAAAAGTACCTCGGCCTGCTCAGGCAGAAGACGACCCTCGTCGTCAGTTCGGGCAACCACGACGGGGACAGTCGCAACGAGGCCGACGAATCGGTTGCGGAGTGGGTCCGCGACGCCGCGCTGGCCCCCGGTGGGGGCGGACGGATCCACACGGACGGCGAGGGGTTCGACTTCGGCGACGCGCGGATCACGGTCTGTCCGTGGTGGGACGGGGAAACGACCCGGGCCGCGATCGACCGTCTCCTCGAGAAGGAGGCCGCCCTGCGCCGCGACCGCTGGATCTGGATCCATCACGCGCCGCCGGAGGGTTCCCGCACGAGCTGGTCGGGAAAACGGTTCATCGGCGACGGACACCTTTCCTCCTGGATCGCGCGTTACCAGCCCGAGATGGTCTTCAGCGGGCACATCCACAATTCCCCGTTCTATCCCGAGGGATCGTGGATCGATCGCATCGGGCCAACCTGGGTTTTCAATCCCGGAAAGCAGCCCGGACCCGAACCGACCGCGATCGTTGTCGATCTCGAGGCGATGACGGCGGAGTGGCGCTCCTTCGAGGGCTCGTCACTCCGCGAGCTCCGGGTCGCGTAGAGTGAGGCGAGGAGGACGGATGCGCTCGCGCGGGTGCCGGTGGAGAAGGAGATCGATCATGCCATCGACCAAGCCGAGGTGATCGTGGCCCTCGAACTGTTGTTTCAGGTCGACGAGATAGCGGTTCACCCCGTCGAGGCGGCGGGCGAGGAGGCGGCAGAGATGGAGGCTGATCGCGGGATTGGATTCGAGCAAACGGATCGGATCCTCGACGACACGGAAGCGGCTCGGTTCGAGGGTTTTCACCTCCGCGGTGTGCGGGACGCCGAGGAGGGCGGAGAGATCGCCGAAGACGGCGCCGGGCTCGTTCGTCCGCGTCACCGAGACGCCGTTCTTCGTCACCTCGACGACGCCCTCGACGAGAAAGTAGAGTAGGCCGGTCGAGGCACCCTCGGCGATGACGGTGTCGCCGGCGTCGAAGTGGCAGAGCGGTTGTTCCCGCAATTCGCTGAGGAGATCGGACATAAGGAGCCGCGGAGTTGACGAACTCCGGGGGAAGAAGCAGTTTCGATGCCGTTCCCGTCCGGACCGGGTTGGGGATCCGAACGGGTCGCCTCCGGAATCAGTGCTCGAATTCCTCCTCCTTCGGTTCGGGGAGCCAGAAGGAGAGGATCACGCCGATGAGGGCGTAAATCCCCGCGACGATGGCCCCGTATTTGGCGAGGGCGATGACCGGTTGTCCGGCGGAAAGAGTGAGCGTGATGTAGGCCGCGGCGGTCCCGAAGATGCGGCCCCCGATGTTCGCGGCGAAGCTCTCGCCGGTGCCGCGCAGGTGCACGGGGAAGACGAGCGGGATGTAGTTCCCCCAGAAGCTGAACTGGGCCACGACGAGGAGGCCGCACAGGAAGATGCCCCACTTGATCATGGCGAGGCTGCCTTCCGTCTCGAGCGAACCGGCCACCCACCAGAAAAACACTGGCACGAAGATCATCGCCGGGATCAGGAAAAGCCGCAGCATGGCTCGCCGGCTCACGATGTAGACGGCGAGGATCGCGAATAGAACGCGGCCGACGAGACCGCCGATTTCCTGCCACTTCGTCACGGTGGAGGTCTGTTTGTCACTCGCGTTGCCGGCGGCCTGGTTTCCGATGCGGGTGAGGACGGGTTCGGCGGGAGCGGATTCGCCCTTGGACTTGGCCGCTTCGATCGCCGCGGTCTTGGCGGAAGCCTCGGCCTCGGCCGCGATCGCCTTGATCTCGACATGGCCCTTGGGCCAGGCGAGGATCTGCGGGAGCTGCTGGATCGCACCGAAGGCAATGCCATAGCTGGCCGCGAAGATGAAGGTGGTGACCAGCGTGGTGCGGATCAGTTCGGGACTGAAGAGCTCGCGGATGCTGGGCCTTCCCAACTTGCCCTCGGCCTTTTTCTTCGCCCAGGCCGGAGACTCGGGGAGGAAGGGACGGATGAGGATCAGGGGAATCGCGGGAATGACGCCGGAAATGAGGGTGTAGCGCCACGCCTCGTGTCCGCCGTGGATCTCGGGGAAACTGTTCGCGTAGGTCGCGGCGTAGTAGTTGGCAAGGGCGACGAGGAGACCGCCGATGGAGGAGAAGGCCTGGGTGTAACCGAGGACCTTCTCGCGCTGTTTCGGCTCGGTGAACAGTTCAGCGAGCCATGCGACCGCGGCGACGAATTCGACGCAGACGCCGATGAAGACGAGACAGCGGAAAAAGAGCAGCTGGGGCAGGGTCTCCGCGAGGGAACCCGCGGCGAAGGCAGCGAAGGCGTAGAGGAGGATGGAAAAGGTGAGGACGCGGCGGCGGCCCAGCTTGTCGGTGAGATAACCGCCGAGGAGGCCGAAGATGCCGCCGGCGATGGCGGGGACGAAAAAGAGGACGCGGGCCCATTGCACATACATCGCGCCTCCGGGTGCCCAGAGTTTCGCCGCTTCGGCCCGGGCCATGCCGCCATCGACGAGCTCCTGCACGAGCGGGGCGCTCAGGGAGGCGATCACCGGCTTGATGATCAACGGCAGCATGAGCAGCTCGTAGATGTCAAAGGCGAAGCCGATCGAGGCGATGATGCAGATGAGCCAGCGGGTCAGGCCCATGCCGGAGGCGGGAGAGGAGATCGCGTTCAAGGTGGGGCGAGTGTAGCAGCCCGGCAGGGCGGAGCAACGAAAAAGGCGGACGCGGACGCGGGACCAACGGCCGCGTGGAAGCTCAGGTCTCGGGCAACTCGAGGGGACGTCGGCCGGCGCGGCGGCGCATCCAGTCGATCGCCCGGTGCACCGGCTTGCGCTTCACGAGCCAGACCTCGAAGCGCCGTTTTCCGGGGAAGTTGAGCAGGAGGATGCCGATCACGAGGGTGAGGATGCCCTGCCCCGGGGTGACGAACATGATGAGCCCTCCGATCACGAGGACGGCCCCGAGCAAGTTCTTGAACAGCAGGAGGATGACGCGGAAGACGGGGTGTTGCCGCCGCATCCACGCGGAGCCCGCGCTCTGCTCGAGGAAATAATCATGAGGCATGTGCCGGATCAAGATCGGCACGAGCAGGGCACTGACCACGACGGTGGCGAGGGAGGCGCCGCCGATCCAGGCGAACCACGCTTCGTGCTCGCGCAGCCGGGACCATTGCTCGAGGAGCCAGTCCATGTGATGGATTCGAACCGCGCGGAGGCGGCGGCGTTCAATCCATTTCC
Source organism: Verrucomicrobiales bacterium (assembly GCA_044352585.1). Taxonomy (GTDB): domain Bacteria; phylum Verrucomicrobiota; class Verrucomicrobiia; order Verrucomicrobiales; family DEV007; genus Arctic95D-9. The sequence continues at coordinate 33,051 of JBILDO010000041.1, forward strand.
CGGGAACGAGGTTCCCGGTGCGGGGTGCCTTCGGAGGTCGGAGAGGTCACGAAGGGGCCGCCGGCGAGGGGCGCACGGCGGGTGAAGGCGACTTCCGGCATCTCGCTGGGGCGCCCGGCGAGGGGGAAATCCTTCCGGAGGGGGAAATAAGGATACCCCTCCCACATGAGGATACGGCGGTGGTCGGCGAGCCCCTCGAACTCGATTCCCATCATGTCCCAGACCTCGCGCTCGTGCCAGCCCGCGGTCGGCCAGATTCCGGAGACGGAACCGGCTTTCTCGCCTTCGGACAGCTGGTATTTGACGCGGAGATGATGCCTCGCCCCGTTGCCGAGCGCGTAGAGCTCGTAGACCATTTCCCAACGCGGTTCGGACCCGAGGTGGTCGAGGCTGCTGATGTCGATGAGGTAGTCGAAGCCGAGCTCGTCGCGGCAATAGCGCAAAATCTCGATCGCTTTGGCTTTCTCGACAATCACGGTATGCTCGCCGCGGAATTCGACGGTGTCGAGGATGGCCCCGGCAAAACGGTCCTTGAGGATGGAGAGGACGGTGGTCATGACTCGGACGCGTGGGGAGTGGAGGCGGAAATCAGACCGCTTCCTCGGTCTTGAAATGGGCAAGGGCGGATTCCGACTTCGCGATCTTGTCCTGCAGCTTCATGAGGCCCTCGAGGAGCGCCTCGGGCCGGGGCGGACAGCCGGAAACATAGACGTCGACGGGGATGAGATTGTCGATGCCCTGGAGGACGGCGTAGCTCCGATACATGCCGCCGGACGAGGCGCAGGCACCCATCGCGATGCACCATTTCGGCGCCGGCATCTGATCCCAGATGCGCTTCACGGCGAGGGCCATCTTGTAGGTCACGGTGCCGGCGACGATCATGACGTCGGCTTGGCGGGGCGAAAAGCGCATCACCTCGGCCCCGAAGCGGGCGATGTCGAAGCGCGAGGCCCCCGCACCCATCAGCTCGATCGCGCAGCAGGCGAGGCCCATGGGCATGGGCCAGAGGGAGTTCTTACGCATCCAGTTGATCGCGGTGTCGACCTTGGTGAAGATGATGTTGCCCTCGATTTTCGAATCGTAGGCGGCATGTTGCGCGTTCGTCTCGGACATGGCGTCGCGGAGGATGGGTTCGATGTTTGTCAAGGTTACGTCTCCCCCGGGGAGGGGCAAGGGAGATTGTGAAAAATTTCACAAGCTCCCGCCCCGGTTCGGATGGGGTTGTGGCCGGGGTCATTGACCCCGGGGCGGAGCACCCCATGGCGCAAGACTACAGGCCCTTGACCTCCCAGCCCTCGCGGTATCTCTCGTGGATCAGGGCGTTGGCGGCCTCGGAATCGAATTTTCCGGCGGCGGCATCCCATTTCAGGGTTTCGCCGGGCAGGCGCATCGCCACGGTGCCGAGGAGGACGGCCTCCGTCATCGGTCCCGAGTAGTCGAAGTTCGTGAGCGGTTTTCCGGGAATGTCGCCGCGGATCGCGTCGGCGAAGTTCTTGTGGTGGTGGCCCGCCTCGACCGCCTCGATGACCTCGTCGGACTTTTTCCCGTCGCGATAGATCGTCGGCATCCCGCCGTGGGGGATCACGAGGACCCCGGTCGTCCCGATCACGAGCGTGCCGGTCGAGGGCGCTTTTTCGATCACCTTGCCGTCGGCGTTCTTCTGCTCGGGGCCGAGCAGGGCGAGAACCTCGGCGGGGACGCGCTGCACACCGTCATACCAGGTGAAGTTGAAATCGCCGTCAGTGAGCTCGTTGCCTTTCATCCGGTGGCGCACCAGTCCATCGAGCGGCCAGCTGTCGCCGTCCACCGGGGCGGGACCGTGCGAGCTCACCGTCAGGGTCACCGGCATGCCGAGCCCCATGAACCAGGTGTGGTAGATGTGGCAGCCCATGTCGCCGAGCGTGCCGGTGCCGTAGCCGATCCGCTTGCGCCAGTTGCCGGGGTGGAATTCGCGCGGGATGTATTTCCGCATCCTGCCGACGCCGATCCACTTGTCCCAGTCGAGCGTCGCGGGCGGGGCCTCGTTGCTGTCCGGCAGCGGAGTCATCGCACCCCACGATTTCGGGCAGGAACTGTGGACCTCCTTTACCTTTCCGACGACGCCCGCCTGCAGCAGCTTCACCGCGGTCTGGTTACCCGAACCCGAGGCGACCTGGATGCCCATCTGGGTCATCAGCTTGTGCTCGGCGGCGAACTCGCGGAGCCGGCGCGACTCCTGCAGGGTGCGCGTGAGCGGCTTCTCACAATAGACGTGCTTGCCGAGCTGCATCGCCGCCATCGCGATGGGCGCGTGCATGTGGTCGGGCGTGCCGATGACGACCGCGTCGATTTCCTTGTGCATCTTGTCGAGCAACTCGCGCCAGTCCTGGAAGACCTTCGTGCCGGGATGGGCCTCGTCCAGTTGCTTCGTGCGGCCGAGATCGACCTCGGCCACGGCGACGAGGGTCGTGTTCGGCGCCTGGAGCATTTCGGTGAGGTCGCCCCAGGCCCGTCCCGCGGCCCCGAAGTTGGCGAAACGGAGATTCCCGCTCGGTGCGCCCGAGGCGGTTTTCCAGCCGATCCAGGGAGCGGCGAGGGTGGTGGCGGAAGCGGTTTTGAGGAAGTGGCGGCGGGATGTGTTCATGGGGGAAGAAGTCGGAGGTCGGAGGTCAGAAATCAGAGGTCGGAAGTCGGAGTCAAATCAGTCGGTGAGGTTGTCTGAAAGGGTGGCTTTGGTTTCGGGGGAAAGGGCGAAGGGTTCCTTGGAGTCCGGGGTGCGGCGGTTCAGGTCGGAGGTGAGGTTGCCGTCGATGAGGATCTTCTCGCAGGCGCCGGTGGTGCGCACCGCCGGACCATCGAGGCCGGTGAACTGGTTGCCCGAAATTGTGATGCCCTTCGTCTTTTCCAGGACGACGCCTTGGCCGATGTCGAGCTGGACCGGATCCTTATGCTCGAGGAGGCGTTTCTCCTGCCCTGCGCCGATGTGGCTGTTGCCGAAGTGGTTGGCCGAGATCGCGATGCGGCCGCTGTTTTCCGATACGCGGACGCCGAAGTGGTGCATGAGGGTGAAATTGTTCGCCGAAACGGTGATGCCGTGCGCGTCGCGCAGGTCGATCCCACCGCCCATGTCGTGGGCAATGACGTTCGCCGAGAGGGTAATGCCGTAGCAGTCGCGGTCTAGGATGATGGCGGTGCCGTTGCATTCCTCGATCATGTTTCCCGAAACGACCGATCCGTAGGTGTTCTCGATGACGACGCCGTGGCCGAGGTGGTCGTCGATGTTGTTGCCGTTCATGCAGAGGTTGAAGGCATCGACGCAGACGAGCGCGTCCTGGTTTTCCTCGAAGTGGTTCGCGTTGACGACGATGTCGTGTCCCGCGTCGATGAAAAGGCCGGCCTTTTTGTTGTAGGTCAGGATCGAGTCGGAAATGCGCGGATCCTCGTAGCAATCGACCAGGGCGATGCCGTGGCCGCCGTGATGGTCGACGGAAAGCCCGTGGATGAAGAGCTCCTGGATCCCCTCGGCGAACACGCCGTCACCGCTCTTTTCGTTGCCCGAGATCCGGAAATTGCCGAGCTGCACCCGCCAGAGGCGGGCCTTCGGATCCTCGTCGAGGGTTTTCGGCCGGATCACGAGCGCGGGCTTGCCTTCCTCGTTCAGGTTCTTGATGTGGGTCGAGGCTCCCGATCCCTCAATCCGCGTTTCCGGAGACGAGAGCACGAGCGGCTCTCGGATCTCGACCGCACCGGGCGGAAGGCGGAGGATGCCGCCGGAGGCGGGAATGGCGTCGAGCGCGGCCTGGAGCGAGGGAAAGGCCGCGGCATCGAGTTCTTGAGGAATCGGTGCCGCATCCTGCGCCTCGATGGTCAAGGCAACCGTGCACGCGAGAAAAAGAAGGGGACGGGAAGTAAACATGACTCCTTTTCCATGCCGGAAGGGGACGGGCCCTGTCAAAGATCGCGAAAGGCGCGATGACGGAAATCGTGTCCGCGGAACCGTTCCGGCTTCCTCCTCGCCCCCGCCGCATTCCGCGAGCGGGCGCGGGCGGGAGATGCTTGACAAAACCTCAAGCGTCCTGACAAAAGCCCCAACCCTCCCGGCCCCAAGCCGGTGGCGCGGTTTCGACGAGGCGGAAGGGCGCAAGGGCGACGACGGTGCAGGCGGCCTCCTCGAGGGCCAGAGTCGCGAGGTGCGCCGCTGGCAGGGCCGGCTCCGGGCAGCCCGTGGGGAATCCGGATTCAAAAGACAATCCGATCCGCTTCGGCTCGAGCGAGAAGCCCTCTCCGGTGGCTTTCATCCGCGCCTCCTTCGCGGTCCAGATCCGGAAAAAGGCACGATGCCGTTCCGCCTCCGGAAAGCGGTTCATCCAGTCGATTTCCCTTTCGCGAAAGCATCGCCGCGCAAGACCCTCGATATCGACGGTGCGGTCGAGACGCTCGAGATCGATTCCGAGGTCCGGCACCTCCCCGAAGGCGAGGGCAGCGGTGGCTTCTGAATGTGACAGATTGAAGGCTAGGGCGGAGGACGCGAGATGTGGCTTGCCCTTGCCTCCGACGGAAAAGGCGAGTTCCTGCGGTGCGGCGCCAAGGCGACGGGCGAGGAGTCCGCGCATCATGCCGCGACCCCGGACATAGCGGTCGCGATGTTTCTCATAGCGGAAAGCAGCGGCGCGAGCCGCTTCGTCAGGACTGAGCCAGGAGCGCGCGAGGGCAAGAGGCATGGCGCTATCGTCGTCGAGCGGGAAGATCGTGACCTCGACCACGGGGACCTGATCGCTGTCGGCGGGGGCGGGCATGGGATCGGCCACTTTAGCGCGCTTCGGCACGAATGGAAACGGCCGGAGTGATCCGGCCTGAAGGCGGTTCACCGCCCCTGGGTCACCTTGGTTTTCGCGACATCAAGCAGGCCGGTCAGGGAACTTCTCAAGGTGTAGGAGATCGTCTGGTTCGCCCGAAGTTTCGGGGATCTTGCCCTCAGGTCGATTTCGACGAGCGATACCGCGCCGGGAGCCGCGCCAGCGAAGGTTCTACCGGCGACAAGTTGGGCGGTGATGTTCAGCTTGCCGCCGGACAGACGGACGGCACTGAGGCGGATGGTGCGGTTCGGCCGCGTCGCGCTGAGCTTGTGGTCGTCGGGGATGTCGCCGTCGTTCTCGAGGGAGAGGAACGCTTTCGCCGCTCGCCGTTTCGTGATCCTGACGCCGAGCGTTTGTCCCGCTCCGGACGCGCTGTAGGATCCATCGACGCGGTGGGTCAGCGGATTGTTTGTTTGGCCGATTCGAAGATCGGGCCGCCGCGTCGCCTCGACGGCTCCGAGGTCGGCGGCCCCATTGAAGGGTCTCGCGACACCGCGCTGGTCTATGGCGAGGGGGGCGGGCAGGCCGCCCCCCCCGTCGATCAGGGGGCTGCCGGGCAAGGGCGGAACGGTCCGGGTCGGACCGCCATTGTCGGAGAGAATGCCGAGGCCGGGATTGCCTAGGGTGAAATTGCTGCCAAGGACGGTGAAGGTGGCGATGTTCGGGATGGAATCGGCTTTGTTGGCAACGACGACGGAATTCCCCAAGGTGATGCCCGGAGCACCATTGATGCCTCCCGGGAATTCCCAGATGCCGCCGCCGCTCCCGTTCGCACCGTCCTCCGAGCCGATCGGGGTCCCCGCCATACCGGCAATGCCGTCCTCGTTCGAGACGACCGTGAGATGGACGAGCGACGCGGTGTAATCGTCGCTTCCATCGCGCGAAAACGCGATGCCGCCGCCATTCCCCGCGTCCCCCCCCCCGCCGCCCCCTCCGCCGTTGTGTCCGTCGCCCCCGTTGAGGCCGATTCCGGCGACATTGCGATGAATGGTGCAGTTTTCCATCCGCCAGACCGCGTCATCGTTTCCGATCACGTAAAGGCCGCCACCGCTGCCGCCGTCGCCTCCGGCGGTGCCGGCCATCGCGCTGGCAAGGGGTGAATTACCTCCGCCTGCACCGTTTCCGGCGGAGTTCGCGTCGAAGAGCGTGCCCGAGACATGGGCCGTGGCGGAGACCGCAAAACGATCAACGGACATACCGCCGCCATTCCCACCACGCCCCCCCGGTCCGCGGGTGTCGGTGTTGTTCGAGATCGCGTCGCCACCGATGCCTCCGTTCGATGCGAAATTGCTCCGGAAGGTGCAATCGATCACCCGGATCGTTCCGTTACGCACGGCGAGCCCGCCGCCGTCACCACCCGCTCCCCCCGCTCCGCCGGTGCCCGCGTTTTCTTCAGAGCCGCCGGTGCCGCCTTCCCCGGAGCGATTTGACTGGAATTGACAGCGAACCAGCTCCACCGGGCTGTTTTCGACAAAAATCGCCCCGCCCGAGCCTCCGGCACCACCACGGCCCGGGGTGCCGGAGGCTCCCGCCGTGACCGAGCCAGCCGTTCCACCGGTTCCCGCATCGTTTTGGCGGAACAGGCAGTCCTCGGCGTAAAGCGAGGCTCCGGGCCCCAGGCTGGCGATCGCCCCGCCCGATCCACCAGTCGCGCCATCGCCCGAGCTCCCGACGCCGGTCCCGGTTTTGTTGCCACCTCTGCCGCCGGACCCAGCGAGGCTCCCTTCGACCGTGCAGCGACGAAGGATCACGCTCCCCTGATTCAGGATCGCCCCGCCCCCTTGCCCATCGGTGCCTGCGGCGGGCGCGTCCCCGTGCGTGCCGGGAGATCCGGAGGGAGCGAAACCGTCCGAAAGGATCAGATCGACGAGCTCGAGCCTCGCACCCGTCGATACGTCAAAGAGACGTCCCGAGCCGAGAGCGGAGATTTCGATCGGTTCATCGCGGCTTTCGGCGGTAATCGTGATCCGACCGGTCGAGGCGATGGTCAGGGGACCGGATTCGAGCACGATCCGGCTGCCGCCCGGGATGCTGAACGTGATCACATCGTCCCCCGCCAGTGCCTCGGCCGCAAGGATGGCGGCACGCAGCGACCCGGAACCCGCGTCATTGGTGGTGCTGACGACCAAATCAGCGGCCCCGGCCGTGAGGGCGGCGAAGAGCGGGAGGGATCGCAGCATCAGGCGATGGGGAATTTTCATGGACTCGAAAAAGGGAATTGGTATTCCAGCCATCTTCCCTTGGCAAATCGGCCGGATGGGAAGGAGACCTCCATTCTTGCCATCGACCGGCCCCGCGTGACGCGATCACCTCTCTCAAATCGGTGCCAGTCGCCAGAGTTCCATGGCGATTTTCCCCAGACCGGTCAAGAGAATCGCGATGCTCGCGATCGACAGGACCCAAACTCCGGGCTTCACGGTCTTGGGGGCGAGTCGGATCCAGGGCCACGAGACCAATCCGAGCAATACTCCTCCGGCGAGACCGCCTCCGTGGGCCGCGTTGTCGATGAAGCTCGCCCCAAGCGCACCGAAGATCGCCACGACCAACGTCGACTGGATCAGATTGGTTTGCAGGAACCCGGGCAGGACCGCTCGGAATTTGAAAGTGAGAACGAGGAGAAACCCGAGACACCCGAGGATTCCACCGGAGGCTCCGACACTCGCCGGAGCCGGCCCCAGATAGAGGCTCGCGAGCGATCCCGTCACCACCGTGAAGAGAAAAACGAAACTCAGGAGCGGCGGACTCGCCAGTGCGACGATGACGCGACCGAGACTGTAAAGCGCCATGCCGTTGAAAAAGATGTGGAGAACGCTCCCATGCATGAGACCAGTCGTGACGGTCCGCCACCATTCCCCTTCCACCTGGACCGCATCCTTCAAGAGGGCCGCCGCCGCGATCGACGGGTCGATTCCCACCCACATTTGTCCCAAGAAGACGGCGATCAGGCACGCGAGGCCGACCTGGAGCAACCGCGAGCGTTTCCGGAGGATCCAACGGCGGAACAGCTCGAAATTGACGAGCCGACGGTTGAGTTCCGTCACTGAAAACCGGTCCACGCGCCGCATCCAGGCGAGACCCGACTCCACCATCGGGGAGAGCCCGTAAAGAGTGGCGAAGAGAAGGGCGGGGACCCGGAGCTCGGGAAACACGAAACCTGCCGCGACAAGCCCGGCGGTGAGCAGCAGGGAGCGCACGAAGCGGCCGCCGAACTCCGCACGGTAGGAAACGAGATCGACGGTTTCCAGATGGGGCTGGATCCACGCCGCGGGAATCAGCCGGCCATACCAGGGCACGATCAGGCCCGAAGCCGCAGGGAGCCGCTCGATCAAGCGCCGCAGTTCCGGAAGGGAATCAACGAGGATGACCTCGCCTTTGCGATATCGCTGCCCGTCGATCTTCTGGTCGGCCCCGGCCTTCAGTCCGAAACTGCCCGCGGCCTCGGCCGGGATGGGATCGAGTAGGGTCTCGTCGCCCCAGGGCACCGTGGACGGGATCAAATCGCGAAACCAGATCTGCCCCGCTTGCCACGCGGCGAGCGGCCCCGCCTCATCTCCGGATTCCATTGCTGTCGCCATGCCATGCATCCTAACCCGGATCCTCCGATTTACCCACCCCGGAACGCGTTTTCAGAAAAAGTGTTCGGCTGAACATTTTTCGGTTGCGGAAGATGGAGTTTTCGGCTAAAAATCGAAATGTGTTCACTGTAACACTGTTTAATCGAACCTACACAAGACATCAATCCTATATCCCTAAGACATGAAAACGATCCTCAGCCTCACCGCCACCATCACCCTCCTCGGCCTGATTTCCCTCGCCGTTGCGGAATCCAAGGCGACGAAGTCCAACAAATCCGCGCCGTCGGCCGTTTCCGTGAAATCCGCCTCGTCGGCGGAGCTCGTGAAGTCCGCGCCGTCGGTCGAGTCCACGCAAGCGGCCCCGTCGGCTGAAGCCGTGAAGTCGACGGCAAAATCCGAGACTTCGAAGACCACGAAGTCCGCGAGCGCCACGCCCAGGTCCAAGAGGGCGACGGCAGCACCGGCCGGAGACCAAGCAACGGAAAAGCCAGCCGCGAAGAACCCGCTCACTCCGGCACAGGAGGACAAACTGCTTGTGCTTCTCAACGAAGGCACCTTGGAGGAACTCGATGCCATTCCCGGAGTGGCTTCCACCCGGGCCGACTCCATCATCAGTGCCCGTCCCTATGCGAGCGTCCACGAGATCATCCTCGTCGAAGGGGTCGGTAATGCCACCTTCGAAAAGATTCTCGCGCACGGGAAAACCCTCAACCTGCGCTCCGTGGTCGCGGAAGCGAGCCGCAAATCGTGACCGGCAGGTGAGCGGAATGTGACGCGCCAGGGCGCTCCGGCCACCCTCGGAACGAGGTCCCGGTTCCCCGCCCAAGGTTGCCACAAACATCTTCTTGCGTGACGGCGCAACCCAGGATCATGCGGGGGACCGGTTCTCCTCCCGCATGATTCGTCGTTTTCGGTGGCCGCATCTCCAAGCCGGTTGACGGTGAATCCATTCGATCGAGTGTTTCGGACATGCTCCAGACGATCATCCTCGCCTTGGTTGCCCCCCTTCTCCAGGCAGAAGATCGTTGGGTCGAGGCCCGCTCCCCCGAAGGCAAAAACTTCACCGTGAGGCCGACCCGCACCCTCGATGCCTTTCCCGGCGTTGCCGCACTGGCTCCGGAGAGCCTCAACCCGCTACGGTGCTCTCGCGGAGGAGCGGGAGGAGTCGACCGGCCGCTTCCGGATCGCGAAACTTGGGGACCGCTGGTGGATGATCAATCCCGAGGGCGGCCGTTTTGTCTTCCATTCCCCCCCTTCCCGTGGCCGGTATTACCGCATCTGCCGGTAGAGCGGCGGGAGCGTTTCGATCTCGCAGGTCCTCACGGTGATCGTATCGGTGGTGAGGAAGTCCTCGCAGCTCCGCGCCCGCCACAAGCGGCCGTCGGGATCGATCACGAGCGAGTGCCCGCCCCCGCCGCGGAAGATCCGGGAACCGTCGGTGCCGGTGAAAGAGACGCAGGACCACGGCCGCTCTTCCGGGCGCGCCTTCATGTAGGCCTCGATCCCGCGCATGCGGTCCGCGAAGTCCGCGCCGCGCGCCTCCGCGGGCAGCCGCAGCGTCGAAGCGATCGCTTCGCCGAGCAGGGCATCGGCCGGGGAGGTCAACACGCCGGAGCGCAGGTCGGAAACCTCGACGGAATCGTTCATCAAGGAAAGACCCGCCTACTTTTCGCGGAATTCGGCCGATTTGCACGGGTTTTGGTGCGGTTCCCGAGGGAAGCGGCGTGAATCAACAACTCACCCTCTTTCCCTTTATGTCTGTCACCGGCCATGGCGGTGAGGGCCTCGTTGAACCTGTCCCAGAGGATGGTGATGGGGCTGTTAGAGGGACAGAAAAATGAATTGATTCGATCCGTCTTCCGGTCTTTTGGCTTGTCTTTAAATCGGTATCAGGCCATGAACGCGCATGGCAGACCCAATCGTCATCATCGGTTCCGGCATCATCGGGCTGGCCCATGCCATCACGGCGCGTGAGGCGGGTCTTGAGGTGGTATTGATCGAGCGCGACGCGCGGGCGCTGGGGGCTTCGATCCGGAATTTCGGCACCTTGTGGCCGATTGGGTGCGCGTTTGGGTCGGAACGGGATCAGGCCCTGTTCGGGGTGCGGCGCTGGAGGGAGCTGGCGGCGCAGGCGGGCTTCTGGACGAGCCCGAGGGGATCGCTGAGCCTGGCGTATCGGGAGGAGGCTTGGGCCGTGTTGAACGAGTTTGCCGCGCTAAACGGGGATTTCGAGCTGTTGGAGGCTCCTGCGGTGCTCCATCGTTTTCCGGCATCGAATCCTGAGGGATTGCGCGGGGCGCTCTACAGTCCACAGGAGACGGTGGTGCATTCGCCGTCAGCGATCCCGGCCCTGGCCGGGCATGCGCGGTCGCTGGGTGTGGAGATGCATTTTGGAACGCCGGTGGTGAAGGTGCATGAGGATGAGGTGGAGACGAGTGATGGCCGGCGCTTTCGATTCGATCATCTCGTCATCGCGGCGGGCGAGGAGATGCGTTTGCTCTTCCCGGAGGAGCTGGCGGCGGCGCAGATCCAGAAATGCCGCCTGCAAATGATGCGGACGGTGCCGCAGCCGGAGGGGTTTGAGCTGGGGGCAATTCTGGTGAGCGATCTGACGCTCTGCCACTACCCGGCGTTTCGGGATTGCCCGAGCACGCAGGCTCTGCGGGCACGCCTGGAGGCGGAGCTGCCCGAGCATCACCGCTGGGGCGTGCATGTCATCGCGGCACAGCATCACGACGGCACGCTGACCCTCGGTGACTCGCATGAGTACGGAGATGACCTCGCGCCGGAAAGCCTGCCGGAGGTGGACGACCTGATCCTCGACGCGTTGCGTGATTTCGTTCGGGTGCCGGATCTGCGCATCGCGTCCCGCTGGCAGGGCACCTATCTGAAGAGCAAGATTGGCCAGACACAAGTGGTGTTGCATCCGCGCGAGCGCGTGACGATGATCACGGCGATGGGCGGCCTCGGCATGACGCTGAGCTGGGGATTGGCACAGAGAACCATCGCTTCCTGGAACACCCGATGAAGGACATCGCACTCGTGATTTTCGACTGGGCGGGCACGCTCGTGGACTTCGGCTGCCGCGCGCCGCTGGCGGCGTTCCACACGGCCTTTGAAAGGGCCGGCCTGCCGATCAGCGATGAGATCGCCCGCAGACCGATGGGCGCGCACAAGCGCGATCATGTGCGCGAGATTCTTCTTTATCCCGAGATCGCGGAACGGGTGCGCGGCGACCTGAAGCGGGAGCCCGACGAGGCCTTGATCGAAACGATCTACCAGGACTTCGCCCGGTTGCTCCCCGGCCTGCTCCCGGTCCATGCCGCGCCGATACCGGGGGCCGTGGAAACCCTGCGCTGGCTGCGTGGGCATGGAATCCGCATCGGCAGCACCACGGGATACACGCGGGCGATGATGGATGTGCTGGAGCCGTTGGCACGCGCGGAGGGCATTGATCCCGAGTTCGTCATTTGCGCCGATGAGGTGCCGGAGAGCCGCCCCGCGCCCTGGGCCTGTTTCCGGATCGCCGAGAAATACGGTGTGTATCCGCTGTCACGCAGCCTCAAGGTCGGCGACACGCCCGCCGACATGGCCGAGGGGCGCCATGCCGGGATGATCTGCATCGGCCTGAGCGAGTGCGGCAATGAGGTGGGCATGAGCCAGGAGGCTCTTTCGAGTCTGGGTGACGGCACCCGGCAAGCCATGGTTCAGGAAGCCGAAAAGCGCCTGAGCGAAGCGGGCGCGCACGCCGTCCTGCGCAGCGTCGCCGAGTTGCCCCGTTGGCTGGAGACGTCATGAAGGCCCGCGCTGCCATCTTTGATCGTGCCGGTGAGCCGTTCCGGGTCGAGGAACTGCCGTTGCCTGCGTCGTTGCATGCCGGCGAGGTGCTGGTCGAGGTCACCCTGGCGACGATTTGCGGCTCGGACCTGCACACCCACGCAGGCAAACGCATCGAGCCCACACCCTGTGTCCTCGGCCACGAAGGCGTGGGCCGGGTGATCGCGGCGGGTGAGGGACGCGACGGCTGGATGGGCAAACGCATCACCTGGAGTTCGGCGGACAGCTGCGGCATTTGCCCGGCCTGCACGGACTGGAACCTGCCGCAGAAGTGCGAACGCGTTTTCAAGTATGGCCACGCGGCGCTCCATGAGGCGAGCGGCCTGCACGGCACCTATGCCACGCACATCGTGCTGCGCCAGGGAACGCACCTCGTGGAGGTGCCGCCGCAGGTGCCCGATTCGGTGGCCGCCTCCGCGAACTGCTCGCTGGCAACGATGGCCAATGTCACGGAGCACCTGCCATCGCCATGCCATGTCGCGGTCGTGCAAGGTGCGGGTCTGTTGGGGCTGCACGGCTGTGCCTTGCTGCGAGCGGCGGGAGTGCCACGCGTGATCGTCGTCGATCCGGACGAGGCGCGGCTGGCGCGCGTGGCGGAGTTCGGCGGCGAGGCCTCAATGAGTGCGGATGTCGCCTCGCGCCGGGCCGATGTGGTGATCGAGGCGGCTGGAGTGCCATCCATCGTGAAGGAAGGTCTGCGGATGCTGCGCCCGGGCGGCCACTACCTTTTGGTCGGGATGGTGCATCCCGAATCGGCGCTGGACATCACCGGCGAGGCGATCATACGCGGCTGCGTCAGCCTGCGCGGCTTTCACAACTATGCACCGCGCCATCTGGACCGTGCCGTGGCCTTCTTGAGCGCGTCCACGCTGCCCTGGGCGTCGCTCGTGAGCCCTCCGCTGGCCTTGGAGCAGTTGCAGGAAGGCTTTGCGCTGTCCGCGACGCGTCGCTGGGCGCGGGTGGCGGTGTCGATGGACCGGTGACGACAATATGGGTTGCCACTGCACAAAAGGAGGCACTCATTGGCCGATGCCCGACCTCTCGCCCGTGCTCGCCCGCTTTGTCGAAACCATGAACGCTCGTGGCAGCGATGGTTTTGTCGCCTGTTTCGCCGGGGGTGCCAAGGTGCGGGACGAAGGCCTGCTTCGCGGCGCGGCCGAGATCAGGGCGCGGATCGAAGGTGCCTTCGCGAGCGATCGGCCCCTGTTGGAAGAGACGGATGTCGCCGCGACAGACTCGGTTACCGTGATTTCCGGGCCGGGATCCGGAACCCTCCCGGGCGGCCCCGTGGTGCTTCACTACCATCCCACCCTGGCGGACGGCTTGATCATGGCGCTGGGATGCGCGGCCTAGGTCGACGCGCCTGCTGCTCCAAGTCATGAAACCCCGATCACTCGACGATGTCCTCGCCACCTACCGCGAGCACGGCCATCGCCATTACGGCGAGGATGTGACGGAGCTTCAGCATGCGTTGCAATGCGCGACCTTCGCCCGGGAGGCGGGTGAGCCACCGGTCATCGTCGCCGCGGCCTTGCTGCATGATTACGGGCACCTTTGCCATCCACTCGGCGAGGACATCGCGGAGCAGGGCGTGGATGCGCGGCACGAGCACATCGGCTTCCACCAACTGCGGGGACTGTTTGCCGATGAGATCGTCGCTGCGGGCCGGCTGCATGTGGCGGCGAAGCGCTATCTGTGCTGGAAGGAGCCGGAGTATCTGGCGGGATTGTCGGATGCCTCGCTCAGGAGCCTGCAGCTGCAGGGCGGTCCGATGAAGGGTGGCGAGGCGGAAGCGTTCGAGCGCGAGCCGCACTTCGAACTCGCCGTGCGGGTGCGGCGCTACGACGACATGGGCAAGGTGCCGGAGATGGTGACGCCGGACCTCGAGTCCTTCACACCCTTGCTCCAACGCTTCATCCTTCCGCCTGCATGACGAATCACGGCACCCTCGCTCGATGGATGGCGCGGCCCTGGTTTCTCACCCTGTGGTGTGTGCTGGCGGCCTTCGGCGCCTACGCGAGCATGTATGGCTTTCGCAAGCCGTTCACGGCCGCCGGATTCGGCGGGGCGGAGGCGAAGGCATGGCTGGTCACCGCGCAGGTGCTCGGCTACATGCTCTCCAAGTTCATCGGCATCAAGGTGATTGCCGAAATGACCGCAGGGCGGCGGGCACGCGTGTTTTTGATCCTCATCGGGGTTGCGGAGGCCGCGCTGCTGCTGTTCGCGGTGACACCCGCCCCGTTCAACGCGGCCTGGCTCTTCGTGAACGGTCTCGCGCTGGGCATGGTCTTCGGCCTCGTGCTCGGCTTTGTCGAGGGGAGATGTCTCACGGAGCTGTTCGTCGCAGGCTTGTGCGCCAGTTTCATCCTGGCGGATGGATTCACCAAGTCCGTCGGCTCCGCGCTGCTGCAGAGGGGCGTTCCGGATCACTGGATGCCCTGCGTCGCCGGGCTTCTCTTCGTGCTACCGCTGCTGGTCTTCGTGTGGATGCTTCAGCAGATCCCCGGGCCCACGGCTCAAGACGAGGCCGCGCGCTCCCGGCGCACTCCGATGACGGGCAGGGAGCGGCTGGCCATGCTTCGCAGGCATGGCGCCGGATTGCTTGGCATCGTGCTCGCCTATCTGCTCATCACCGTGTTGCGCAGCATCCGCGCGGACTTCGCGCCGGAGATCTGGGCGGGACTGGGGCTGGGCAATCAACCGGCGGTTTTCACGCAGTCGGAGCTGTGGGTCACGCTCGCCGTGGTGTTCGCCAACGGCGCGCTCGTGCTCATGCGTGACAACCGGCGGGCGTTTCTCATCGGGCTTGGTTTGTGCGCGGCGGGCCTCGGCTTCGCGTTGCTCGCCCTGGCGGGGCAGCGGGCGGGCATGCTGCCGCCGTTTGCCTTCATGGTGTTGCTCGGTGTCGGCATGTATGTTCCCTATGTGGCCGTCCACACGACGATTTTTGAGCGCCTCATCGCCCTGACCCGCGAGCGCGGCAACATCGGCTACCTCATGTATCTCGCGGACGCCATCGGCTACCTCGGCTACGTGGGGGTGATGCTGTCGCGCAACGCCTTCCCGTCGAAGGAGGATTTTCTGGGGTTTTTCCTGTCCCTTGCGACCTGGCTGCTCGCCGCTGCCCTGGTGGCGGTCGTCGGGGCGTGCCTGATTTACACGCGCGGGCGTGTTGCCGCATCGCATTCCCGGGAATCGTGAAAGGCTGGACGGCCAGAGCAACGGTGTCGAAAACTCGCCCTGAAAAATTGGCTCTGAAGGCCCTTTGCGCGACTCTGTGAGGCCGTGGGGAAGTCGGGTCCGGCGTGGTTCGAATCACCCGCGGAAACCGTTGCGGCGCGACAGGATTGACGGAGTGGCGATTCAACGGTTGACAGAGGCATTGAGCCGAAAAATTTTTTCATGGCCTCCTCACAACACCCCGATTCACCCGTTTTCCGCCGCTTTTTTCAACCCGCCCA
>JBILDO010000095.1:0-14901 GCA_044352585.1 Verrucomicrobiales bacterium
GAAGACCTTGCGACGATCGACGACGCGGGACATGACATGGTAAAAGGATCGACCGGTTCCGAGGATGCGTGCAGTGCTCATGGGATGGTGGAGGGGCTTGGAACGAAGCGGGGTGGAGAGAGCGGATGGGGGACTTCGCTAGAATCGGGCGTTTCTGCGAAAGGACAACATTTTATGTCTGATCTTAAATAGCTGATCGTGGCTGATCGAGGATAGGAAGCGAAAAGCGAAACGACGGGAGACGGCGGAAAAATGCGGAGCCACCTTTGTGGCCACGCTGATCCAACGCTTCACGGTGAGAGCTTTGAAGTTCATCCGCTGGCTGAGGAACTTCGTCTACCGACCGACTTCCTGGGAAGCGGCTCTGGCCCGGCTACGGCACGGCTACACGACTTTTTAGCGCGGAGTTTTCCACACCGTTGGGCTGATCGTACATGGCTGCATATTGGCTACATCAAAGAGAGCTATGCAACCAGGCGATCACCTTCCGAAAAACTAATGCAGCGGGGGAGATCGTGGAAGGGGGCGGCGAGTTCGGCATGGGCGCGGCGAAAATGGTATTTTCGTGCCATTCGCGTCAGTCCACGCCGTTCCGCAACCGCTTCAACATTCCCACGATATCCCTCCATCCGCGCACGGCCACCAACAGGGTGATGGTGCCATACCAGACGACGCAGGCCCAGACGAGGAGATGCCAGAAACTGCTCATGAGGTGGCGTCGTCAGGGTAGCGGGGTTTGATGAGCGATCCCGCGATCATTCCGATGGCGGCCGCGGCGAAGGCCGCGATGCCGGCATTGTCCTTGCCGAAGGCGGCGGCCCAGGAGGCGGTCGAGGCCATCTTTTCGAAGGTGAGGAAGAGGATCGGCACGAGCGCCCCGCCGAGGATGGCCCCGAAGGCGCCCCAAGAATTCGCGCGTTTCCAGTAGCAGCACGCGATGAGCAGAATCGACATGCTCGAGAGGTAGACCGATCCGCTCAGGAGCAGATACGACCACACGTCCCCCTGGATCTCGTAGAGCAGGCCGAAGACAAAGAGGTAGACGCCGATGAGCGCGACAATGCAACGGTTCCACCGGATCGCACGGGCCTCGGGCCACCTGCCTTTCCGGAAGGGAGCGAGAATGTCGTTGTAGATGACGCTGCCCCAGCCGAGCATGTAGGAGGAGTCGGTGCTCATGTCGGCGGCGAGCATGGCCGCGACCATCAGGCCCATGAGCCCGACGGGGAGAAAGGTGGCGAGAAACTGCGGCATCGCCATCAGGGTCGCCTCTCCCTCCTTCGCCGGATCGAGCATCGCGAGGGCGGAGACGCCCCAGAGCACGGGGATGAGCCAGCGGCACACGAAAAAGAAGCTGGTCCGCGCATAGACCTGTTGCCCCGTCGCGGCATCCTTGGCCGAGAGGAGGCGCGAGATCGTGGTCTGCCAGGTGAGGGTTGCGGCGGTGTTGCCGAGGATCTGGAAGACGAGATACGACCATCCCATCGTCGGGTTGGCGAGGGGATTGAAGCCGCCCTCGCCGTGATTCATCCGCACCGCTTCCTCGAGGCGCTCCCATCCGATGTGATGGAGGATGAGGAGGGTGACGACGAGGAGCCCGGCGCTCATGATGATGAACTGGAGGAAATCCGTGACCAGCACCGAGAGCATGCCGCCGAGAATCGTGTAGATCGCGACGAGGAGAAGAAGGCCGCCCATGACGGGGACGAGGTAGTCGGGATTCCACCCGCACACGGCACAGAGGAAGTCTCCGCCGATCTTGAGGAAGACGCCCATGTTGAGCAATCCACCGAGGACGATGACGACTCCGGCGAGCCAGCGGACCCGTCTGCCGAAGCGTTTTTCGAAGAGTTCCGGCAGGGTCATCGCACCGGAGGCGCGTAGCGGTTTCACGCAGAAGCCGGTGAGGCCGATCACGAGCATGGCGAGGGCCTGACAGATCCCCGGAGTCGCACCGGAGAAGCCCTTCGTGTATCCCGCTTCCGCGGCATACATGCAGGTGATGATCCCGAACTCGGTCGCCGCGAGCGAGGCGATTCCGAGGTAGAGATTCATCTCGCGCCCCGCGACGAGGAAATGCTCCACCTTCGAAACGTATCGGCGCACCCAGATCCCGGCGACCATCGTGCCGAGCAGGTAAAGTCCGACGATGCTGCCGTCGATCCCAGGATGGAAGTGGGACATGGGCGGAGGGGATCCGCGGCGCTTACTTCAGCAGTTCCTCGAGCTTCTGCTCGAGCAGCGAGCCACGCACGCCGGTGGCGATGACCTCGTTGTCCTTCACCAGGAAGACGGCGGGAATGCCGCGGATCCCGTATTGATCGGCATACTTGCTGTCCCACCCCTTTCCATCGCAGATCTGCGGCCACGGCATGTCGTTTTCCTTGATGAAGTCCTCGAGGCGTTTTTCGTCG
This sequence comes from Verrucomicrobiales bacterium, assembly GCA_044352585.1. Lineage (GTDB taxonomy): Bacteria > Verrucomicrobiota > Verrucomicrobiia > Verrucomicrobiales > DEV007 > Arctic95D-9. The sequence continues at coordinate 2,415 of JBILDO010000095.1, forward strand.
GAGTCGAGGGAGATGCCGATGATTTCGAAACCCTTGTCGTGGTATTTGTCGTAGGCTGCCTTTACGTTCGGGAGCTCGGCGATGCAGGGGCCGCACCAGGTCGCCCAGAAGTCGAGGAGGACGACCTTCCCCTTCATCGCCGCGAGATCGACCTTGTCGCCCTTCACCGGTCGGGCCACGATATCAATGATGTCCCCTTCCTTGAGTTCGGCACCCTCCTTGTGGGTCACCTTGGGACGTTCCACTTCGGCGGATGCCGAGGAGGAGGAAGCAGTGCCTTGTTCGGCGACGAACTTCTGGTCCGCCTCGCTGAGTTTCGCGAGCGGCAGTTTCAGCAAGGTGCCGTTCGGCCGGAGCACTTCGACGGTGTCTCCGCTGCGCTTGCGGAACTCGCCTTCGACGGTGCGACCGGAACCGGCTTCGGTCCAGGTGCGGGCATATCCGTTGGCGGCGATGGCAAAGCCGAGTGCTGTGATGACGAGGCGGATTTTCATGGGGAAGGTGGGTTGGGTTGGAACTTCCGGGAAGCAGACGTTTCGAGAATAATAATCCGTGCCCCGGGTGTCGAGTCTCTTCTTAAAGCGCCGGCGCGACCCATTCCGGGATACCGCCGGCCGCTTCCTGCTCGCGATACCACTCGTGGTAGGGTTTGGTCGGGGACATGGGGGCCTTTTCATTGATCATCAGCGGGATGGCCTCGGTCCAGTAATGGTCGAAGGCGGCCTTCATTTGTGCGGCGATCTCGGGATGCCGGTCGATCACGTTGGTGGTCTGCCCCGGGTCGGTCTCCATGTCGAAGAGTTCGGGGCCTCTGGGAGCTGCCGGGGCGCCCTTTTTGCCTTTGTCCTTCCCCTTGCCTTTCGTGGCACCGCCACCTCCTTGGGCGGCGACGTAGCGATATTTCTGGTTCCGCACCGAGAAGTTCACATTGCGGAAATCCCCGGGGTCCGCACCGGTGGGCCAGCGGCAGACGTGATTGAAAAGATAGCGGTCCTCCCATCGGTCCGTCTTGCCTTCGAGCAAGGGCAGCAGGCTGCGCCCTTCGACCTGTCCTTCAGGGAGGGGTGCCCCGGCGAGGGCGGCGAGGGTGGGAAGGACGTCGATGTGCGCGGCGATGCGGTCGATCTCGCGGCCCGCTTCGACCTTGCCGGTCCAGCGGACGAAGAAGGGCACGCGGGCGCCGCCCTCGTCGTTCGATCCCTTGAGGCCTTTCATGCCGGCGTTGTAAAACGGATATCCCGGAGCGAGATCCCTGCCGACCTGGCCCGAGCCGCCGCCGGTCATGCCGTTGTCGGACATGAAGATGACGACGGTGTTTTCCGCGAGGCCCCATTCCCCGAGCTTGGCATGGAGGCGGCCCATGTTTTCGTCGATGTTTTCGATCATCCCGTAGAAGCCGGCCTGTTCCCTCCCGAATCCGAGATCGGTGAAGCGTTTCGCGTTTTTCTCCGGGGCGATGAAGGGACCGTGCGGGGCGTTCGTGGCGAGGTAGGCGAAGAACGGCTCCTTCGCCGTGGCCCTGGCCTTGATCCAACCCAGTGCGGCGGTGAAAAAGACGTCGGTGCAGAATCCCTCCGTCCTGACAAACCGGCCATTGTGGCGGATCACGGGATTGGTGTATTGGTTTTGAGGCGCATCGGCGCAGGAGCAGTCGTAGGACTGGCCGATCCCGCCTGCTCCATGGATGAAGACTTCGTCGAAGCCGCGTTTTTCCGGCTGGTATTCCGCTTCGTCGCCGAGGTGCCACTTCCCGAAGATGCCGGAGGAGTAGCCGGCCGTCTTCAGCACCTGCGGCAGGATCGTGGCGTCGAGGGTCATGCGCTCGCGCTCGAGGATGGTGTGGGTGATGCCGTTTTTCTCCGGATGGCGGCCCGTCATGATGGCCGACCGGGTCGGCGAGCAGGTCGGCGCGACGAGAAAGCGGGTGAAGCGGGTGCTTTCGCCGTGGAGTGTGTCCAGGTTCGGCGTCTTCAGCCAGGGATGGCCGTGGGCCGCGATCGGCGGATAGCCCTGGTCGTCGGTGATGACGAGAATCACGTTCGGTTTGCTGCCGGCGAGTTCGGCGGAGAGCGGGGTGGCGAGGGCGAAGAGGACGGGCAAGAATGGCGTGAACTTCATATGGCAGGGTGGAACCCCGACATTGTGGGCGAGTTTGCCGCGTTTCGCACGACGGGAATGTGCCATCCGGCGGAACCGTGCCAAAGGTCTCCGGGGCCGCTACTTCCGTCTTGCATTCGCGTGGCCCGGTGATCCTAGTCCAGAGGATCGCGCCGCGGACGCGTGAAATGAAGAAGGGATTCCATTGGGCGAAGGACCGGGAAACGCTGCTGCTCGAGCGCGCCCGCCGCGTCGTCTACGCAGAGACCCCGGAGGGAGCGGAACTGGCCCTGCACTTTTTCCTGCCGAAGTCCTTCGGGGAGGGAGTCCCCCATCCCGTGATCCTGTTTTTCCACGACGGCCTCTGGGAGCGGCCCGGCTTGGCCCAGTTCGGCCCTCACGCGCTTCATTATGTGGAGCGCGGGGCGGTCGCGGCGCTGGTCGAGTATCGCACGGGTTCGCAGCACCCCGGTTCGACGCCTTCCCATGCCCAGGCGGACGGACGGGCGGCGATCCGCTACGTCCGCGAGCACGCCGCCGAGATCCACGCGGATCCCGCCAGACTCATCGTGATCGGGGCCGGATCCGGGGCCAACATCGCGGGAGCCGCCTTGTTGAAGGCCCCGGTGTCGCGGGCCGAGGCCCCGGCGAAACCGTCCGATTCGAGGCCGGACGCGGGGGTTCTTCTCAGCGCGATCTTCGACGTGGAAAAGGGAAGTCCGTGTTTTTCCCGTTGCGGTTCCGCGATGGAAGCGAGGCAGATCTCGCTCACGCGCCTGATCGGACCCGGGGCCCCGCCCATGCTCGTGATCCATGGAAACGCCGATCGCCTCGTGCCGGTGGACGATGCGATCGCGTTCAGCGCAAAGATGGCACGGAAACGCAATCCCTTCCGTTTCCTCGAATTTGAGGGACGCGACCGCGAGTTTTTCCAATTCAATCTCGACCCGGTCTCCTACGAGGCGACCCTGGCGGAGATCGACCGCTTTCTCGATGAGCATGCCCTGCTCAAACGATCTCAAGGCGATTCCGGTCCCCAACTGATCTCGTGGAGGGAGGGGGACTTTTAGACTTCGGATCACGACTTCGCCTTGCGGAATCTCCGGCTTCCATGAAAAACAAATGATGCCTCGCATCGTTCCCGCAGCGTTGGTCCTGCCGCTTCTCACGGGAGGGGTCGTGGCATTGGTCCGTGCACAGGTTCCTGCCGGCGAAGGGGGGGATTCTCCGACCGCCCCGGATCCGACGGTCTGGGAGCCGACCTTTTCCGACGAGTTCGATGGGTCAAGCCTCGATTATTCCAAATGGACGCCGAAGGATCCCTGGGGTGTGGTCCGCAACGACGAGCTCCAGGCCTACATTCTGAAGGCCTTCACGGTGAAGGACGGAATCCTCACGATCCGGAGCGAGGACGAACCCGCTTTCTACGACGGGGCGAAACGCGATTATCGCTCGGGCATGATGACGACGACGGGCAAGTTCGCGCAGCGCTACGGGCGCTTCGAGATGCGCTGCCGGGTTCCGAAGGGGAGGGGACTCTGGCCCGCCTTCTGGATGCTGCCCGAGCCGCCCGCCTGGCCACCGGAGATCGACATCCTCGAGATCCTCGGTCAGGAACCGGACAAGATCTATTTCTCGAACCACTGGCCGGATCCGCGCGAGGCGGAGGGAAACTCGCTGTCACAGACCGGCGAATTCTAGGGTGTGGACTTTTCGGACGGCTTCCACACCGTCGCGGTCGAGTGGGATCGCGGCGAGATCCGTTGGTTCGTCGACGGGGTGCAGCGCCATCGTTCCGATCAATCGGTGCCGGAGGTTTCGATGTTCCTCCTCGTGAATCTCGCGGTCGGAGGATGGGCGGAATACCCCACCGCGGAGACGGCGTTCCCGGCGGAGTTCCAGGTCGATTACGTCCGGGCCTGGAAACGGAGGGGGCCTTGATCTGGAATCCCGCGTGTGGTGGGCGATTCGGGAAAACCCTCCGGTCCGGGCGGGGTTTCCAAAACGTCCGCGGGGATTGTTTGCGGTACTTGCGTTCCGGGGGCGGTTCGGCGAAGCTCGTAATGATGAAATCCGTTGCCCCTGCCATTGCCCTGCTTTTTTCATTTCTCATGCCGTTGTCGGCGCGGACCTGGAAACAGGCCGCTTCCGGAAAGGTGATCGAAGCCGATCTCGTCAAGGTTGAGTCCGGCAAGGTCCACCTCAAAATGGCCGACGGGAGGACCGGCGTGGTCGAGATTCTCTCCCTGAGTCTCGAGGATCAGGAATTCCTCGCGTCGGTGGAGAAGGGGGGTGCCTCGGGCGGAGCCGCTGGTTGGCCGGCGTTCCGTGGGCCGAAGGGGGACGACATTTCTCCGGATACCGGATTGCTCAAGGAGTGGCCGGCGGATGGGCCGAAGAAGGTCTGGACCTATGACCAGGCCGGGATGGGATATTCGGGCTGCAGTCTCGCCGGAGGAAAGCTCTACACCATGGGAACCCGCGGCGATGACGTCACCATGGTTTGCCTCGACGCCGCCACCGGCAAGGAAGTGTGGGCCACCGCGTTCGGGAAAGACGACCAGCAGGGATACGCCGCCGGCTGGGGGCACGGTCCGCGCAGCACGCCGACCGTCAGCGATGGTCTCGTCTTCGGACTCGATCCCAAGGGCGTGCTCGTTTGCCTCAATGCCGGAGACGGCAAGAAAGTGTGGGAAAAGCATCTCGTGACCGACTTCCAGGGACAGATGGGGGGATGGGGTTTTTCCGAATCGCCCCTCGTCGACGGGGAAAAACTCGTCATCGCGCCCGGGGGCAAGGAGTCTGGCATGGTCGCGCTCGACAAGAAGAGCGGGGAGGTGATCTGGAAGGCCTCCGACCTGAAGCCCGGCAAGGCGGAATACGCGACCATCCTCGTCGCGGAAATCAACGGGATCCGCCAATACATCAAGCTCTTTGAGGGCGAGGTCGCCGGAGTCGCCGCCGAGGACGGCCGAGTCGTCTGGTCCTCTCCGTGGGGTGGAAAGACCGCGGTGATTCCCACCCCGATCGTCGATGGGAACGAGGTCTACGTGTCCTCCGGATACGGCGTGGGTTGCAAGTTGATCAAGATCGGGTCGGACAACCAGGCATCCGATGTCTGGCAGAACAAGGAGATGGTCAACCACCACGGCGGCGTCGTGAAGGTGGGGGGGCACCTCTACGGATTCTCCGACGCGAAAGGGTTGATTTGTCAGGATTGGAAGACCGGCGCGATGGTCTGGAACGAGAAGGGCCAGTTCACCCTGAAGGGCGCGGTTCATGTCGCCGACGGACATCTCTACGCGCTCAACGAGGACGACGGCACCCTGACCCTCGTCGAAATCAGCCCGGATGGTTACAAGCAGAAGGGGCGTTTCAAACTCGATCCGCAGAGCCCGAACCGGAACCCGAAGGGCAAGGTCTGGACGCATCCGGTCGTGATCGATGGCCGGCTTTACCTGCGCGATCAGGAGTTCGTGGTCTCCTACGACGTGAAGGGCTGAGGGATTCTCCGGCAAAAATGGTGATGAGGGCGCGGAACGGGGGCACCGAGAGACTGGTTGGTCGAGGCGCTCTCTCCGCTTGATGATCACGGAATTCCCGCCCGTTTCCCCGTCTCCTGCAGGGCCTCCTCCTCTTCCGGCGCCGCGGCGGTCGGCCTGGTGGACCTGGCCGTTGATCCTTTTTTGCCTGCTCCCTCTCGAATGGATTGCCGGGAGATTTGATTCCGGTCCCGGCGAGGCTTCGGTGCCCGCGGTCGGGACCGATCGCGCCAGTCTCGCGCTCCTGAAGCTTCAGAGCCAGGTCGTCATCGCTTCGTCGCGGCTCGAGCCTGCTTCGGCCGGGACGGCGCTCGAGGATTTGTCCCGCGCGATCGAGGGGGACGAGTCCCTGCTTGCGTTCGCCCTGCTCGCGGGTTTCGTCGAACCCGGAGCCCCTGGGGCGCTGAAAACGCTGGCGAGGGTCTCCGACGCGGCCCCGGCGGATCTGGTCGAACTGGCGGGTCGTGCCGTCCGCGAGGGGGTGGATGAGGAGGACCGTGAGCGTCTTCGGAAATCTCTCGGGTGGTTTGCCGGTCTCGCCCGCGGTCCCCGCCTTGTCCCGCCGCCGGAAGACGACTCGATCCGAGCCCGCTCCTACCTCGTTCTCGCGACGATGGGGGTGGTCATCACCGGCGTGGTGTTCGGACTGCTTTGCGGCGTGGTCCTGCTCATCCTGCACCTGCGGCGGTGCCGCAGCGGAGCCCCGGCCAACGCATTCCGCCCCGGGACGCGGAACGGAGGAGTGTTTCTCGAATGCTTCGCCCTCTATCTGGGAATCATGGTGGCGGGGGCGATCGCGGGTCTCTGGCTGGGAGAGGCGGCCTCGGTCCTTGGGTATGGTGCCGCGGTGCTCGTTCCGTTGCTCTGGCCCCGGGTTCGGGGAATGGATTGGCGGGAATTCCGACTTGAGGCAGGGCTTCACCGGGGGAAGGGGTGGCTCCATGAGATAGCGGCCGGAATGGTCGGCTATCTCGGCGTGCTGGCGATCGCCTCGATCGGGGTGTTTTTGACCCTCACCCTGACCTTCGTGGCCGGTTGGTTCGGAGGCGAGAAGACGGAAACGGAGGGCGCGACCGTTCCGGGACCGGCGGTGCATCCCATCGTGGGCTGGCTTTACGAAGGCGATCTCTGGACAAAGGTCGCCTGTCTCGCGCTTGCGGCGGGATTCGCGCCACTCTTCGAGGAATTGTTTTTCCGGGGGGCTTTGCAGCGCTATTTGCGGGGGCGCTTCCGGTTTTTTCCCTCGGCCCTCGTGGGAGCGCTCATCTTCGCCGCCCTCCACCCCCAGGGATTCTTTGCGATTCCCGCCCTTGCCGGGATTGCCGTGGGCTTTTCCCTGCTCCGGGAATGGCGGGATTCGCTGATCGCTCCGATGACGGCTCACGCCATCAACAATGGCTGTCTCGTGGGGATACTCTGGTGGCTACTCTGAGCCCCAGTGGCTTTGAGGAAACGGTGATTTTAGGCTTGCTTATTATTTTTCTCACCGTAATAAGAAAAGATCTTGATTAATTTTCACTCGCAATCTACGGTCGCTTTATTAGAATCATCATAAAATTAAGGGAAATCCAAACTGAGCTACCCTCAGTTTGGCCCCCCCCTCTGAAGATTCACTCGCCGGCCGACCACGATGTCCTTTTCCTTCCGAAATATCTTCTCGCCCGATGATTCCGAATCCGAGGCTGCGGCCGCTGAAAAGGGGCCGGGCGGCTTTTCCGCTCCGGGAGGAGTTCCCGCGGCAAGGGGTGGCCTGAGCGGAGCGGGGCCCACTGGTGGTCCCGCCCAATCCTTCCTCGTCAGCGAGCTGCTCCCCTACATTCCCAAGGCCATCGCCGCACAGAGCGGGATTCCGATGTCGAGAGAGTTGAAAGTCCCGGTTCCTGCGGATGGCTCGCTCGATGTCAGGCTCTCGACCCTCTACCAGATCTGCCCGGAGCTCTTCGCCGCGGAGATCACGCCTCTGAACGATTCGGTGGTGACCCTGCCGCCGCGTCTCGGAGCCACGCCGGAAACTCCCGCCGTCCCGGCCGGTTCGGGCTGGACGAGGCCGTCGGCGGGCGGAGCCGGAGCCACCGACGCTCCATCCAATCCTTTCTGGTCGCCGGTGTCGCCCGGTTCCTCCTCTCAAGCCGCCGCGCCATCGTCCTTCAATGCTCCCGTGACGGAGAAACCGGCGGCTCCCGCCCTTTCCGACGCGGTTTTTTCCTGGTCCTCCCCTCCTTCGGCGAAGGAAAATCCTTTTTCGTCTCCGGCGAAAGAGAACCCTTCCCCGGCGGAGTCGGCCGCCGCGGGGAATTCCTTTTCCGCCCCCGGAACGCCGCCCGCGATCGAGGCTCCCAAGTTGGCGGGTGGCTTCGACGCCCCGATGTCCTTGGAGTCGATCGGTGGGGTTGCTCCGACGCCCGGCGCGGCCCCCGCGCACGGGTTTTCCGGAGTCTTCCAGGCATCTCCCGGAAAGGGGGGGGGCGGAAAAGCCGACGGGCCTGCCCGCAATCCCTTCGAGGGCTCCGCAGACTTCGCGACCCTTTTCTCGAAGCAAGCCGAAGTTGATTCCCGGATTCCCTACCCTCACAGCAACGCGGCCGCTGCGGCCGGGGCTCCGGTCTCGTCGACGGAACCCGAGGGAGTATGGGGAGCGATGTTCAGCGGATCGGGCTTCGGGGACGATTCGGATCAGGAAGTGGTTGGTTCCGGCACCGCTCCCTTCGAGAACATCGGCAAGCTTTTGAATCTTGGAAAAACCAACCCGCCGGATCCAGTTCCGTCCTTCGGTGCCGTGCCCGGGGAACCGGCCTTCAGTGGCTTCGGTCCCGGCGCGAAGACGCCGCCCGCGACGCCCAAGTCCGAAACCGCTACGGAATTGGCCTTTGCCGCCGGCTTCAGTGCCTTCGCCCCGGCGAGCGCGGACGAGCCGACCGAGGGAAGTCCCGCCGCCGCTTCGTCCAGTGCTCCCTTGGCCGGTTTTCACGGTTCGCCGGTCGATCCCGAGCCGTCCGCTCCGGCCATGAGTCCGGCGTTTTCGCCATTCGCCGCGTTCCAGGGTCCGCCGCCTCCCCCCGTGATCGAAACCGCGCCTGCCCCGGTGTTTGCCCCTGCGTCCCGACCGATGGCCGAACCGCAATCCGCGACCGTTCCGGAAACACCGGTTGGGGAGGATCGGTTTCCCCAATCGCAGGCCTTCGGGACGCCGGACTCCGGGTCCGCGCCAGTGCCCGGGCCGGCAGCGATGCCCGTTCCCTTCGCGTCCCCTCATGAGAAGAAGCCGGGCGACGTTCCCGTATCGTCCTTCACCTCTTTCACGCCCGCGTTCGCTCATCCGTTGGCCTCGCCGGCTGCGGGAGTCGCAGGACCGTATCAGGCTCCGGTGGTTCCCGAAATCCACGAAGAAACGATTGCGGAGGGTGCCCTCCCGGTGACTGCGGGCGACGCTCCGGTCGCAACGCCGACAGCTCCACCGGCTCCGTCGGATGCTGAGGAACTCCGGGACCTCGAGCTCCGGGCCATCTTTTCAACGAGCGAGTCCTTCACCTTCTCGATGGTGGCCCGCAGGGTGGTCGCGCTGCCGGGGATCAACAGTTGCTCGCTTTCCGCTCCCGGAAAACTCATCCAGGCTTCGCGCCGCGAGGAAACCCGGCTCGGAAACGAGGCGCGGGACATGGTCGCGACGCTCCGCAGTCTCGCCAAGCTCACCGGACTCCCCGAGGCGCGCACCTTCACCCTCCAGACCGATCGCGGCATCGTCAGTCTTTTCCTCGAGGGGGACTGCTGCGTCACGGTTCACCACGACAGCGCCGCCTTCCCGCCCGGGGTCCGCGAGAAACTGATCCTCGTCGCCCGAAGCCTCGCCAAACTACGGGAATAGTCCCGGCTTTCGCCCGCCATGGCCTTGGTCCGACACGACAGCCGCGAAGTCCAGTTCAAGATCGTGTATTGCGGCCCGCCCGAGGGCGGCAAGACGACCAATCTCCAGTACATCCACCGGCGCCTCGATCCCGCCCTGCGCGGCGACCTTGTTTCAATCGCGACGGAGCGGAATCGTACGATCTGTTTCGACTTCCTGCCCGTGCATGAGACCCTCGTCGCCGGGTATCGCACGCGCTTCCAGCTCTACGCGGTGCCGGGCCAGAAGATCCTCGCCGAGACCCGCCGGGGCGTCCTCGCCGGGGCCGATGGAGTGGTTTTCGTGGCGGACTCCTCCCGTTCCCGGACCTCGGCGAATCTCGAGGCCTGGCACGGCTATCGCGACGCCCTCGCCGCGAACCGGCTGAATCCGGACCGCGTTCCCGTGACCTATCAATACAACAAACGGGACCAGCCGGATGCGATGCCGCCGGAGGACCTCGACGAACTCTTTTCGGTGCGCGGCCCCGCCTTCCTCGCCTGTGCGGTCTCGGGATACCAGGTTTTTGCCACCCTCGACCGGGTCGTCGGAGAGGTTCTGCGAGGATTTCATGCTTCCCTCCCGGCGGAATCCCGTTGTAAAGAGTCGCTCGCCGTGAGTCCGTGATTCCCCGCCGGGGCGGCTGAGAGAGGACGAAAGAGACGGGAAACGGACAAGGGACCCACCCATGGAAATCAGAGACAGCGTTCCGACCACGGAGGCGGATTTCACCGCGGCCCTGCCCCTCGACATCTCCGAGGAGACGGCCTCGCGCAGTGACGATCTCCTTCGTGAATTCGCCGAGGAGGCCGGCCTCGACACCGCGTTGATCGTGGATCGCAGCGGAGCCCTTGTCGCGGGGATCTCGGCGGAGGCCGAGGTCACCGTCGAGGTGATTTCCGCGCTGGTCGCCGGCGCGAGCGGAGCGATGCGTGCGCTCGTCGCGCAACTCGGCGAATCCGGGGCGATGGAGAGCCTCCATCTCGGTGGCAACCGGCTCATTTACCTGAAGGAGACGGTGCATCGTTTCATCCTCGTGGCCGTGGCCGAGTCCGCCCGTCCCGCCGGGATCGTCCGACAGCAGGCGCTCGCGATCGAGGGGCGCCTCGCGGATCTCTTGCGCGACGTGCGCCCCGCCGAGCCGCCGATTCCTTCCGGGCCGACCCCGCCCATGGTCAAGTCGCTGCGGGAGACGGTGCGCGAGCGGGCCGCCCGGCGCCAAGGGGTTCCAGATCCGGACCTGTTTCCCGGGATTCCGTCCGAGGCCGTGACCGGACCCGTCTTCGAGTTCGATTCCGGAGAGGACGAAGAAGTGGAAGACGAGCAAGAGACGGAACCCACAGACGCCTCGGAGTTCGTTTCCGGATTCGGGGAGCCCGTCGCCTTGCCTTGCGACGAAGAACCGCGAATCGAGGAGAGCTTTGAAACGCTCGACCTCCAATCCGAAGAGAGGGACCCGTCCGGGGACGCCGATGCGGTGGTCACACCAGAGGACCTTGCCGGGGGCGAACCCGGATCGGAACCCTCTCCGGTCGCCGAGCTCACCCTCTCCGGTCTCCGGGAAACGATTCCGCCGACCCCGATCCCGGACGAACCCAGGGAAATTCTCGAGCCGATCGACTTCGGCGAGCCGGAGATCGTGATCGAAAACACGAATCCGGAGACAATCGGGAGCGACCCCCTTCCGCGGCTGCGGATCCCGGTCGATTCGCCGTTCGAGACCGAGGAAGAGGAGGAGGAAGACGAGGAAGAGACGGGCGCAGGGTGGCTCGATTCCGCCTTCGAATTCGATGCGGAGGATGACGGGGAAGTGGGTCTCTTGACGACGTTGACGCCCCCGGAGGCGCAGGATCCCGCTGCCGTGGGGGATTCCGGAGACGAAACCCTGCCCCCACCCTTGGCGACATCCTTTCCAGTCTCGCCGTTCGAGGACGATGATGAGGACGAGGATGACGGGGAAGGGGAATCCGCCGGCGCTTCAAGTCTTGGCCGCGAAAAGCCGCAGTTCGAAGGAGGTGAGGAGCTGGATCGGTTCGAGGAAGAAGACGAGATGGAGACGGAAGAGCGGGTGGACGGGGCCGAGGAAGAGGCGTTGAAATCGGTGGTGTTCACGAACGGCGTGGCGGAGACGATTCTCTTTGAAATGCCCCGGGAACCCGCCACCGGGGAGGCTGGCAAGCAACCGCCAACGCCGCCCGGGCCCGGGAACCCGGTCGACGCGCAAACGGGACGCGAACCCGGCGGCCTGCCCGACGAGGAAGAGGAGGAGGAATCGGAGCTTCGCGGATCAGGGCCGTTCTACTTCTGAGGGTTTCACCGATTCTGCTTCCGGCCGCGGAGTGGCCGTGCGATACTCGGACCATGAAGCGGATCTTGCTGCGACCGATCCCGGTGACGTGGGCCGTCGCTCTCGCGGCGTCGCTCGCCTTGGGGCAGGGGACGGTGAAAAAGGAGATCGACGTGGCCTTCGCCCCGATCGAGGCGGTGCGCCCGGTGCTCGAAAAGGCGCTCACGCCGCAGGGCAAGTTCGTCATGCTCGCGAACCAGGGGGCGGTCCTCGTGATCGACGCGCCGGAGGGCGTTCTCGCCGCGGAGCAGGCCCTCGCCGCCGCGGACCTGCCGCCCGCCGAGGTCGCGCTCGATTTCCAGTTCATCACCGGGCTCCCCGCTCGGAAAAGTTCCATCACGATGGCTCGGGAGGTTCCCTTTCCCGTCGCGTTCGCGCCGCCGCGGATCTTCGTGGGTCCGAACGGATTCGTCACCGGCGTCGTTCCCGCGACTCCGACCCGGTTCCAGACGAGAAACATCGGGGTCACGAGCGAGACGACCGGATCGATCAACCCGGATGGCAGTGTCACCCTCGACATCAACACCGAGGCGACGGAGCTCGAGGGATTCATCCAATACGGGTCCGGCGTCTTTCCCGCCGGTGTCGTCGGGGTCGTGCCCGTGCCGGGGCAGGCGGGCA
>JBILDO010000096.1:0-14728 GCA_044352585.1 Verrucomicrobiales bacterium
TTCCCGCCGAAGACTCGCCGGTGAACGGGGCAGCTTCCGCCCCGCCGGTGTCCACCGATGAACCGGCCGCCGCCGAACCCGCGGGCGCCGAACCCGCGGGCGCCGAACCCGCGGGCGCCGAACCCGCAGTAGGCGATTCCGCAGTAGGCGATTCCGCAGTAGGCGATTCCGCAGTAGGCGAACCCGCAGTAGGCGAACCCGCAGTAGGCGAACCCGCAGTAGGCGAACCCGCAGTAGGCGAACCCGCAGTAGGCGATTCCGCGGACGAGGCTCCCGCCGGGGTCGAGGAGGATACCCTTCCGATGGGATTCCCCGTGGCACGCTACACCGCCGTCTGGGAGAATTCCCCCTTCAACCGCGAGGTCATTCCCGCAGCCCCGAAGACCCTCGGGAGCAGCTTTGCCGGAGCCCTCGTTCTCGAGGGAGTGATCAACGACGATGAGAAAGGTCCGCTCGCCTACGTCCGTGACACTCGCGAGGACAAATCGCTCGTCATTACCTCGGCGAAGAGCGACGGCCATCCCTTCTCGATCGTTTCCGCAAAACAGTCGAACCGACCCGAGGAAACCAAGATCACGATCACCGACGGCAACGAGACCGGAGAGATCGGCTTCGAGACCGCCGCCCTCACCCAGGCCATCGCCCAACCCGTTTCCACGGCTCCCCCGCAAACCCAGGGCCGGGTGGATCCCCGCGGCGGAATCGCGCAACCGAATCTCCAGCAGGGGGCCGGGCAGGTCGGAGGACAAAGCGGCGGCGGGGCCCAGCCGGGCGGAATGCGTCCCGGCGGAAATACCCCGCAGATCGGCTCTCCCGCCACCTCGACCGCGGCCCCCGCCAGTGCGACTCCCGCCCTCGACGCCCTCGATGCTGAACCCCGCCGTCGTCGCGTGCCCCTCCCTGGAGCCTCCAACTGACCCCTCCCCCTTTTGAGACGAAACACAACATGAGCCCTTTTCATCCCTGCATCCTCCGCGGCATTTTGCTCGCCATCGCGGTCGGGAGCGCCCCCGCCCTGTTCGCCCAACAGGACAATCCGCGCCGGATCCCGCCTCCAGTCCAAGACACGGTTCCGGCCACGGCCCCGCCGACGCCCGCGCGACCCGCACCAGCCGCAGCCGATCCAACCCAGGCTCCGGCCACCGCCCCTTCCCAGCGTCCCGTCCAGCCCCCCTCGCAAGTGACCGATGCCCCCGCCTCCGCCGCGGCCCCGGTCGATCCCGCCGCCGTCCCCGCTCCCGGAGCCGAACCGATGGTCGACGTGCAGTTTCCCAACACGCCGATCCCCGTGATCCTCGGATTCTACGAGGAACTGACCAAAACCCGGGTCATCCGCGACCTCGCCGTACAGGACAAAAACCTCTCCGTCCAGACCTCCGGCAAGATGACCCGGGCCGATGCCGCCGAGTTCATCGAGAAGAGCTTCCTCCTCAACGGCTACGCCATCCTCCCGACCGACAAGCCCGACCAGCGCAAGATCATCGCCTACAATAGCGAGAAAAAGCCCAGCAGTGAGGGGCTTCCTGTCTACACAACCCCCTTCCAGCTCCCCACGACCGACGAAGTCGTGACCTACATCATGCCGCTCTCTTTTCTCCTCCCCGAGGATGCCGCGGAACTTTTCACCAACGTCGTTGTCCTCCACCCCTATGGGAAGATCACGCCCCTCCAGAGCGCCTCGGCCATCGTCATCACGGAGAGCACCTCGGTCATCCGCCGCATGATCGAGTTGCGCGACCACGTCGATGTCAGCCCGATCCGCACCGTCGACCAGGCCTTCCAACTCGAACGCGCCGATGCCGAGGACGTCGTCGAGGCCCTCACCGATATCCTTGGTCTCGAACAGGACGCCGGCGCCACCGGGGGCAACGCCAATCAACCCAGCCAGCCCAATCAACCCGGCCAGCCGAACCAGCCGAGCCCGGCCCCCGCGGCGAACGGTTCGAACAACGCCTTCATCCCTTCCCAGGCGGGCGGAAATGGCAACTTTGCCCGTCCCAGCGCCCCCAAACCCCGCGTCCGCGCGATCGCCCGGGCCAACCGCGTCCTCGTCGTCGCGACGCCGAGCGACATGGAATACATCACCAGCATCATCAGCCACCTCGACGCACCCGTCGAGACCGCAACCTACCTGCGCCGCCAGCTCCGCTACATCAACGTGTCTGACTTCCTGAAGATCGCCGGCAACGTCATCACGCGGGGTCTCACCGAGGACGGAGGGAATTCCGAGATCGCCGGAGGGAACGAGGACCGGCAGCAGGAAGACGGTGGTCTCGGCGACAACCAGAACGACACCTTCAACAACCAGGACATGACCGGAATGGGAAACACGCGCCGTTCCGGGGGCGCCACCGGCGATCTCGGCAATGCTGGCTCCGATCAGGCCGCCGCGCCCCAGTCCGTCGTCATCGACAAGACCCTCCTCATCGCCGACAACATCCAGAACATGCTCATCGCCTCCGGTCCGCCGGAAAACCTCCGGCAGATCGAGGAACTGCTCGACTCGATGGACGTGCGCCCGGTGCAGATCCAGATCTCGGCGATCATCTCGCAAATGACCCTCGGCAACAATTACGAGTTTGCCCTCAATTTCCTCCGCACCCTCGAGCAACCCACCGACGGGGCCACCTTCAACGGGGGCGGAGCGCTCATCTCGAGGACCCCGGACAAGCTCTTCAATATCGGAGACCTCGCCGATCCCACAAAACTGGGCGCCACCTCGGGCCTGAACCTCTACGGGCAGATCAACAAATACCTCGACATGCACCTGAAGGCGCTCGAGAACACGAACCGCTTCGAGGTCCTCTCCCGCCCGACGATCTACACGGTGAACAACCGCCAGGCCGTCATCGAGACCGGGGAGCGCGTCGCCGTGCCGCGGAGCACCCTCTCGTCGCTCAACACCACCGGGATCAACAACAACAACAACCAGGTCGTCACCGCGAACATCGACTACGAAAACGTGGTTCTCCGGATCGCCGTCGTGCCGCTCATCAACGCGAACGGCGAGATCACCCTGCAGATCCAGCAGAAAAACGACTCCATCACCGGTGAGCGGGTCATCGGTGGCGACGCCATCCCCACGATCGGAACCCAGAGCCTCGGCACCACCGTCATGATCCCCGACGGCGGCACCGTCCTGCTCGGCGGACTGATCAGCGAGGACGACGGAAAGTCCCAGGCCGGGGTTCCTCTTTTCGCGAACTGGCCCCTTGTCGGAAGGGTCTTCGGCTCCACCAGCGACAAGATCAACCGAAAGGAGCTTCTCATCTTCATCCAGCCGAAGGTCATCCGCAGCGAATTCGACCAAACCTTCGCCGACGAAGACCTGAAAAACCGGACCCGCGTCGCGCTCCCGACGGAGGAATTCGCCGAGAACACCGACAACAACCTCGACATCTTCGAATCGCAGGACTTCAACTCCGCCGAAAAACGCGTCTTCTTCTTCCGCGATCTCTTCAAGAAAAAGCCCGCCGTGCGGGCCGTGCCGGTGGAGTGAGCGTTGGGGGCTGGGAAAGGTAGAAGCGGCGTCCCGCCGCTTGGCAGTGATCAGTAATCAGTGTTCAGAAGGGATTCACGGTAGGGCGCGTTGTCCCCAACGCGCCGCCGCATCGCCGATCGACGCGCTGGCCCCGAACGACGGCGGGTTGGGGATCCCCGCCTGTCGCAACCGCTCTTTCCCGGCGACCACGATCACCGGCGCATCGAAGGGGGGGCAACCGATCGACCCGCCCCTGTCTGACGATTGAGGCGGGTGTCTCCCGAATGCCGCGGAGTTCGGACACGTGGGACTGGCGTCCCGCCAGTCATCACCTTGTCGATCGGGCTGAACCGCATTCCTCCCTTGATCCCTCTTCCGAGGGCCATGAGCATCTTCTCGCTCCATCGGCCGCGTTGGGCCCTGGGGCGCTGCGACAGAGCTTCTTCATCTTGTTTACCCGTTGCCGGGACTGCCGATGGGCTGGCTTCGCTTTGTCCTTCGCTTCGATGATCTTCTTTCCTGCCATCCCTTGCGCCATGGTCGTTACCCACTTCATCGCCAAGATGATGGCTCTGACGGCCGGCGGGCGTCTCGCGACTTTACGGTCCCGCCAATCCTGCGGTGTTCGCGGCACCGTCCTTGCCTGACATACGACCAACAACCGCCACACCATTCCCCGTCACGGATTTCGTATCTCCCGTCTCGGCCTGATGCGCGGACGCATCAGGGCTTCGCCCTTCACTCGCAGGCTCGCCGTTGTATTGTGGCCGAAGGCGAGCGCATTCCCGGCATGTTCACTTTCGTCATCTGTCCGGGTGCTTCCTCTGCTCCCAACGCGGCCTCGCGGCGTCGCAGTTACTTCCCGGTTCTCGCCCGGGACCCGGTTCCGGATGGCCGAGGTCTTCCAACTCGGGCGACCGTGACGCTCCAGAGCATCGGCGCGGGGCCTCCCCGGCCCCGATGATCGCGGTCGATCGCAGGCCGGGGCCGAGGGCGGCAGCGGCGCAGTGGGTCCGCTCCTTGTTTTTCGGAGATCGATCGTCCTCCGCGAAGCGGAGGCGAACCCCTGACGCCATCGCGGCGGGTTGAGGGGATGACGAGCGGAGGGGGTTCTGATTGAATCGAAGCATGTCTCATCGATTGAACGCGCTGCTCACCTGCCTCGTGTCGCTTACCGGCCTCGCCGCCGCGGAGCCCCCGCCCTGGCCCCTCCTCGAACCGGCGCCCGCGGCCGGTCCACTGCCCGGCACCGCGTTGCTGGAGGAAACGGGCGACCTTTCGCGGATGCTCCACGAGGCCAGCGACCGTTTCCTCGATCGCGAGATCGAGCGCGCCGCGAAGGAGCGGGAGAAATTCTGGAAACGCGATCTTTCCTCGCCCGAAGTTTATGCGAAGTCCGTGCAGCCGAATCGGGAGCGACTTGCGAAGATGCTGGGGATTGACCGGGAAACGCGACATGCTCCCGGGAAACTGGAAGACACCCGCCTCTTCTCCGCCATGGGGGGCAACAACGACTATGTTCCCTATGGCATCCGATGGAAAGCGTTCGGCCACGTCTTCTTGGATGGTTTGCTCCTCGATCCCGGCCGGAGTCAAGCCGACATCGTCTTTCTTTCGGACCCGGAAAACACGGAATTTTGTCCCGCCGCCGCGGACAGACTCGCGCGCAGTGGCTGCCGCGTGGCGATCCTGCGTTTGGTTGACCGAAACCTCAACGAGCACCAGCTCAGCCATCGCGAATGGATCCAACGATCGGCTTTTTTGTTGGGGCGCACGATGACCGGATTTGAAGTGCTGAAGATCCAATCCGTCATCGACCATCTCGTGGCGGATCAGGGTGAAACGAAACGTCCGCTCGGCATCGTCGGCCACGGCGAAGGCGGGCGCCTCGCCTTGTTCGCCGCCGCCCTCGACGAACGGATCGACGCGGCGCTTTTGAGTGGTTCCTTCGGACCGCGCGAACAACTCTGGAAGGAACCCGCCGACCGCAACGTCTTCGGTCTGCTCCGCGAATTCGGAGATGCCGAGCTCGCCGGTCTCATCGCCCCCCGCCCGCTTGTGATCGAACATGGAACCTACCCGAAGTTCGGTTACCGCGCCGATGCAGATCTCGAACTCGACACGGCGAACCGGGGCAAGATCCCGGGAAAACCGGGCCTGCTCCCTTGCCCGACCGATGCGGAAGTCGCCGCCGAAATCGACCGGCTCAAATCGTTGGCACCTCTCGCCAAAGCCGAACTCGTGAAAAGCAGCGAAGCGCTTTCCGACAACGCGATATCAAGCTTCCTTGGGCATTTCGAAATCCAAGCCGCGCCCCGGACGGATGGAATGAATCTCAAGCTCCCACCCGGTCCCGAGCGCACCAACGACCTTGTCCTCCACAACCGCCTCGCCCTCATCGAAGCCGCGGGCGACCGGAAACGCTGGTTCGCCGATCTCAAGACCGACACGTTCGGGAACTTCGAGAAAACGATCGAACCCTATCGCGAGAAATTCCGAACCGAGGTCATCGGCGATTTCGAACTGCCCCTGCTCCCGCCGAACGTTCGCACCCGCCCCTGTCAGGTCGGCGACAAGACCCTGTCTTATGAAGTGGTCATGGACGTGATGGAGAGCGGAGGCGAGAAAGTGATCGCCTACGGAATCCTGACATTGCCAAAGGACCTCGACCTGGCATCGGGCGAAAAACGTCCCGTCGTCGTCTGCCAGCACGGGCTCGAGGGCACGCCCCGGGACGTCGTCGGCGAACCGCATTTCGATTCCTACAAGGCCTTCGCAACGCGGCTCGCCGAGCGCGGCTTCATCACCTTCGCCCCGCAGAACGGCTACAAGTATTTTGATCTTTTCCGGATGCAGCAATTCAAGGCGCAGTCGATCGGAAAGACGCTCTTTTCGATCATCGTCCCCCAGCATCGACAGATCACGGACTGGCTCGCCTCCCGATCCTTTGTCGATCCTGACAAAATCGCCTTTTACGGACTCAGCTACGGCGGCAAGTCGGCCATGCGAATTCCGCCGCTCGTCGACCGCTACTGCCTCTCGATCTGCTCGGCCGATTTCAACGAATGGGTCTGGAAGAACGCCGCGACCGACGCCGAGTCGCTGCGCTACAGCTACGCGAACAAGGGCGAATACGAGATCTTCGAATGGAATCTCGGCGGCACCTTCAACTACGCCGAGATGGCCGCTCTGATCTGCCCGCGTCCCTTCATGGTCGAGCGCGGTCATTTCGACGGGGTCGGCCCCGACGAGCAGGTCGCCTTCGAGTTCGCGAAGGTCAGAAATCTCTATGAAGCCAAGCTCGGATTGAAGGACCGCTGCGAGATCGAGTGGTTCGCCGGCCCCCACACCATCAACGGCCGGGGCACCTACGATTTCCTTCACCGTCACCTCGCCTGGCCAAAGACGAAACCTGGCCCGTGACGATCCGGAGTCCATCGAACTCCGCGCGCGATCGGTGCGGGATTTTTTCCCTGGAAAGGCGACGAATTTTGGGTGTGGGATGCCACTGGTTCTTGGTCCGGTGCGGTTTATTTGAGGTTGTGTTTGAGTGCCTCGAACTGGGTCGGTGTCAGGTAATCGAGGGAGATGAGCGGCTTGCCATGCTTCTTCATCTTCGACCCATTGGAATCCGCGCCGGAAGGATCCCATGAGGAAAGTCCCATCACGGGGATCCCGCGATCAGCCGCAGACAGCACCGGCAGTGGCAGAAACCTCCCGCAAGCGGCAAGAGCGAGGAGGGTTGCGTCCACGAATCGCCCCGGTGAGTTCGGCCGTTTTCGAGCGCGTGCCTTCATCCCGGAAACTGCCTCATCCCGAAAACGGGTTCACGCAATCCGATTTCGCTCAGCGATATTCCCGTCGATAGACCAGCGGCGTCATCCGCATGTGCTTGCGGAACTGCCGGGTGAAGGCGGCTTGGTCGTAGAACCCGAGGTCCGTCGCGATATCGGCGATCGGTTTGCGGGTCCGCCGGAGTTCATCACAGGCGGCGTGGACCCTCATCTTGATCAGGTATTGCTGCGGAGGAGTCTTGAGATGCTCCTTGAACTTCCTCTCGAACTGTCGGACGGAGAGGCGGCAGCGCCGGGCAAGATCGGGGATGGAAACCTCGCGGTGGAAATTCGCGCGAATGTGGGCGAGCGCCGGCGAAATGTCGGAATCAGGGGGCAACAAATCGCGTTGTTTCGCATAGTCCTGGATCGTCCCCATCACCCCGATGACCTCGCCGGAGCAGTCGCGCACCGGGAGTTTGTTCGTGAGAAACCAGGCCGGAATCCCCTGGCGGCTGATGAAGAGTTCGACGATCTCAAGCATGGAAACGCCGGTGCGGAGGATGCGGAGATCGTCCTCCCGGAACTTTTCCGCGAGACTGCGGGGCAGGAGCTCAAAATCGGTCACCCCCCAGAAATCCTCCTCCTTCGCGTATCCATAGAGGTCGAGAAGGGCCCGATTGGCGGCGAGGAGGCGGCCCTCACGGTCTTTCGCGAAAAAAAGGACGCCGGGAAGGTGGTCGAAAAGCAGGTGGAAGGAACGCTCCGGCGGGATCGACGCCAGAAACGCATTGCGAAGGTCGCGGCCGTTCATTTCCAGGTGAAAGAGGGATGCATGGGAATCCGTAACCTACCCGCAGAATGCCGCGCGGCAATGACAGGGTTCGCCATCCCTCCGGCCCGAAATGACCCCTCCATCCCACTCGCAATCGCCAGGATCCGGACTACCTTCGATCATGAGCACCGACTACGATCCTGACAAGACGCTCGAAGCCTACGGATACGGCTCGTCCGGCAAAAGCACCGGAAAGACCATCGCCATCGTCCTCCTCGTCCTCCTGCTCCTGGGAGCCGGCAGCGGAGCGGCCTTCCTCGGCAGGCTCTGGAGTGACGAACAATCGAAGGCGCTGGACCTCGAGCAGCAAGTCAAGACCTTCACCACGCTCGTGAGCGACCTCGAGAAAAAGAACGCCGAGCTCTCCTCCCTGCTCGCCGACAAGCAGGCCGAGACGGAGCGGCTTACCCAGGAATGGACGACCCAGGTCGACACCATGAAAAAGGAGCACTCCGAGCAGCTCCAGCGCACCTACGCGCAGATGAATGAGATCCTCTACGACAGCCGGTCGACCCTCGAATACATCGGGAACATCGAGACCCGCCTCCGCTCCGGCCAGAAGATCGACCGCGAGGAGGCCGCGAAACTCACCGGGGTGATCAACGGTCTCGCCTTTCTCCATCAGCAATACCAGAAGCCGCTCAACGAATTCCGCGAACTCGACCGATACTTCACGCGCCAGCTTTCCTCGCTCCCCGCCAACCAAGTCGATCCCCGCGAGACCGCCTCGCTCGGCAAGAAGCTTTTCAAGGGCAAGGAACTGAAGGAAGAACGCGATGCCTTCCTCGAAAACCAGGGCCGTCGCGACGCCCTCGTCGAGGCCCGCGCGACGGTCTCGGCGGCTTATGAAAGCGCCCAGAAGCAGATGGCCGACCTCTCCCTGGACGTGAACCAATACCTTGCCCAGCTCCAGCACATCGTCGAATCGAACGAGGCGTCCACCGCCGGGGTGGATGAATTTTTCGAGAAGTCGAAGGATATCCTCAAGATCCACGACAAGATCATGAGCATCGAGCCTCCCAAGGTTCAGAGCGTGCAGCCCTGAGCGGTTCCAGTCGGGGCGATCGAGCCGCACGGGCGTGAACCCGCAACCGGCGGACCCCGCGTCGATAGGCCGTCCGTGACTCCGTCCGATGGTTTCGCTTCTCCGATTCCCCGTCGCGGGTTCCGGAGAATTTTTCCGCCTCCCGCAACCTTTCCTGAAGGCGCGGGTTTCTAGCTTCAAGCCGATCGAAGCCATCCTTCGTCATGAAGCCGAGCCTCACCCTCCTCCCCGCACTCGCGCTGATTCTGCCACCCGCCGCTTCCGCGCAGCAAATGTTGGCAACCGCCGGCGTCGCACCCTCCGCGGAGCAGATCGAGTTCTTCGAGAAGAAGATCCGCCCCGCCCTCGTCAAGCATTGCTACGAATGCCACTCGACCGAGGGCGACAAGGTCAAGGGCGGACTCCTCCTCGACAGCCGCGACGGAGCCCTACTCGGCGGGGATTCCGGCCCCGCCGTGGTCCCCTTCAAGCCGGAGGAGAGCCTCCTCCTCACCGCGATCCATTACGAGGACGGCGATCTCGAAATGCCCCCGAAATACAAACTGGACGACGCCGTCATCGCCGACCTCGAGGAATGGATCGCGATGGGCGCCCCCGATCCCCGCGAGAAAAAAATCGAGGGAAAGTCGTCCGGGCATTACACCAACACCATCGACCTCGAAAAAGGACGCGAGCACTGGGCCTACCAGAACCCCCAAAAACCGTCCATCCCCGCCGTCGCCGACCCTTCATGGACGCGGAACGCGATCGACGCCTTCATCGCCGCCGGTCATGCCGCGAAAGGCGTCACTCCCGCCCCCGACACCGATCCCCGCTCGCTCCTGCGGAGGCTCAGCTTCGACCTCACCGGATTGCCTCCCGCGCCGGAGGAAGTGGAGCGTTTCGTCGCCGCCTACCATGAAAACGCCGATTCCGCGATCGTGGAAACCGTGGCCCGGCTACTCGCCTCGGAGCAGTTCGGCGAGCGCTGGGGCCGTCACTGGCTCGACGTGGCCCGCTACGCCGAATCATCGGGCAAGGAAGTCAACGCCACCTACCCGCACGCCTGGCGCTACCGCGACTATGTGATCGATTCCTTCAACGCGGACAAGCCCTTCGACCGCTTCCTCGTCGAGCAGATCGCAGGCGACCTCCTCCCCGCGGAAAACGACGCTCGGCGCGCCGAGCTGCTCGTCGCGACCGGCTTTCTTGCAATCGGGACGAAGAACCTCAACGAACAGAACTCCCGCCAGTTCCGCTTCGACCTTGTCGACGAGCAGATCGACACCATGTCGCAGGCCTTCCTCGCCACGACCGCGGCCTGCGCCCGCTGCCACGACCACAAGTTCGATCCCATCCCGATGTCCGACTACTACGCCCTCGCCGGGATCTTCCTCAGCAGCGAGACCCTCTACGGCACGCCCAACGGCCAGCAGAGCCGCCGCGCCACCGACCTGATCGACCTACCCGCCCCCGCGAAGACCCTTCCCGGACTGAGTCTCGGGGAACTCATCGATCTCGAATACCAACGCGACGTGCTCCGCGAAACCGCCGAGGACCTGGAACGCCAGGCCGCCGAGGCGAGGCGGAACGGGGACGATGACGTGCAACGCTTCGTCGGCCGCATCCTCGTCACCCGGAACCAACTTGGCATCGTCGAGGCCAAGTTGCTCGGCTATACGAACGACGGGAGACAACGCCGCCTCGCCATGGGCCTACGCGAGAGCGGCGAGCCCTTCGACTCCCAGATTCTCATCCGCGGCGAGGAGGAAAACGCCACCGACGAGCGCATTCCCCGCGGTTTCCTCCAGGTCGTGAAAACCGTTGACCAACGTCCCGTCCCGGCGGATCAAAGCGGCCGTCTTCAACTCGCGGAATGGATGGCCTCGCCCGAGAATCCCCTCACCGCACGGGTCCTCGCGAACCGGGTCTGGCTTTGGCTGTTCGGTGAGGGTCTCGTCTCATCGGTCGACAACTTCGGCACCACCGGGGAGAGGCCCTCGCATCCCGAGTTGCTCGATTTTCTCGCGATCCGCCTCGTCGAGCTCGACTGGTCGGTGAAGGACCTCGTCCGCGAGATCACCGCGAGCCGCACCTACCGGATGGCCGCGACCTTCGATCCCGCCGATTATGAAAAGGATCCGGAGAACCGCAGCCTCTGGCGCGCGCGCCCCCGCCGACTCGACGCCGAGTCACTGCGCGACGCCACCCTCGCCGTGAGCGGGCAAATCGACCTCGCGCGCCCCGAGGGATCCATCGTCGCCGCCGCCGGAGCGGGTTTTGTGGGACGAAACATTCCGGAAACCACCTTCGAAACGGAGTCATCACACCGCTCCGTCTATCTGCCGATCGTGCGCGGGGCGGTTCCGGAATCCCTCGCCCTCTTCGACTTCTCTGACCCGAGCCTGACCTCCGGCAAGCGGGAAATCACGACGGTGCCGTCGCAGGCGCTTTACCTGATGAACTCGCCCTTCCTCCTCAAAGCCGCCGACGCGTTCGCAAGACTGCTCTACAACGATCGCGGCCTCCGCGGTCCCGATCTCGCCCGCGAGGCCTTCTACCGCGCCTTTTCCCGTCCCCCGACACCCGCCGAAGGCGCCGAGGCGAAAGCTTTCATCGACCAGTTCCTCACCGCCGCCAAGTCCGAGGGCCTCTCCGACGATGAGGCGAGGCAGCTCGCCCTGACGAGTTTCTGCCAGTCCCTCCTCTCCAGCGCCGAGTTCCGCTACCTGAACTGACCCTCTTCGTTTCCTGACATTACCCTCGTCACTCCTCGCGTCATGAACACCGATTCAATCCGCAGTCCGCAATCCGCAATCCGCATTGGCATGACCCGCCGCCAGTCCCTGCAGACCCTCTCGAGCGGATTCGGCTACCTCGCTTTCTCGGCCCTCAGCACGATGGCCGCGGAGAAAGCGGCCAATCCCCTCGCCCCGCGCCAGCCGCATTTCACCCCGCGGGCCAAGCGCGTCATCTTCCTCGCGATGCAGGGCGGCCCCTCGCATGTCGACACCTTCGACCACAAGCCGCTCCTCACCCGCGACAACGGAAAACCGTCGTCGCGCGGCAACGCGAGCCTGCTTGGATCGCCCTTCGAATTCAAGCCGCACGGCGAGAGCGGATTGATGATCTCCTCGCTGTTCCCGAACCTCGCCGGGCACGCCGACGAGCTCTGTCTCATCAACTCGATGAACACCGACCTGCCGAACCATCCGCAGGCGACGACGCAGATGCACACGGGGAATTTCCAGTTCGTTCGCCCCTCCCTCGGTGCCTGGACCCTCTACGGCCTCGGCACGGAGAATGACAGCCTCCCCGGCTTCATCACCCTCGCCCCGCCGAACGGAGCGCAGAACTACGGCAGCGCCTTCCTCCCCGCCGTCTACCAGGGCACGCCCGTCGGACGCGAGGTGCGGAACCGTTTCGCCCGCGGAGCCGACCAGAGCCCGCTCAGCAATCTTGCCAACTCGAAGCTCAGCCACGAACTGCAGCGCGTCCAACTCGACTTCGTGAACGGACTCAACCGCGCCAAGCTCGCGCAGGACCAGCATCATCCGGAGGTCGAGGGGATCATCGAGTCCTTCGAACTCGCCTTCCGCATGCAGGACGAAGTGCCGAAGGTGCTCGATCTCTCGGGGGAGCCGGATTCGATCAAGAAACTCTACGGGATCGACGAGGAAGGAACCGGCGCCTTCGCCCGCCAGTGCCTCAGTGCCCGCCGCCTCGCCGAGGCCGGAGTGCGGTTCATCCAGGTCAACCACGGCAACTGGGACCACCACCGCAATCTCAAGGACGGACTCGAACAGAACTGCAACGAAATCGACAAACCCATCGCGGGACTCATCGCCGACCTCAAGCAGCGCGACATGCTCAAGGACACCCTCATCGTCTGGGCCGGGGAATTCGGCCGCACGCCGCACGGACAGAGCACGAACGGACGCGACCATAACAACAAGGGCTACTCCATCTGGATGGCCGGTGGCGGCGTGAAGGGCGGGATTCGCTACGGCTCCACCGACGACTACGGCTATCAGGCGGTCGAGGACAAGATGCACATCCACGACTGGCACGCGACGATGCTGCACCTCCTCGGCCTCGACCACGAAGGGCTCACCTACCGCTACGCCGGCCGCGATTTCCGTCTCACCGACGTGCACGGAACCGTGGCGAAAGGCATCCTCGCGTGATTACCGGAGAAGGGCCGGCCCGGTTCAATCCATCGTCCGCCGCCCGATCCGGTCGGCCCACACCGCGCCGAGGATGATCGTTCCGAGCACGATCTTCTGGGAATAACTCTCGACCTCCATCAGGTTCATCCCGTTCTGAATGACGGCGATGATGAACGCGCCGACGAGGGTGCCGATCATGCTGCCGCGGCCGCCGCTCAGGCTCGTGCCGCCCACGACGACGGCGGCGATGACGTAGAGTTCGTACATCTCGCCGTAGGTCGGGGATCCGCTCTTGAGCTGCGAAGCCATCACGACGCCGCCCAGTCCCGCGAGGAGGGCGCTCATGACGTAGGCGAAGACGAGGACGCGTTCGACCGGAATGCCCGAAAGCTTCGCCGCGGCGCGATTTCCCCCGACCGCGTAAAGATGTCGACCGATGACCATGCGGGTCATCATGAGGTGCGCGAGACCGTAGAGGACGAACATGAGGACGACGGCATTCGGGATCCCGATAAGATCCGCGCCGCGCCCCAGCCAGATAAACGACTCCGGGATCTGGTGGACCGATTCGCCCGAGGTGATCCGGTAGGCCGTGCCGCTCCCGATCAACATCACCGCGAGGGTGACGATGAAGGGGGCGATGCGGGCCCGTGTGACAAAGAGTCCGGTGATCCATCCCACGATCCCGCAAAGGGCGATCGCGCCGAGGCTGGCGAGGATCATCCCCGCGGGACCGGCGAGTTCGGCGCCCGCGGCCTCGCGGATCAGCAGCGCCGTCGTCACCGCCGCGAGGGCGAGCAAACTTCCCACGGACAGGTCGATCCCCCCGGTGAGGATCACCAGGGTCATGCCGATCGCCATGATTGCGATCACCGCGATCTGGTTGGCGATGTTGAGGAGATTGTCAGGCTTGAGGAAGTTCGAATCGCGCTGCCGCAGGGGGACGACCAGCCCGGGATCGCCCAACTGCGGAAAATCGTCCTTCACGGCGGCAAAGACGAGCCAGCCCGAGGCGAGTCCGGAGAGGGCGATCGCGTCGATGGGTTCCCCCTTGGTCGCCAGTTGTTCGAGCTCCATCCGTGCATCGCGGGGTTCGCCCGTGACCTTCGCGACCACGGCGCATCCACTTTCCTTCAAACCGGCCTCCACCGCTGCGGCAAAGGCCACCTCGTCCGGCTGCGCTCCCGCGACGACGAGAACCCTCGCCCCCTTCCCCGACTCGCCCGCGATTCGCTTCACCACTTCCGGAGCCGCCGCCGCGCCCGTGGAAGGCTGCTCCCGCACCGTCGCCACGCTGAAAAAGACGGCCAGTGCCAGAAGCACCAGCCCCATCCCCGCCTCCGTCGGCATCCCACGAAATCTCACCCAGCCTTCGTCATTCGTCATTCGTCATTCGTCATTCGTCATTCGTCATTCGTCATTCGTCATTCGTCATTCGTCATTCGT
>JBILDO010000042.1:0-47907 GCA_044352585.1 Verrucomicrobiales bacterium
TACAGCCGCGGCAGCACCGCGAGCAAGCCCTCCTCGTCGAGCGGGGCGAGCGTCTCCCGGTCCGGCACCTCGAGGAGCAGGTGGAAGTGGTTCGACATCAGACAATAGGTCACAATCCGCACCCCGGTGAAGGCCTCCTGGTTCCGGAGGATCCTGCGGAAGATCTCCTTGTCCTTGGCGTCAAAGACCCTTCGCCGGTCCACCACCCGGGACATGACGTGGTAAAAAGATCGGCCGGTTCCGAGGAGGCGGGCGGTTCGCATGGCGGGCAGGGGTGGCTGGATGGCTAACGGCGCCGGGCAGGAGAAGGACGATCGACCCCGGATTCCCTGACAGATCAGGCAAATTTTCTAAATGTCAATATTGTTTGCCCGTCCCTTAATTTTTGATGTTGACCCCTTTGCGCTGGATGTCAGGCTCCGCCTCGTCGAGTTCCCGAGCCCGTTGCTGCAGGTATTGGATTGCCTCTTGGAACGGTGTCTTCTCGAGCTCCACCGATGGGACCTTGATCCGCCGGCACTTCTCCTGAAGGTAGGAAGAATCGTCGGCGAATCCGGACGAAGTGACCAAGAGGGCGATACTGAGGAGGCGGCAGAGGGGATTCATGGGTTTGGAGGGTTGCTGCGAGATGGATTTTCTTTTTCATCCCCTCCGCTCCGTTTCGGCCGTGGGCCCGGGGTCGGTGGAGGTTCGGGGGAGGCAGGGGATGTTCAGGGCCTTCGCAAGCAAGAATGGCCCGAATCGCGCCGCGGGGTCAACGATTTTCCCGGGGAGTCGGACCACCGAATCGCGGGGAATCCCCTCTTCAGACCCTTCGGCTTATTGACCGGTGAGGGGCCGGGGTGGGGGCGACGCGATGCGTCGCTGATGGACGGGGGGGGGGGATTTGACCCTGCTGGGTGAGGCGATTGACCCTGTTGGGTGGTGGGGGAATGGGCCTCATACCCAGTCCGCGCAGAGCAGCTCCGCCTGCATCAGCACGGTCTTCACCGCTTCCTCCTGAAGGTCCGGCGGGTAGCCGTGTTTGTTCAGGATCCGCTTCACCATCACCTTGACCTTCGCTCTCGTGCTCTCGCGGAGGGTCCAGTCGATCGTCACGCTCTTCTTCACCTGTGAGATCGTAACGCCGTTTCTATTCGCCGCTGAAACGTCCTCACCCGGGTCGGATTTGCGCAACCCAGGGGGCGGGTCGTGCCCGCAACCGCCGGATTCCGGGGAACTCCCGCCTGGGCCTCAGGGCGACCGCGGATTGGACGTCCAACCCGGCCTCACTGAGGCCGGCTACAGCGATCCGCGGCCCCACGTGGGACCGGCGTCCCGCCGGTCGGAGGAAGCATGATCTCCCGCAGATTCAGGGAGGCCAGCAGATGGGAATGCCTGAGCCGATCCTGGTGGCGAGGTGCTCTGACGGTGATCGCCCCTTCAACCCGACACCGCCATCCCCGCAATCTCCCGCACCAATCGCGGGCCGCGGTAGACGAGTCCGGTGTAGACCTGGACGAGGGCGGCGCCGGCGTCGAATTTGGCGCGGGCATCGGCGGCGCTCATGACTCCGCCGGATCCGATGATGGGGATGGCGGGATCGAGTTCCTTCCGGAGCCGCACGAGCACGGCGGTGGAGGCCTTCGTGAGCGGGGCGCCGCTGAGTCCGCCGGCTTCGTTGGCGAGGGCGTGGCCGGAGACGGCCTCGCGCGAGATCGTCGTGTTCGTGGTGATGACTCCGTCGATGCGCGTCTCGCTGAAGACCCTGGCGAGATCGCCGATGGATTCGTCGGAGAGGTCGGGCGCGATCTTGATGACGAGGGGCACGTGCTTGCCCCCGTGGTCGCGTTTCACCTCCTCCCGTTTCGCCTGGAGCCGCTGGATGAGCTCGCGGCAGGTCGCGGCGTTTTGGAGGTCGCGCAGTCCCTTGGTGTTCGGTGAGGACAGGTTCGCGGTGATGTAGTCGGCCGCGCCGTAGACACCCTCGAGGCAGAGAAGGTAGTCGTTGATCGCGTCTTCGGAGGGGGTCACGGCGTTTTTCCCGATGTTGATCCCGAGGACGCCGTGGAAGTCCTTGCGCGAATAGGAGAGATTCACGAGGAGGCCTTCGACGCCCGGGTTGTTGAATCCCATGCGGTTGATGATGGCCTCGTGTTCCTTGAGGCGGAAGAGGCGGGGCTTGTCGTTGCCCGGCTGCGGACGCGGGGTGACGGTGCCGATCTCGACGTGGCCGAATCCGATCTCGCCGAAGGCGTGCACGGCTTCGCCGGTCTTGTCGAGTCCCGCGGCGAGGCCGACGCGGTTGGGGAATTTCAGTCCCATGACCTCGACGGGCGATCCGGCCGGGCCGCGTTCGGCCGGGCCGGCACCGGATCCGGTGAGGCATCCGAGGAGGCCGGTCGCATCCGCGGCCCGCATCATCGCGAGGGTGACGTGGTGGGCTTTCTCGGCGTCGAGGGAAAAGAGAAGACGCCGGGCGAGCGGATAGAGATCGGGCATGAAAACGGGTAGACCGGGAAGCGGGACCGGGCAAGTCCCGGCCGAAAACTCTCCGTTGCCGGGGTTCGTAACCTGAGGGAACGTTACCGGATACCCCCATGAACCGCCTCGTCGCCGGCGCCGCCGCGTTGAACCAGACTCCGCTCGATTGGTCGGGCAATCTCCGCCGTGCCCGGGCGGCGGTGTCGGAGGCGCGTGAAATGGGGATCGGATGGCTCTGCCTCCCCGAACTCGCCCTGACCGGCTACGGCTGCGAGGATTTTTTCCTGGCCCCTGAGGTCGGCGAGCGCGCCCTCGCCTCGCTGTGGGAACTGGCTCCGGATTGCGGCGGCCTCGTCGTCGCGGTGGGCCTGCCGCTCTGGCACGAGGGCTCGATCTACAACACGGTCGCGGTGATCGTGGACGGGACGGTGGAGGGTTTCGTCGCGAAGCAGAATCTCGCGGGTGACGGACTCCACTACGAGCCTCGCTGGTTCAAGGCCTGGCCCGAGGGCCGCGTCGAGCGGATCCGGCTCGACGATCGCGAGGTGCCGCTCGGCGATCTCGTCTTCGACCTCGGCGGGGTTCGGCTCGGATTCGAAATCTGCGAGGATGCCTGGGTCGCGGATCGTCCCGGCACGCGGCTCGCGCGCCGCGGGGTGGATCTGATCTTCAATCCCAGCGCGAGCCATTTCGCCTTTGGCAAGCAGTCGGTTCGCGAGCGCTTCGTGCTCGAAGGCTCGCGGGCCTTCGCCTGTGGGTATGTGTATTCGAATTTGTTGGGGAACGAGGCGGGCCGCATCATCTACGACGGCGGCACCGTGATCGCCTGCGGGGGCGAATATGTCGCCGAGGGGAAACGGTTTTCCTTCCGGGACCATGTCGTGACCGCGGCGACGATCGACCTGAACCGCACCCGCCTCCAGCGCGCCCGCCAGGTGAGCCACCGTCCCCTCGTCGGCGAGGCGGAGGAATCGACGGTGCGGGGTGGATTCGTCCCCGAATGGCGCGGGCCCTACACGACTCCCCTAAGCGAGGCGAGCGAGGAGCCGGACCGCAAGGAAGAGGAGTTCACGCGCGCGATGGCGCTCGGCCTGTTCGATTATCTGCGGAAGAGCTTCTCGGGCGGATTCGTCGTCTCGCTGAGCGGCGGGGCCGATTCGGCCGCGGTCTCGGTGCTGGTGAAGGTGATGGTGGACCTCGCCATCGATGAATTGGGCGAGGAGGGATTTCACGAAAAGCAGCGCCATCTTCGTCTTGATGGTCGACCGATCGTGGAGCAGATCCTTTCCTGCGTCTATCAGGCGACGAGGAACAGTTCCGAGACGACCCGCCATGCCGCCGAAACCGTCGCCCGCGCGATCGGGGCCGACTACCAGGAATGGGATGTCGACGCGCTCGTGCAGGGCTACCGCACGATGGTGGAGAAGGGGATCGGGCGCGAGCTCGCCTGGGAGACCGACGACGTTCCCCTGCAGAACATCCAGGCCCGCGTCCGAGCTCCGGGCGTGTGGATGCTGACGAACATCCGCAACGCCCTGCTCCTCGCGACGAGCAATCGCTCCGAGGCGGCGGTGGGATACGCGACGATGGACGGCGACACCTCGGGCGGGCTCAGTCCCATCGCCGGGATCGACAAGGCCTTCCTCCGGCAATGGTTGCGCTGGATGGAAAGCGAGGGTCTGCCTCCGGTGGTGTCCCCGATTCCGGAACTGCGCGTCATCAACGCGCAGGCTCCGACCGCGGAGCTGCGCCCCAGCGAGGAAGGGCAGACCGACGAGTCGGACCTGATGCCCTATCCCATTCTCGACGCGATCGAAAAGCACGCCATCCGCGACAAGAAGCTCCCCCGCGAGGTCTGGGAGATCATGTGCGAGACCCATCCGGAACACGACCGCGAATCGCTCCGCGGCTGGGTCATCAAGTTCTTCCGCCTCTGGAGCCGCAACCAGTGGAAACGCGAGCGCTACGCCCCGTGTTTCCACGTCGATGACAAGAACCTCGATCCGAAGACGTGGTGCCGTTTCCCGATCCTGAGCAGCGGATTCCGGGACGAACTGGCGGAGCTGGAGCGGGCGTGAATTCTGTCATGACGACCCGTCGCGATTTCCTCAAAACCTCCGCGGCCACCGCCGCGTTCTGCTCCGGAGCCGAAGCCGCCGCGACGACGGGCCGCATCATCGATTGCCACACCCACTTTTATGACCCGACGCGCCCGGAAGGGGTGCCCTGGCCAGGCAAGGGCACGCCGCTTTTCCGCCGCGTCCTTCCCGACGATTGGATGGCCGTGGCCGGTCCCCACGGCGTCACCGATACGATCGTGGTCGAGGCCAGCCCCTGGGTCGAGGACAACCAGTTTCTCCTCGATCTGGCGGCAAAGGACAAACGGCTCCTCGGCATCATCGGCAACCTCGATCCCGCCTCGCCCGATTTTGCCGCGAACGTGAAGCGTTTCGCCGCGAACCCGCTTTACCGGGGGATCCGCATCGCCTCGGCCAAGGCCGTCCTCCCCGAAGCGGCCGCCGCGTATGCGAGCGGACTGAAGCGGCTCGCCGAGCACGGGCTCGTCCTCGACATCAACGGCGGGCCCGCCACGCCCGGCATCGCCGCGACCCTGGCAAAACAACATCCCGACCTCACCGTCATCATCAATCATTGCGGCAATCCGGGAGACGCGGCCAAGCCGCTGCCGGAGGAGTGGAAAACCGGCGTCGCCGCGGCCGCGGCGGAACCGAACGTGTCTTGCAAGGTCTCCGCCCTCGTCGAGGGCGTGCGCGGTGAGCCCGGAAAGGCTCCGGCCGATCCCGCGTATTACCGGCCCATCCTCGACACGCTCTGGGGGGCCTTCGGCGTCGAGCGGCTCATTTATGGCAGCAACTGGCCCGTCTCCGACCGCGGCGCTCCCTACGAAACCGTCATCGGCATCGTAAAGGCCTACTTCGGAGAAAAGGGCGAGGCCGCCTCGGAGGCCTACTTCTGGAAAAACTCACAGCGTGCCTACCGCTGGCGGGAGCGTTGAGGCGCGTTTCCGTGGGAGCCGACCGGCCGACGAATCTCCGCATGCCCGAGATCACCCCCATCGCGACGCTGCGCACGTGTTACACCGACAAGTTCGGCGTGCCACGGCAACCCGGGCTCGTGCCCGGGGCCTGGGGCATCGTCGAGTTCGTGCCGGCCTATTGTAGGCCCGAGGCGATTCGCGGGATCGAGGATTTCAGTCATCTCTGGCTCATCACGCAATTTCATCTCGTGAAGGAAGAGCCGACGGCGCTGACGGTCCGGCCGCCGAGACTCGGGAGCAACGAGCGGGTCGGCGTTTTCGCGACGCGTTCGCCGTTTCGTCCGAACCGCCTGACCCTCTCGGTTGTCCGACTGGACCGGGTCGAGTGGGAAGGAGATGGAGCTCCGCGGCTCTTCGTGTCCGGAGTCGATCTCGTCGATGGCACGCCCGTGTTCGACATCAAACCGTATCTTCGCTACGCCGACTGCGTGCCGGACGCGGTGAGTGGTTTCGCCGACGAGGCGCCTCCGCGCATCCCGGTGCGGTGGGACTGCGAACCGGACCTGCCGGAGGAGACGCGCCGGCTCATCGGGGATTCGCTCTCGCTCCAACCTCAGCCCGCCTACCACGACGACTCGGGCCGCCTCTACGCGACCGAGATCGCGGGATGGCGCGTGCGATGGATCGTGCGGGACGACGAGGCCGTGGTGAAGCACTGCGAACGTCTATCCTGATCAGCCATCCACGAACCGATCGTTCCCCGTGACACCGGCCCGACTCGAACTTCCCCTGCGCGCCGCCCTCGAGACGATCCGGCGGCACGGACTGGCCACGGATCGATGCGAGATCCTCCAGGACGGCCACACCCTCGTGGTGCGGCTCTCCGCGGACCTCGTCGCGCGCATCGTCACCGATCGCGAGGGACCGCGGCAGGGCACGGAGTGGTTTGCCCGCGAGAATGCCGTGGCGCTCCACCTTGCGCGTCACGGGGCGCCGGTGATCCCGTTGCATCCGCAACTGCCTCCCGGCCCCCACGAACACCTTGGATACACGATGAGTTTCTGGCAGTTTGTCAGGGAAACCGGGGCCGCGCCCGATCCCCGGGAGGTGGGGGCGACGCTGCATCACTGTCATGAAATCCTGCGGACCTTCCCGGGGGAATTGCCGGAACTGAAGATCCTCGACGAAAGCCTCGAACTGCTGGAGGTGCCGACGGTGATGGCTGCCTTCGATGGCCCGACGCGGGCTCGATTGCGTCACCATCTCGAGGAGACGCGTTCGGTGCTCCGCGACTTTCCGAAACAGGCCCTGCATGGGGATGCGTATTTTGGAAATCTCATGCAGACGACGACGGGACTCCTCTGGACCGATTGGGAGGATGCCTTTTGCGGACCCGTCGAGTGGGATCTGGCTTCGATCACCTGGAACGCCCGTCATCTCGAAAACGATCCGGCGACGGCGGAGGCGATCCTGCGATCCTATCGCGAGGCCGGGGGGAGCTGCGACGAGACCGCCTTCGCCCAAAGCGCGATCGGTCGTGCCGCGTCGATGGTCGTTTGGTATCCGGTGATTTATCCGAATCCGGGACCGGACCGGGTCGAAAAGCTGCAAAGACGGCTGCAATGGCTGGAGTCGCTGCCTGGATGATTGATCGCGCGAGGTCGGGTTGATAAGTTTTATAAATATCATAGTTTAAGGGATGAAGAATCTGCTGCTTATCGGATTGGTGGTCTTCGGCATCTATCCCTTCGCAACGCGCGGGGCGGGAAAAGAGTCGATGTCGCCGGTCGTGATTTCCGAGCCCACCCCGATGAAAACGGTGGCGGCCGACCAACGCATCCGCGTGGTTCTCTTCACCGGGACGGAGTGTTACCCTGCCTGCCGTCACCTCGATTCGACGGTCATTGCCACGGCGGCGTGGCAGGAGTTTGCCAATGGCGAACTGGACTTCCAGAAAGTCGATGTCCCGGCGGACCGCAGCCGGCTGACCGAGGCGGATCGCGCGCTCATTTCGCGCCATGGCGTGCGAAGCTATCCCACCATGGTCGTCCTGGACCGAGGTGGAAACGAATTGAGCCGTCAGGTCGGTTCGGGACCACCGGTTGAAAATTTCAAGGACTGGATCCGGCGGCATTCGGACGAATATTGAGCCAACAACGCGGATCGGGGAGGGGCTGTTTGCCCGTGGGTGGGGGGCTGGGAGGTGTCTCCTCGAGCGGACCGGGTTGGTGTTAGCTCAACCATTCGCTCCAGTTGGCAGAAATCATAAATTCATTTGTAAAAGCAATAAATCCGAATAGTCTGAATTTGATGAATTTCGGTCGAATGGCTGCGAAGTTTGGTGTGTATGAATGCTTCTTCCTGCTACGTTTTCGATGTCCTTTGATCCTTCTGGTGGCTTCCACCGTGTTGTTGGCCGGGGCGGTGATCCGGACACGTGTTCCGGAGTTCTACGAGACCACGGTGCTGATCGATCTCGAACTCAGGGACACGGATCGCATCGATGGGGCGGTTGAGCCATCATTCCGGCCCTCCTTGCGGCACGATCTGAAACGCCGGATCGCGGAGTTGGAAAGTCGGTCTCTTTTGGAAGAGGCGGCCGGTCGGATCGATTTGATGCGGCGTTGGGGCTCCGCTTCCGAGGAGGAGGTGATCGAACTTCTCAGGGACCGGTTGCGCGTCGTAGCGGAGCCGTCCGGAGCGTCGATCCTTCTTTCGGCGCGAGATCTCTCCCGGGAGCATGCGGCGTCTCTCGCCAACGCCATCGCCGATTGTTACCTCGCGCACAAGGACGAGGAAGCGCGCGATGAGGCGAAGGCGAAGGCTCTACGACTCCAGGAAGAATGGGATGAGGCGCGCCGGGAAATCGAGGCGTCCGAGGCCCGGCTCGTGGAGATCAGCAAGAAGGAGGGGAGCGGCGGACAGCTTGCCGAAGACCTTCGCCGCGATCTCGTGACTCTCCAGCACCTCCATCACTCGCTCGAGGCCAAACACCAGCAGGCCGTCATCGAAGCGCAGACGGCAGCGACTCCGATCCGTCTCCCGGTGCCGGCTTCTGCGAGTCAGGCTCGCCTCGTTCCGCGACCTTGGTTGAGCTTGCCGGTTTTGCTGCTGGCCGGATTGATCGGCGGTATTCTCATGGTCTTGGCAAAGGAGACCCGGACGGGGACCCGATGGGACGCGCTTGCGGACCTGATGGACCGGCTCGACGTCCCCTTGGCCGGATTCGCACCTCTTTCGAACCGTTCCCCGGTGGGGATACGGGAATTCCCGGACGCGTGGATCGAACCGTATCGAGACTTCCGGAACCGCCTCTTCCGGCTGCCGGCGGGGGAGTGCCTCCTCCTCACCCTCATGCCGGCGCGGAAAAGCGACCCGATCGCCGAAGCTGCCGCCGCCCTGGGAGTTGTCCTTGCCGACGCGGGCCGGGCGACCCTCATCATCGATGCCGATTTCAGGAGGGCCGCACTTCATGAACTCTTCGAGGCGGCCCGTCATCCGGGGCTCTCCGATTTTCTTTCGGGGGAAATGAGACTCGAGGAAACCGTCATCAAGGCGCACCGACCGAATCTGTGGTTCATGCCGACGGGACCGCTTCCCGGAGATCCGGGTGGGTTGCTCGGCGGGCGCCGCATGACGGATCTGATCTGGGATCTGAAAAGCCGCTTTGAATGCATCCTCCTCGTTTCCCCGTCGATCCACGAGGTTTCGGATGGCGCCTTGCTCGCGGGTCTGACCGATTACACGCTGGCGTTCACGCCCTGCGCCGGGCACTCCTGGAAGCGTCTCCGCGAGACGAAGCGAGCCCTCGAAACGGTTTCGGCCGTGATGGCCGGAGTTGTCCTGACAAAGCCCTATCGACCGCCACGGGAGGTGCGGCACGCTCAGGCCGGACTCACCGGCGCCGCCCCGCTCGTGGGATCCAGGTAGTCCTGGAAGTGGTGCCGCAGGGAGTGTGGCACCACCGCGGTGAGGAGCGCGTCGTTCCCCTCGTAATCCGTGGCGATGACCTTCCCCTCGCGGTGGAGCAGGGCGATGAGGTCCTGGCGAGCCTGTGGCAGCCGCAGCCGCATCCGCGAGACACGGTCGATCATGAGGTCGGAGATCCGGTTGACGAGTTCCGGGATGCCTTCGCCGGTCCGCACCGAGACGAGGACGGCGTTGCGGTCGAAACGGCCCTTCAACTCGTGGAGGCGTTCCTCGTTTCCGGCGATGAGGTCGATCTTGTTGAGGACCGTGATCATCGGCTTGTCGGCCGCACCCAGTTCCCGCAGAACCGACAGGGTGGTCTCATGAAACGCATAGACTTCGGTCGCGCTCGCGTCGAGCACGTGGATGAGGAAGTCGGCGAGGACGGCCTCCTCGAGGGTCGCCTTGAAGGCCTCGACGAGACGGTGGGGGAGGTTGCGCACGAACCCGACCGTGTCGGTGAGCAGGAGAGTCTGTCCGTCGGGCAGCTCGATGCGCCGCGTCGTGGGGTCGAGGGTGGCGAAAAGCTTGTCCTCGGCGAGGACGTCGGACCCCGCGAGCAGGTTGAGGAGGGAGCTCTTTCCCGCGTTCGTGTAGCCGACGATGGAGGCCTGGCCAATGCCCTCGTCGGTGCGCTGCTTGCGCTGGGTTTGGCGGATCCGGCGGACCTCGTCGAGTTCCGACTGGATCCGGTCGATGCGGCCGCGGGCGAGACGCCGGTCGACCTCGATCTGCTGTTCGCCCTCGCCGCGGGAGGCGGCCCCGCCACCCTTTCCGCCGCCCGATCCGCCGCGCTGCCGGTCGAGGTGCGACCACATCCGGGCGAGACGGGGCAGGGAGTACTGCATGCGCGCGAGTTCAACCTGGAGGGTGGCCTCGCGGGTGCGGGCGCGCATGCGGAAGATGTCGAGAATGACCTCCTCCCGGTCGATCACGGTGATGTCGCCTTCCTCCTCCCAGGCCCGCTGCTGCGCCGGGGCGAGTCCGTTGTCGAAAACGATGCAGTCCGCGCCGGCCTGCCGGGCCTCCTCCATCAGTTCACGGGCCTTGCCCGAGCCGGTGAGGTAGCGCTTGTTCCGGTCCCTGACAAAGACACAAGCCTCTCCCGCGATGGCGATGCCGAGGGTGCCGACGAGTTCGGCGAGCTCCTCGAGAAGGCTGCGCGCCGTGGCTTCGTCGGCGCGGTCGAAGTAGGCGCCGACGAGGAAGGCGCGTTCGACCATCTTTGGCTTTTCGCGGGTGTCGAACATCACGAGAGCAGGCCTTTCAGCGTCGCAAAGTCCTTCCCGATCGCCTCGAGCACGGCCGGGGCCATCGCCGGATCGTCGTGGCCGAGATACTCGACGTGCAGGCTCACGGGGCCCTTGAACCCGCCGTCCTTGAGCAGCTTGTAGAAACCCTTGTCGACCGCGCCCTCGCCGAGGGGGCCCCAGCCGAGGGTGTTGTTTTGCCAGGAGGGCTCCTTCACGTAGACGGTGTCGAGATGGGGGCGTGCCGTGGCGAAATGGAGCGGCCACGCCTTTCCTCCCTCGACGGTGGCGTGACCGATGTCGAAGGCGATCCCGACATGGCCCGGGTCGAAGTCGGCGAGCAACTCGCAGAGGTCCCAGACGGGTGCGCCGAAGTAGTCCTTGCCGGAATGGTTCTGGTAGACGGGCTTGATCCCGAGTTCGCGGGAGAGGGCGACGAGCTCCTTCAGCCGCGGACGGAACTCGTCGAGCTGCGGACGGATCGGCTTGGTGAGGTCGTATCTGTAGTAACCCATGCGGTAGCGCTTCACCCCGGCAGCGGCGGCGGCCCGGAGGATTTTCTCGGTCATCTGTTCCGTCGAGACCTCGTTGATCGCCGTAGTCATGACGGTGAAGGAAAGCCCCTCCGCCCTGAGCGCCTCCGCGAGCCGGGGCAGGTCTTCATCGACCCGCTCCGGCACGACATGCCCCTTCGGACGAACCGCGCCCTCGATCCCGTCGAAACCCATCGCGGCGATGGTCTTGGCCATTTCACGATAGGGGAGGTGCTGCAGAGGCTTGGTGAAGGTGCAGAACTCGAAGCGTTTGTCCTTCTTCCCGGCATTTTCCGCGAGGAGCGGGACCGCGAGGGGGGCGAGGGAGAGGGCGGCGGTCCGTCGCAGAAAACGGCGGCGGTCGAGGGGTTGGACTGGACTCATGACGGTTCACCGTATCGGTGCTTGCGAGGCTCGGCAAGAGTGGAGATAGTTCCCGACCGCATCCTGATCCGGTCATGATTCGATTCTCCCGACGCCGTTTTCTCGTGCTCGCCGGCATCGCGCCCTTCAGCCCTTGCGAGGCCCAGCTCATCGGCCGCCGCGAGGAGTGGTCGGTGCGCGGAACCGATCCGGTCGAAATTTTCCACGGCGAACGGCGGATTGTCGCCTACCGGTCGGGATTCGAACGGGGCCTGCCCTTTTTCGACCCGATTGTGGGTCCGACGGGGGGCACCTACACCGCGTCCCGGGAAAAGGGAAGAAAGGAGCAGGGTGATCCGGGAGGGGGCGCGTGGTTCAGTCTCGGACGGATCAATGGCTACCGTTTTCACCGAACTCCGGGAGACACGGGGGAGGAGCTCAAGGCGGGAAGGATCACACACCGGTCCCTCAACGGAGTCCTCATCAAGGGACCGGAGGTCATGATCCGGACCAAGTCGGAATGGAGGGACTACGATGACCCGACCCGTCGCATCGCCTCGGACCAGCGCGAGATCACCCTTTACTACCGGGAGGACGGCTCCCTCGCGGTGGATCTCGTTCTCGAGCTGATGGCCGATGCCGGCGATCTCGAGATCGGCGCGGATCCGGAAGGGGCCTGGTTCGTCCGGGCGCATCCCGGACTCGTCTGGAAGGAAGGCGCGGAGGCGCGCGAGCGCGGCAACAGCGAGGGGCTCTCGGGCGCGGCGGTGGCCGGAGCGAAGGCGAAGTGGTTGGTTTGTCAGGGAACCGAGGCGAGGGGCGAAACCGCGGGACTCGCCATTCTCGACCATCCTTCCAACCCCGGCCACCCGGCGGCCTGGAATGTCCGCGACGACGGGATCCTCGCCGCGAATCCCTTCGCCGATCCGGCGGCACCGCCACGGGTCGTCCCCAACGGCGAATCGATCCGCTTCCGCTACCGCACGATCTTCTTCCGCGGTCCCGCCGAGGGCATCGACTTGGCGAAGGCCTACGCGGCCTTTGCGGCGAGGTGAGCCCCGGCGGTTCCGATCCCCGCGCGCGCTGATGTTCGGACGCCGGCGACCGATGGCTCGCGCCCGGGCGGGATCGGACCGCCAGCAGCTTCACCGCCTGCGTCCTCGAACCGTGATCCGCAGGGCTTTGGTGCGGCTCCGGATCCCGCCGGCCGAGCGGTGTTCTGCCTTGAAGAGGGACGTCCGGAGCATCCGGAACCGCGTGACGAATTTGCCGTCGGCGTCGAGACGTACCCGCTTGAAGACCGGTTTTGCTGGACCGGCGGATCTCGGCACCAGCTGTCTCGAAATCCTGACGAATTCGTTGGCGGATCCGGCCTTCGCCCACCCGTAGAGCGTCACGAAGCGGCGGTAGGTGACGACCCGGCTCGTGGCCAGGAGGCTGAGCGGAGGAGCTTCACGGACCGTGAACCGCTTGGTGACCTTTGCTCCCGGCGGCAAGGCCTTGGGACTGGACAGGGATCTCTGGCTCGCAGCCTCCGGTTCGGACGGCGCGGCCGTATCCAGATCGACGACCTGGTTGGACGTGGGATTGAAGCGAAACTGGATGCCGATGAGGGCCCCGGGAATCGCGTCGGCGATGGGCACGAAACGTGTCGAGGCTTGATAATTGTTGGAAAACAGGGCGAGGTCACCGCTGGTCACGGGCCTGCCGAGCAACGCCGACCAGTCCGCGAGTAGGGTGTTGGGCACGAAGAGATCGAAGAACGCGGTCTGGCCGTTGTTTCCCGACAGTTCGAAACCGAAGCTGGGGCTCGTCGCGCTCGGCGGGATCAACCTCCAGGAAAAAGGGCTGATGTTCGTCGCCATGTAGGAGCCGCGGAGGGATTCGGGGATTCCGTTGGCTCCGGCGGGGAGGATGGCGATCGAAAAGTCCGACGGAGGCCCGGGCAAGTCCGCCTCGACGCCCCCGGCGTAATTCTCATGGGTGAACTCGATGACCAGTTCATCGGGAAACTCCGCATCGCCCGAAGTTCCGGCGGAGTAGGTGGAGGACAGCACCGAGCCCGGGATGGCCACGATCGTGGCCGGTTGCTCGCTCGTTTTGAATGTCAGTGTGTAAGTCGTGCCGTATGGGGCGGTTCCCGGCCCTCCGGTCGTGTCGAAGACGAACAGTTCGACGCCGGGCTGCGGCGGGATGCTGCCGGTCCGCAGGGCGAGGTTCGGATTGCTCGGCAGGGAGACGGCCCCGCTGTATCGGGCGGTTTCGGCACCCTCCGCGAATCCGAGAATTGAAGCGGTGAGGACACCGACCACAACGGCGATAGCGTTTTTCATGAGGTTTTGATTTCGGGATTTTTTGCTTTCCCGGCCTTGTCAGCCCTCCTCCGTCGCGGTTCGGATGGTTCCGGTTTCGCAACGGGAAAGGTGGCCCCGGGCAAGACGGTATTCCCGCTTCACCGGGACACCGCCTTCTCGGGATAACCTTTGCACCGGTCCGGCCACGCTGCCGCGCGCCGCTTGGGATTGAGTCGGCGGATCTTGCGCGGCGAAGGCGGCGGGCAGGTCCGCTGCATTTCAAGCGCGGGAGTTTCGAAAGAACGCCCTGCCTCACCCTGACCCGGTGGACTCGCGTCGCCGGATCATTGCCTTGCTTCGTCCCCGGTTGCTTCGAGGGACTCGAGGAAACCGGCGAGCGCGTCGGCGAGCGGATGCCCCGGCACCGCCACGATCCGGCGTGCCACCGTTGCCGTCATCCTCGGATCGCGGACGAGGAGATCCTCGAGGATCACGTCGTGGACGACTTCAGGCAGGTCCGGTCGGAGCACGACCGGCATGACGTCCTCGGCATAGTCCGCGTCATCGGCGAAGTTCAGGGCATTGGCCATGGCGCTCGCCCGGGTTTTGCCGGGAGCGTCCTCCGTCGCGGCGATTCCGAGCAGTTGCCGGCCAAGTTCCCTGTCGTCATGTGATTCGCTGGTGAGCAGGGCGGCAAGGCGCTCCTTCCAGAGTTGCTCGCCCGAGATGGCCGGAGCATCAACAGCTTCGGCGGAACGATCGTCCGCATCTCCCGAGGTTTGCCGAGTCAGGGTCACGGCCGGGCCTCCGGAAGAATCCGCCACCGACGAGGTTCTTCCGTCACGGTTGGGAACGGTGGTCTCCGCGGAAGTTGAACGGCCCCCCATGGGAGATGACGTCTCCGGCCATGCCATCAGGATGAGGAGCCCCCCGGCGAGCGCGCCGAGAAACCACAGAAGGTTGCGACGATTCATTTTTCGCGGATCTCCCCGTCCGGTCCGATGGAATTGATGGAATTTCCCGGCGACGAAGCCGGAGCCCGGGCGGGTGCCCCGGCGACTCCCGGAGTGCGCCAGTCGAGGAGGATGTCGTAGCTGAAAACACGGTCCGGCGGCAAGGTCGGCGCGGTCTGGTTGTCGATTTTGTCGTAGACGTTGGCGGGTGGAACGAGGACGGCGTCCTTGCCGAAAATGTAATCCTGATCCTCCACGATCGTCCGGTAGGCCTTGTTCAGGGCGAGGGCGCGCTCCGGGGTCGGGGTGATCAGGTCATAAACATCCCGTGCCTTCGAAATCTTCCCGGGATCGACGGATCCATCGGCCTTGAACCAACGGGCCGCCATCTCGTCGTTGTTGCGGAATTCGCTGCCGCCTTCCGCGCGGGTCAGGTAAAGCTCGATTTCGCCGACGGTTTCCCCCTTGCTGGGTGCGTCCGGCATGCCTCGCAGATCGATGTAGCCCCAGCCCGCCGCCCCGTCGGGCTTCCGCGGGAAACTGAAGGTCTTGTCGATCGTCGCTCCCACCGAGTTGTGGCAGCCCATGCAGGAGAAATTCTCCTCGTGGGTCAGGGAGCGCAGCCGCCCTCGGTGATCCTCGATGAATCCCTGGATGGCCCAGCCATTTCCATTGTCGAGACCGTGATGGCCGACGCCCCGGTAGCCGGGCAGGTTCCCCGCCTCTTTCTCCTGGGCCTCGAGATCGTATTTGCGGCCATACATCGACTTCACGTAGGATTTGACCTTCCACATGTAGCGGACCTCCTTCATCCGGGTCGAGACCCCGATGGAGCCATCTTCCGCAATCCCGATGTATCGGACCGTGTGGAGGAACTCGGTGCCCTCCGGATAGAGATGGGTGTCGAAAAAGTGTTCCTCGGCACCTCCGACCCAGCTCCGGATCCCGCGGATCTCGTGGGCGGTGCCGAGCTCGCCGTCTCCATCGAGGTCTCGGCCGACCGCTTTCTCGTCAACCGGCAGACAGCTCATCGAGTCCACCCCCTTGATGGCCGCCTCAAGGATGGCGAGATTGGCCTTGTAGACGTCGCGCGATTCGACGCCCTCCTTGGTCGAACGAAAGGGTTTCGCGAGGCGGATCATGACATCGTCGGTCGAACCGTTGGTCGGCCAGAACGTGCTCGGAAAGGGTTTGTAATTGAAGGCCACCCAACGGCTGCCATCCTTGGCGAATCCTTCCTCATCGAACGCGGCCGCGCCGTGTTGGAGGCCTTTCAGGTCGGGGACGTAGCCCTCGAACCCGGCCTCGCGCAGGCGACCGGCCAGTTCGCTGTAGTTGTCCTCGGAAATGTAGCGCCGGATCTCATCGTCGCTGATCGCGGCGACGCGGGCGGTGCGGTCTTCAAAGAGATTTTTCCAATGGTTGGTCATTCCCACGTCACTGAAGCTGTAGGCCTCCTGCAGATCCCGGTCGTTCATGCGGTTCTCGCGTCCGGGGATCTGGTCCTGATGACAGACGTAGCAGGGGTTCGCCCGCGCTTCGGTGCGGGTGTAGCACTGCGGCGGCACGACCGCCTCGGCGTTGTAAAGCGTGTTGACCGGGTGCGTCTCCGGCACCATGGGCAGAACTCCGTCAAGGGTTTTCAAGTGGTCGAGGAGTTCTTGGAAGACGGGCTTTTCGGCCGACGGATGATTCTCCTGGCTGAACAGGGGAGTCCCTGCCAGGGAAAGACAAAGCACGCCGGGAAGGAGGATGGCCGGGGCGGGGGTGGTTCGGTTCATCGTGTCGAGAGAGGCGTGTTACAAAGAGGGGAGGAATCCGGAATGTGAGGAAGGGGCGGCCCTGTGCAGGACCGCCCCCGGTTTCAAGATTTTTCAACGGGGACGCCACGAGGGAGAGCCCCCTTGGCGCCCGCGGAAAAGGCGCGCCTCACTGGTTGGT
This sequence comes from Verrucomicrobiales bacterium, assembly GCA_044352585.1. GTDB lineage: Bacteria > Verrucomicrobiota > Verrucomicrobiia > Verrucomicrobiales > DEV007 > Arctic95D-9. The sequence goes on from JBILDO010000042.1 coordinate 16,765, forward strand.
GAGCGTGCGAAGGCGACCGCGCTTGAGCGAACGGAGGAAGTCCTGGTTCGGGATGTTCTCGAGGTTGAAGGTCCAAATCGCGTCACCGAAACCGCTCGGCACAGCGGTGAGGTCGGTGCTGCTGGGGTGTTGGACGGCGACGTGGAACTCCGTCGGAACCGCCGGGTTGAAGATCATCCCGGTGGCCTCGGAACCGTTGACGCGGAGGCTGAGGAAGTGGTCGAGGGACTCGGCCACGCCGTCGTTGTTGGTGTCCCGGACAAACCAGATGTCACCACCGGTGCTGCTGCTGTTCGGGGCGTCTTCGATCACGTAGATGTTGCCGAGGGCGTCCATCGCGAGGTTGTCGGGAGCGCCCAACGTGCCGGTCGTCGAGGGGAAGTCGAGGTTCTTCGGCGTGCCGGAGTTCGAGCAGTAGGTCCGGACCACGGCCTGACCGGCCTTGTGGACCCCGCGGTTGTTGTTCAGGATCTCGATGGAGAGCACCTTGTTCTCCGAGGTGATGGCCACGTAGAGGACTTCGTTGCCGTTGGCGAGACGGCTCACGATCATGTCTTCGGGACGGCCGTAGGGCGTGCCATTGGCTTCATCGGCGGCGGGACGGCCACCCATGGTGTTGCTGTTGGTGCGGGGATCGTTGGTCGGTCCGTTGCGGAAGGGATCGGTTCTGCCGGGGAGGGCAACGCCGAGCTTGTCCGTCAGCGGAACCCAGGTGGCGGCCCCTTCGCGGGTCGCGGTGGTGTTGGCACCTTCGTTCCAGTTGTTCGCGGGAAGACCGCCGCTGGAGATGAACGCGTCCACCGAAAGGACGAAGACCTGGGCGGGCTTGGTGTAATCCGTGGGGTCGCTCCAGACCATCTTGTAGATCGAGCCCGAGTTCCACTCGTCGATGAAATACAGCTCTTTCTTGAACTTCAGGCTGAAGTTGATGCCTTCGTGGGAGACGTTCGGGATGCGGTTCAGCTCGCGGATCTGGATGGTCTCGGTGGCGAGATCGGCCATCGGGTTGAGGACCTCGATGATGCGGCCTTCTCCGGCCCATTCCTCACCGGCGATGATCGTCTGGTTGGGGGTCCAGCGGCAGGGATCGAAAGCGGCGTAGTCGTTCGTCCAGTTGCCGTTGAGGCCACCCTGGTCACCTTGGAAAAGCACTTCGGCCTTGTTCGCATAGATGTCGTAGCGGGTCACGCCGGCACCAATCGGAGACTCGTGCGGGATGAAGATGTGGGAGCCGCCCGGGTGCAGGGCGAGCATGTCGAACATGGAGGCGGAGGTCGCGTTTGGCGTCCCCGTGAGCTGGGAAGCGCGGACGATGGACTGGCCGGGGCTGAGGATGCTGTTCTCAACTTCCGCGAGGCTGACCCAGTTGACCTGCTCGAGGCCTTCGGGGGCGATCCAGGGAGCGGAGAGTTCGGCGAGGGCATTGGGAGCGACGACGGGGGCGGACTGGGTGAGTGGGGTGAACCACGTCGCAGTTCCGGCCTGGAGGACGGGGGCGGCGGCGAGCGCGGCTCCCATCATGATTTTGATTTGGCTGGACATTTTCGTTTTGGTTTTGCGGTTTTAGAGATCAATCCGGACGTCACAACACGCCCGGAACGGTGAGATGTTTCCGCCATTCGAAGTCCCGCCGCATGACGTTTCTGATGACGTTTTTGACGTGTGAAAAAACCGGCACAGTGCCGAACGGGCAGGCCGGACCGGACGGTCGGAAGCTTGCCAGCAAGCGACCCTCGGCGGGGTGGATCCGCGGGACGTCCGCGGAGATTCAAGTCGGTCGATCCATCTGGAGGAGACCGCTCAAGAGTTCGTTCACCTCCTGCCGGCATTCGAGCACCGCGAGGTGCGCGGCACCCCGCAGGCGGTGGTGGATCCGGTCGCGCTGGAGGGCAAACGGGAAAACCGGATCGCGATCACCGTGGATCTGGACGAGATCGGGGTGTCCCTCGATTCCCTGCCAAGCTGGAGCGGTGGAACAGGCCCATTTGAGGAACTCCGGATCGACCTCGCGGAACATCGCGAAGAGGCGGCGCCGATAGGGGGACACGGGTGGTTCCGGGAGGGTCTGCAACCATCCGAAGGGAAGGTGCGGACCGAGGAATCCAAGACGGCGCAACACGGGGTTGAGATGCGTGCGGCGGGTTCCCGAGGAGATCAGGACGAGTTTTCTGATCGCGACGTTCCTGGAAATCTCGCAGGAGAGCATGCCTCCCAGCGAGACGCCCACGAGGGTGTCTCCATCCTCGATACCGTGATGTTCCGCGAACTGCCGGGCGTATCGCTCCATCGACATCCGCGGCGACCGGGGGCGCGGGAAGTCCAGAGCGCGGAACGGGAAGGGGAAGCGGTAGTCGCTGAACAACTCCGCCGTTCCGCCGGTGCCTGGGATCAGATGGACCATCGGAGCAATTCCAGGCGGGGCGCGTGACGCTCAAACCGCAGAATCGTCCGTCGTTACGCGCTGACGACCGGTTCGGAGTCGAGGTGAATGAACCGAACTCGCCCCGGAAAGGCGGGGCGGCCGCTCGTCTTCTTCCGAAAAAAAAGGCCGGAGGGTTGCGCCTCCGGCCGATCGAGGAACGGTTACCCACGAATCCAGTGACGCTCAGGCCCCGTCCCACTGGCTGTAGATGCTCACCTTGGTGCCGTAGGTGGTGTTGTCGAAGATCACCTCCGCAGCGCTGACGGGAAGGCGGACGCAGCCGGCCGAGGCGGGATAACCGGGGAGGTGCCCGGCGTGGACACCGAAGACGGTGCCGCTCAATCGCATCCAGTAGGGCATCTCGACCCCGTAGATGGTGGAGTATTTCCCGGTGCGGACGCGCTGGGACATCGAGAAGGTGCCGCGTGGCGTGTATTTGCCGGGGCGGGCCGTCGAAACCGGGGTGTCGACCGCGACCTTCCCGTTCACGAGGAGGTAGCCGCGCTGCTCGGCGATATCGATGACGAGACGGGTGTTCGACTTGTTGCTCTGGGAGAGCACCATCGGGTTGATCCGGGCACCGCTCTTCTGGCGCTCGATCTTCGGCCTCGCGTAGAGACCTTTCTTGAAGGTCCCGCCCGAAAGATTGGCGGACGCGGCTTTGTTCCGGCTCTCGCCGGTCTTGCACGAACTCAGCGCCATCGCCCCAAGACCGAGGCAAAGCGTGAGACAGTGGGTGAGGAGTTTACTTTTCATCAACTGACAGCGGTGGTGTTCGACGTCTACGAACGCTCAATTTATAAAAAATACAAATATTTCTGATAATTACAATACCGATCTTCCGTTATTTCTCAGAGGGAAGCGGTTTCTCCGGATTCGTATCCGCCTCATAATCAACCCCTTCGATCCCAAATCCGAAGAGGCGGATGAATTCCTTTTTGTAACCTGAAAAGTCGGAAATGTCGGAAAGATTGGAGGTGGTGGCGGTTTCCCAAGCAGCTGCGACGGCGGCTTGGACTTCCTCCCGCATTTCCCAATCGTCGATGCGGATGCGCCCTTTCTCGTCGAGGACGGGACCGTTTCCGGCGGTGAGATGATCGGCGAAAAGCCGCTGGATCTGTTCGATGCAGCCCTCGTGGAGGCCCTTTTCCTTCATCACCTTGTAGAGGAGGGAGATGTAGAGGGGAACCACGGGAATCGCGGAGCTGGCCTGGGTGACGAGGGCCTTGTTGACCGAGACGTAGGCGCTGCCGGAGCCGAACCTCGAGTTGATGCGGGCGGCGGATTGCTCGAGATGCTCCTTGGCCCGACCGATCGTGCCGTTGGTGTAAATCGGAAACGTGAGATCCGGGCCGATGTAGGAATAGGCGATGCTGGTGAACCCGTCGGCGAGGGCGCCGGCTGAGGCGAGGGCGTCGATCCAGAGTTCCCAGTCCTCCCCGCCCATGACCTTGACGGTGTGGGCGATCTCCTCGTCGGAAGCGGGTTCGATCGTGACGGTATTGACCTCGCCCGTATCGGTGTTGAGATTCTTTTGGGTGTAGGACTGCCCGATCGGCTTGAGGACGGACTTGTAGATTTCCCCGGTCTCGGGATCGGTGCGGCGGGGGGAGGCGAGGCTGTAAACGATGCAGTCGACCTGCCCCAGATCCGCCCGGATCGCTTCGACGACCTGTTCCTTCATCTCCTTGGAAAAGGCGTCCCCATTGAAGCTTTTCGCGTAGAGACCGGCCGCGGCCGCGGCTTCCTCGAAGGCGACGGAATTATACCATCCCGCGCTGCCGGTCTTGTTCTCGACCCCGGACTTCTCAAAGAACACCCCCACGGTCGCGGCACCGGAACCGAAGGCGGGGACGATGCGCGAGGCGAGTCCGTATCCGGTCGAGGCACCGATGACGAGCACCTTTTTCGGACCGTCCGGAAGGGGGGCGCGGCCTTTCACGTAATCGATCTGCGAACGCACGTTCGCGGCGCAGCCCTCGGGGTGGGCGGTGGTGCAAATGAACCCTCGGATTTTTGGGACAACAATCATCAACAAAACACGATGGGAAGAGCGATAGCAGGGAGGCGCGGAAAAACAACCGCTTTGTCGCGTCCGCCGCGAAAAGAAAAAGGCCCGCTGCCGGAAAATCGGCGGCGGGCCCGGGATTTTGAAGAGATTCGCCCGGAGGCGGGAGGCTCACTTCAACTCGGCAGCGTGGAAGGTGGCCCAGTCGTCGAGGTTGTTGAGGTTCACGGCGTCCTTGATCGTGCCGTCGTCGGCGCGGCCGGCGGCCTCGAGGATTCCGGTGCGCTTGGCGTCGGCGTGGATGTAGCCGGCGATGGCCGCGTTGAGCTTGTCGACGGCGTCCTGGTCGAGGGAGCCGCCCTTCTGCTCGAGGATCCAGTTTTCGAGTTCGACGTAGGAGGGCTTGGAGCCGCTGATGAAGGCTTCGAAGGCACCCTTGTCGATACCGAGGCCGTCGAGGACCATCTGGTCGTAGCCCGCGCCGATGGCCGGGTAATCGGAGTGAAGTTTGCCGGCGGCGCCGAGGGAGGCCTTGAGCCAGAGGCGGGGCAGGTGGAGGACGCCGAGCGGACCGGCGGTGCCGGAGCTGATGAGGGGAATGATGTTGCTCATGTGGATTTCAGTCGGTTGAGTTTTTCGCGGCGGGAACTCCCCGCGCCTGCGAGAGCAGGGAGACTAGAAGGGGAGGGCGTCCAGCGCAATCAAAATCGCCCCCTGATCCCGTGACGGTTCGGTCGAATTTTTTCCGTAAGCCGCCCCCGAGGCGGGGTGGGGAAAATCGGCTTTCCCTGCCAAGCGTCTTGCAAAGGGCCGGTCGAGCGGCTTTGCTGGAGCCCTGCCGCGTCGTCGCGGTCCGATCCGTGAGCGAATCCGATCCAGCCAACGAACCGATGCGATCCGCGCCCGGCCCTCCCGGGACGGCGGACGAGGCTCCGTTCGACCCCGAAGATTTCGTCGAGAATCCCTACAAGGTCGAACTCGACATCTTCGAGGGGCCCATGGACCTCCTCCTCTACCTCATCAAGAAGGAGGAAATCGACATCTACGACATCCCGATCGAGCGGATCACGAAGCAATACATGTCCTACCTGGACACGTTCAAGCTGCTCAACATCGGCCTCGCTGGCGAGTTCCTCGTGATGGCGGCCAACCTCTGTTACATCAAGAGCCGGATGATGCTGCCGAAGCACGTCCAGCCGCCCGAGGAGGATGCCGACGAGGAGGATCCGCGCTGGGACCTCATCCGCCAGCTCATCGAATACAAGAAATTCAAGGAGGCGGCCCGGAAGCTCGGCGAAAAAGAGGCGAGGCAGCAGAATCTCTTTTCCCACAAGCCCGACAAGATCGTGGCGGCGGACGACGCGGAGCGTCCCCTCGACGAGGGGCTCGGCATCTTCGATCTGATCCGGGCGTTCCAGAACATCCTCGACCGCCTCGGTGACGAGGGGCTCGGCGAAATCGTTGACGACGCCTACACCGTGGGAGACAAGATCGACCATCTCCTCGGCCTCATCCCCCCCGGCGGATCGATGCCCTTCGCCGCCCTCTTCGAGGGAGCGACCACGAAACACGAGATGATCGTCACCTTCCTCGCCGTTCTCGAGTTGATGAAGCTGAATTTTTTCCGGGTGCGCCAGGAGCGTGTCCTCGGCGAAATCGAGTTGCTTCGGAACGAGTTTTGACCGGGCGAACCCGCCCCGGGGTGAACTGGTCGGAGGAGGAGGCCGCACCCGCGGACCGGGGAACCGCGGCCCGCAGAATCCGCTTTCAAATCGCCCAAACCGGTTCAGTTTACCGACCCGTCCAGAAACGCGTTTCATGCAGCTGATCCAAATCGTCGAGGCCCTCATCTACGCCGCACCGGAGCCGGTCACGGCCGCCGAGATTGCCAAGGCGGTGCGCCGTGCCGCGACCGACAGCCTCGCTCCGCAGGCCCGCGATTGGGAATCGATCGGCACAAAGGATATCGAGTCCGTCATCGCCGAACTGGGGGAATCCCTCGCCGCCTCGGGCCGGGCCGTGGAACTGCTCGAAGGGGCGAGCGGCTGGCGCTTCGTGACCCGGGCCGATTTCGCCGAATGGATCCGGGCGCTCCTGCCGGAGATGCGCCCGGAAAAACTCAGCGCCGCCTCCCTTGAGACGCTCGCCCTGATCGCCTACCGGCAGCCCATCACCAAGGCGGACATCGAGGCGGTGCGTGGCGTCTCGGTCGACGGCACGATCCAGAAGCTGATGGAGCGCCGCCTCATCCGCACCGGCGGACGTGCCGATCTTCCCGGACGACCCATGCTCTACGAGACGACCGAGGGATTCATGGAGCACTTCGGCCTGAAGTCGCTCGACGATCTCCCCAACGCCTCCGAGCTGAGGCTCGTGCCGCTGCCCGCGGCGGAAGTGGTCACGGAAACTGCCGCGGCTCCGTCCCCCGAGCCGGAAGAGCCGGTGCAAGCCGAGTCCGGGGAGGACGATGCGACGCAACCTTCCGGCGCCGCCGAGGACGTCGGATCCGACGATGTCCGGGAGGCGGAAGCGAACCCGGAAGAAGCCGAAGCCCCGGAAACCCGCGAGCCCTGATCCACCGCCATGACCCTCGAAGCACTGCGCCAACAGATCGACTCGATCGACTCCCAGATCATCCGGCTCCTCAATGAGCGCTGCGACTTCGTCCATGAGATCGGGGTTCTCAAGAAACGGGAGGGACTCGAGATCTACGCCCCCGAACGCGAGGAAAAGCTCCTCCGCAGCCTCGTCGCGAAGGGCGCGGGCGGACGCCTCCCCGAGGAGTCGATCCGCGCCATCTACCGCGAGATCATGTCGGCCGCCCTCGCCCTCGAGGAGGACCTGAAGATCGCCTATCTCGGCCCCGCAGGCACCTGGACGCACCAGGCCGCGATCGGGAAGTTCGGCCACAGCGTGAAGTATCTCCCGCAACCCGGTTTCGCCGAGGTCTTCGAGCAGGTCGAGCGACGCATGGTCGACTACGGCGTCGTGCCGATCGAGAATTCGACCGAGGGCGCCGTGACCCACACCCTCGACCTCTTCGCCGATTCGCCGTTGAAGATCTACGGCCAGGTCATGCTGCCGATCGAGAACCATCTCATGGCGAACGGTCCGCGCGGGGAGATCCGCCAGATCTACAGCCACCCTCAGATCATCGCCCAATGCCGCGGCTGGCTCGGGCGGAACTTCCGCGAGATCCAGCCGATCGAGAAGTCGAGTTCCGCCGCCGCCGCCGAGGTTGCTGCGAAGGAGCCCGGTGCCGCCGTCCTCGGGGGAGCGCTCCTCGCCGAGCTCTACGGGCTCGAGATCCTCGAACGTTCCATCCAGGATCTCGCCAACAACACGACGCGTTTCCTCGTCATCAGCCACAAGACCTGCCCGCCCACGGGCAAGGACCGGACTTCGGTGATGTTCTCGGTCAAGGACGAGCCGGGTTCGCTGGTGCGGGCCCTCGAGCCCTTCGAAAAATTCCACATCAACATGTCGAAGATCGAGAGCCGCCCCTCGAAGCGGCGCGCCTGGGAATATTATTTCTTCGTCGATGTGGCGGGGCACTGCGAGGATCCCGAACTCGCCGACGTCATCCGCCAGCTCGAGAAACATTGCTCCTTTGTGAAGGTGCTCGGGAGTTATCCGGCGTGAGGGTCGAGGAGAGCTCCTCCCCATGTCCCTTGCCGCCCAGCTCCGCGAGTTGCCCCGCCCCTTCTGGATCCTCGTCGGGGCGACCTTCGTGAACCGTTTCGGCGTCTTCGTGGTGCCCTTCCTCGCCCTCTTCATGACGCGGAACGGAAGCAGCCCGGCCCAGGCGGGCTGGGCGGTCGCGGCCTATTCGTTGGGCGGCTTTGCCGCGGCCGGGCTCGGCGGGTGGATGGCCGACCGAATCGGTCGCAACGTGACGATGGCTTTCGCCTCGATCGGGGGCGCGGCCTGCATGCTGGCGCTCTCGCAGATGATCGACTGGCGGGCTCTGACGCTTCTGGCCTTTCTCACCGGGGCGGTGAGCGAGGCGGGTCATCCCGCGAGCGTGGCCCTCGTGCAGGATCTCGTGCCGCCGGAGCGCCGCATTCTGGCTTTCGCCGTGCAGCGGTGGGCGGTCAACCTGGGATGGTCGTTCGGGCCGGCCACGGCGGGGTTTCTCGCCGAGCATTCCTTCCTCTGGCTTTTTCTGGTCGATGCGGCGACCTCGATCGGGTTCGGCGTCGTCGCCTGGATCCTCCTCCCGCGGGGGCGGAGGACGCCCGTCGAGGAGGCCGGCTGGTCCCATGCCTGGCGTTCGATCCGGAAGAATCGTCCCTTCCTCGCCCTGTTCGGTGCTTGTGTCTGCGTCGCCTGGATCTTCCGCCAGACGAACACGACCTTTCCGCTGCACTTCGAGAAGAACGGCCTGCCGCTGCGTCATTGCGGGCTGGTCCTCGCGATGAACGGAATCCTCATCTGCCTCTTCGAGGTGCCGGTCGCCTCCGCATTGCGCCACTGGCCGGTGCGCCGGGTCCTCGCGGGCGGCTACGTGCTGATGGGGACGAGCTACCTGGCCTTTCTCGGCAGCGGCACCCTCGCGGCCTTCGTCGCGATGATGGCGGTGTTCTCCCTCGGGGAGATGTTGGCGTTCTCGCGGCAGCAGGCCTATTCGGCGAGCCTCGCCCCCGACGCGATGCGCGGCCGCTACGTCGGTTTCCTCAGTCTCGCGTGGTGCGCGGGGAATACGATGAGCGCGGCATTCGGCATGGCGATCTACGGGAAGGACCCCGCAGCCGCATGGATCGTGAACGCGCTTCTCGGTTTCGGAGCCGCCTCGGTGATCCTCGCGACCGGGAGAAAACGTGATAAGGATCCGGTCGAAATCGTCGCGGAATCTCAGCGGGGGCGCAGCACGTAGTTCACGCAGATCTCGCCGGGTTCCCAGGTCCTGAGGGATCCGTCGCGCAGGGTGAGGATCTCGTAATCGAGCTCGCAGACTTTTTTCAAGACTTCCGAGCCGTGGCCACCGGCATCGAGAGGATCGTTGACCTCGATCAGAAGGGTGGGCCGGCAATGCCGCAGGGTGTTCCGCGCCCCCTCAAGGACCTCCAGTTCATGCCCTTCGACGTCGCACTTGATGAAGTCGATTTTCCCGACCGCATGGTGGGAGCCGAAGTCGTCGAGGGTCGCGGTCTCGACCGTGATCGTTTTTCCATCCGGGCCGTCCCCGTCCCCGTCGCCGATCGCGAGAGAGGCCTCGTAATGGTTCAGGCTGCCGTCGTTGCGAACGGGGATGACCATCGCGGAGGTTCCGGTCCGGTCGGAGAGGGCGGTGCGGTGAAGCGAGGTGTTGGCCAGCCCGAGATGCGTGCAGTTGTGTGAAAGGACCGAAAACATGTCCGCGGTCGGCTCGAATGAGAAGACCCGTCCACTCGCTCCCACGGACTCGGAAAGGAAGCGCGTGAAGAGCCCGAAGTTCGCCCCGAGGTCGAAAACCGTGTCCCCGGGCTTGGTGAGAAGGCCAATCGCGGCGAGGTCCGGTTCGTCGGAAAGCCGCGCCCGGATCAGCTTCCTCCGATAATGGACCCGGCGAAGCGCCGATTGCAGTCGCCCGGCAGGAAACCGGAAACGCGCAGGAGAAGGCGCTTGGCGAGGGAGGATATGAAAGTCAGCGGATTATATTGAAAATATGGTAAAAATGAAATTTATCCATCAGGGAAGTCCAAAAAGAAACCCGGAACGGCGGACGTTCCGGGTTTCCTGAAGGGAATGGTCTCAGTTGGAGCCTTCGCGATCGATCCGGACGATGTGCTCACCCTCGCGTTGGAGGTTGAGCCGGTCGCGGGCGACGGTCTCGAGGTATTCCTTGTCCGTCTTGAGAAGGCGGTGTTCCTGGCGCAGGCGCACGACCCGGGCCTCTTTTTCGGACCGGATGTGCTCAAGGCGTTGCCTTTCGGCGGCGAGTTCATCGCGCCGCAGGAGCTCCGGGCCGAAGAGTTTCCACGCGGCCAGGACAAGGAGGGAATAGATCACCAGCTCCATCAGGCGCGAGAGCCGTTTCCACAGACTGGAGTGAGACATCCCCGCCGCCGTCGAGGCGTGAAGGATGAACTCGGGCTGGTCGGTGAAGTCGGTGTTGCGCGTGGACATGGAAAAGGCGGTTGGGAAGATCAGACCCGCATCTTGCCGCCGTAGATCGCGTCGTCACCCAGCTCTTCCTCGATGCGGAGGAGTTGGTTGTATTTCGCGATCCGGTCGGAACGGCTCATCGATCCGGTCTTGATCTGGCCCGCGTTCGTCGCCACGGCGATGTCGGCGATGGTGCTGTCCTCGGTCTCGCCCGAGCGGTGGCTGATGACCGCGGTGTAGCGGTTCTCCTTGGCCAGTTCGATCGCGTCGAGGGTCTCGGTGAGCGAGCCGATCTGGTTCACCTTCACGAGGATGGAGTTCGCCACGCCGAGGTCGATGCCCTTCTGGAGGAAGCTGGTGTTGGTGACGAAGAGGTCGTCGCCGACGAGCTGGGTCCTCGCGCCCATCTTCTCGGTGAGGGTCTTCCAGCCATCCCAGTCGTTCTCGTCGCAGCCGTCCTCGATCGAGATGATCGGGTATTTGCTCTGCAGGTCGAGGTAGTAGTCGACCAACTCGGCGGCGGACTTGACCGATTTGTCGGACTTCTTGAAAACGTATTTCTTCTGCTCCTTGTCGAAGAACTCGGAGGAGGCCACGTCGAGGGCGATGAAGGTGTCTTCGCCGAGCTTGTAACCGGCCTTATCGACCGCCTGGGCGATCACCTCGAGGGCGTCGTAGGCGGAGTCGAGGTTCGGGGCGAACCCGCCCTCGTCGCCGACGGCGGTGGAGAGACCGCGGTCCTTCAGCACCTTCTTGAGGGCGTGGAAGATCTCGGCGCCCTGACGGAGCGCCTCGCGGAAGGTCGGCGCGCCCTTGGGCATGATCATGAACTCCTGGAAGTCGATCGGGGCATCGGAGTGCGCACCGCCGTTGATGATGTTCATCATCGGGACGGGAAGGACCTTCGCATTCGGGCCACCGATGTATTTGTAGAGCGGCTGCTGGAGCTGGTTCGCGGCGGCATGGGCCGTGGCGAGGGACACGCCGAGGATGGCGTTGGCGCCGACGTTCTTCTTGTTCGGCGAGCCGTCGATCTGCATCATCAGCTTGTCGATCGTGGTCTGCTCGGTCGCGTCGATCCCCACGAGTTCGGGGGCGATCTTTTCGTTCACGGCGGCCACCGCCTTGAGGACGCCCTTGCCGAGGTAGCGGGCCTTGTCCCCGTCGCGGAGTTCCCAGGCCTCGTGCTCGCCGGTGCTCGCGCCGCTCGGCACCGCGGCACGCCCGATGGCACCGCCCTCGAGTTCGACGTCGACCTCGACGGTCGGATTGCCGCGGGAGTCAATGATCTCACGGGCGCGGATGTTGGTGATGGTCGTCTCTAGCATGGTTCGGTTCTTCGTTTAGTTTGCGGTTGTTTAGGAAATCTTCAATATCAAAATAACTGAAATTATTGCGATTCAAAGCAATCGCACAGGTCGGCCTTTCTAAGCGAGGACCCGTCATTTGCAAGCAGCAAACTTGCCATGCCGATCCCTGTTCTCACAGGGCCCAGACCCGTTTCACTCCCGGATTCCCTGGATGAACTCCCGGAGGGTCTCCTCGAAGATCAGAGTGAGGAAAAGAGTGATGATGAGGAGGATCAGGCTGACGTAGCCGATCATCAGGCCGATCGCGCCGAGGGTGTGGCCGGGCGCGGGTTGGACGGGGCTGTGCCGCGCCTTTGCGAGGGCGGTGTGTCCGCAAATGATGGCGATGGGCGCGAAAAGAATGCCACCGACGCAGGTCACGATGCTGAGGACGGCGGTGACGATCGAGATTGCCCCCCAAATCGGCGAGGGAGGGAGATCGTCGATCTCGTCTTCCTCGTCCCCTTCGCCCGAAGCCGTCGTGAGGGGATTGGCCGGCACCTCCTTTCCTGCCTCGAGTTTCACCGCGGGCGCGGCATTTCCGGGAAGGGCGGGGAAGGGAGGAATGGCCGGGGGCGTTCCGGGTTCATCCGCAGGACGCGGGAACACCGCGTCGGGTTTCGAACCGTGATCCGCGGCCGGTCGCGTTTCCGCTCGTGCCTGTGGTCCGGGATCCGGCGGAACCGGAACGATTGGCGAGCCGGGCGCGCTTCCGCGCTTTTCCCCGGGGAAGCGGATGTCGGCCGAGCAGACCGGGCATTCCACCGTCGTCCCGAAAAAGGATTCGTCGCCGGACACTTTTTGTCCGCATTTCGGGCATGCCACTTTGATCGTTGCCATCGGAGAGGCCGGGGATTGCGCTCGCCGAGTAGAGAAGCGATTTCCCGGCATCCTGCAAACACAATTCGCCGGACCCGGGTCGGTGGGAAAACGCCCGACCGCGGTTGTTCTTGATGTTCGGCGGTGGCGGCGTCATCTTCGACGCGTCGCCATGAAACGCCTTTTGCTCCCCGCCGCCCTCGCCGCGGCCCTTTTCGCGAGCGGTTGCGCCTCAACCGAAACCGCCAGCCCCCCCACCCCGGCTCCGGTCACCCCGGCTCCGGTCACGGCGGCTCCCGGGACCGCGCCGGCGCGGACGGTCAAGCCCGCTCCGGCTGCGAATCCCGCTCCGGCTGCGACCACCGCGGCCACTCCTTCGTTCAAGGACACCGCCCGTCTCGACCGGGAACTGGGCGGTCAGGTGATTCCCTATCCCTTCACCAGCTGTGCCGTGATCCAGCGTCCCTTCGGACCCGAAGGAGCGAAGCACCGGCGTATTTACCAGGGCCACGAGGTCTTGTTCTGCTGCACCCCCTGCGTCCGGGCCTTCGATGCGAATCCGGAGCCCTACATGCCGCGGATCATCGCCGCGGCGAAGGACAAGGCGGCGGGAACGGTGGCGCCGCCGGTCGTCGCGGGAACGGGGCAGTGATGGCCCATCGGCCGGGGAATCCCGAATCAGCGATCCTCCGCCTCGACGTCGATGACCGGCTCTTTCCGGGACTTGCGCCCGAGCAGGCCTCCGAGGTCGATTCCGAAGTAGGCGAGGCAGCTGATCAGGAGCAGCACCGCGGCCGCCTCGTCGAGGTTCCCGATGACGGGCAGGTTGTCCGGAATCAGCTCGAACAGTCCCGCGGTCGGATTGATCAGGTAGACGGCCCCGAGAGCGCCGAAGAGGCCGGCGAAGATCGAGCCGACCACGGTCCGTTTTCCATTGCCGTCCGGCGGGATCGTTTTCTTCGTTTCCATGGGGGGATCTTGCCCCGGATCGAGGGCGGAAGCGAGTACAATCCGCTCCGGGCTTTGTAACGTAATCCGAGCGCGGAGACTTTGTGAAAAATTTCACAAAGTCCCCTTGAACTTCGAAAACCCCGGTCCGATACTCCGTTGCCCGGAGGGTCGCTTCCAACCGAAACGTCCCCACCCATTGCCATGTCGACCACTTCCCGCGAGATCGAGGTCCCCGATTCGGCCGCCCGCGCCGAGTCGCTCAAGGACTACCAGGCGACGACCGAGGACCTCGTCGGGGAAAAACTCGTCCTCAACATGGGGCCGTCGCACCCGGCCACCCACGGCGTGCTCCGGCTGGTTCTTGAATTGGACGGCGAAACCATCACGAAGGCGGATCCGGACATCGGGTTCCTGCACCGCGGCGACGAGAAGATCGCCGAGAACATGCAGTACAACCAGTTCGTTCCCTACACGGACCGCCTCGATTACCTCGCCCCTCTCGCCAACAACGTCGCCTACGCCCTCGCCGTCGAGAAATTGATGGGCTGGGAACTCCCGCCGCGCGGCCAGGCCATCCGCACGATCTGTTGCGAAATGGCCCGCATTTCCGCCCACCTCCTCGGCCTCGGTGCCTACGCCATGGACGTGGGGGCGATGACCGTCTTCCTCTACACCTTCACGCAGCGCGAGACGATCTACAATCTCTGCGAACTCCTCACCGGGGCCCGGTTCACGACCAGCTACACCCGCGTCGGGGGACAGATCCGGGACCTGCCCGAGGGGTTCACGAAGCAGCTTCTCAAGTTCTGCGACGAATTCCTGGTCTGCCTCGACGAGGTCGACACGCTTCTCACGCGCAACAAGATCTTCCTCGACCGCACCCGCGACATCGGCGTGATCTCGAAGGAGGACGCGATCGCCTGGGGGCTCAGCGGTCCGAATCTTCGCGGATCGGGTGTCGATCACGACCTACGCAAGGCCAATCCCTACCTCGATTACCACCGCTACGATTTCGACATCCCGATCGGCACGGTCGGCGATTGCTACGACCGTTATCTCGTCCGCATGGAGGAAATGCGGCAGAGCGTCCGCATTCTCCGCCAGGCCGTGGCGGGACTTCCCGACGGGCCCATCAACGTGGCCGATTCCAAGAACACCCTGCCCGGGAAGGAGCGCGTCCTCATGAGCATGGAGGAGCTCATCCACCACTTCATCCTCGTGACCGAGGGCTTGGATGCTCCGGTCGGTGAGGTTTATTTCGGGGCCGAAAACCCGAAGGGTGAACTCGGATTTTACATTCACTCGAAGGGTGGCGGAGTTCCCTACCGTCTCAAGATCCGCGCGCCCTCCTTCGTCAACCTCAGCATCCTGCCAAAGCTCCTGGAGGGCTGCATGATGAGCGACACCGTCTCCATCCTCGGGAGTCTCGACTTCGTGATGGGCGAGTGCGACCGGTGAGGAGTTTTTGAGTTTTCAGTATTCAGTTTTCAGACATGCTCGCCCTACCCCAGGACCTGGAAAAGGAAATCGACGAACGGATCACCCATTACCCGGTGAGCAAGCGTTCGGCGGTGCTTCCGGTACTCCATCACTTGCAGCACCACTTCGGCTACATCAGCGAGGAGGCGGTGGAGTGGACCGCGGCGAAGCTCGGGCTTGAGCCGATCAAGGTCCTCGAGGTGGTCACCTTCTACCCCGGCTTCCGCCAGGAGGCCCCGGGCAAGTATCATATCCGCGTCTGCCGCACCCTCAGTTGCGCGATGGCCGGGAGTTACGAACTGATGGACTCGCTTTGCGAGAAGGCCGGGATCGACCGTTCCGGCGTCACCCATCACCACCCGATCGCGGTCAGCCCGGACGGCAAATACAGCATCGAATTCGCCGAATGCCTCGCGAGCTGCGGTTTCGGGCCTGTCTGCATGGTCAACGACGATTTCCATGAGGCCGTCACCGATGTCGGCGGGCTCCTCAAACAATATTCCTGATTTCCTGACATGGGCGGCATCACCTACAAGCGCGGCCGCGAGCCGCATGGCAAGGAACACCGGGTCATCTTCCGGAACATCGACCGCGAGGGTTGGGACACGGGCATCGAGACCTACCTGAAGGACGGAGGGTATGACCAGCTCAAGAAGGCGCTCAAGATGGAGCGCGCCGCCATCACCGAGGAGGTGAAGAAGTCCGGTCTCCGCGGCCGTGGCGGGGCCGGTTTCCCCTGCGGCGTGAAGTGGACCTTCATCCCGCCGAACAACACCAAGCCGGTCTACCTCATCTGCAACGCCGACGAGTCCGAGCCCGGCACCTTCAAGGACCGCTACATCCTCCACCAGGATCCCCACCAGCTCGTCGAGGGCATGGCCATCGCCTGTTTCGCGGTCGGGGCGAAGCTCGCCTACATCTACATCCGCGAGGAATTCCCCGAGGCCGCGAAGATCGTCGAGAAGGCCATCGCCGAGGCCCATGCAAAGGGGTTCCTCGGGAAGGACATCCTCGGTTCCGGCTTCGACCTCGAGATCTACGTGCACCGCGGTGCCGGTGCCTACATCTGCGGCGAGGAGACCGGCCTGATCGAGTCGCTCGAGGGCAAGCGCCCCTACCCCCGCATCAAGCCGCCCTTCTTTCCCGCGGCGATGGGTCTTTATCTCTGCCCCACCATCGTCAACAACGTCGAGACCCTCTGCCACGTGAAGCACATCCTGGCGATGGGCGGCGAGGAGTATGCCAAGACCGGCACGAGGAACAACACCGGCACCCGCATCCTCTGCGTCAGCGGAGATGTCCAGAAGCCCGGCTACTTCGAGGTCGAGGTCGGCAAGGTGACGATGGGCGAGGTCATCAACGACCTCTGCGGCGGCCTCAAGCCCGGCCGCCAGCTCAAGGCGGTCATCCCCGGGGGCTCCTCCGCGAAGGTGCTGCGCGCCGACGAGGTTTTCACCGTGGGCCGCGGCGACGACGCCCGCAAGCTCACGATCTGGGACATCCCGATGGATTTCGACACCCTCGCCGCCTGCGGTTCGATGGCCGGCTCCGGAGGGGTCATCGTCATCGACGACAGCCGCTCCATCAGCTGGGTGCTGAACAACATCAACAATTTCTACGCCCACGAGTCCTGCGGACAGTGCACTCCCTGCCGCGAAGGGTCGCTCTGGATGAAGAAGATCACCGACCGGGTCGTCGCGGGCAAGGCCTCGCCGGGCGACATCGACACCCTCTACGGGGTGGCCAAGAACATCGACGGTCGTACCATCTGCGCCTTCGGCGAAGCCTGTTCCTGGCCCACCGAGAGTTTCATCGAGAAATTCCGCGACGAACTGGTTGGCGACACCAGGCCCGAACTCGAGGGTGCCATCGTCAACCCTGAAACCCTGACCGCCGCCGCAAGCCTTTGAGATTGAGATGAGCGAAGTGAAACCCGATCTCGTGGACGTCCAGATCGACGGCGTCTGGCACCAGTTCCCGAAAGGAACACGCCTCATCGAGGCTTGCCGCCAGGTCGGCGTCGAGGTGCCGCACTATTGTTACCATCCCAAGCTCACCTCGCCGGGGAACTGCCGGATGTGCCTCGTCGAGACCGGCATGCCGCCGCGTCCCGCGCCCGGCGCCGAGCCGCCCCAGCCCGACGAGAGCGGCCACCTGCCCATTTCCTGGATTCCCCGTCCCGTCATCGCCTGCGCGAACACCGTCGCTCCGAACATGGGCGTGCGCACCACGGGCCCCATCACCGAAGAATGCCGCAAGGGCGTGATGGAGTTCCTCCTCGCGAACCACCCGCTCGACTGTCCCATCTGCGACCAGGCCGGCGAGTGCACCCTCCAGGAATACAGCGTCGAGCACGGCAAGGGCCAGTCGCGTTTCCGCGAGAAGAAGGTGAAGAAGCCGAAGAACGTTGACGTGGGACCCCGCGTCCGCCTTGACGACGAGCGCTGCATCATGTGCAGCCGTTGCATCCGCTTCACCGACGAGATCGCCGACGATCCCGTGCTGGGCTTCACCGACCGCGGCAGCCACACCGTCCTCGCCGTCCATCCCGGCCGCGATCTGGCGAACAACTATTCCCTCAACACCGTCGACATCTGTCCCGTCGGCGCGCTCACCTCGAACGACTTTCGCTTCCAGATGCGGGTCTGGTTCATGCGCGAGACGAACACCATCGACGTGAACTGCGCGACCGGCTGCAACGTCACCGTCTTCAGCCGCCAGAACAAGATCTACCGGATCGTCCCGCGCCAGAACAACGACGTCAACTCCGACTGGATGCCCGACTCGCACCGTCTCAACTTCCACTGGATCGAAGGCGATTCCCGTCTCACCGATCCGATGGTGAAGGAGGACGGAAAACACCGTGTCGCGACTTGGAGCGAGGCCATCGCGAAAACCGTCGGGAAATTGACGTCTTTGTCAGGATCCGAAATCGCCGTGATCGCCTCGGCCCGCATGACCAACGAGGAACTCTTCATGATGAAGCGCCTCGTCAAGCAGCTCGGGACGGGCCATGTCGGGATCGTGCCGCGCCACGGCGAGGCCGA
The DNA here is from genome assembly GCA_044352585.1 of Verrucomicrobiales bacterium. GTDB lineage: Bacteria > Verrucomicrobiota > Verrucomicrobiia > Verrucomicrobiales > DEV007 > Arctic95D-9. The sequence goes on from JBILDO010000042.1 coordinate 34,927, forward strand.
CGGCTACCTCATCTCCGCCGACCGCAATCCAAACACAAACGGCGTCAAGCTCGTCCTCGGCCTCGAGAAGCCCGGCAGCGAACTGGACCGGGTCAAGTCGGGCATTGAACAGGGGCGGATCAAGGCCCTGCTCTGCTTCCAGGAAAACCTCGTCGAAGACGCCGGTTTCTCCACCGAACTGCTCGGAAAGCTCGAATTCCTCCTCGCCACGCATCCGCTCGCGAACCCGACCACGGGCATCGCCGATGTGGTGTTGCCAGGAGCCTGCTGGGCCGAGAAATCGGGCACGATGATCAACGTCACCGGACGTCTCCAGCGCCTCAACAAGGCGGTCGACGCCCCCGGGCAGACCCTCGAGTCGTGGGAGATCGTGCGCGATCTCATCCAGGCGCTCGGCGGGGGCAACGGGATCTATTCGGTGACGGATCTTTTCAAGCAACTCGCCGCGGAAGTGCCCGCATTCAAGGGATTGAGCTGGGGTCAGATCGGCGACCTCGGACTTCCCCTCATCGAAACCGGCGAGACCATCCCCGCCATCGAGCGCGAGAGACAGCGCAAAGCCGCCGGATTGATCGTGGGATGAACGACATGCATAAACATTCACAGCGCTCCGAAGTGTGGCATGGGCATCCTGCCCATGCGCCGTGTGGCGGCGCATGGATTCGGCGTTACCTCCCTTCGCTTGCCAACTCGAAACTCTTGTTCGGGCGTCACGCCACGATGCATGGGCAGGATGCCCATGCCACTCTCCCCCTTTGACCGCATGGATTGGCATCTCCTCATCGCAGCCGCCGTCAAGATCGTCGTCTTCGTCTTTCTCATGACGCTGCCGCTCGTGGCCATGTCGGTCTGGGCCGAACGACGCGTCAGCGCGGCGATCCAGGACCGTGTCGGTCCGAACCGCGTTGGTCCGTTCGGCCTGCTCCAGGCGGTGGCGGATGGCATCAAGTTCCTTCTCAAGGAGGACTTCACGCCCGCCCATGTGCGGAAGTTCTATTTCTGGCTCGCCCCGGCCCTGACCATGGTTCCGGCCTTGCTCACGAGCGCGGTGCTGCCCTTCGGCAGCCGCCTCTTCGGCGAGAAGATGGTCATCGCGGACCTCGATGTCGGCCCGCTCTATGTTTTCGCGATCGCCTCGCTCACCGTCTACGGAATCGTGCTCGCGGGCTGGGCCTCGAATTCGAAGTATCCCTTCCTCGGCGGCGTCCGCTCGACCAGCCAGATGATCTCCTACGAGATTTCCCTGGGGCTCTCCATTGTGCCGCTGGTGATGATTTACGGCGATCTCAATCTCGGCCGCATCGTCTTCGAGCAGGCGCAGAACGGATGGGCGCTCCTTCCACTCTGGGGCGAGGGTTTGTCCGTGAAGGGCTTCATCCTTGCGATTCCGATCCTGGTCTCCTTCGTCATCTTCACCACCTCGATGTTCGCGGAGACGAACCGCCTTCCCTTCGACCTTCCCGAGTGTGAGACCGAACTCGTCGCCGGCTACCATACCGAATACAGTTCGATGAAGTTCGCCCTCTTCTTCCTGGGTGAATACGCCGCCATGATCATCGGATCGGGTCTTGCGGTGACCCTTTTCCTGGGAGGCTGGAGCCTGCCCTTCGGATGGCTCACGCCCGCAAGCGCGGATGCCGAGGTTCCCTGGTGGCAGGGACTGGCCCACATCAGTGTTTATTTCGCCAAGGTCATCGCCTTCATCCTTTTCTTCATCGTCGTGCGCTGGACCCTGCCCCGTTTCCGCTACGACCAACTCATGCGTCTGGGCTGGGTCTTCTTTTTTGAAATCGCGCTCGCCAACGTCGTCCTCACCGCCATCCTCCTCTGGGTCCTGGAATAATCCACGCCGCCTTTTCTGACCTCTGACCTCTTCCCAAAATGGCCATCGTCGTCCAACGTCCCAAACTGAAATGGTGGGAGAAGCTCTATCTCCCGGGCCTCGTCAGCGGCATGCGGGTCACCCTCGGTCACTTCGTCGCCACCCTCCTCCGGAAGAACAAGGTGACGATGCAATACCCCGAGGAGAAATGGGATTCGCATCTGCCGGAACATTACCGGGGCGCGCCCGCCCTGGTCACTGATGAGCACGGCCGCGAGCGCTGTGTCGCCTGCCAGCTCTGTGAGTTCATCTGCCCTCCCCGCGCCATCACGATCAAGCCCGAGGAGATTCCCTCCGAGGACAAGTGGGCCAAGGTCGAGAAGCGGCCCCGCGCCTTCGAGATCGACATGATCCGCTGCATCTATTGCGGGCTCTGCGAGGAGGTCTGCCCCGAGCAGGCCATCTTCCTGCGCAAGGACTACGCCATCACCGGGACGAGCCGTGCCGAGATGGTCCACGACAAAGAGCGGCTCTATGAAATCGGCGGCGTCCGCACCGGTCTCGTGAACAAGTGGAACGAATTGAAGTAACCCACCCGATTTTCCTACCCTTTTCTCTTTACCTGCCCGAAAGGCAACTTTTACGCCGCCGAAGGCCTCTCCGCCATGACCTTCCTCTTTTACCTCTTCTCCGCCCTCGCCCTCTTCGGGGGGATCGGGGTGGTCGTGTGCCGCAATCCGGTCTCGGCGGCGTTTTCGATGGTTGTCTCCTTCCTCGGGCTGGCCTCGCTTTTCATCCAGCTCGACGCGTATCTCGTCGGCACCCTCCAGATCCTCGTCTACGCGGGCGCCATCATGGTCCTTTTCCTTTTCATCATCATGCTCCTCGACGTGCCGGAGGAAGAGAAGCGGCGCTTCCCTCTCGCGACCTTCGCGGGGGCGGGATCCGTGGTGCTGGCGTTTCTGATCCTCGTGGTCCTTGTTCTCAGCCGTGGGGGGACCGCGGGCCGGACGCTGCCAAAGCTCGCCGCCTCCGTGCCGGGCCAGACCGACATCCACCGGATCGGCGAACTGCTGTTCGGGACCTACTGGCTCCCCGTGCAGATCGTCGGAGTCCTTCTGCTCACCGCCACCGTGGGGGTCGTGGTCCTCAGCAAGAAGGAACTGAAATAACGGGAACGAACCATGGAACTCACCCTCAATCATTTTCTCTTCGTGAGCGGCGCGCTCTTCGCGCTCGGACTCGCCGGCGTCCTCGTGAGGCGCAACCTCATCATCATCTTCATGTGTCTCGAGCTCATGCTCGCGGCCGCGAACCTCACCCTCGTGGCGTTCTCCCGCTTCAATCTCGTCGAGGGTCGGCCCGCCTACGACGCCCACGTCCTCCTCTTTTTCATCATCACCGTGGCGGCGGCCGAGGTCGCCGTCGGACTCGCCATCATCGTCGCGCTCTTCCGCTCGAAGGAGACGACCGACGTGACGAAGGTCAACACGATGAAATACTGATACCGCGAACGAATTTCTTCCATGGATCCCAACACCCTGGCCTGGTCCGTCCTTCTCCTCCCGCTTCTCGTGGCCGCGGCGATCCTGCTCGGCCTGAAGCGCTGGTCGGGCCTCTCCGCCCTGCTCTCGACCGGCTCGGCCCTGCTTTGCCTGATCTTCTGCATCGTTCTTGCGGGCGGGGGAGAGGCGGCGGTGGAAACGAAATCTTATCCGTGGATCGATCTCGGGCCGGACCTTGAGATCGCGATCGGATTCCAGATCGACGGACTTAGCCGCGGGATGATGCTGATCGTCAGTTCGATCGGCTTCCTCGTGCACCTGTTCTCGCTCGGTTACATGAAGGACGACAAGGGCAAGTCGCGCTACTTCGCGGGGCTTTCGCTCTTCCTCTTCTCGATGACCGGCATCGTCCTCGCGGACAACTTCGCGATGATGTTCATTTTCTGGGAACTCGTCGGGGTCAGCTCCTACATCCTCATCGGACACTGGTATGACAAGGCCTCGGCCGCGGACGCGGCGAAGAAAGCCTTCCTCGTCAACCGCATCGGCGACTTCGGGTTCATGGCGGGGATCCTCCTCGTCTGGATCCTCACCGGGTCGATCTACTTCGATGAGATCGCCAAGGCCGTCGGCGGAGTGAACGCGCAATTGCTGAACATCGCGGTCCTCTGTGTCTTCTGCGGTGCCGTCGGCAAGTCGGCCCAGGTGCCGCTGCACGTCTGGCTTCCCGACGCGATGGAGGGCCCCACGCCCGTCTCCGCGCTGATCCACGCCGCGACCATGGTCGCGGCCGGGGTCTTCATGCTCGCCCGCGTCTCCTTCCTCGTCGATGCGGCAGACTTCGCGGCCCACACCATCGCCTGGGTCGGTGCCATCACCGCCCTGCTTGCCGCGCTCATGGCGCTGCAGCAGAACGACATCAAGCGCATCCTCGCCTACTCGACGCTCTCCCAACTCGGCTACATGGTCATGGCCCAGGGCGTCGGACACGGCGGGAGCGATGCCGGGATGTTCCACCTCTACACCCACGCCTTCTTCAAGGCCCTCCTCTTCCTTGGCTCGGGCGCGGTGATCCATGCCTGCCACCATGAGCAGGACATCTGGAAAATGGGGGGTCTGAAGAAGAAACTGCCGATCACCTTCTGGACCTTCGCCCTCGGCACCGCCGCCCTCATCGCCGTGCCGTTCACCAGCGGATTCTGGAGCAAGGAAGCCATCCTCGAAACCGCACTCCACCAGAAGATGACCGGGCCTTACGTGCTCGCGATCATTGTCGCGTTCCTCACGCCCTTCTACATGACCCGTCTCGTCATCGTCGCCTTCTTCGGCAAGGCGCGCACGAAGGACGCGGACCATGCCCACGAGGTCGGTCCGGTCATGTGGATCCCGCTCGCCCTGCTCGCGGTCATGGCGGTTTTCTCGGCCTATTCGTTCGTTTCCGGTCCGCTCCTCGCGCGCGGCCACGCCGACTTCGGTCATTTCTTCGGCCACTTCGGCCTCACCGCGATCCTTTCCCTGGTTGGTCTGGTCGTCGGAGTCGGAGCCGCGGTTCGTTTCTACAAGGGCCGGGACAAGGACCCCATCCGCATCCCGCTCTTCCGCGACAAATTCCGGATCGACGAGTTCTACCTCGGTCTCGTCCGGGTTTTCCAGGACACCGTCGCGAAGGGGCTCGACTGCACCGACCGCTACCTCGTCGATCCGCTCGTGGCCCGGTTCCCGGCCATGACCGCCCTTGCCGCCGGGTCCGTCTTCCGCGTCTTCAATTCGGGCAACGTGCAAAACTACGCCTTTCTCTTCGGACTCGCCGCCGTCGCCGTGGTCCTCTACCTGGTCCTCTGATCCCATCCCGTCGTGAGCACTCTCGAAATCCTCGTCTTCCTGCCGCTGGTCGCCGCGCTTGCCGTCGGCCTCGGGGCTCCCGCACGCTTCACCGCGCTGGGGGCCTCGGTGCTCGTCCTGCTCATCGGTTTTTATTGCGCGATCAACTTCCAGACCTCGCTGGAGGGAGTCGGGGCGCTGCAATTCCCGAGTTCGCGCACCGTCCTCGAGATGCCCGGCTTTCCGAAGCTGAGCCTCGCCTTCGGGCTCGACGGGATCAGCCTCGTCCTCGTCCTCCTCAGCGCCCTTGTTCTCGTGGCCGCCGTCTGGGTGGCTCCGCTCGAATCGGCCATCAAGGGCAGCGCGAAGCTCTACTATCTCTCCCTCCTCCTCATCGGCGGAGGGGCCCTCGGGGCGTTCACCGCGACGGACCTCTTCTTCCTCTACGCCTTCCACGAACTGGCCCTGATCCCCACCTTCCTCATGATCGGCATCTTCGGTCACGGGGAGCAGCGCGTGCGCACCGCCTGGACCATCACGATTTTCCTGGGCGTGGGCAGTCTCATCCTCCTCGTCGGACTCATCCTTGCGGTGGGCGCCCTCGGTGGGTCGACCTTCGACCTCGCCACGCTCACGACCCTCGCGAAGGACCCGGGGATCGCCCCCGCGGCGCAGGGATGGATCTTCCTTCTCCTCTTCATTGGGTTCGGAATCCTCGTCTCCCTCTTTCCGTTCCACAGCTGGGCGGCGCCCGCTTACGCCGAGGCTCCCGCGCCGGTCGCGATGCTGCATGCCGGAGTGCTGAAGAAATTCGGCCTTTACGGACTCATCCGCGTCGCCATTCCTCTGGCTCCGGCCGGGGCCGAGAAATGGCTGAATCTCGTCCTCATCCTGCTCCTCGGGAACATCCTCTACATCGGCCTCGTCACGATCGCGCAGAAGAAACTCGATCGCATGCTCGGTTACTCGAGCGTGATGCACATGGGCTATGCGTTCCTCGGCATCGCCGCGGGAAACGTCATCGGCGTGTCCGGCGCGGTTCTCCTCATGTTCGCGCACGGCGTGTCCATCGCCCTGCTTTTTGCCCTGGCCGGCTCGATGCGCGAGCGCCTCGGGACCCTCGATTTCGAGAAACTCGGAGGTCTCGCCAAGCCGCTTCCCCGGCTCGGCCTGCTCTTCGGTTTCGGAGCCTTCGCCTCGATCGGCCTGCCGGGCTTCGCGAATTTCGCGGCCGAGGTCGAGATCTTCTTCGGCGCCTTTGCCGGAGAGGAGACCGGGATGAGCTGGATCCGCTGGGCCACGATCGGGGCGCTCTGGGGCGTCGTGATCTCCGCCGTCTACATGCTGCGGGCCTACCGCACCGTGTTCATGGGGCCGAAGCCCGAGAAACTCGCGGTTCCGGCCGACTTCTCCTGGAACGACCGGCTCCCGCTGCTCCTGCTCCTCATCGCCCTGCTCGCGGTCGGCTTCGCGCCCGAACTGCTCAATCAATACATCCGCCCGGCCGTCAACGGCATTCTCCCCGTCATGGCCGGTTGATGCGGCGGCTGACTATCGGACCCTGAACTTCGCCCATTTCCCCCATGCCGGTCTATTACCTCGAATTCCTCGTTGTCGCGCTTGGTCTCGCCATGCTCATGGTGGATGCCTTCGCCAAGCTGGAGGACAAGCGATCCATCGCCCGTCTCGGCATCCTGGGGCTGGGAGCCGTGTTCCTTCTCCTCTTCACCGTGGAACAGCCGGCCTCGACCGAGGGCGGCATCTGGAAGTTCTACGCCGCCCCCGACAAGCTCTCGCTCTTCTTCAAGGGGCTGGCCGTGCTCTGCACCCTCCTCGTTCTTGTTATGGCCGCGGACTACGCCCCCCTGGTCGTCGAGCAGACCGCCAATCCCGAGCCGGGAGCCCATCCCCAGGCCGGTCTCGGAGAGTTTTTCGCCCTTCCCGTCTTTGTCTGCGCCGGACTCATGTGGATGGCTTCGGCCACGAACCTCGTCAGCATCTTCGTTTCCCTCGAGACCGTCTCGATCACGTTCTACATCCTCGTCGCCTACCTCCGGCGCAACGTCGGGTCCCTCGAGGCCGGAGTGAAGTATCTGATTCTCGGAGCCCTCTCGACCGGCTTCCTCGTCTACGGGTTTGCCTGGCTCTTCGGTGTCACCGGGAGCATGGATCTCTCCGCGATCCAGACCGCCCTCGCGAATCCCGGGGTGAACCCGACCGCGGCGCTCTTCGCCTTCGCCCTCATCCTCATCGCCCTCGCCTTCAAGCTCGGGGCGGCTCCCTTCCACCTGTGGATCCCGGATGTCTACCAAGGAGCTCCGACTCCGATCACGGCCTTCCTTTCGGTTGGCTCGAAGGCGGCCGCGGCCATCGTCACGCTCCGCCTCGTGTCGCCCTTCCTCTCGAGCCCGGTCCTGTCTGGCAAGGTCACCGCGGTCCTCGTGATTGTTGCGATCATCACCCTCCTCGTCGGCAATCTCGCGGCCCTGCCGCAGAAGAACCTGAAGCGCCTCCTCGCCTACTCGTCGATCGGCCACAGCGGGTTCCTCCTCATGGCGCTGGCTTCGGCACCGATGGAGTCGACCAAGGGTGCTCTCACTCCCGCGACGGTGATCGCGTTCTACCTGGGGGCCTACCTTCTCATGACGCTCCTCGCCTTTCTCGTCCTCACCATCCTGCGACCGGTCATCGTCGGGGAGGATCTCGACGCCTACCGCGGGCTCGCGAAACGGTCTCCTTTTCTTGCCTTCGCCCTCCTCGTGGCGATGGCCTCGCTCGCGGGGATTCCCCTGACGGCCGGATTTTTCGGAAAGCTGTTTGCCTTCCAGATGGCGGTCGGCGCCCAGCAATGGGGACTGCTCACGGCCGGTCTCATCGGTGCCGCTGCCGGTTTCTACTACTACCTCAAGATCGCGGTCTCGATGTATTTCGCCGAGCCGCCGAAGGATGAGACCTCCGCCATCCGCGTCAATCCTTTCACGGGAACGGTCATGGCCGTGCTCATGATCCTGATCGTGGTCGCGGGCATCGCACCCGGAGTGATCCGGTCTCTTATCGGGTGACGCGGCCCGTTCAGATTCGCATTGATTTCCCCCGTGCCTGCCGCGACATTCCGGTTCACCCCGAATGACTGCGGAACGCATGCGCCGTTGGCCCCTTCCAGCCTGCCTGATCGCGTCGTTTCTCGCCGCTGTCGGTCCGGTTTCCGCCCAGATCAATCTCGATCTGAAGCTCGACCGCAGCCTTTATCTCGCCCACGAACCGATCACGGGGGAACTGATCATCGTCAACATGGCCGGCCGCGACCTCATCTTCGGGGAATCGGGCGGGCTTAGTTGGCTCGACTTCACCGTCACCGACGGGGCCGGGCACCTCATCACCCCGGTGCAGGGCGAAGCCAACGAGCGCCCCATCGTCCTCGGCGCCGGACAGACCCACAAACACAAGGTCACCATCAATCGCCGATACCCCATGGCCGGCATCGGGACCTACCGGGTCAAGGCGAGCATCCACTTTCCGCAGATCAACCGGGTCTTCGAGACCAAGCCGATCACCGTGCAGGTGACGGACGGCCAACCGATGTGGAGCCAGATCGTCGGCGTGCCCCAGGGGCATCCCCAGGCCGGTTCCTACCGTGAATACTCCCTCATGACGTACTACCACGGGTCGCGTTCCAAGGCGCTCTATTTCCGCCTCAAGGACAGCGATTCGGGCATGGTTTTCCGGACCTACCCGATCGGAGATTACATGACCCTCCGCCCGCCGGAGAAGGCGATCGATTCACAGAACAATCTCCACATTCTCCACATGTCGGGTCCCCAGGCCTACCGATACACCGTCATCAGTATCGACGGGGAACCGGTCCGGCAGCAGAATCTCTACGAAAAGGGTTCAAACCGGCCCCAATTGAAGAATTCGGGATATGGCGAAGTGACCGTCGTCGGCGGGATTACCGAAGACGAGGCCAAAACTCCCTACGAGGCGCAGGAGTTCAACCCGATTTCCGCGCGTCCCCCGGGATTGCCGACGTTCTAAATCCGAGGGATTCGATGATTCCCTCCGTTTTCCGGGTGAAGTTTTTCCCAAATGGTTCGAAAACACCCTTGTCGTTCTCGTGATTTCGCTAATGGGGACCGTGGTCCCATCGCTGGCGAGCTTTCCCCCGGACAACCGATCGGGAATTCGAGCCGACTCCCCGGGGAGGGGCGGATTCAGTTCGTGTCCTCAAGCCCGCCCACGCCGAGGCATCGTCCGACCTCCTCCTCGAGCCTGGCGAGACGGTCCTTGTCGAGAATCTTTTTCTCGGTCTTCGTGTCGACGAGGTAGAACCGGTCGATCGCCGCGCCGGCCTGGGTGCTGATGCGGGCGTTGAGGACCTCGGCGTCGAGGTTGCCGAGCACGGTGAAAAGATCGTAGAGCAGGCCGATGCGATCCTGCGCCTGGATCTCGAGCACGGTTGAGTGTTCCTCGTCCTCGTTGGAGAGATAGACGCGCTGGGGGATCTCGAAATTGTGCGGTTCCTCCCGCAGGATCGAGGGGGCGACCCGGTTCTCGATGAGGGAGCGGAAGTCGGGACCCCTTTCCCCGATCCCGAACTCCTGCTCGAGGAGCTTCTCGATGCGCTCGATCTCGCGGGGCGAGGTCACGGGGTTGAAGGTCGCGGTGCAGACCCGGAAAATGTCGAGGACGAGGTCGTCCTCCCGGGTGTAGAGGTCGGCCGAGAGGATGTTGAGGTTCCGGGCAGCGAGGGCGCCCGCGACCTTGGCGAGGAGGTGGTGGCGGTTCCACCCGGCGACCTCGAGGAGGCTGTAGCCCTCGTTTGGTCTCGCCTCCCAGCCGAGGACGGGAACGAGGCTCTCGTTCGCGGGCTTGCGGACGTTTTCAAAGAACCGGTGGAAGAGATGGAGGTGCCGCACGATGCTGGTCACGCCGCGGTGGCGGAAGTAGCGGTCCGGCATCGTCGCGAAATGCGCCTCGACTTCTCCGGCGAAGGAGGCGGGCACCTTTCCAAGCACTTCGCGTTTCGTTTCGGCGAGAGGGCGCGTGAATTCCTCTCGGTATTTGCCTCGGTCGGCGAAGTAGGAGGCGCTGCGGCGGTGCAGCTGCATCATGAGGGACGCCTTCCAGTCGTTCCAGGCCTCGTCGTTGGTGCCGTTCGAGTCGACGTAGGTGAAGAGGTGGAGAGCCTCCATCCACGAGACGCTCTTCACCGCCGCGGCGAAGTTCGCGATCGTTTTCAGGTCGGAGATGTCCATCGTCGTCGAGGTCCGCCAGAAGGTGAGGTGGTGGTCGACGAGGAACATGATGAGCCGGAGCCGGTCGCCGCGGTAGCGGAGGCGGCGGCAGACCTGCTCGGCGAGGATGGCGCTCGCGTCCTCGTGGTGGCGGACGTTCTCGGCGCGCCCGGTGTCGTGGAGGAGCAGGGCGACGTATAGGGCGACGGGATCCTCCATGCCCTGGAAGATCCGCTTGAAGAACTGCTTCTTCGGATCTTCGGTGAGGACGAGCGAGTCGAGGATCTCGATGCAGCGAAGGGTGTGTTCGTCGGCCGAGTAGCGGTGGAAAAACTCGTGCTGGACGAGGTCGGTGAGCTGGCCGAACTCGGGGAGATAGCGGCCGAGGAACCCGACCCGGTGCATCCGCCGGAAGATGTGCGCGACCTGGCCGCGGTTCTGGAGGATCTCCTCGAAGGTGTCGCGGATTCCCCGGCTTCGGCGGAAGTCGTCGTCGATGCGGTCCCAGTTCAGCTTGAAGAGACGCCGGATCTCGGGGCTGGTGCGGAGGTTGCGCCGCTGCGAATGGAGGAAGAAGCGCATCATCCGCGGGGGATCTTCCTCGAAGATGCGGTCGTTTTCGGGATAGATGAGCCCCCCCTTCGCATAGAAGCCGTCGAAGGCCTCCTCCACCGAGCGCTGCCGGGCGAGGAAGTTGAAGACAGGGATGCGCTTGGTGTCATCGCCGACCACCTCCAGCTCGAAGGCCTGCATCAGGGAGGTCCCGGTCTGGAAGAGGGCGCGGGTGAGACGGTAATATTCCCGCATGAAGGCCTCGCTCCGCCGGAGGATGTTCCGCCCCGGAAAACCGAGGTTGGTCGCGACGACCCCCTGAAGGCGCAGCGTGAGGATGTCGCCCGGGGTGCCCTGCTGGCTGTAGTGCAGGTCGTTGCGGACCCGCATGAGGAACTCGAAGGCCTCCTCGATCTCGCGCCAGGCGATCGCGGTGAGCCGCCCCTGGGCGACGAGGGCCTCGAGGTCGCGTGATTTCCGGAGGACCCAGAGAACCCAGATGAGGTTGTGGTAGTCGCGCAGGCCGCCGCACCCCTCCTTCACGTTCGGTTCCTGCAGGTGCGGAGTGTTGCCGTATTTCTGGTGCCTCGTGCGGATGTCGCGGCCCCGCTCGGCGAGGTAGCTCTTCTCATGGCCGCGGATGCATTGTTCGAAGAAGGATTCCTCGAAGGTGGCGAAGAGCGCGGGATCGCCGGTGACGAAGCGGGCGTCGAGCAGGGTCGTCTTGGTCTGGTGGTCGGAGTTCGCGAACTTGCAGGCCTCCTTGACGGAGCGGACGGGATAACTGACCTTGAGGCCGAGGTCGAAAAGCATCGTCGAGACTCCCTGCACGAGTTTTTCGACCGGCGCGGAGAGTCGCTGGGTGGAGCCGGGCACGAGGAACTGCAGGTCGATGTCGCTGCCCGGGTTAAGCTGGGCGCGCCCGTAGCCGCCGCTCGCGATGATCGTCACCGGATGCGGCTGCCCAGTCAGTTTCGACGCCCCCGTCTCCACGAGGAAATGGCGGAAGAGATCTTCGAGAAGGACATCCATCAACCCGGAGCGGCGAGCCGCGATCTCGATGCCTCCGCCACCCGCGACGTGCGCCTCCCGGATTTCCGCGCGTCCCACCTTGAGGAATTCCTTGTAGAGCACGAGGGGGCGTTCCCCGCCGACCGGCGAGGCCTTCACGGCCTCAAGGGTCTCGCGGGCACGCCCCCGGGCGATTTCGATCCGTTCGAAGTTCGGCATGGGCCGCGGAATAAACGGGAATTCGCCCCGATTGCGAAAACTATTTGCGGCGCGGCGGATTCGTGGACTCGTTGCCTGCATGAATCGGATTTCTTCATTGCCAACGTGGTGGAAGACGGCGGTGCCAGTCCTGCGGGTTCTCGCGGCCCTGCCGTTGGCGTTTTCCTGCCTCACGACGCGCTCCGCCGAGCCGGTCACCCGCATCGCCCTCGGATCCTGTGCCGACCAGGACAAGCCGCAGCCGATCTGGGAGGCGGTCGTGGCCCGAAGCCCGCAGCTGTTCCTCTTCCTCGGCGACAACGTCTATGCGGATACCGAGGACCCGACGGAGATGCGAAAGGCCTACGCGAAACTCGCGGCGATTCCCGGATACCGGAAACTGCAGGCGGCCTGTCCCGTGCTCGCGATCTGGGACGATCACGATTACGGCGTCAACGACGGCGGGGCCGACTACCGGATGCGGGCGGAGGCGGAAAAGGTCTTCGAGGAGTTTTTTGCGATTCCGGCGGACGCGCCCTCGCGAGGACGACCGGGCATCCACGACAGCCGCCTCTTCGATGGCGGCGAGGGACGCCGGCTCCAAATCCTGATGCTCGACACGCGCTATTTCCGGGGACCACTCATCGCCCTGCCAGAACGGTCCGAGCATGGCCCCTACGACCGCAACCCCGATCCGGGTGCCACCATGCTAGGCGAGGCGCAATGGGACTGGCTCGCGGCGGAACTTGCGAAGCCCGCCGATCTGAGGCTCATCCTGACAAGCATCCAATTCCTCCCGCAGGATCACCGATGGGAATGCTGGGAGAATTTTCCGCAC